>JAEETH010000137.1 GCA_016290215.1 Bacteroidales bacterium
GGACTTGATTTGGATAGCGAAGACGGGTATAAGGAATGGTATGGCGAAAACAGCGCATATCACTGCATGGATGTGACGTACGCGAGAATCCATCTTGCCCCTTGGAGAAAGGAAGATTCCGAGCCTTTCCGGTTCCATCTTTACTTCGGGGTCTATGGCTATTACGATGACGTTGCTGAAATCGCTATCGCCTTGCACGAACAGGGTATAACTCTTGTTGTCGACGAAATCGATTCCATCCTTAAGATCCTTCGGCAGGAAGACATGGTAGGATTCAGACCTTGGCCTGACAAATATATGGACCGAGATGGCGTTACCAGTCAGATGTGGCTCCCACACATTGGCGACGTATCACGGGAAATCTATTGGAAGATTATTAAGAATACCACGTGGCACAAACAAAAAGAGGCGTGGCCTAATGAGTAACAAGATGCTTACATTTAACTACACAGATGCAAAATGCATCGTTATTTGCGGAGACATCCACGGCGACTTCGAGGAGATGGTGTTCAAGCTGTGCGTTCAGTACGGAATGACAGACACTTTGCTCATCGTTGCCGGAGACTGCGGTTTCGGCTTCGAGAGGCCGGGTTACTATGAGCAGATCTCCACAAAGGTATCGCGTCGACTGACCAAAGCGAACAATTGGATTGTGATGATCAGGGGCAATCACGACGATCCGGCGTATTTTCAGGAGCAGCGGATCCAGCACGAGCGCTTCCGCTGCATCCCTGACTACAGTATCGTTACCGCTTGCGGTCATACGATCCTCTGCATTGGCGGAGCCATCAGCATTGACCGGACCTATCGCCTCGCTGCTGATTCGCGGCCTCATTCCGCCCAGACGGCTTGCTACTGGGCGGATGAGATGCCACGATTTGACGAGGATGCACTGGCAGAAATCAACGCTAAATACAAGGTTGATGCTGTTGTGACTCACACGTCCCCTTCCTTCTGTGAGTTGATTACGAAGGATGGGCTCATGGGCTGGGCCACGAGGGACGCCACCTTACTGGAAGACTGTGAACGGGAGCGGGTTATCCTAGACCGGATCTTTGAGTCCTTGCTTGAAGCCGGACAGCCTATCACGCATTGGTACTACGGGCATTTCCATCAAAGTTGGAGTGCCTCCATCAACGGGATCCTTTTCTCCATGCTGGACATTATGGAGTTCAAGGAAATGGTCATCACGAGCGAGTAAAATGCAAGTTATTTTCTGATAGAAAACGGCATTCTACAAGTGTAGAACGCCGTTTTTTGAGTTAATCAGTTTTATAGTATACGGTACGCAATAACATCCTAAATCCGATAAAATGCAGAAACCGATTGCTTGAAATCCGATAAAATGCCAATTTATCGTATTCAAAAGGCACCATATAATGCAAAATATCGTATTCTACCACTTTGATAATATGTATAATATCGTATTTAAGAAGAAAATGCTTATCTTTGCGCCATTAGAAAAAGATTGAATTATGGCTAAGAAAAAGAAAGAGGTGGTCTTGGACAAGCGGGTTCTGGAAGTTATTTTGGCAGACCAGCAAGAAGAGTTGGAAGCCAGACGCAGTGAGACTTACTGTCGGAGACCAGAACAGAATCTCATCGATATGAAAAGCCCACAGGCACAGGTCGTAATTGGCGTCCGGCGCTGCGGCAAATCCACGCTTTGTTTCCAAGCGCTGGAAGCTGCCGGAGTTAAATATGGCTATGTGGACTTCGACGATGAGCGACTGGAGGGTATACAGTCCTCCCAACTCAACGACGTACTTGAAATCCTCTACAAGCTTTACGGCGAGTTCCACTACTTGTTTATGGATGAGGTCCAAGACGTGGATGGATGGCATCTGTTCGTGAACCGTATGCTTCGCCGCAAAATGCATGTAATCATCACGGGATCCAACGCCAAACTCCTCAGTAGTGAACTGGCCACTTATCTTTCCGGCCGCAACAAAGAAATACACCTGTATCCGTTTTCATTCAAGGAATATTGTACGATGACGGGCGTTGATACGCAGAAGAAAACCACTTTGGCCGAAGGGCTTCGACGCCGGGCTTTTGACGAATACATGAAGCAGGGCGGTTTTCCGGAGCTGCTAACCATTACCGATGCCAAGACCTATGTGTCTGATTTGGTGGACAACATCCTTAAGCGCGACATTGAGAAGCGATACAAGATTACTTACAAGGATGCATTCGAACAGATGGCCCATCATCTGCTCAATGTCTCGCCAACCGCCGTAGTCACAACAGATCTTGCAGAACTATTCCATTTCAAGTCTGAGCATACCGCAAAAAACTACGTTTCCTATCTTAAGCAAGCGTTCCTCATCTCCGGCGTAAAGAAATTCTCCCGCAAGAGCAAAGTGAGAACGACACAGGAGAAAGTCTATGCAGTTGACGTAGCGATGATGAATCAGCGGAAAGATGCTTTTTCCGGAGACAACTTGGGCTGGCGGTTAGAGACTATCGTTCTTGCCCAACTTCTTAGGAAATGCAAGGTTGAAGGATGGGATTTGTACTATATGCTGGAACGTTCGGGCGAGTGTGACTTCATTGTTTGCAAGGGCGATAACGTACTACAAGCCGTACAAGTATCATATGACATTTCAACTCCGAGAACCAGACAGCGCGAAATCAATGGAGCTCTGATGGCAGCCAAAGCGACCGGCTGCAATAATCTTCTTCTTCTAACCGATCACAATTACGAAGAGATTGAACAGGATGGTTTCCATATCAAAGTACAGCCCGTCTATGACTGGAGTCTTAGTATGTGATGATTAAATCAACCCATCAAACTTCGTCATCGAACTTGCCTTAATGGAATCCACGATATCGATGTAGGGCTTCATGGCCTTGTAGTCGGAGTGGCCGGTCCATTTCATGACGACGTTGGGGGTGATGCCCATGGAGAGGGCGTTGACGATGAAGGTGCGGCGGCCAGTGTGGGTGCCGACGAGTT
>JAEETH010000071.1 GCA_016290215.1 Bacteroidales bacterium
AACTAAATTGAAAGGAATTTGTTGAAATGAGAAAAGAAGATAAACAAGTCCTCATCGACTCCATCCTGAGTGAATTGAAAGCCTGCCCCAACTTCTACCTGACCGACGTCTCCGACCTCAACGCCGATAAGACCAGCCAGCTGAGAAGACAGTGCTTCAATAGTGGTGTGAAAATGATCGTTGTGAAGAACGCGTTGCTCCATAAGGCTATGCAGCAGATGGAGAAGGACTATGAAGGTCTGTACGATGTTCTGAAAGGATCAACTGCGCTGATGCTGTGCGAGACCGGCAACGCTCCCGCCAAGCTGATCAAGAATTTCCGTAAGACTAACGACCGTCCCATCCTGAAGGGTGCTTTCATTGAGGAGTGCTGCTACATCGGCGACGACATGCTCGACACCTTGTGCAACGTCAAGTCGAAGAACGACCTCATCGCGGACGTCATCGCCCTGCTGCAATCGCCGATGAAGAACGTCATCAGCGGCCTGCAATCTGGTGGCCACAAGTTGAGCGGCATTCTCGAAACCCTGTCAGAAAGACAATAATATCATTCAAAATTAAAAGCAAGTATTAACAATTAAAAATAATAAGTAAAATGGCAGATCTTAAAGCTTTTGCTGAACAATTAGTCAATCTCACCGTGAAGGAAGTGAACGAACTCGCTAACATCCTGAAGGAAGAGTACGGTATTGAACCCGCAGCCGCCGCTGTTGCTGTTGCTGCTCCTGCTGCTGGTGGCGCTGCTGCCGCTGCTGAAGAAAAGACTTCTTTCGATGTCATCCTGAAGAGCGCTGGTGCTCAGAAGCTGGCAGTTGTGAAGTTGGTGAAGGAACTCACCAGCCTCGGCCTGAAGGAAGCTAAGGAACTGGTTGACGCAGCTCCCAAGCCGCTGAAGGAAGGCGTGAGCAAAGACGAAGCTAATGCACTGAAGGCTCAACTCGAAGAGGCCGGTGCAGAAGTGGAAGTGAAATAAGGATTCAATTCCCGTAAATAACGGCTCAACCTCAGTCCCGAATTAGGGGCTGAGGTTTGTGCCGATTTTTCGCTTTATGCGAAATTTCCTCTTTTCGTTAGTTCGTCTTTCCCTTTACAACCCCTAAAAACAATATCACCTTGGCAACAAAATCAACTGAAAGAATTAGCTTCGCGTCTATCAAGAAGTCTTTCGAATACCCTGATTTTCTGGATATTCAGCTTCAGTCTTTCCAGGATTTCTTCCAATTGGAAACCAATCCCGACAATAGGAAAAACGAAGGACTCTACAAGGTCTTCTCCGAAAATTTCCCCATCACCGACGCAAGAGGCAATTTTACTCTCGAATTTCTTGATTACTACATCGACGCCCCCCGCTATAGCATCGAGGAGTGCATCGAACGTGGACTAACTTATAGCGTTCCTCTCAAGGCAAAGCTCAGACTTTCCTGCAACGACGAGGAACATGAAGACTTTGAGACCGTCGTCCAAGACGTGTATCTCGGCATGATTCCGTATATGACGCCTCGCGGCACTTTCGTCATCAACGGCGCCGAGCGCGTTGTGGTCTCACAATTGCACCGTTCCCCCGGTGTGTTCTTCGGTCAGAGCCAGCACGCCAATGGCACCATGTTGTATTCGGCCCGTATCATCCCGTTCAAGGGTTCTTGGATGGAGTTCTCGACCGACATCAACAACGTCATGTATGCTTACATTGACCGTAAGAAAAAGTTACCTATCACCACTTTGTTGCGTGCCATCGGCTACGAAACCGACAAGGACATCCTTGATGTCTTCAACCTCGCTGAGGAAGTGAAGGTTTCGAAAGCTGGCCTGAAGCGCGTGTTGGGCCGCAAACTCGCTGCCCGTGTGCTGCATACTTACTTCGAGGACTTCGTCAATGAAGACACTGGCGAATGTGTGTCCATCGAACGTAACGAGGTCATCATCGACCGTGATGTGGTTCTCGAGGAAGAACACATCCAGAAGATTGTGGACAGCGGCGTGAAGACCATTCTGCTCCACAGCGAGTCGGAACGCGATGAGAATGATAGGATTTCTGACTATTCGGTCATTTTCAAGACCTTGGAAAAAGACCCCAGCAACTCGGAGAAAGAAGCTGTCGAATATATCTATCGCCAACTGCGCAATGCCGAACCGCCCGATGAGGAAACGGCTCGTGGCATCATCGAGAAACTGTTCTTCTCCGACAAGAGATATGATTTGGGTTTGGTGGGTCGTTACCGTATCAACCGCAAACTGAACCTCGACATTCCCGATGACGTCAAAGTCCTGACCAAGGAAGACATCATCGCCATCATCAAATATTTGGTCGAACTGCTGAGCAGCAAGGCCGAAATCGACGATATCGACCACTTGAGCAACCGTCGTATCCGCACTGTGGGCGAGCAGCTGCAAGCCCAGTTTGGTGTGGGTCTGGCTCGTATGTCGCGTACCATCCGTGAGCGCATGAACGTGCGTGATAACGAGGTGTTTACGCCTATCGACTTGATCAATGCCAAGACCTTGTCGTCGGTCATCAACTCATTCTTCGGCACCAACCAGCTGTCGCAATTCATGGACCAAACCAACCCGTTGTCGGAAATCACGCACAAGCGTCGTATCTCCGCTTTGGGTCCTGGCGGCCTGTCGCGCGACCGTGCCGGTTTCGAAGTCCGTGACGTGCACTACACCCACTACGGTCGTCTGTGTACGATTGAGACCCCTGAAGGTCCTAACATCGGTCTGATTTCTTCACTCTGCGTGTTCGCAAAGATCAATAACTTGGGCTTCATCGAGACACCTTACCGCGAGGTGAAAGACGGTGTGGTCGACTTCAAGAACGAGCCGGTTTATTTGACCGCTGAACTTGAGGAAGACAAGATTATCGCCCAGGCCACCACGCCTGTCGACGATGAGGGTAGATTTACCGACAAGGAAATCAAGGCCCGTTATATCGCTGACTATCCTATCGTTGCCCCTGAGGAAATCAACTTGATGGATGTGGGTCCCAACCAGATTGCCTCCATCGCTGCTTCGTTGATTCCGTTCTTGGAGCACGACGACGCCAACCGTGCCTTGATGGGTTCGAACATGATGCGTCAGGCTGTACCTTTGATGAATCCCGAAAGTCCTATCGTGGGCACTGGTATTGAACGCTATGTTGCCAAGGATTCACGCGTTCTTATCACTGCCGAAGGCGACGGCGAAGTCATCTTCGTCGACTCCAAGAAGATCACGATCAGGTATGACCGTACGGATGAACAACGTTTGGTCAGCTTCGACGACGACGTGAAGACCTATTATCTCACGAAGTACGCCCGTACCAACCAGAACACCAGCATCAACATCAAGCCTATCGTGCGTCGCGGCGACCATGTGACCAAAGGTCAGATTATGACCGAGGGTTATGCCACGCAAAACGGCGACTTGGCTTTGGGTCGTAACCTGAAAGTGGCCTTCATGCCTTGGAAGGGTTACAACTACGAGGATGCCATCGTGATTTCGGAGCGCATCGTGAAGGAAGACCTGTTCACCTCCATCCACATCGAGGAGTTCACCCTTGAGGTGCGCGACACGAAGCGTGGTCTCGAAGAGTTGACCAACGACATCCCGAACGTGAGCACCGATGCTACCAAGGACTTGGACGAGCACGGTATCATCCGCGTGGGTGCCGAGGTCAAGGAGGGCGACATCTTGGTAGGTAAGATTACGCCTAAGGGCGAGTCTGACCCGACTCCTGAGGAGAAGCTGCTGCGTGCTATCTTCGGCGACAAGGCCGGCGACGTGAAGAACGCTTCACTGAAGGCTGGCCCGTCAATGAAGGGCGTGGTCATTGGCAAGCGCCTCTTCTCGCGTCTGCAAAAGGACCGCAAGGCCCGTGCCAAGGACAAGGAAGACATCGCCAAGATCGATGCCGCCTGCAAGAAGGAGTTGGCAGCCTTGAAGGACGTCCTCGTCGAGAAGCTGATGACGCTGTTGAATGGTCACACTTCGACGGGTGTCCAAAACAACTTCAAGGAGACCATCATCGCCAAGAAGGTGAAGTTCACGGCCAAGGCTTTGTATGACATCGATTATCTGTCCGTCAACCCCAACAAGTGGACTTCGGACGAAAAGATTAATAAGATGATTGGTGCCATTATCGACAACTACACCGTCAAGTTCAAGGAAATCGAAGGTAAGTTCAACCGTGAGAAGTACGTGGCCAGCGTTGGCGACGAACTCCCGAACGGCATCGTGCAAATGGCCAAGGTCTATGTCGCCAAGAAGCGTAAGCTGATGATTGGTGACAAGATGGCCGGTCGTCACGGTAACAAGGGTATCGTTTCGAAGATTGTCCGCGCCGAGGATATGCCTTTCCTCGCCGACGGCACTCCTGTCGACATCGTGCTGAACCCCTTGGGCGTGCCTTCACGTATGAACTTGGGTCAGATTTACGAGACCGTCTTGGGTTGGGCTGGACATGAACTCGGACTGAAGTTCGCTACGCCTATCTTCGATGGTGCTACCTTGAACGAAATCAATGAATACATGGCTAAGGCTGGTTTGCCGGCCAACGGACGTATGCAACTCTATGACGGTGAGACGGGTGAGCCTTTCGACCAGCCTGCCACCGTGGGTTACATCTACATGCTGAAGTTGCACCACATGGTCGACGACAAGATGCACGCCCGTTCGATTGGTCCTTACTCACTGATTACGCAACAGCCTTTGGGCGGTAAAGCTCAGTTCGGTGGTCAGCGTTTCGGTGAAATGGAAGTCTGGGCACTCGAAGCCTTCGGTGCCTCCAATGTACTGCAGGAAATCCTGACCGTGAAGTCTGACGACGTGAACGGTCGTGCCAAGGCCTACGAGTCGATTGTGAAGGGCGACAACATGCCTGTCCCGGGCATCCCCGAGTCCTTCAACGTGTTGATCCACGAACTCCGTGGCTTAGGCTTGGAGATTACCTTTAAGGATAAAGATGGTAAAGTCTTGAATTGAGTTTATTAATGCTAGGATAAAAAAACAGAAATATGGCAACTAATAATATAGTAAATAGCAACTTCGCTAGCATAACGGTGAGTTTGGCTTCGCCGGAATCGATTCTTGCCCGTTCACACGGTGAGGTGTTGAAACCTGAAACCATCAACTACCGTACTTATAAACCCGAACGCGACGGCTTGTTCTGCGAGCGCATTTTCGGTCCCGTGAAGGACTGGGAATGCCACTGCGGTAAGTACAAGCGCATCCGTTACAAGAACATCATCTGCGACCACTGCGGTGTGGAGGTGACGGAGAAGAAGGTCAGACGTGAGCGCATGGGCCACATCTCATTGGTGGTGCCCGTGGCGCACATCTGGTATTTCCGTTCCCTGCCTAATAAAATAGGTGCTTTGTTAGGTATTCCTACCAAGAAGCTCGATGCCATCATCTACTACGAACGTTACATCGTCATCCAAGGCGGTGTGTTGGAAGGCCAAGCCATTCCTAACGACAACGAAGGCCGTAAGGTGACCAAGAACGAGTTCCTGACTGAGGAAGAATACCTCGACCTGATGGAGATGGTTCCGATTGAGAATCAATATCTTCCTGAAGACGACCCGAACAAGTTCATCGCCAAGATGGGTGCCGATGCCGTTTATGACTTGCTGTCACGCCTGAATATTGACGAAGAGGCCAACCGTCTGCGTGCCGAAGCCAATGAGGTGAAAGCCCAGCAGAAGAAACAGGAACTGCTGAAACGCTTGCAGGTGTTTGAGGCTTTCCGTGAGGCCAACACGCATATCGAAAACCGTCCCGAATGGATGATTGTGAAGGTGGTGCCAGTGATTCCTCCGGAGCTGCGTCCTCTCGTCCCGTTGGATGGTGGTCGTTTCGCCACTTCCGACTTGAACGACCTCTACCGTCGTGTCATCATCCGCAACAACCGTCTGAAGCGCTTGATCGAAATCAACGCCCCTGACGTCATCATGCGTAATGAGAAGCGTATGCTGCAAGAGGCTGTCGACTCGTTGTTCGACAACTCACGCAAGTCGAGCGCAGTGAAGACCGACTCGAACCGCCCGCTGAAGTCTTTGAGCGATAGCTTGAAAGGTAAGCAAGGCCGTTTCCGTCAGAACCTGCTCGGTAAACGTGTCGACTACTCTGGTCGTTCCGTTATCGTGGTCGGTCCCGACCTGAACATGAACGAATGCGGTCTGCCTAAGGACATGGCCGCCGAGCTGTTCAAGCCGTTTGTGATCCGTAAGCTCATCGAGCGCGGCATCGTCAAGACCGTGAAGTCGGCCAAGAAGATTGTCGACCGTAAGGATCCCGTCGTTTGGGACATCCTCGAAAACATCCTGAAGGGTCACCCGATTCTGCTGAACCGTGCTCCTACGCTGCACCGTCTGGGTATCCAGGCCTTCCAGCCGAAGCTCATCGAAGGTAAGGCAATCCGTTTGCACCCCTTGGTATGTACGGCATTCAACGCTGACTTCGACGGTGACCAGATGGCTGTCCACGTACCGTTGGGCAACGCCGCTGTCCTTGAGGCTCAGATCCTGATGCTGGCTTCGCACAACATCCTGAACCCCTCGAATGGCGCACCTATCACGCTGCCTTCGCAGGACATGGTTCTTGGTCTGTATTATATCACCAAGCCTCGTAGAAGCACGCCTGATCATCCTGTGAAGGGTGAAGGCATGTCGTTCTACTCGCCTGAAGAGGTCATCATCGCCCACAATGAAGGTCGTGCCGACATGCACGCCATCATCAAGGTGAGAGTGAAGGTTCGTGAGGAGGACAAACTCGTCACGAAGTTAGTCGAGACCACCGTGGGTCGTGTCATCTTCAACCAAGTCGTGCCTGAGGACTACGGCTTCATCAATGAGCTGTTGACCAAGAAGTCATTGCGTAGCATCGTCGGCGACATGGTGCGGATGGAAGGCACTGCCGTCACGACCAAGTTCCTCGACGACATCAAGAACATGGGTTACTATCAGGCTTATAAAGGTGGTCTGTCGTTCAATCTGGGTAACGTCCTTGTTCCTCAGATGAAGAGCAACCTCATCACTGATGCTAACGCCAAGGCCGCTGAAATCCGTGAGTTCGAGAAGATGGGCTTCATGGGCCCGAATGAGCGTTATAACCAGATCGTTGACCTTTGGACCGACGTCAACGCCAAACTCACCCAAGAGGTGATGAAGGTGTTGTCGAGCGACGACCAAGGCTTCAACCCGGTGTACATGATGCTGCACTCTGGCGCTCGTGGTTCCGAGGCTCAGGTGTCACAGCTCTGTGGTATGAGAGGTCTGATGGCCAAGCCTATGAAGGCTGGTTCAGGCGGCTCCGAAATCATCGAGAACCCGATTCTGTCGAACTTCCAGGAAGGTCTGTCCGTGTTGGAGTACTTCATCTCCACCCACGGTGCCCGTAAGGGTTTGGCCGATACCGCTCTGAAGACCGCTGACGCTGGTTACTTGACCCGTCGTCTGGTCGATGTGGCTCACGATGTCATCATCACCGAGAAGGACTGCGGCACGCTCCGTGGCATGACCATCTCGCGTGGTGAGGAACAAAAAGAACCTGGCAAGCACTCCTTGTTATATGACCGCATCCTTGGCCGTGTGGCTTTGCACGACGTGTTCCATCCTCAGACGGGTGAACTCATCGTGGCCAGCGGTGAAGAAATCAACGAGACTATCGCCGAAGCTATCGACGAATCGCCGTTGGATAGTGTTGAAATCCGTTCCGTGCTGACTTGTGAGTCGAAGCGCGGCGTGTGTGCTAACTGCTACGGACGTAACTTGTCGTCGAGCAAGCTGGTGCAGAAAGGTGAGGCTGTGGGTGTCATCGCCGCACAGTCCATCGGTGAACCTGGTACCCAGCTGACCCTGCGTACCTTCCACCAAGGTGGTAAGGCATCGAAGGGCTTGGTGGCCAACAGCACCGAAGCCAAGTACGACGGTTACCTCGAAATCGAAGAACTTCGTTCCGTCGAAGTCAACAAGGAAGACGACAACTACCAGATTGTCATTGGCCGTTCGGCTGAAATGAAGTTGCACGACAACAATACCAACGTCGTTCTGATGACGACTAACATCCCTTACGGTGCCAAGTTGTTCTTCAAGAGTGGCGACCAGGTGAAGAAGGGCGACAAGATTTGCGAATGGGACCCCTACAATGCCACCATCATCTCCGAGTATACTGGTAGTGTACGCTTCCAGAATGTGGTTGAAGGCGTGACCTACCGTAACGAGACCATCGCTGAGACGGGCTTTAACGAGCGCGTCATCATAGAGGGTAGGAGAGGCGCCAAGAACCCGCTCATCGACATCGTTGATGAGAACGGCGAGACTTTGGTTTCCTACGACTTGCCTGTTGATGCCCACGTCATCGTTGAAGAAGGCGAGGCTATCAATGCTGGTGACCAACTGGTGCGTATCCCGCGTAACGTCTCTGGCGGCGGTGATATCACGGGTGGTCTGCCGCGTGTGCAAGAGCTGTTTGAGGCCCGTAACTCTATCGACCCGGCTATCGTTTCCGAAATCGACGGTATCGTCCACCTTGAGAAGAAACTGAAGCGTGGCAACCGTGAGGTCGTGGTCACCGCCAAGACGGGCGAGGAGAAGCGTTACCTCATCCCGACCTCGAAGCAGATTCTGGCTCAGGAGAACGACTTCGTGAAGGCTGGTCAGCCGCTTTCGGAAGGTGTCATCACGCCTGCCAGCATCTTGGCCATTATGGGCCCGATGAAGGTGCAGGAATACATCGTCAACGAGGCACAGAGCGTGTACCGTCAGCAAGGTGTGGTCATCAACGACAAGCACTTTGAGGTCATCGTGCGTCAGATGATGCGTAAGGTCGAAATCATCGACCCAGGTGATACCCGCTTCCTGCAAGGCGAGCTGGTCAACAAGCTGACCTTCCAAGAAGAGAACGACGACATCTACGGTAAGTTCTTCGTTGAAGACAATGGTGCTTCCGAAAAACTCCAAAAGGGTGAAATCGTTTCGGCGATGAAACTCCGTGAGGAAGAATCCGCTCTGAAGCGTAAGGACTTGACCTTGCCGACGGTGCGTCCTGCTCGTCCGGCAACGGCAACCCAAGTGCTGCAAGGTATCACCCGCGCTGCTTTGGCTACCGACAGCTTCATCTCGGCTGCCTCCTTCCAGGAGACCACCAAGGTGTTGACCAACGCCGCCATCGCTGCCAAGAGCGATTACCTGCTCGGCATGAAGGAAAATGTGATCGTTGGTCACAAGATTCCTGCTGGCACAGGTCTGCGTGAGTACGAAGACTTGATTGTCGGTTCTCGTGAAGAGTACGAGGAGCTGCAAGCCAAGGCCGAAAACAACTAATTTGTAATTCACTGAGCGGGGACGGCCAATCGGTTGTCCCCGCTTTTTTAAGTAACTATTCAAAATTAAGCTACATGTTTTTTGCCGCTGGACATGGGACTTTTTACTATGACCATTGACTATGACGATGACCGTTTCCACAGGAATGCTGAAATTTCAGCTCTTGGCTGAAGTTGGTCATGGTCATAGTCACAAGTCATAGTCCCATAGTTTCGCGTCCAATATGTCAATTAAATATGCCCATCTACTTAATAAAATAACATTATGGAAAACAATCAGAAGAATCAATTGAACATTGAAATCAGCGACGAGGTTGCCCAGGGTACTTACTCCAATTTGGCCATCATCACTCATTCTCCCAATGAGTTCATCGTCGACTTCGCCCAGATGATGCCTGGCACGCCCAAGGCCAAGGTTCGCTCAAGAGTGATTTTGAATCCCTTGAACGCCAAGCGTCTGTATAAGGCTTTGGCCGAGAATATCGCCAAATACGAGCAACAGTTTGGCACCATCACCGACGGCGGCGGCATCGCCCCGTTCAACATGGGTATTCCTACGGCGCAGGCTTGATTAGCATCACGTGTCATTTAGAAATCGACCGTCTATGTTATTCCGTTTGGGATTTTATAGGCGGTCGATTTTGTGAATAAAAACATGTGTTCGTAATTTTCCTGAATTGGAGGATATTTTGAGCATTTTGGGACTGGAATGAATTCCTTATCCGTTGGGTACATTTTCACGGAATGGCTACATCTTGGGATACGCCCATCTCAATATGAAAACCCGACATTGCATATCGGGGTGTGGTGGGGGTCAAGCAGCCATGTCATGCCGATGAGGGCAGGTGCGATGGCGGGTATCTATGGCTGCGGCATACAGGAATCCGCCCATCTCAATATGAAAACCATAATTGTATATCGGGGTGGGGTGGGGCCGTCCCTTTGGGACTTTGGCTTCTACCCTTCACTTAAACGGAACGACAACACCTGCGCCTATTGCCGTCATCGCGGACAAGAATCCGCCATCTCTTGAACGGTAAAGGGATATGCCGGTTATTTCAAAAACTCGAAATAAGGTGCATCCTCGTATTCTTGTTGCCTATCCAATAATGGGTTGTTCAAATAGAAAGATTCCTTGTAGATTGCCAAAGAGATTTCGGTTTTTATGGACAGGTTTGGCTTCTCGTAGACTCCTGCCTCAGGACGATTAATGAATCCAGCTTCTATCAAGGTGGGCATACTGTAATCGATGGCGTTGGATATAGACTTATTGAAGCCATAGATCTCGGAAACTCTTTCTTCAAGAAGGGATCTTGGCACTTTGTCTTGAACATGAAAGTATTTCCCCAAGATGGTCACTTCTTCATAACTGAAACGGAATGCCGTATTATATAGTGCCGCGATGATAATAGCTTTGTCACATACATGTTGCATGGCTTCTATTACCTGTTGTTTATGCTCTACCAAAAATGGAAGCAATGCATTTCTTTCCACTACTTTTCCCAACTCACTAACAGCTTTCTTCAATCGGTTTTCGCCTTGGAACTCACCTTCGGCAAGCATACGAGCAAATTCTTTGTTGTATGTTCCATTAAAAACTGCCCGAAGTGATGCTTCGATTAGTGTCACAGATATACGCTGGTTGATTCCTATTACTTTATTCATCCTTGTTTCCTTTCTATTATGACGAATGGGATTATCATTTCAAGAAAATGACAGCCTCCATGGGTAACCTCGTCCGAACTTTTAAAGCATCTTGCGTCTTGCCACACAGCAAAATTATCTCTGATAAGCATTTCGTCTTTTAACGCAGGGTTTTGGTTAAAGAAGTAGTCTCTATATTCTGGCTTTGTGAATATCAAATGCCGACCTCCGCGACTCTCGTTGCCATAGACCATAGCCTTCTCCTGAGGCGAGAGCACACGCCAAGAATGTGAAAAGACGTTGCCATGGTCGGTAGTGATATAAATACGATAACCAGTTTCGTAGAATGTTTTTATTTGTTCTACAATTTCTTCGATGCGATTCGATGTCAAATCGAAAAGGTCTTTCATATCCCTACAGCCGTGCATGCAATGGTCGAATGATGCGTTGACATAGGCGAGCCTTGTGTATGCTTCGGGATGGTTTACCATTCCTTCAAATTCGTACCACACCATATAGCTTGGTACTTTCCTATTATCCCAATAGTCAAACCACAGCTTTTTCTCGCTGCTTGGATTCTGCACATACATGCTCTTTGGCATATCGCCACGGAAGATGGCCTGGCGAGATAGTTTAGTGATGGACGGAAGCCAAGCAAAAGTCACTTCATCTTGGGTTTCCATCCCTTCTGCATTAAGTTCTATGCGTAGTTGCTGGTATTGCCAAAACGACATGCCATCAATGACCACCAAAGCGACTTTTTCTTTTAGGTCGGGATTAGAATAGTGGATGTGCTTCAGTATGTTGTTGACCGAATAAGGTCTTTTCACATGGCTTTTGGTGAGCAGACCTTGATAATTGTCATCCATGAAAGTTTGAAACTGTAGGTTGATTTCATCGACGGCTGGCTCAACGGCATCGTATGCTCGGTTGGCGATGGCACTACGCAATAAACAGCTTATTTTTTCTATGGTCTCGACATTGGTCCAGTCGAGCGTAACGGAACGCAGTTCAGAAAGTGTCTTTTCTAAATCAAATTGATTGTTCTCTGATAGTGAGAATCCCATCGCTGACCGAGTTTGCTGTGCATCCAAGTATCGGCTTTGCTTTTTTAAAAATAGCGAATGAAGCACTGAAAAGGATGCATTCCATCGCAGTATTTCGGACTTGTCGTAACCCCAAAGCAAATCACAAATGCTAAACGTGCAACAAAAGGCCTCGGCTTTGATGTCAGGCAACACTTCGTTGAGGTCTTCGACAATATAACACAAACGTTGATCACTACCCTTAAACCACCGTTCGTAATGTACGCGCAATTCCAAAGCCTGGGCGGGCAACAGCATTACATTAGCTTCGCGCACGAATGCTTCCTGAGTATCGATGCGACCCAAAAAACCATCGGTGTTTTGCACGATACTCAGAAGGCAATCCGAGCGAGTGATTTTTGATAGTATTTCTTCAACGAAGCTGTCCATGTTCTATTACATTTTACTGCAAGCGAAGTCATAATACCGTAAAAGGATTTCGTCTTCGGTGAGTAGGTTTTGCGGAATGCGATCGCCCACGAGGATAATGTCAGCAAAGTTCTTGTCAGTGTAGCATTGCTTGAAACCAGCACGAACAGCTTCCACACGCACATCTTTGAGTTTACCACGCGGTTTGCGGCAAACTTCCAAATAGATTTTATACTCTTTGAGCAAGGCTTTGGTGCGCAGTTTCTCAAGGTCAACATCATCGTTGATGTTAGGCAACCTCCAAGTGCCATCAGTATTTTGGATGAAATTCTCCTCAAGCAACACATCAAGACCTGGTATTTGGTCGCCCTTGCGCACACCATTGAGAGCACGCATCCATTTGGGATTCAAGTCTGCATAGGTCTGTTCACGTTGTCGCAACTCGTTGCGTAGCCATTCAATACCGTTGGCTTCGTCGCTAACAATAATTCCCATAGGAACAAACTCGCTCGTTGTCATGCGTTTAGCTTCATACTTGGCTGCCTGCTTTGCGGTGAAGAACATGCCATCGCGTTCAACAAATCGTTCGCGCAGACCTCTCTGAAACTCTTGTGCATCCATTGGAATTGAATAACCATGTTGTACATAGTAGCTAATGAGACGGTCGAACAGAATTCTCGGGCTTCTTTCTACTATTGTTGTTGTTGCACTATCTTTTTCTACATGAACAGACAAGTGTGCCAAATGTTCTTCCAAAAAATCCCAAACATTGTTTTTGCCGCCTCTCTCGGAGTTCATCTTTTGCGTAAGTTTATCTGACGGCTTATAACAAGTAATAACCAAGTCTTGCTTAACTGCGGTGGTTGAAGTAATAGCGTTGTATGAACCTTGTTTTTTATCAAGTGATGCCACATTGGCAATCACAAAGCCTACTCCTTGTAATGCGTTTTGAATAGAATTCCAAACAGAAGCAGCGGTATTACTAAACTCAATTGTAATCCATCGACCAGGCTTCAGAATACGGTAAAACTCTTTAAGAGAAGCATTCATAAGGGTTTGATAATCGAACAATGTTTTTTTCTGTGTTTGATTGACTATTGCCTCTTTATCGTTGTCTGTTCTTACTCTTAGCCATCCTTCCCAAATACTATTCAATTCTGAATACATTAGATTAGCGCCAAAGGGAGGGTCTATGAAGATATAATCAATGCTATCATTAGAAATGTTCAAGTTAGTAGCTGATGTCAAAGAAACAACTCCTAATCCTCTATCAGCATACCATGAGCTTATAAACCTATCAATCTTGCTTTGTAAGAGATGATATGGATTACACTCTGTCATCAAAGAAGGAATATATAAGGTTCCCTTCATTATACCATTTTTTCTGTTTAATCTAAATGAATACATTGTTGATGCAGTTTGTAGAATTGACGTAACCCAAGCTGTTAAATACGCATCACCTTTTACTAGTTCTAAAACCTTGGAGAGGTAGATATATGCTCTTTTTGTATACAAATCATGTAAAAACTCAGCCTTGTTAGCACGAATAATCCCATTCGTTTTATCACCTATAGGAAGTTTTATAGTATAATAATTTGAAATATCTATGTCGTCAATCTGCCTCAACACCATTTTGTCATAATCCGATAGTTGTCTTTCTTTTCGCTTACCATTTATTGTAAAGTTGATCAGAACTGGTGTTTTTTTTCTTTCCGCTCTTACTTCTTTGAGTATTTCATCATAATTACTTTTCCATGACTTCATCAAGTCCTTTTTCGTGAGCAAAGTAGAGCATTGTGGACAATTAAAACAATCATGGATTTTCATTTCATTTAAATCTACTGCGACAGCCCAAAATGACATTTCATTCCCACAATGAGGACAAATAAAATCATCACTCCAAATTGTAAAATTGATATAATCGCAAAAACGAATTGTACACATTTCTAAAATGAATTGTACATTTTTTTCAAAAGTGGGCGCGTCGGATTTTCTCTGATGCGCCCACTTCGTTTATAAGCCCTCTTTTCTGTCGAATGTGGC
>JAEETH010000072.1 GCA_016290215.1 Bacteroidales bacterium
TATGTTCGATAGTATATGTGAAGAAAGGCATGGGGTCGCGCCAACTCCAGATATAGTCGTGGTTCTTCCTAAAGTTGAACCATGATGGCTTAGCCTTAAAACGGTTAGGTGACTTAAACAGCCACACAATATCCGTATGGAAATAACGCAGTGCCACCATTTCTGGTATCTTTTTTGTCATAGGTTTCAACTCCTCTCCATACACATAGTCTAACAATGTCTTTACGGGTTGAGCACCCACTATTGTACAAATCTTAATGCTAGCAGGTATGCGTCCGTTGATTTCTATGACTTTGGGAGTCCAGTCTCTCGGATCCATGATAAAACTTACATGGGCAAATCCTGCCCATCCCATCGCTTGAAGCAACCGTTCTGCGTATGAATTGATATCGGGTCTGTCAATAGTACGAATATAGCAGCCAGGGCCTCCGTCAATGGGGAATGACCGGCACGACTGTACGGTAACATCGTAAATACATTTACCATTTTTGTCAAGCATTACGCGACTTCCATACCGATAGTCGGTTTGCGGTATGTATTCCTGGATCACATATTTGGAAACATCAATAACACCTTCCTCTATATACTTTTCCAACTCCTCACGACTATCCACTTTTTTGAAACCCGCTGCACCACTACCTTTACGCGGCTTGCAAGCTAAAGGGAACATTACTTTCGAAAGGTATTCGTCCATGCTTTCGTCATCCATTTTGGTACGAGGACATGGAATGCCATTTTCTTGACAAACTTTCATGGTCAACTCCTTGTCGTATGCCTGCAGGAAAGCCTCTCGTGGAGCTGCTATTACTTTTACGTGGTCGCATTTCCCTTCCTCCTTCATATTGAGGAGAATGTCTGTTGACTTTTCAAGAACTGGAAAGATGACATCGTAATTGCCAGAAGCCACTTCGCTTTCAATAGCTTGTCGCATGAGTTCATCATCTTCACGGATGCCTTTCTTGACTATCCGTTTGTCTGGATAGCGAGAACTGTAGCCAACATCTAGTTTCCTGTCGTTCATGGTAGTAATTACACAGCCCAAATCATGCAATTCCCTTAAAATAGCTGGTATTTGACGACCATATCCATCCAATACAAGTATTCGTATTCCTTTATAGTCCATAATTGAACGTAAAATTTATAGTTTATTCTTTTTGTTTGAGAAACTACCATCCCATACTGAATTAATCATCTTGTCACAATCCTCCCGTGTCAAGCCTCCATACATGGCCAGACCACGGAACTTTGCCTCAAGTTCTTCTTTTGTGAGGGGATGCTCCGGTTCTCCCTTGGGATAAAGGCATGGTGCTTCGTAAGATTTTCCATTCTTCAGATAGATGATAACCTTTGCGCCTCTCACTGCTGGTGACTGTGCTGTAAGGTTTTCGTCCTCGATAACACTAACCTTTCGGGTTAGCGCTTTGATGTTGTAATCATCCAAGTTTACTTCATTATAGTCCGCATAACCGGCACTGCCTTTAACAACGGCCAAAGCCACACCATAGGGTGTGCTCAATTTTGCAGAGCTAATGCCACGAATCTGAGTATGGTCGTGACTGCCCACAGCTAATTTATAGGTGTGAACTTCGATGTGCTCTATCTGCTCTGGTTTAAGTTCGAGGTCGTTTCGCATATCAAGGGTAGCGTCAATGGCTGGGTGACAATGGCGACAGGCTGCATGAACCTTTTGATAAATGCCTTCGATAGCATAATCCTCGTTGGTAAAATCGGTCAAATGCTCTGGATGAGGCGTGTCGGTAAGCGCATTAAGAAAACCGCGTTTGCCTCCCATCACGTCATCAGGGCCTGGCATGGCCAAGCCACCCATTTGCGCAGATACCAATCCGTCCATAGCAGCACGGCCTACATTGTATGGCTTCATTTCGGAGGCCTCTTCCTGTATCTCCAATACACCTGCCGCACTCGAAACAGCACATGCCAATGTTGCTTTCATTTGTGCCACATCATACCCGCAGGCAAAAGCTACCCCCATAGCCGAGCCAATGGTTCCACAAGTACCCGACACATGGTAACCACGCACTTTGTGCCCTGGCTGTAAAGCTCTGGCACAGCGCACGGCCACCTCATACCCCATTATGATGCCACAAAGAATGTTATCGTATTTCAACTGCTCTTTCTCTGCTGCTAACAGCACCGCGGTGTTAATGGATGCGCCAAGGTGAATCATGCCGTGACGGTGTCCATCGTCTAGTTCCAGCACATGGGCACTGAATCCGTTTAGCATGGCGGCGTTTGTTGCAGTGGTTTTTTGTGGTATTCCAAACACCGAGCTATCGCCTTGGTCTTTAGTAAAAACCTCAAAAAACACAGGGTGCTTTTCCTTCAGGTATCTTGCTCCACCCAAGACAACGCCCAAGTAGTCCAATAGACATTTTTTGGCTTGTTCCTTCACCCGTGGGGATACGGTTTGCGACCGTGTCACCAGGCCATCGATAAATGTATCGGTTAAATTCACTGTGTGCAAAATTGTTATTTCAGTCTTTTTGGTTCAATTTCTTCCAGCCGTCCTTCTTCAAAGGCATGGATGTTGTTCATGGCCTCTTGCATCATACTGGCGAAAGCCTCATACGACAAACCACCGATATGTGGTGTGAGGACAACGTTGTCCAATTCGGCTAATTTATAGTTCTCTTTAACAGGTTCCTCGTAATGGGTATCCAAAGCAGCTGCTTTGACGTGTCCCGATTTCAATGCCTCATACAAATCGTCAGGATTGATAAGTTTTCCTCGTGCCGTATTCACAACTATGCCCTTCTCTTTCATCATGGCTAAAGTCTGTTTGTTGAGCATTTCGGTGTTTTCCTTGGTCAATGGGCAATGGAAACTGAGGATGTCGCATTGGGGTAGCAGTGCTTCGAAACTGTCGCAATAGGTCAAACCCAAGTTGGCTTCCACTTCTTCTTTTTGACGGAACACGTCTGTGTACAGCACTTTTGCACCAAACGGCTGCAACATTGCTGCCACCAAACGACCGATGTTTCCCATCCCTATCAAACCAACCGTCTTACCATACAACTCATGGGTGGTAACGCCTTGTTGTTGCTTCTTCCATACGCCACTATGGGTTTGGACATTGATTTGAGGTAGTCGTTTCAGCGCAGCCAGCATCAGGGTAAGCGTATGTTCGGCCACACTTCTGGCATTCACCCCTGCGTTCACATATACAGGAATGCCACGCTTGCGGATTTCTTCCAAGTCGAGCATTTCAGTGCCTACTCCTGTACGCTGAATCATTTTCAATTTCGGGGCATGGTCAAGCACTGCTTTGTCGATAGGCAAACGACCACTTACAAGGAAATAATCGGCATCAGCAACTTCCTTTACAAGTTGCTCTTGTGTTGCTTCATCTAATGTCTTCACTATGAAGCCATCGGGGCAAGCCTTTTGAAGAATCTCAAGTGGCAAACCCGTGTATCTTGCAGTATGTAAAACTTTTGTCATAATCTATAATTCTACAGAAGCTCTACGTGGCTCAAAACAGCAACAAGGTCTCAAAGCTACAATTCTTACTCCACTTGCCCGTTGTGGGCCAATTTTCGTAAAAGTAGCCAACACGCTATGCTTGCCACCTAATCCGAGAGGACCGATATTTGCTTCATTTACTTTGTTGGTGATGCGCTTTTCAAAATCGCTCTGTTCGTTGAAATTGCCTTTGGCCATGGCTTCCATCATCATTGAGGTAGCCTCAAACTGGCTTCGGCCAATGCCTACGGCCAACACACAAGGAGAACATCCCAACTGACTCACGGCAGGAATGGCTCGGTTGACAATCTCGTCAATCACCACATCTACGCTGTGTTTATGGAATACCCGTTGCGTGATGCCACGAATGGCAGGACCTCCACCTAACATCAATACAGTGAGGCGAAGCACGTCTTCCTCAACAGACTTGATCAATATTGGCGAAGGTGACAAGGCACCGCTGTCTTCATTCAAACCACCGCTTTGGTCAATGCGGGCATAGTCGTCACCCTTGATGGCCATAGGACGTCCGGGCAATTGCCGCAAGCCCAGGGCTACACCTTCCTTAATTTGTTCAAGCAATTCGCCTGTAACCATGCGTTTCGGCCCTACCTCAAGGAAGAGATGCGGGATACCCGTGTCGTCACATAAAGGACTTCTTCTCTCTTCGGCGACAATAGCGTTATCCAACACTTGCTGCATCACCCAACAACTTTGGACGTTGGGTTCATCGGCAATCGCCTTACGATAGGCTTCCTTTTGGTCTTCACGGAAGGTAGAGCCTGCACGGACGAGGCAATCTGCTACTTTATCTTGAATAGTCATGATTTTTTGTTTTTTAGAAATTCGAGGGGTTCGAGGGGTTCGAGGGGTTCAAGGAGTTCAAGGAGTTCAAGGAGTTCAAGGGGTTCAAGGAGTTCAAGGGGTTCAAGGAGTTCAAGTTAAGCTTTGCTTTTGAACCTTTCTAACCCTTTAAACCCTCAATCATAGATCGAAGCTCCTTTCGCTGCCGCTATGATGGCCTGATACTTGACCACCTTCAACCTGTTGAAAGCCTCCATTCCCAACTCGGGGAAAGCCACAATTTCTTGTTCAACAGTTTGACTACCCAACAAGGCTGTCACGGGCGGAATGATGGCAAAGACAGCATTCTGCTCCGCCAAGGCTTTCACGGTTTCCTTTGAGATGGCTCCTTTGCCCAAATGCATTTTCACGCCATGTCTTGACAAAGGCTCAAAAGTACATTCAATCTCTACTTTATTGCTTGAAGTTGGGCCTACACCAGCAGGACTAACTGCTGTGTGGAAGATAACTGCACCTTGCAGGTCAATACCCAAATCATTCAATGTCCCTTCTTCGGCGGCATTAACGATTTTAGGCAACACTGCATCACGACCAGTGTAAATGTTGCCTGTGATGGTCACCACATCGCCAACTTTCAGTTGGCTAACTATATCCTCTGTCAGAGGAGTATAAAGATCTTTTATCATTTCTGTTTATTTTGAAGTATTCTGTCGTACCCTTTTTGAATCCAATAAGCCAATACAATGGTGATAAGTAGTCCAACTATACCAACATACAGAAACATAATATAAGGATTACTTGGCTGCCAAAGCCATAATAGTGCTTCATCAACCTCTCTATGAAACAAATAAATACTCAAACTAGCATAGCTTAACAACGAAATCATCCACAGGAAATTTTTGTTGTTTTTCATCTTCTCGCCGATATACATATATAGGAACAACAGCGATACCATCCCCAAAATACTATTACCCCATTTAAGCATTGAATTATTGGTCATTGCTTGCACAATCCATATTGCAACAAATAAGATCAACAAAAGAAACGTATATTTGGGTGATTTTGAGGCGGTAAGAAAAAAGCTATTACCATATTGAGAAACGAGAATTCCCAAAAAGAAGAACGGGAAATAGAAAAATGTACGCGGCTCAACAGAATGAAACATCACATGCACAATAGCAATAACAGCCATCGTTCCCGCAAACTTAAATACCTTGACCCAAAAGTTTCCTTTTGACCACAGCGGTGTTAACAAATAGAGTGAAATAAGCATAGCACAATACCACATTGTCCTAGGATGTGGAGTCCAAAAAGGCGATAATCCCACCAAACCCTTTGCTGTGTTAATCCAGGTATTGAAACCAATCAAACAAAGTATGATAGATGAAACAAAGAATAGTGGATAGAATCTAATAAAACGTTTCTTATAGAATTCTCTAACACTTCCCTTTTTATCAAATTGATACCGCGATGCCAATAAATAACCAGATAAAAACGTAAAAATTGCAAGCGACGCGTATGTTATTGTTTTTACCGCAGAATGATTATATAGTTGACCTGCATTGGCATAATCAATAGAATGATACAAAACCACCCAAATGATACTCACTGCTCTAGCAATATCAAATCCTAGAATACGATCTTTTTTCATAAACAATTACTCTCCAAACAAATCCATGTAACTTCCTTCGTTCTCAATCACCCCATACGCTTCGGCTCGCATCATGATGCGTTCCGCCCAGGCTTTGTGCGGGCCAATCTCATTCATGCCTTTGGTGCCTTTTATTACACCGCCGCTAGTATGCATAATCTGATAAGCATCGTCGTACTCATCCTTGGTCACCGCCAACATGCCGTTGATATAATTCAGATGCGAAGGATGAATACAGGTCTTTCCCATGAAGCCATTGGCTTGGTCAAGCACCAACTCGCGCATAAGGCCGTCAACGGCATCGTTCACTATAGCCTTGCGCTTCAGCAAAGTCTGTTGCAAGTCCACCTTAGGCAGCTCTGCCATGCTCTTCATTCGTTTGTTCACACGAAAATACTCCCAAACAGGACCACTCACGGTATAATCATTGTTGCGGGTGAAGACATTGAGGATGTCCATCAAGCAGTTGGCAACAGTCATGATATCATAGATGGTATAGTTGATGCCTCGGCGAACACCGAAGCACGACGAGAAATCCGTACCTCCCACGCGCACATTGAGCACCAGCTGCTTGTTTTGGTCAAGCACTCGTTTCACGGCAATCAATTCATCAAGTCGGCTCTCTTTGTAGGCCACTCGGGCATCCTCGATGATGGGCATACCGTACAGCACCTCACCAGCTCGTTCGTTGATGTCAGCAAGATGGTCCATATAGGCCGCCGCGTTGAGGCTGTTGAACTTCGGAAAGTTGAAGCCTGTGATGTAAGGTACGGTCTCTATGGGCAACAGTTTGACAAAATGCTTAAACTGCTCTACATTGCGCACACGGAAGAAAATGAGCGGAATGTCTTTGTAATCCAATTCGCCTTTTTCCACCTTTTGGCGCAAAGTCTCCAGTACATGAATACAATTCTGCTCAGCAGCTGGCACATCCTCTTCCTTGCATGCATCCTCGAAACACATCACCATAGAGGTGAGGCCAGGATATTTCTTGTCGATGATAGCTTGCGCAAAGTCTTTGGTGCCGGGCATGTACATGGTGGCTCCCAAACAGTATTGCAACAAGCGGCGTTCGGTGTATTTATTGAAATCAACCGGATCTTTTACGAACTGGTAATCTGGGTTATATTGATGATGTTTCATTGTACAATTATTTCAATAGTTCAAGAGGTTTAAGGGTTCAAGATGTTTAAGTTGATCGGAAAGTTTAAGATGTTTAAGATGTTTAAGATGTTTAAGATGTTCAAGATGTTTAAGATGTTCAAGATGTTCAAGCCTTGCGACCAACCGCTTTTTAACCCTTTAAACTCTTGAACCTTTTGAACCTTTTGAACCTTTTGAACCTTTTGAACTTTTTGAACTTTTAAACTATTTAAACTATTTAAACTTTGGACCTGCAAAATCACTGTCCTTGATTTCTTTGATAAAGTTCATAATGCCAGCAGAGAGTTTGCGACATTCAGTATATAATCCTTTATATTCTTCGGGTTCAAGATAGCCAACATCATTGGCTCGAATTAATTGTGAACGGACTTCACCACAAGAGCCTTTGGCTATAAACAAGAAGTTTACAAATTCCTTATTACCGTTTCTTTCAAAACCTTCAGCGATATTGTCCATTACGGATCCCACCGAAGCGTGTATTTGAGCGACAAAACGGTAGTCACGCTTGAACTTTTCTTTTTCGGTTATATCATAAATTTTTTTTGAAAGCTCTCTCGCTTTCTGAAATATCGCCAAATCCTCAAAATCTCGTACAGTCGCCATGTTCCTTGGGGTTTAAAGGGTTTAAAGGGTTTAAAGGGTTTAAGAGGTTTAAGAGGTTCAAGCCGTGGCTTCGTCTTTGAACCTTTGAACTCTTGAACCTTTGAACCTTTGAACTCTTGAACTCTTGAACTCTCAACTTATTTGGGCGAAACAATAGCTTCAGGGTAATAAGTATCAATGACTCTCTTCACAAGAGAAACTTGTTTGGCACGTTGTTTGGCTTCCTTTTCGGTGGTGTCATAGCTATGGTTAGCCGCAACAGAGCCACCAGTCTTCAGATATACGGGAGCAGCCACCCGGATGAAATCCGGCACTTCGTAGTGACGTATGAAGCCACCGCTTGATTTCGGGTTCTCGGTGTGCAAGTCAATCGGCACATCGATGGCGGCACGCATGGCGGCCAACATCTGCACCTGAATGTCACGCACGGGGTTGATGCTATCAGCACCCAAGGTTTCCAACACATGAGCAGAGCAAGGGTTTCCATGGCCAGAGTGGGCACTCACCTTGAAGTGGCAGTCGGCAGGAATAAAGCCCTTCTTGCGAGCCTCACCTAAGGCCCAAAGCAGGCCTTCGTCATAGACGAGGAAGCCACGAACACCCAAACGGGCACCACGGCGAATCTCTTCAATGCCACGAGCAATTTGTTCCTCTCCACGTAGGCGGTAGCCCATACGTTGGCCTTCTTCGGTCTTCACTGATGCGGAAGTGTCGGTAGTGGCACGTGGACCGCAAGCCAATACTAATTGGACATTCCATTTCTTGGCATATTCCACCATCTTCGAGATTTCTTCGTCGGTGAGGAACATGATACCCTTGGTCTGGGTGACACGGTGGATTTGGATACCGTATTCATCCAAAGCCTCAAGCAAGGCCTTCATTGGGCCGGGTCCCTGGATGCCAGGAACTTCAAAACGGTATTGGCCTCCGTCGGGAAAGCGCTTTTCTGATGTCGGTAAATCGTAAAGGTCGCCACCAGGCATCCCTATACTTTCAAGAAACGCACGCGTTTCAGACATTGTGTAGTATTTCATAATTCTTAAATATTAAATTGATTATTTCTTGATTACATATTCATGAATTGATTTCCAAGCAGCTGTTTTCTTCAATTTGCGATAGCAAAAGGGAGAAATGCCAATCTTCCCCTTTTTCATACCATTAAATTCCAATACGATGTCGTCCTCATCATCCGTAATATTACTCAGCACATTCTTCGGCATCTTGCCGTTATTGGCAAGAAGGATGAAGTTTGACCCTTTCACGCAGCCGTTTTCGACCTCTTCATTACCCTCAAATCGGATACTTCCGTCAACAATATTGTCCCGAATAATGATGTTTACATTGGCTTTATCGATGCCAGATTCGGGAGTTCTCGCACTTTCAACTTTGGCTATACGGTGGGAGTCTATACACCTGCTGTTGGCAACACCCATGATGACATTGCCATAAATCTCAAAGTTATATGCACCATCATCACAAAAGATACCTCTGTTGGATTTCATGCCAGAGAAACCATGTATGTAATTATACCGAATAACAGAATGAGCATTTTTAGTCCAAAGATAGATGGCCCCTCCGTCCATGATGCTATAGTTATCAATAGTGTTTAAATAATCCTGGTCAAAACTCAGTTCATTGTTCTCTATGATGCCACAACAGGGTTGTTTCATTTTACTTTTATACCAAACACCAACGCCAACACCGCCATAGCCATAATTAAGGAAAACATTGTCAACAACATGGTAATCTGTTCCTCGGCACACGACACAAAAAGTGTTATTCATGCGCTTACCCATTGAATTGAATTTGTTTTTCTCAACCACGGTGTTGGCGCTTGCATTATCTGACTTAATGCCATTATAGTAACAATCTTCAAACTTGTTGTTGTCTATTATTACATTGGGTGATGCTGTGATGGAAATCACATTTCCACGCATACCATAAAATCCACACTTGTGAATCCTGATTTCTTTGCACTTCGAATTCTTTACATGAACGGCGGGATTTGACTCAGCATAAGCATTGCCGTGGAATTGTAGGCCGGAAATATCTATTGAGGCAAACCTACAGTTTTGAATGGTCAGAAAACGATGTGTTGTACCCTCCCAAACCGTATTGATGTCTTTTGGCAAATGCACTTTTCCGTCTATAATACGCAAGTAATCATCTCCAGTCTCTATGTTGCAAAGTTTATAACGGATACCTTTTTTGCCGTAATTGTAATCGTCGTTCACATTGTAGCCACCGAAGGAAGACTCTTTCAAATTATTAGCGGTAAAATAAATATCAGTTCCTTCTATTTTGTCAATTTTATAAACATTCGACTGGTACCAATGTGGGATAAGTATGTATGCGTTGTTGAAATCTGTATTAGTAGACAAAGCTTCTTTAGCTTTAAGTCGGCAACGCTTTTCTGCAACATCAAGGATTTCTATCAAGCCATCAGCATATCGAACAGAAGACCAAGTCTCCACATCTCTTGCACCGCTCATCCAACTATTTTTCACAGTGAAGATGCCTTGATAATCCTCTCCATCGTGGTATTCATGCCCTTGTGGAATTAAGATTGCCCCCTTGTCATGGATGTGGATTTTTGTTTCAGGGGCATTTATGCCTTTCAAGGTGATGTGGTTTTCATTAAAAGCGTAGGTTCCTGAGGATAAGGTGACAGAAATGTTTTTTCCCCCTGTCTTAATTGTGCTTGTTAACTTTTCTTGAAGTTCGTCAAAGTCTTTTTGGCTTTTCACTTTAATGACCGTACAACCCTCGAAAGACGCTATAGCGACGAAAAGGCAACAAATTATAAAGATGTATTGCTTGAGATTGTGAAATATAGAATAGTTTTGCATCAAAGTTTCAAACAGTTTTCATCAATCTCAATACAATACCATTATACCTCCGGCTCCTCATATCCCCTCTTCCTCTTAGCCCGCTCTAATGCCTCCAAATCCTCCTCCGTCAATTTCGTCTGAACACCAAACACTTTTTTCTTAATATTTCTCATGAAGTACACGCCTATTTGTATTGTTTCCTTTTGGCAAATAACTCCTTCCCTTTATTGATAAGTTGTATCACTATGGATGTCACCAATAGAGTTGCTATAAAAGCTACAAGAGAAATCCAAATGTTAGAGCATAAACCCGAACCAGTATTGGTGTGAAGCATTCTAGCAGGAATGGTTAGTAATGCCGCTTTTAATGGCAAGTGGCTTGCCATAGCATAAAAACTATTGTTACCAAGCCAACGAATATAAGTAATTGTTCTTTTCAATATCCCTTTACTCAACAATGAACTCAATATCAAACTGAAAAGAATGGTGGAAACTGTTCCAATAAATGCATTAAGATAAAACAGCCAGGTACGATCGCCCAAACAATTATGTCCCATCGAAATATAACCATTGTTTTGCACATTAATCACCAAAAATACAGTAAGCAAAACTGTTACTACCACATAAATTAATAAATGATTATCAACACTTTGAACTATCTTTTCATGTGATAACTTTTTCACCATTAGATTGCCAAACGCAAAAAACGGAATGGCCGATAAAGCTGAATCAACGCTCCATGGCAATGTGGTGATATTGTAATAATGCGACGACATCAAAATGCCTCCCGCAGCGCATAATAAACATACAAGAATATTAGCCCAGTCGGGCAACTTGCTTATGAAATAATACAAAACATCCACCACAAACAAGCAGGTTACGAACCACAAAGCTACATTGTGTTCCAAATATCCTCCAGATCCTTGGGCAAAAACTGTTTGTAACAAATAATACCAACAATTTTGCATCGTATCGTTATGGAAAGCCAAGACTCCAACCACATATATCAGCCAGGTCACTAATGAAAATATTAAATAAGGTATCAATAGAGTCTGGACTCTGCGCTTGATAAGTTGCCAAACAGAGTCATATTTCTTTTGATTAAAACACATGCCTGAAAGGCAAAAGAACAACGGTATGTGAAAACTATATACCAATTTATATGACCATCCGAACAGCATAATATGACCCCAAATGATGGCTAACATACCAACTCCTTTGGCAATATCAATATAATCTATACGATTGTTTTCCATTTTAGATTTTTTTATTTGTTTTTTGAATACTCACGCAACATAGTTGATGATATCCCTTCCGTTCGCGGAACGATAACCACTTGTTTACCATTGGATTCGCACCAAGCTACTGCTCTTTGAAAGCCTGCATGTTGCTGATCTGGTCCTTTGGCAAATACATCAAAATCAATGTTTTGAATGTCAACATCCACATCCTTGTATATAATCACTTCGTCAACCCAACGTACTGCACTTACCATAAACAGCCGTTCGTCCGTGTTGTATACCATCTTGGTATCAGGTTTATACTTTAGTATGCAATCTCCATCCTGAACTGCAACAATAAGTTGACATTCCTCTTCTGGAAATAATTCTTTAGCATGTTTAAACAAAAGTATATGACCTATATGCAGCATATCATATACTCCAAATGTCAGTATGCGTTTCATTTTACCAATCTACTTTATAATTTAGTTTTACACCTTTTTTTTCGCACTTGGCTAAAAACTTATCCAAATCTTTGCGATGGTGCATTTTCAACATCTTGAACCGTATCTTGAAAGGAAGCAATTTTTTCAAGAAAGTCTTGAAGTTTGCTTTAAATACCTTTGCCTTGCTTTGGTTAAAATTAGCATACTTAACAGGGGTACGCCAATCTCCATACAAGAATTCCAAACACTCTTCGTATTGACGTGGTATGCTGATATTAACACCTCGAAAATCCCAATCAATCAAATCGGTCAGATATTTCTCAAACATGAATAAATTTCCATAACCAGTACGAATTTCTGGCGAGATACTATCCATGATATAAAAATCGATATATTCACCCTTACGCATCACTGAATAAAGATGGTCGCATCTCTCCACACGCACCAATTCCAGTCCTTCCTCTCGCATTTGCCAAAATGCGTTGAGAAGTTTTTCTTTGTCCTCACTGAGGATAAACAAATCAATATCTTCATCCCATTCAATGAAATTGTTTTCACGAATAATACCAAGTAGTGTACCGTATGCAGGACTTACTTTGATGCCCGCATCGTGCAGAACACGAACCACAACCTTCAAATTTTCGAAAGCCACATCGCGATCAATCTGCTTAATTCCAAGATATAGGTTTTTAGGCTTATAATGCATGCTTCCGCATGGAGTTTTAATACTTGCCATTTTCACCTTCATTTTTTAATTTGTTCACCACATTACAAATTCTCTCCTCAAACGAAACTGTCATCAAACTCTTTCTCGCCGCCTCCAAATTAGGGATAGAAGCCAAAGCCATTTGTCTATCTATAGCTTCAGCTATGCACTCTACATCTATTGGGTCAATCAACTCCCCATTTTCCTCATTCACAAGACATGAAGAGCCTGCTTTTCTCGATACAATAACACGAGACCCTGCTAACAATGCTTCGTTTGTAACCGCTCCAAAAGCTTCTAAATAACTGGCTAATATAAAGACATTTGAAAGATTATACCAAGCATACAATTCATCACCATCAAACCGACCCGTAAAAAGGACTTTTTTATTAATCGATTTAGCGTGTTGCTCCAAGGCTTCGCGTTCAGGGCCATCACCAACGATGACCAAGATAGCATCACTCTTCGACTGCTCAAAAGCATCAATGACTCGATGTAAATTTTTCAAGTCAACCAAACGACTCACAGAAAGCAACACCTTTTTACCTATCAATCCATACCGCTCTGCCAGTTGGCGACTTAATTGAAGCAAACGATCATAGTTAGCCTCTGCCTTGGCATCATCCATGATGATGGGCAGCCAAATTCCCCTATGGAAATACTGCTGGTACCATCGTTCCACTTCTGGTGTAACCACAATGAAATCGTCAAAATACTTAGCCGTATGAGTTCTTAACCATGCATGAAGTTGGGTGAAATCATTGTTGTTGGCAATCATGTCATAGCTGTCATCGGTCATAGATACCACCTTGAACTTTCTCCGTGTCAACCACCGAAACAGCAATACCTGCATAGCAGAAATCTGGAATTCAGGCACAATCACTATTTTTGGACGTTCTTGCCACAACATTCGCCATAATCCCAAACAAATCTTGCGGTTATCACTTTTCAATCTAATACCTTTCAAGTAAACAGGCTGGAAAGTACATTGACCCTCTAATTGGTCAATGTCAAACATCTGTGCTTTTCCTTTGCGACGATAAAAGCACATTTTCATGTCCAGCCTTTCGTGGAGAGCATTGTAAGTGTCCACACGGTAAGGAGCGATATTTGTTCGGATAAAAAGATTTGCCATTCTAGATGAGTTATTCTATTATTAATCTTTTCGCCGTCCAATCAATTCCCGTTTTTAGCACTTTTCCATGGCCAATTCCACCAATTACGCTATGAGCAGGATAATCGCCGCTTGACAAAACAGCTCCCAATCCCACAATACTATGGTCACCAATATTCACACCTTTAAGAATCCGCACGCCATTACCAATCCACACATGATTACCAATAATAATATTCTCAGAAGGATTAATACGTTTACCCGACTGTTGGTCAAGGATG
>JAEETH010000138.1 GCA_016290215.1 Bacteroidales bacterium
GGTCATGTATTCTGATGACAACGGCGACACATGGCAGCAAACCAACCAAATATCCTCGTGTGGTTTGATAGGTGTAGCAGGTCTATATGCTGCAACCAATGACATCGTTGTGGGGTGGACTCAAAACAGGGAAATCTTTTGGACTATTGACGGTGGCGAGACTTGGGGCTTTTCAGGCCTTGAATTCATGGAAGAACACCAAGAAATCAGCGACCTCCTCGTCAGCGAAAACGGTGATGTGTATGTCAGTGTTTGGTACTACATTGGGCCTAACATCGGCGTGTATCATTCCACCCTCTCCGATATGCAGAACTGGGAAATTGCTGCTTTTGAGAATGTTGGCATAAAGGACATGGCATTTGACCCTGAGGGCAATATCATTTGCGCCGTGAATTTCGGAGGCGATTTTTCGGGTTTCGAGCATGTGCCAGGGTTTTATGCCTTTTGGTCCAATCGTGTTGCCGTTGCCGACAATGGCATCGTTTACAAGACCGCTATGACCATGTATGACAATGTAGTTTTGGCCTATTCTTTGGACCACGGTGAACATTTCTACAACACCATCGAGAACCTTCCTGTGTCAGCACCTGCCCCTGGCGGTGAAGACGGTTTCCTCTCCAAAAGCTATGACAACCATCTGTATTTCTTTGGCAATGAGCAATACTGGAAGAGCATTCCCAATGCCGACGACATTCCCAATGTGATTGCTTTCCCGTCGGAATGGTACTACGAAATCGAGAACGAGAACGGCAGCATCACCTACCAATACATGTATCAGGCTGGCGACACCATTGTCAACGACGAACAGACTCATATCCTTGTGAAGATCAATACCCTTTACGACAAAGGCCTGGGTAATGAGGTGACGCGCGAATATGTCTATGTGCGCGATGGCAAGGTGTATTGGTGGAACAAGACTTTGGAAGAGTTTACCGTGCTGTATGACTTTGGTGCCGAAGAAGGCGACACTTGGGTCACCAAGGTCGGCACGGAAACCCTCATCATGCACGTTGACGCCGTGGAAACCGTTGAATACGAAGGCAAGACCTATCGGATGCTTCGCGTAAGCGATGTGGACGACATCTTCAGCGGCGACATCGTGTGTGGCATCGGTCACCTGACGAGTTTCTTCCCCGAAAAGCTGATGGACAACCGCGACCGTATCAGTGTGGAAGGCCTGCGCTGCTACTGGATTGAGGATGAATTGGTCTTTAAACCCGGCGATGACGACTGCGACGCGGTTTATTCGGAGGTACATGGTGTGGAGGAAGACATCCTTTCTATGGATTCAGGGTCCTTTACGGTTTATCCTAATCCTACAAACGGTGTTTTGTTTGTAGAGACGCGCCATGGCACGTCTCTACCAGACCAGACCTACCGTATCACCAACCTCATGGGTCAAACCGTGCTGACAGGTCAAATCACAGCTGATAACCAACAGATTGATGTTTCATCATTGCCACAAGGCATGTATTTTATTACCTTTGCAAATGTAACGCGGAAATTCGTGATGCGTTAATCGTAGTTTGTAGGGCTGTCACATCGTGGCAGCTGCACGCTGAAACGTCACAGCAGCTGCCGTGGTACAACAGCCCTACAGACCGAATCAAATAAATGGATAACAATCAAAAACATACGACAATGAAAAGATTAGTATTAACTTTAGCGATTTGCCTCGGCTGCCTTGGCATCCTTGAGGCGCAAAATGTTTGGAAGCCTATCAGCAGCAACAGCCCGATTCTCGGTGCAGCTTCCAACGGTGACCTTTATGCCATGGGTGGCTACAGCGGCCTCTTGCGTTCGCAAGATGAGGGCGAAACTTGGCAAGTTGTATTGGGCTATGAAACTGGTTTCAGTGGTTACTTCAACCAGCATTGCTTTGCGGTTAGCCCTGAAGGAAGAATTTGCGTCTTTAACGACAACCAACAGACCATAGTGTATTCCGACGACAACGGCGACACATGGCAGCAAACCCCGTCAATTTCCTCATGTGCAATGCCTGATAAAACAGGCCTTTGCGTCCCAACCAACGACATTATGGTGGTTTGGGCTGAAAACGGGGAAATCTCCTATACCCTTGACGGCGGAGAGACTTGGGAGGGTTGGATTCCAGATTTTATGAATGCGGACAATGGCCCAACCATTAGCGACCTTTTGGTCAATGAGAATGGAGATGTGTACCTGGGCTTGACGACGCTTGGAGGAGAAGGCGGCATCTTCCATTCCACCTTATCAGACAACCAAAACTGGGAACTTGTTGCCGCTGAGGGTATTAGCATTAAGGACATGGCGTTCGACCCTGAAGGGAATGTGGTGGCTTGCGGCTATAATGCTGACGGAAGTAGTGCTGGTTTCCAACACGCTCCTGGTTTCTATCTGTTCGATGGGACGACTTTGGCCATCAGCGATGGCGGCATTGTGTACAGGCCTCACTTCGTGGGGAATCAGGCTGTTCTTTCCTATTCCACCGATCATGGCGAGCATTTCACCGAGATAGGAGAGCATCTTCCCCTTGTGGATATTGCTCCAGGCGGTGATGCTTATTTCCTTATCAAAGGGTATGACAACCATCTGTATTTCGACGGCGGCGGGGAGTATTGGAAGAGCATTTCGGATGCAGACCATATTCGAGAAGATTTTCCGTATGACAACACGCGGTGGGCCATCTATTACCAAAACCTGTATTTGGATTGGGCTCCCTATATCCAAATCGGAATAAAAGGGGATACCGTAGTAGACGGCATGACTTATCATAAGGTGATTAATTGTACGTCTTATGGCAACGTCATCGATGGAGATTGTTTTGGCGGCATGCGTGTGGAAGCTG
>JAEETH010000021.1 GCA_016290215.1 Bacteroidales bacterium
AACCGGGCAGGAAGGCTTCGAGGCCGAACACTTCGACGATGAGACCACCCTTGGTGCGGCTCTTGACGTAACCGTTGACGATTTCGCCACTTTCGTAAGCTTCGTTGACGCGATCCCACGACTTGAGCAGCTGGGCTTTCTTGTGAGACAGGATGAGTTGGCCGTTAGGACCTTCTTGGTTCTCAACGTAGACTTCCACCTTGTCGCCCACCTTCAGGTTGGGGTTGGTGCGGAATTCAGCAACAGGGATAACACCATCCGACTTGAAGCCGATGTTGACGACCACTTCGCGCTCGGTGATGGCCACCACGGTGCCTTCGATGACCTCATGGTCAGCGATTTGGTTCATGGTACCAGCATAACGCTCTTCAAGGTTCTTGCGTTCGTCAGCCGAATAGTTGTCGAACTTCTTGTGCGATGAGGTCCAGTCGAAGTCCTCGGCGGGAACCGGTTTCGGTCTCGGGGCTTTGGGGGCCTTCTTTACGGGAGCTTCCTCTTTGGGAGTTTCCATGACTTGGGTTTCTTCAACGGCCTTTTCTTCTACTGGCATGGCCTCGTTGATGATGTTTTCGTTTTCTGCCATTTTTTAATTTTTGTTTTTGTTGTACCCGCAGGCGTTCCAGAACCCCACCGCGAGGAGGTTAAACTTTTGATTTACAACTCAAACCGCTGATGTTGCCATCATTCTGGATGGCGGCTTGAATTGGCCTGCAAAGATAGGAATTATTTTCTTAAATTCTGCAATTTCAACGATTTATTTTTTATGCTTATCGTTTGTCTCTTGCTCTTGGCCATTGGCGTAGTACTGAACATCAACACCTCACCATCCTCATTAGCAACAACAAAGATGCCCTCCATTGGCAAAACGTAATCGCGCTCGGCTAATTCTATCCTGCTACCATCGGCACTCATCACATAGAACTCACGGTCGATGTAGGCTCTCTCATTGAAGGGATTGCCCACAAGGTTCCAGCCCGCCGTTTCGCCTTCGCCGGTTTTGTGCAAGATGACGCTTCCATCACCGTTGTACGGTGTGCCCGTGAAGTTGAGCATGAGCGTGTCGCTATTGGCATAGAGATACCCCTTCCCTGCTTCAAGATGGAAAGCTTCGTCCTTATGGTTGAGCCATTCCTTCTCAGCCTCACCATATTGATAAAGGTCATAAACGTTGGCCAACATATCCTCCACCTCTTCGGGATTAATCTCCTCGAAAGGCACGGCAATGAGATAATAACCTCCACCGGTTGTAAAGGCATTGATTGTCTTGGTGACAGCTTGCTGCATCGAAATGCCAAGAAGAATGTGGTTCTTCACCGACAAGATAGCATTGGCATTCGGATTCCAACTGGTGGCACCTGAAGTGGTCGGAGGTGACATCGGGTTATAGTTGGTGATGGAGCTGTACGAATAGATGGCTTGACTTGTACTTGTATTGTAAACGGAACAAGCCATGTAAGGTGTACTGTTGGAACTACCCGTATTGTCATCAGCTACAACGACGAGGTTGGAAGTGCCGTCATACTCGAAAGGAGTGTCAAAAATGACGAAAGTCCAAGCATTGGAGGCCATGGTGACACTGCCACTGAACACCTTGTCGGATTCAGCCATCGGAATCCAATCGATATTGTCACTGAAAGATGACTTCTCTGTTGTGGCTAAATAGAAATCATACGTTCGGGTTCGCTCTGCCCCTTCGTTGTAGAAAGCCATACAGGAGATGGTACCTGCTACGCCGATTTCATCCGGCGTATAGATCTGCTGACTCATGGCTTGATTGTAATAGCTGTAACTGGGCAAATAGTTATTGGTCGTTTCTCCTGTGCCTATTTCCGTAGCTTGAACGAACGTAGCCACAAAAGTTCTGTCGTTAAGAGCCACAAAACTGATTTCCAAATCATTGGAGATTATTTCATCGTTCTCGGTCCAACCGATGAAAAAGTAGCCCGTATTCGCAGTAGCCGTGATCGTACAAGTCTCGCCGAAACTATACACGCCACCACCCGTCAAGGTTCCTCCTTGGGCAGGATTGGCGCTCACCGTGATGTTGATGGGGTCGGTTGATGGAGCTGCTTTAGTAATACGGATTTGGTTCTTCACGTTCATGATGGTCCCATAATATGTCGAAGTATTCATCGGGTCGTAGTCCGTGCTTTCGCTAAAGGCGCGGATAGCCTGGCTTGGAGCATCAAACACGCGGCATTTCATGCCACCACTGGTCGAAGTCGTGTGGTCGTCGGCAACAAGCACCACATTGGATGTACCGTCATAGAGGAATGCAGGATTCAATGTGATAAACGTCCAATCATTGGCCACCATGGTGACTTCTCCACTAAACACTTTGTCGGCAGCGGAAATGGTTTCCCAATCCCTGTTTCCGGCGAAGGCACTTTTCGAGGTGGCCTTCATGTAGAAGTCGTAGTGACGGGTCTTCGCCGTGCCGCCGTTATAGAAGGCAATACTGGTGATAACGCCGGCACCGCCCAATTCCTCAACGGTGTAAATCTGTTCGGAAAGCGTGTTTTTGTACAAACTGATACTCGGAAGGTATTCATTCGTCGCATCGCCACCATCGCCAATCTCGACGCCCTCAACGAAGTTGGCCACCAAGTCCACATCGGTTGTCACATCGAATGAATAGGAAACGCTGTAGGAAACCACTTCGCCATTTTGGGTCCAATTGGTGAAGAGATAACCCTCAGCAGGCGTGGCCGTCACGGTGCAGCTCGCCCCATAATGGAACTCACCGCTGCCAACGACCGTGCCATGCGCATCATCATCGGGATAAGCAGTGACGAAGAAGGTCTGGTAAACCATGGCGCAGTCGCAGTCGAACTCATAGAGGACACCAGAAGATGGGGTGCCACTCGATTGATAGACCAACATATCGCCATCGTATTTCACGACAAACGAACATTCACTGGCCATACTCGCTGAATGCCAGGTCAACGTCACATGAACGCCGTGACCTATTTCCAACTCATAAAGCGCGCCGCCGCCTCTTTCAATGGTCAACTCTTGGGCTTGGCTACCGTCGTCAAAAGAAACAATCAACTTGTTCCCATTCCATCCGTCACCGTAGGAGTCACTAAGCTCGAATACGACTTTACAGGAGTTTTTCAATGTCTCATTGGCTTGCACCTCAAGTCCACCATCAGCCGTCATAGTGAAATTGACAGGGATTTGCTCGTCCTCGGGACAATCAGCCGAAATAGTGGCCGTGAATTGGCAAACCACCTCTTCATCAATAGCAATAGTACCCACATTGACCGATGGATTGGAGATGTCGATATAGCTATTGGAAGAACTCATCGTGACCACGGCATTGTTGGCTTGGTAATGGCCTCTGTTCTTGAACTTGGCGGTCACGGTAATCGTTTCGCCTGGAACAAAACTGCCATCCCATTTCATGCTTTGATAGGCCAATACTGCTTCGTTGGCGGTGACAACGATATTGCCTTCCCAGCGATGCTCCCCGTTGACTGCGGCATAGTGGAGGGTCAACTCCGTGCCATCGGCCACACCTTGGGCAATGAGGAACTTGAAACCGCTTGCGGTCGTCATGGTCTCAGGGGCCAAAGCATCAAATGTACTGGTTTCATCAACAATGATAACATCGGAATTTGTCGAAGTCAAGGTGACAGTGGTGATGCCTGCCGTGGTCTCAGTGCCCGTATTCTTGAAATTGAGACTCAAATCAATGGTGTCGCCGACATGAGCAAGGGTTGGAGTATAGCTGTCGACAGAAATATAAGGTCCTTCAACGATTGAAGACGGAATGGTGGTAATATAAGGAATGCGCTGAGGAGCGGTCACACAAATGGTGACATTGCAATTCGTATGGACTGGAGTAACGGGAACGTAGGCCCTACCCGACTCATCCACAAGCGAGGTACCGATAAGCTCGCCATCCACGCTGATAGCCACGTATGACCCTGCGACGGCGTTCACCTCAAAGGATTCCCAACCTATAGGAAAGACATGCATGTGGCTCACGTTGTTGACGGTTGGTTGCACTCGATAAGGCATGATGGAACCATCGCCCAACACATGATAGCCTTCCCAATAATAAAGCGGGTTGCAATGGACGCTATATCCAAGCGCGCGGGCGGCATTACCAGCGAGATTGCCAGCATAAAGAATGGCGCAAACAGTGTTGTAGGCGTCATTTCTCCAAATGGCATCATAACTGCCCATCGTAGTCTGTTCAAAGGTCGGCATGACGCCAAGTTGACCCGTCGAGAGGTTCGTGTTGACGGTCGTGGCACCCACACCAAAGTAATAGTCGTTATACCAAGTCGTGGGAGGGCAGGAACCGATATAGGCGTAAGCACCTTTGTTCGCGGCACGAGTCAACACTTCTCCGTAACAGGGGGATTCGTTATAGCCCCAGTTTCCGGTTCTGCAGCAGTTGCCCATGGCAAGGAAATACTTGTGCTCATTGGTCAGATTGTTGACATCGTCAACGGAAAACAACGGGTCTAACCAGGCAGTTTCGCTACCATGTGCCGTGTAGTTGGCAAAGCCCACACCAGAGTTCAGATAATCGTAACAGCCGTCAAAGATGCCATGGCTGAACTCATTGACATTGGTGAAGCCATGTTCGGCATTGTAATAATAGTTGGTGGCATACCAAACCGTAGGACGACCGACGATAATGTCCCAACCCGTGTTGTCATAGCCAGCCACAAAAAGCACGTTGTTCAAATAGCTCGGATCGGGCATGGTGTATTGCTCGTATTCCATGCCTTTATTGAGCATAGCCGTCATCTCACCAACGGTCTCGGCGGAAAGACGGCTGTGGAGCATGTCAGGGAACTGGTCTCCGTCCACGCTGGAGTAATAAAGGTCAGTAACGAAGCCCGTCTTGGTCCCGATGCCCGAGTTCACCACTTGGGCTTGGTCACCCATAATCATCAAGAAGGTGGGCGCATCTTGGGCGTATTTTTCTTGGATGAAACTCTTAATTTCTTCAGCAGTAGTGCCGATGACATCGGTATAATTCACATCCACATAAATGCCCTTCAAGGTCTTCCAAGACACCCAATTCTGGATGCAGTTCTCGAACATACGGTTGGCAATGACCAACATCTTCACGGGAGCGGACCAAAGGTCGGGGTGGTCTTCGTAAACGCCTCTGACCGCTCGACCGTTGAACAATTGGTCATAAATCCCTGAATAATAAGGGCTGTATGTCTTGACCAGCATATCCTCAGTGGCGCGAGTGTCGGCACCATCGAAGCTAACCTCCACCTCAATGTCGTTAAACACACGGATTTTGTTGTTGACAGGGTCATAGCTGACCGGCTCAACAGTCATTTGCCCCACCTGAATGCCACGCATGGTGCCATCAATGCCCACCTTGGCCAAAGGCTCCGAGCGGAGGCCACGGGTTTGATAGGCGGCTTCATTATAAATAAATGGAACTTCTTCTTGGTCTTTCCAAACCTCAGGTTGACGCGGCGACAGCCGGTGAACGCCATATTCCTCAAGGTCGTAATCCATCGTGGAATAATGGGTCACCCGAATGTTAGGCGTAGCACCGAAAGGCACGGCGATAAGCTCGTTCACGACGGGAATCTGAGGGTCGCCCTCGTTGCCGCCGATGACGGTATTGGGCATGGTGAGCATGGAGAAAACGCCACGCTCAGTACTCACGTCGTTAGCCTCAAGGCCCGAAAACGAAAACGTGGCCTTCAGACTCGTCATGTCACTTTTCTCGCATTCGGCTTTGTCGACCGAACGCAGCTGAATCTTTTGCTGCGCCATAACACCAAGGCTTAGCATCAGGGAAAGCAGGATAAAAAATGTTTTTTTCATGTTGTATGGTTTAAATAATGATAACCCATCAAAAGGGCTGCAAAAGTACAAAATCCACTTAAAACCGAAGGCAATTTTGTAGCATTTGAACCAAAAAACTGCCATTAAAAAACAAGAGGCACCCATCTTGGATGCCTCTTGTCTAAAGCGTGTTACGCTTTAATCATTTCGTCGTGACAAACACCACCTTGAAGCGGTTGGGAGCGTCGGTCGTGTTGGCTTCGAAGCTATAGCTCGCTGGTCCCTGAGCCTGTCGAAGGGCCAGCAAGTCAACATCCTCACCCGTCAGCATGTCAACGAGGTGCAGATAGCTGAACTCAACATTCTCGCTGCTGAAGCTCAGCGTGTAGGTGCCGTTCTCCTTAACCTTGAAGCTGACAGGCATCTCTCCTGCTCCATTGGCACATACCACAGCATAGTCCTTGCCATCTTGCTGGATGAAGAGCTGGGGACTGTTGCCCTTGATTTGGAACTTGGGCAGTTGTCTGCCTTCGTCGAAGCGAAGAATGGCACGGTCAAGGACAGCGCTCCCTGAGCCTATCGAAACACCGCTAGTGAGATTAACAACGAGCCTCGAGCTCTTGGCAGGAGCCTCAGTGCTGAAGGTCAAGGTCTCGCCATCGGTGTTGGCGACAACGAAGACACCTTCCATAGGATTGATATAATCCCGTTCGGCGGGCACAATCTCGCTGCCATTGTTCATCACATAGAAGTCACGATTGATGTAAGCGGTATCATTGAAAGGATTGCCCACTAAGTTCCAGCCTGCCGTTTCGGCATCACTGGTCTTAGTTAGCGTGACCTCACCATTGCCGTTGTAAAGGCTGTTGGCAAAAGTAAGAACGACATCACTACTGTTGGCATAGAGGTAACCCTTGCCCGCAACAAGGTTTACGAATCCATTGTCGGGATTCTTGTAGTTGATCCATTCCAGCTCTTGGCTCTCATCGAAGGCGTAGAGGTCGTATGTATTGTCAAGCATGTGCTCCACCTCATCGGGAGAAACTACTCCGACCGGGAATGCAAGGAGATAATAGCCTCCGTCGGGGGTATAAGCATTGATTTCCTTAGTGAACTCCACAGCCTCGAAAGTGGTGAAGAATACGATGTCGCTCCATTCGGTTGTGTTGTCACCGCAAATTCCCTGCACTCTCGCACAATAAGCAGTGGCGGGGGTGAGACCTGTGAAGGTATGTTCGGCATTCCCAACAGTGACAGGATCTTCCCAGATGACCTCTAATGTTTTCATCTCTACATTGTCAATGGCAAAGTAGTCTCCAGCAGGATTCACGGAGCCATCCTTGGTGTAGGACCAGGTGAAAGTATGTTCGCCAGCAGTGACATCGTAGACGTAATGGTTCCAGCCACTGATGTTTGCACCAGCGGTGAGTTGTGTCGTCTCATCAATGACGAAGTCGCAATGATCCCAATAGGTATTTGTTCCTTCACCTTTACATTCGGCATCGAATTCGATTGTACCGTCCGCAGGGAAGGACATCGTAACCGAAATGCTGGATGTTGAATTTGTATAACCAGCATTGCTGCTTTGGATATGACCATTAACGACTATCCATGCATAACTGGAATTGTTGTCCCAATCGGAGGGGATTCCATTGTCAAAGCTCTCGTTAATTTGGAAAGCAGAATTACCCAACTGCACGACATAGCTATCGTTGTAATCACCCCATGTCACCGTGGCTGCACTTGCCGTAATGTCGTTGACTTCCACATTCTGAGGAATCGGGCAGGCATCAAGAGTTGTGATGGTGATGGCGTTGCTCAACAGGTTTTCGTCGCAAGCGGGACGCACCATAATCGTATATTGGGTTTCGGGTTCAAGTCCCTCCAAGATGAAATCTTCGTTGGTGTCGGCTTCGACGGCAGTGCCGTTATAAATCACATACCATTGTTCGGAAATGCCGTACTCTGCCCAGCTCAACCTAACAAAGTCGGGGCCGACTTCCGTGGCAGTGAGCTGCGAGGGAGCCATACAATCGGTAAACGGTTCTTTGGTGATACGGAGTTGGTTCTTCACCGAAAGCACATCATGATACTCCGTACTACCAGAGTTACCATAAGAGGTCGGAGGCATCATCGGATTGTAGATTATCCCATCGGAATAGGCATAAATGGCCTGACTCGGAGCATCGAACACGAGGCAGGACATGTGAGGTGAAGAAGTATAAGCCGTGTTTTTATTGGTCACAAGGACGACATTGGAAGTGCCATCGTACGCAAACGGAGTGCTAAACACAATGGTTGTCCAATCGTTGGCAACCATGACGACCCTGCCGCTGAACACCTTGTCGGCTTCAGTCACAGCTTCCCAGTCGGTATCGCTTGAGAATAGGGCTTTTTCTGTGGGTTTCATGTAGAACTCGTAGTCGAGGGTTTTCTCGGCACCACCGTTAAAGAAGGCGATGCTGGTGATAAGGCCTGCATCACCCAATTCTTCCGGAGTGTAAATCTGCTCGGTAAGGGAATTGTTGTAATAGTTGTAGCTCGGAAGGTAAGAGTTCGTTTCATCACCGCCGCCGATTACGTCGCCCGTGGCAAAATGGGCCACCAGATTCACGTCGTTTTCAACCACGAAGGAATAGGTAGCAGATGTGGAAACCACCACTCCATCAATCGTCCAATTCAAGAAGTAATAACCCATGGCTGGCAGGGCGGTCAAAACGCAAGTTTGGCCATACGCATACTCTCCAACGCCCTCCACCGTACCCGCATTGGCAGGATTGACGCTGGCCGAGACGTAGAGACTACCAACAAAGTTGGCCACCAAGTCCCTATCATCGTTGACCACGAAGGTATAGGAAGCTTCTGTGGATACCACTTCATTGTTTATGGTCCAGTTAATGAAAGTAAAGCCTTCGGCAGGCTCGGCATTAACCGTACAACTCTCGCCTAACCCAAATTCACCGCCACCGCTCACAGTACCACCATTCGTAGGATTAGCGCTGACAGTAATGTTGAATTGTTCTGACGGTATAGGCTCTTTTGTTATCATGATTTGGTTCTTCACAGCCAAAACCGCTCCCGTGTAGCTCGTGGGAGCATACGGGTCGTAGTCGTCGTTATCTCTGTAAGCGCGGAGAGCTTGGCTTGAGGCGTCAAACACACGACATGTCATGTGAGGTGAGCTGCTATAGTCACCCGTATTATCATCGGCCACCAACACCACATTGGAAGCGCCAACATAGACGAACGGTGTGGTGAAGGTAATGAACGTCCATTCATTAGCAGCCATGGTCACCTCACCGCTGAACACCTTGTCGGCTTCGGTCACAACTATCCAATCGGCAGAGCCAGTGAAAGAGTCTTTCTCCGTAGCCTTCATAAAGAAGTCATAGGTACGGGTCTTCTCGGCACCACCATTATAGAAGGCAATACTGGTAATGACTCCTGGCTCACCAAGTTCTTCAGCAGTGTATATCTGCTGCGTGAGCGAATAGTCATAGTAGCTATAGCTCGGAAGGTGTTCGAGTACCGAATTGCCTCCGTCGCCGATCATGGTGCCTTCAGCAAAGTGAGCCACCAAGTTCATGTCGCTGTTGACGTTAAAGGTATAAGATATGGAAGAAGAAATCACCTCGCCATTTTGGGTCCAATTGATGAACATAAAACCATCGGCAGGCGTGGCAGTCACGGTGCAGGGTTGTCCAAAACTGAACTCTCCCCCACCACTGACGGTGCCTTGCTCGGTATTGCTTGAAGTGGCAGTAACTGTAAAGGTCTGTGAAGCGAAGGCACAATTGCAGTCAAATTCATAAAGCACCCCCGAATTAGGATTGGTGCCTTGTGCCATTTCATAGATGGTCAAGTTGCCTTCATAACTCATAGTGAACGAGCATTCACCATCGTAAGAACCTTTAATCCAAGTAAGGGTGACATGGACTCCATTGCCAATCTCCAAGTTGTAGGTTTTCGGAGATTCTCCCGAAGCAACGGTCAAATTCTCATCAGGAGAGCCATCATCGAAGCTGACTTTTAACGTGGCGTTCCCGTCCCAACCGTCATTGAATTTGTCTTCCAGTACAAAGACTACATTACAAGCGTTCTTTAACGTCTCGTTGCCTTGTGCGTTGAGGCCGCCATTGGCAGTCATCGCGAAAGTAACAGGAATTTGGGCCGTCTCAGGGCAGTTGGCCGCAATGGTGACATTGAATTGGCATGAGACTTCTTGATTCACCCCAACAGTGCCGACATTAATCGACGAGTTATTGATTGTAATATAATCGCTGCTCGAAGTCATCGTAGCCTCGGCATTGGTGGCTTGGTAATGACCTGTGTTCTTGAACTTGGCGGTCAAAGTGAGGGTCTCGCCAGGAGTAAAGCCGCCGTCCCATGTCATTCCTGCATATTCCAACACGGCTTCGTTGGCGGTAACAACGATATTGCCCTCGTATGTTTCGCCATCATTGACGGCTTCATAGTGCAAAGTGACGTTGGTGCCATCAGCCACACCCGAGTTGATATGGAATGAGAAGCCACTCACAGTGGTGTTAGCATTGGCTGCCAAAACACCGAAACTGCCGTTTTCGCTGTTAAAGGTCACATTAGGATCTGAGGAAGATAAAGTGACGGTAGTATTACCAGTGGTGGCAGCAGTACCCACGTTCTTGAAAGTGATGCTCAGGTCAGTGTCTTCGCCAACATGGGCAGCAGTGGGAGTATAGCTCTCAACCGAGATATAGGCGCCTTCAAGGGCTGCAGCGGGAACAGTTGCAATATAAGGGATACGCTGGGGAGCAGTCACGCAAATGGTGACATCGCCACCAGAAGTAACAGGAGTAATCTGCACCTGAGCCGTTCCATTGGAGCCCACCAAAGCAGTGCCAAGAAGCACACCATCCTTGCTAATGGCCACGTAGGAACCCGGAACAGCATTCACCTCGTAAGTGTCCATGCCGATGGGAAGGATATTCATGTGGCTAACATTGTTAGCAGTAGGCTGCACACGGTAGGGCATGATGGAACCATCGCCAATCACATGGTAAGCCTGCCAGTAATAGAGTGTTTCGCTGTGAAGCTCATATCCAAGGGCTCCTGCGGCGTTGCCAGCAAGAAGGCCGACGTAAAGAATGGAATTGACAGTGTTATACACATCATCCATCCAGATGGCGTCGTAGATGCCCATGCCCGTCTCCTCGTAGGAAGGCATGGTGCCGTCAGCACGGTTGGTCGGGCCAACGCCAAAGTAATAGTCGTTTTTCCAAGTCGTGTTGGGGCAGGATCCAATATAGGCGTAAGCACCTTTGTTCTCTGCACGCACCATGGCTTCACCAAAACAGGTTGTGCTATAACCCCAGTCACCCGACTGGCAGCAGTTGCCGATGGCAAGGAAGTACTTGTGTGCATTGGTCAGGTTTTGCACATTATTAACATTGAATTCAGGGTCAGCCCAGCTGGTCTTGCTGCCATGAGCGGTATAATTGGCAAAACCCACACCTGAGCTCAGCGGAGCGTAGCAATTGGTGTAGTCGCCATGGCTGAACTCATACACGTTGTCGAATCCATGTTCAGCGTTGTAATAATAGTTGGTGGCGTACCAAATGGTGGGACGACCTACGGTGACACCCCAGCCGCTGTCAGCACCAGCGATGAGGAGCACATTGTTCAAATAGCTCGGGTCGGGCATGGTGTATTGCTCATATTCCAAGGCTTTGTTAAGAATGGCGGTCATCTGCTCCGTGGTCTCGGCTGAGATACGGCTATGATACATATCAACGAACTCATCGCCATCAACGCTTGAATAATAAAGGTCGGCGACGCAATTGGTCTTACTGGCAGAAGTAACGCTGGGTGCCACTTGGTCCTTGTCGCCCATGATGATGAGGAAAGTAGGCGCGTCTTGGGTATATTTGTTTTGGATGAAGCTCTTGATGGCATCGGCACTTGTGCCAATATTATCGGTGTAGTTCACATCCACATAGATACCCTTCATGGTCTTCCATGCCACCCAATCCTGGATGCAATTCTCGAACATACGGTTGGCAATGACCAACATCTTCACGGGAGCTTGCCAGAGGTCGGGGTGGTCTTCATAAATCCCCCTGATGGCACGACCATTAAACAGCTGTTTGTAAAGGACATCGAAATAGGGGCTGTAGGTTCTTACCAACATATCTTCAGTGGCACGAGCATCAGCACCTTCGAAAACGACTTCAACCTTAATGTCGTTAAACACACGGATTTTGTTGTTCACTGGGTCGTAACTCACCGGCTCGATGCTCATTCTACCCACCTGAACGCCACGCATGGTGCCGTCGACACTCACTCTTGCCAAAGGCTCCGAACGGAGACCACGCGTCTGATAGGCGGCCTCATTATAAACGAATGGCGTGTCTTCACTTTTACGCACATTGGGCTGACGAGGTGACAGACGGTGGATGCCGTATTCCTCAAGGTCGTAGTCCACAGTAGAATAGCTGGTTACACGGATACTTGGTGTAGCACCAAAAGGCACCGCGATGAGTTGGTTCACGACGGGAATCTGGGGCGCACCTTCATCGCCGCCAATGACCGTGTTGGGCATGGTGAGCGTTGAAAAAACGCCACGCTCACTTTGCAGTTCCGTAGCCTCAAGGCCAGAGAACGAGAACGCAGCCTTAAGGCTTGAGTAATCACTCTTTACACATTCAGCTTTGTCGACCGAACGCATGCTAATCTTGGTTTGTCCAAAGGCAGAAGTACCCAATAGGCAAACCAACAAAAATACAAAATACTTTTTCATAGATTATAAGTTTAGTTATAGATTTACAGCATTGTCGATGAGATAAAGACCTCAATTACAAGCCGCAAAAATAAAAAAATAGCCCAAACAAGGGCTATTTTTTTTAAAAATGTATCAAATAATGGTCAATAGATTCCCTTCACGAACTCCACAATCAGCTCCAACACCTCGGGCGAGATGGTCTCCTCAATCTCATAATACTCGTTGGGCGATCCCGTCTCGCAATGTTGGAAAAGGTGATTTAAGTCGGGCAACTCGCGGAGGGTGAGGTTGGTCTTGCCGTAGTCAGCGATGATTTTCTCGTAGCCTGGAAGATTCTGTGAAGCAATCACTTGCAGATCCTTAGAACCATTGAGCAACAAGGCGGGACAATTCGTCTTGACGATGGCCTCAGTGGGGTCGTATTTCAGGAAATAATACATCCACGGCATGGTCATCTGCGACACCGTTTGCTCGGTCAGCTCCTCGTTGTAGCCCCAACCTTTTACCAATTGGCGCATCAGACTATCGGCCTCTACCCTATCGTTTGACGCTTCGATGATATCAAACAGTTGGGCATTGGCGTTGCTGCTGAATTGGACAGCCTCTTCCGACATACCCGATGCCCTAAGAATGGCCGCCTGCTGCTCTTTCAGTACCTCGATGCCATTCACCGATGGGCCTGCCAATGAGACCAAAAACGCCACTTCGGGACGGCGCGCCGCCACCATGAAGTTGATGATGCCGCCTTCACTGTGACCCAAAATACCGATCTTTGAAGCATTGATTTCCTTGCGGGTACGAAGATAGTCGAAAGCAGCCTCAGCATCGTAAGAGAAATCCATGGTGGTGGCGTTCTCCACTTCACCCTTAGAGCCACCAATGCCACGGTCGTCGTAACGCAACACGGCAATGCCATGAAGGGCGCAATAGTCCGCGATAATCCAGAAGGGGCGATGGTTCATCAGTTCCTCGTCACGGTCCTGCTGTCCACTGCCCGAAACGAGCACCATGGCTGGAAACGGGCCTTCGCCTTGGGGAATCGTCAGCGTGCCAACCAAGGTGTTGCCTTCTTTTTCATTGACGAAGGTCACTTCCTCGATATGATAATTGAACGGCGGCAGTGGGTCCTGAGGACGAGCCTTTTTCTGTTCCTTTTTCTCTGCCTTGACGAGGTTGAGCGGGAATGTCATGCCCCTTTGCGTGAATTCACCTTCGATGACATCATCTTTAAGCGTTCCTGAATAACTGGCATCCATCGCCGACATCGTCAATTGCAAATGCCCGTCTTTGAAGGTCGTTTCGTCTACAGGGTAGTCAAACGCACCTTGGGCAGGCACATCCAATGTGGCGGAATAACCGTTTTCGATGGCCTTGATGTTGAAAGCCATTTCCAATTTCAGCGTGCCAAAATCGATTTCGCCTTTCCAATAGCCCTCGATTTGGGCTTGGCATTGCAGTGTGGATATTAAGAATAGAATTAAGATTAGTTTTTTCATAACATAACTGTTTAAGATTAAATAGCTTATTCATGAGATTCCCCTGTCGGGGAATGGAGTTAAGTCATATTTTATTTGCGGCGGCACGAGAAATTACTTGTTCGTAAGCACTACAATCCGCCGCCTATGAAAACGAGTACGTCCCTCCATTCCCTGGAAGGGGATCCCGCTTTCGAATTTTTACGAATTACGGCATCAAGTCGTCCCGAGTACCCCATAGCATTCGAAGAAACCCAAACGGGAATAGAATCAGGAAACATACGGCGAACCAAAACCAAAACGATTTGCCGCGCCGACGTGCAATCAATCCTCCAACCACAGCTTGTATGACATGGAAGATGGCAACGATAATCAAAATCAATGTTTCAGTATCCATAATTACATGAGTTTAGTCTTGTTTTTTCAATTTCTGACTATGACTTGTGACAATGACAATGACCACTGAATGGGAAGCCATCACATAACGCCTTGGGGAAAGTGGTCATAGTCATAGTCAACAGTCATAGTCACTTCTTCTTCCTCCCGCTCTTCTTCAGTGCTTCCGCGATAATCCATTGCAACTGTCCGTTGACGGAACGGAACTCGTCGGCGGCCCATTTCTCCACCGCCTCCATCGTCTCGGCATCGACGCGAAGCAGGAATGTTTTTGTATTGGTACTATTGTCTTTTTCCTTAGCCATGACGATTACCTTTCCAATGCATTAACTTTTGCTATCATTTCCAATGTTTCCTCTTCCGTGGCACAATTGAGGTAATACAACTGTCCGTCTTTGGTACGCACTTCAATGACGGGACCGCCATCGGTGCAGAGGAACAGCATGCAATTCTCACCGTTCTTCAAACGGAAATGCCCGATAGAGACTTTGCTTGTGCCCACACCGTTGGTGCGCATGGCAATGTCGGGCCATTCGCTTAGTTCGGTGGTCGAAACAATGTCCGTCACAGGGATGATGACTTTGTAAAGGCTGCTTTTGGCGGTAATGCCATCTTTTGACACTTCAATCCTTGCAGGTCCGCTGGCGAAAAAATAGAATCCAAGTGAAGCCACAAGCAACGTGACGACAATGGCAAGGACAATCCCTCCTTTCCTTCTCTCCTTCCTGCCCTCTTCGCCTTGCTGGCCTGCATCATATCTTCGTGACACCACAAAAGCAACAACCACCATGACGGTCACTACTACCATCATCAGTGCATAATGAACGCCTTCTGGGATATCCACCAAGGTAGATAAGCCGCCTAGAAGCAACAACACGGCGCCGCTAATCATCAGCGCATTGCGCAATGCACGTTTCAGGCCCTCCAAATCGACCTTCGACAAGCGCTCGTTCGACATGGTGTTCACGCCTGAAATCAGCATCGGATTACGATACACCAGCAAGCCCGTAAGCATGAGGATTACGCCGGTTATTAAATCTGTCCAAAACATAGTTCTAAGTTTTTGAATCGGGGCCTTCGACAGGCTCAGGCACCCTTTATTTTCGCAAAAACCAAGGTCCCTGAGCCCGTCGAAGGGCCGTATTCCTATAGCTAACCTTTCATTTTGTCTCCAATTTTATCTCTAAGTTCTTCAATCAGTTGCTCGGTCTCCGCCGCTGTTTTCCGATTGACAAAGTAACGTCCTTTCTGCGTGTACAATTCCAAAACAGGTGCTTTCTTGTTCAGCACATAGAACTTCGCTTCGGAGCCGTCTTTCAGGCGGAATACACCTATCTTACTACCAAGATAACTATAGCCCTCAAAGCAACCATATTTCGTCCTTGGCAATTCATCCACAACCAGCACAGAATCAATGGATGGGTAATCCACTTTTTCCCAAAACTCTATTTCCATTGAGAGCTTTTCGTTTTGAACCTCAACTTTACTGTCATTACGGGCCAGGAAACTAAACACGATCATCACAACAATTCCCAAAGCGAACAGAACCCAATGCCATAGATAAACCTCACCTGTAAGATGCCGTTTTACAATAATAAGTATTAATACAAAAACCATTATCAAGGCAAACGATACGTTGGTGAAATCAAATCCAAAAAGCCAACATATCAAGATTATCAGCAAGCACGTAACAATAGAAGCCAAACACTCGAAGAAAAAATACGTCCGCATCCTTGCTTCATATTCCTCGCCACGTTGTTTTTCCTTCACTTTTCTCATGGCACGAACCTTGTCGGGATTCCGCTTGATGCGAAAGGCCTGGATGAGGCAAAACAAGATAATAAGGACAAAAAATGATGCTTCATCTATAAAATATAATACACTTTCACTCATGGCTTATTATTTTAAAATACTTATCCAATAATACACTACAATGGCAATCAACGCAAAACAAAAAAGCATAGTGATTGCAAAACCAATGCCTTTGAATCTTTCGTTGTTGCTCAGCACAATTTTCCAAAACAAGAAAGACATCACAATGCTCATCACAATGATGATGGAAAGGAGGATGGCACCCTGGTACTCTTCCCACAGAGGAATCTTGTACACAACATTGACCAAGATGAGCATGACACCACATAGGATGAAACACAATAACCACCACCTTTGTACATGTATGGCTTCAGGAGTCACTTTCGATTCATCCCTACGAGCGGCTGAAAAGCCGAACAGGCGAAAACCGCTTCCGAAGGCCTTTTTCCCTCCCACATTACGATAGAGGATGTCAGGGCGAACCATGCCGAAAATCCCGACTGCAATTAGGACGACGCCTATGATAATCATTCCAATTTCTGATGAGTCCATTTTTTCCTTGTTTTAATTGTTTTTTCCTTCTGCGCTTTGCGTCATTACGAGGTCTCATTCCGTGAAAACGGAAGACAACGAAGCAATCTAGGGTGCTTGTTTTCTGGATTGCTTCGCTTCGCTCGCAATGACGCGAAGCGGCAGTCCGTTTTAATATAAGCTACCCGTATTCACCACAGGTTGTGCCGACTCGTCGGCGCAGAGCACCACCATCAGGTTGCTCACCATGGAGGCCTTGCGTTCTTCGTCGAGTTCAATCACGCCGTCGTCCTTCAGCTTGTCCAAGGCCATCTTGACCATCGACACAGCGCCTTCCACGATCTTCTCACGAGCCGAGATGATGGCGGCAGCCTGCTGACGACGCAGCATCACGGCAGCAATCTCTGGCGAATAAGCTAAGTAGTTGATACGTGCCTCAAGCACTTCGAGACCCGACATGGCCAGACGCTCGTTCAGCTTGGCTAACAGCACGTCGTTGATTTCCTTGCCACCGGCACGGAGCGTCAGCTCATCGGCTTCGGCCTCGTTTTCGTCGTAGGCGTACATGCCCGCCACTTCACGCAGGGCGGCATCACTCTGCACCTTGATAAAGCTTTCGAAAGCCTTCATGCGGTTGCTGACCGTCACGGGAGCCGTGCCAGAGCCACCGCCCGCCATGGTCTGCGAGTCGATTTCAAACATGGCCTTGTAGGTGTCTTTCAGTTTCCACACCAGGATTTGGCCAATCATGATAGGATTACCCGTCTTGTCGTTCACCTTAATGTTGTCAGGGTTGAGGTTGCGGGCACGCAGCGAGACCTTCTTGGAGGTCATCAGGAAGTTGACCCAGTAGAAACCCGTTCTGGTGAAAGTGCCTTTGTACTTACCAAAGAACAGCATCACCATAGCCTCGTTAGGTTCCAGTTTGCGGAATCCGATAGGCAGGATACAGGCCAGAAACAGGCCGATGATTGAGAGTACGGGCGTGGACAGTTGCCCGTTAGCGAAGGCGACCAAGCCCCAAATGCTAATGCCAATGATGGCAAATTCAATGAACAATGCGACGAAACCGTTCATCGCGAAACCCTTAAATTCAAATTCTTTGTTTTCCATAATGATATTATTTTGATATTATTTTGATGCTGCAAAGATACAATAATTTTGGAATATGCAAGAAAAAAATGCATTTTTTTGAAAAAATTTTCGTCATAATGCACTATTTTTGCAGAGATATAAGGAAAAATGTCCTGAAGTCCTAAGTCCTAAGTCTCAAGTCAATAATTAAAACTTATTCAATATGAAGAAATTAGCATTATTTGGAGCTTTGGTCGTGATGATGATGACCAGTTGCTCAACGATGAAAATCGTAGACCAAAACGCCGCTGTGAATGCTGGAGCAGCTGCTATGCAGGCCTTGACCATCAGTGACGCACAAGTGGCGCAGCTGTGCAGCCAATACATGGTGGAAACCGATGGACAGAATACCATTTTGCCTGCCGACAACAGCTACACACAGCGTCTTAACCGCATCATGGCGCGTTTCCACAACATCAGCAAATTGAACCTGAATTACAAGGTCTATCAATCAAACACGGTCAATGCCTTTGCCAGTGGCGACGGCAGTGTGCGCGTCTACACCGGCTTGATGGATGCCATGAACGACGACGAGGTGTTTGCCGTCATCGGCCATGAGTTGGGCCACCTTATTAATAAAGATGTCCGCGATGCCTACCGTGCCGCTTATCTCGTTGTAGCTGCCCGTTACGGTATTGCAGCAGTCAACACCACCGCTGGAGCGTTGTCGACGGGCTTCCTCGGCGACCTTGGTCAGGAATTAGCCAGTCGCGCCTATTCGCGTCGCCAAGAGACCCAAGCCGACGAGACTGCTTTCCAATTCTGCGTACAAAACGGCGTTGACCCCTACGCCATGTATCACGCGCTCAATGTGTTGATTTCGCTGAGCGGGCAAAACACACAACAAGGCAAGTTGGCGGAGCTGCTCTCCACGCACCCCGACACCCACAAACGCGCCGCCCACGTCAAGGAAATGTGTGAGGCAGCCGGTTACAAGATGACGACACCTGCTCCTGTCAACCAAGGCACTTCCAATGGTAGTGGCACCAATACAAGCGGCAGTGGTGGAAAGAAGCTGAAGATGGGAAAGAATTGATTTTCCCCAATTTACCAACAAAAAAAAGACGAGTTCACTCGTCTTTTTTTGTTATAGCAAACTGCTCTGCCAAAGCCTTGAACTTTCGCCCGCGCTCTTCAAAGTTTTTGTATTGGTCATAACTGGAGGCCGCTGGCGAGAGCAGGCAAACATCGCCGGGCTTGACGTGGGAGGCAATGTAGGCGAAGGCTTCTTCCATTGAAGAATAATAGAACAAGGTCGGCCCTTCGACAAGCTCAGGGACCTGAATTTCTGACTGCCGCTTTGCGTCATTGCGAGGAACGAAGCAATCCAGTTGAGTTGGCCCTTCGACGGGCTCAGGGACCTTGGTTTTACAGGTCGCTGAGCCTGTCGAAGCGCTGTCTATCAAGGACATCATCCTCTCCCCTGCTTTTCCCGTAAATAAAAGGTAGGGAACAGGATGTGCTTTCAGATACTCCGCCAAAGGCTGGTAGTCAATGCCACGGTCGAAGCCGCCGAGCAACAAGAAATCCACCCGACCTAAGGCTTCACAAGCTGAAATGGCCGCTTGTGGGATGGTGGAAATGCTGTCGTTGACGAAAGCCACGCCATCGAAGGTGCCGACGGGTTCCAAACGATGTTCCAAAGGCCTGAAAGTGTATAGATAGGGTATTAATTCATGGTAATCCACGCCGTAGGCATCACAAGCCAGCAGTGCAGCCTTGACATTCAAAAAGTTGTGTTCGCCTTTTAACGGCAATGCCGTGCGGTCGATAAAGCCATCTAAATCGTTTAGCGAGAACACCTTAGATTGCTTCACTTCGTTCACAATGACGCTATGCGCGTCGTGGAGCAAAGTCTCGTGGATGACAGCGATGTCGTCCTCACCCATGAAACGCAAAAGATTGAGTTTGGCTGCTTTGTATCGCTCCATTGTGCCGAAGTGGTCAAGATGTTCCTCAAACACATTGAGCAGCACACCTACATGCGGACTGTTATGCACATACTCCAACTGATGGGCAGAGAGTTCATATACCACAATGGAATCGGGCTTGATGTCTTCCATCACATCGAAACAAGGAATGCCGATGTTGCCCGTAAGAATGGCATCGCGCCCCGAAGATTTCAGCAGATGATAAATCAGGCTCGTAGTTGTGCTCTTGCCTTTGGTGCCCGAAATGCCGATGGTTTGCTCGTGAAACTGGCTGAGAAACAGGTCGGTCTGCGAGGTTATCTCCACCCCTTTCGTGTCGAAATCTATCAACGAAATGCCAGGAGTCTTGATGACGATGTCATAGTCGTACATGGCCTCAAGATAGCCTGGGCCAAAATATTGCACAGCCTCCATCTCATTTTTATCAGCAACGGCCACATCAGCATCAGGCAGGTATTTGTTCAGAAAAGCCAATGTCGACCTGCCCTCCCTGCCAAAGCCAAGGATAAGGATGCGCTTGCCGCGTAAACGATTCAGGATTTTGTCTAATCGATTGTCCATGTCATTCCTATCAAGGGTTGAGGGACGGAAGGAATCTATAGGCTGTCGATTAGACAATGCATTTTTTAGGATTCGCTCAAACTTCTCAGGCAAGAAATGATTGGTGTTGAAACGGTTTAGAATCTCTTCTACGGTCGGCCCTTCGACGGGCTCAGGGACCTTAATTTCTGACTGCCGCTTTGCGTCATTGCGAGGAACGAAGCAATCCAGATGATTCGGCCCTTCGACCCTTCGAGGGGCCTCAGGGACCGCAGGCTCAGGGACCTCGGTTGTTGCAGTAAGACAGGCTCTTACTTCTTCCACAGTGCCCACACATTCAAAAGGCTTCACTGGCGCGGTGCCATTCAATTCCTCTAAAATAGGTTGCAAACTTGTATCAGCCATCAAGTCCTTACCGAAAATAGCCGTCAGCTTCTCCCGTGAAAGGAAAGGCGACAGGATAATCCATGTAAACAAGCACTTGGGGCAATGGCCGCACCACGAGTCGGTTTTGCTGCCCACATTGCAGCTACGGAACACGGGGTGATAAGCCTCACATTGGGAGAATAATTTTGCAATCTGCAACTCGCTCAAGGGGCGCAAAAAACTGAAATACTGCACTTCGTCGCTTAGGTTCTCTGCAACATAGCTTCTGAAATCGCGCTCAAACTCAATGGATTTGCTGTATTGGTGATTAATGTTTGTCCCTGGCACCGTCGACTCGTTGGCACTGTTTTCATTCGACAAAGCAATGTATTTCGAGCGGCTACCGAAGGCCACCAAGATGCTGATAAACGCCAGCAAGGCCGAGAAAGGCGTATGACCATTCAAATAGCCTTCCGCATTGAGTTTCAACATGGTCGGGTCGAGGGTGCGATTGACGACGATAAATTCATCATCCTTGTAACCCGCTATTTTAACACAGTTTAAAGTCGCTCCACGAGGATTCACAATCATCGGAATGACAGGCATCTCGTTGCGCAGACATTCCATCGTGACAACAGAGTCTTTGCCCCCCCCTATGGGAACTAAAGTGCGTTCTTCAAACTTGACGCTGCCCATAGATTCCATGCCATCGCACGTCCTTTGCTGGAATGACATGGGCAGCTGCGGTGACTCTATCTCCATCAAGTCGTCTTCCGAGACCGTGATGCTATTTAAATAAAGAAACTCACCCAATCCATTGTAATACAATTTCTTCCAAAACATTTTTTGTTTTTCCGTCAAGGCAAACGGCTTCACCACCACCCGCTTCGGACAAGCAATTTTCCAATAACTTACCAACTCGGTCATGCCGATTTGGAAAGCCAAGGCCTCCAATTGACCCTCAGGAATACTATCCCAATCGAAAAAAAGCCTCGCAGGAATCTCCAAAGTGGGCCGAAAATAATAGCGGTCGTCAAGGTTGAAGTCGAAAGCCAAATGCAAAGCTCCGTTTTCCTTTTTCACGGTTTGCTTTTCGAAAACAAAGGTCGAAAACTCCTTGCGCAAGGCATCAAACTTGGATTGATTGTCGGTTCGTTTCAAATTGATTTCGTTTTAATGCCACAAAATTACGAATTATGCCCCGAATATCGCCCAAAAATCCTACTTTTGCAGTATGGATTTAGGAGAAAAGTTTGTCATAAGGAGCAATTCATTGGACCCGAAACAAGGTAACATCTTGATTTCAGAGCCTTTAATGAACGACTTCCATTTCGGGAGGTCGGTCATTCTGCTCATTGATCACATCGAATCCGAAGGCAGTTTCGGCATCATCATCAACAAACAGTTGAACGCTATTGTCAGCCAGATTGTCGACGATTTCCCCGATTTTGACGCGGCGGTATATCTCGGCGGTCCCTTGGCCGAAGGTCAGCTTTTCTTTATCCACACCTTGGGCGACCTCATTCCCGATTCTTCTCCCATCATCGACGGCTTGTACTGGGGCGGCGATGTGGAGACCCTCAAGACCCTAATCGCCACGGGCATTGCCAACGAGGAGAACACCCGCTTTTATTTGGGTTATTCGGGTTGGGATGCCGGACAATTGGTGAGCGAGTTGGTGCACAATTCATGGGCTATCAGCAATATCACCGTCGAACAATACCTCAACACACCACCTGAACACATGTGGTCGACTTTTGTCCAACAATTGGGCAAACCTTACGAAATGTGGAACCGTTTCCCGAAGAACTTTGCGGACAACTGATTATTCCATCTCTAATTCTTCATACGCATAACTCACCTTCTCCCCGACTGTCAGCACCAAATAATTCGGTGTTTCTTCGTCGTCGTTGAGATTGTCAGTCATGAGGTACTGCACGCCGCCAAACTGACGCTGCTCACGCATGTGGAAGTGGCCCATCAGCACAGCATCCACATTATGGTTGCTCATCATGTCCATGAAGGCATACTGCTCATCTTGTGGCAGATTGGCAGCTGGTGTAGTGGTGTAGTTGTATGAAGTGCGGAACAGCCAGTTGTGGCTGATAACAAAGCAATGGCGATAGTCCTTGCGGTGCGACAATTTCTCCTCCAGCCATTCCAATTGGCGCTTGCCATGCGTGCCGTTGCCCGAATCCAAGAAGATGAAGAGGTCTTGGAAGCCGCCAACGGTTTTCACCGTCACAGTGTAGGTCGAGGTATGGAAATGCTTTTTGAAGAAACCAGCGCAGTCGTAATAGATGTCATGGTTGCCGATGACGAGGAAACACGGATCGTTTTCCGACTGCGTTTCAGCATTGTATTGAAGCGCGGCTTCCGTCATGTTGAATCCTGCTTCCCCACTCTCGTTGACCATATCTCCGGCATGGATGGCAAACAAAGCTTCGGGGTCGTTGCGTTCAGCGGTGATGTATTTATAGAGACGGTCTTTTTCGCCCTGCGGCACGATGCTGTCGCGCTGGGAATAATGTGAGTCGGAGCAGGAGTAAACATGATACTCGTCAGGGGCATTCTCGATGACGGGTTCACCGTTTTGAGCGTTGTAATCGAGCCAGTCGGCCACGCGTTGTTCCGTGTCGCTGCGGTTGATGACCATGCCAAGCATATCAAGACGGTTACAGCTCGTGGCGAAAAACACGGCTGCAATGATTAATATAAGGTGTAGCTTTTTCATGATGTTCATTTTTTAGGTTTCCAAATCAGTCCAACATTGCCAAACCAGCCGTTGTATTGTGCCGAAAGATTGAGCACACCGCTGGGATGCAGGCCAGCCTCGGCAGTCAAACGCAAACCATTGCCAAAGTCGTAATAGCCGTTCACGCTATAGAAAAACAAGGTGACCCGCTCGATGACGAAGTCACGATAGTTGGCAATTCGCGCACCCAAATTCCAGGGATGCTCTTGGTCAAAAATATTGCCTTCCGCACAGAAAGTGACATTCATCGGTTCAAACACCACATCCATGCCACCGTTTTTGCGCAACGGGATCGGAGCCGTAAAACGATTCGTCAAACCCAACTGAAAGTTGAAATGCCGGTTGCGCCAACCCAAGTCAAGCAAAGCATTGAATTCCTGCAAGTTGTAGCTCGGAAACAGACGGTACAGATAGCGGTTCTCCAAATAAAGTGTGCCGCATTTTGCCTTCAACAGGTTCACCTGATATTGAAGGTTCAAGGAATAACGACCTAAGGTTGTGGCTTGTATGCCCAACCCCATGTTAAAATTGTCGGCAAATTGATAATTGCCCATCAAAGCTAAGGAAGCGCTGCTACCCGATGTACGCGTGTAATCGTACTCGCCGTAAGTTCGCAAAGTCCACTGCGCCCTTGCGGTTACAGCACCTAACAAAAGTCCAATAATAATGATAATTCTCTTCATTGGTTTGGTTGAATTAAAGTGCAAAATTAGTGAAAAGTCAAATGCAATAACGAGAAATAGACCTAAAAATCTCTATTTTTGCAACCAACAAATAACAATAAAAATGCGTATTTTTACCAAAAATCTTTTCATACTGTTCATATTCAGTATGTTGACAACAAACCTTTTTGCCCAATACGGAGCTCAAGTCGACAATAGGGGCTTCGAACAATGGACCTCACGTGGAGAAGTATCCGTTAGTGAACCCGTGCATTGGCACTCGGGCGGCACTGCAACGGGCAGCTATTCGGGATGGGTCGACAGCCAAATCGAAAGTTCCACCCATGTACGACCAGGCTCCACAGGTAGCAAGAGTGTCAGACTGTATCCTGAACGTGTTTTGGGCGTCACAGCCAATGGTAATTTGACCAACGGCCGTATGAATGCAGGCAGCATGTCAGCTTCAGGCTCGGGCAACTATAACTATACCCAGCGTTCCCAAAGTGCCTACAACACGCCCTTCAACCAACTCCCCGACTCCCTTTCGGTATGGGTTTGCTTCCGCAGTCAAAGCTCCACCGACAAGGCTCAAGTGAAAGCTATTGTGCATGGTGATGCCGATTACAAATCGATTGCCGATGGCACAGGGGAACCCGCTAATATGCATGTGGCAAGTGCACTATCAGCGTTTACTCGTACCTCTACGGCAAACGGTGCATACACTTGGCGTCGTCTGAGCATCCCGTTCCAAAACAACGGCCCTTGCACTGATCCTCGCTATATCCTGTTTTCCATAACCACCAACCAAACGCCAGGCTCGGGTGGCAGCGATGATGACCTGTATCTCGACGACATTCTGTTGGTTTACAATCCAACGCTAACGATGGGGCAATTAGCTTACAACACTTTCTATCAAGGCGACCCCATTTCCATCCCCTTCACGCTGACGGGCACCATGTCGCCCGACAACCTCAATGCCTCAGCTAATGTGGTCATCGCCCAGATGTCGGATGCCAACGGCAATTTCAACAATCCCACAGAACTCGGTCGTGTCACCACGAATACTAACGGCAATATCGTAGCGCACATCCCTAATGTGGCGGCCGGACAGTATATGGTTCGGGTCATTTCGACCAACTACCCCATGGTGGGACAAAACATCCAATCGATTTCCGTCGTCAACCTCACTTACCTCATTTCTGCCTCAGCTAATCCAAGCGAGGGCGGAACGGTGAGCGGTGCTGGCGAATACGAGGAAGGTGCATCCTGCACATTGACAGCGACCGCCAACCCTGGCTTTACCTTCACCAATTGGACGGAAAACGGCAATGTGGTGTCAACAAATGCCAGCTATACATTCAATGTTGTGGACAGCCGCAACTTAGTGGCTAACTTCTCACTCAACACACACACGGTCGCAGTGTCAGCTAATCCCGCAAATGGCGGCACCGTCACAGGCGGCAACACCTATAACTATGGCCAAAGCTGCACCGTGAGTGCTACGGCTGCCACAGGTTACACCTTCACCAACTGGACCGAAAATGGTAGCGTGGTTTCTACCGATGCTAACTATACCTTCACGGTAAATGCCAATCGCAACCTGGTAGCCAATTTCACCCTCAACACCTACACCGTTGCAGTGTCGGCTAATCCCACCAATGGCGGCACCGTAACAGGCGGAAACACTTACAACTATGGCGAAAGCTGCTCCGTGAGCGCCACGGCTGCCACTGGTTACACCTTCACCAACTGGACCGAAAATGGTAGCGTGGTTTCTACTGATGCTAACTACACCTTCACGGTAAACGCCAATCGCAACCTTGTGGCCAATTTCACCCTCAACACCTACACCGTTGCAGTGTCGGCTAACCCGACTAATGGCGGCACCGTCACAGGCGGCAACACCTACAACTATGGTCAAAGCTGCACCGTGACCGCTATGGCTGCCACGGGTTACACTTTCACCAACTGGACCGAAAACGGCAGTGTGGTCTCCAACAACGCCAATTACACCTTCTCCGTAGAGGGCAACAGAAATCTCGTCGCCCACTTTACGGCCATTACGTATACCATCACAGTCACTGCCAATCCGAGTAACAGTGGCTCGGTCACGGGAGGAGGCACCTACAACCATGGTCAATCCTGCACCGTCATCGCCACCTCGGCAGATGGTTACACTTTCTTGAATTGGACTGAGAATGGCAGCGTGGTCTCTAACAATGCCAACTATACCTTTACGGTGACGAGCAACCGCTCGTTGGTGGCGCATTTCGAGGAACAAGCCCCCGACACCTATAACATCAATGTCTCCCCCAACCCGAATATCGGCGGCACAGTGACAGGCGGCGGCAGTTACGAAGAAGGTCAGCAATGCAATGTGACAGCAACGGCCAACACGGGCTACACCTTTATCAATTGGACTGAGAATGGCGATGAGGTCTCCACGGAGGCAAGCTACAGCTTCATTGTTGCAGGCAATCGCAACCTTGTGGCCAACTTCACCCTCAACACCTACAACATCACCGCAATGGCCGACCCAAGCGACGGCGGCATTGTGACCGGCATGGGCAGCTACAGCCATGGCGAATCCTGCACCTTGACGGCAATATGCAACGAAAACTACACCTTTGTCAACTGGACTAAGGATGGCGTCGAGGTCTCCGCTGATTCCTGCTTTACCTTCATTGTGACCGCGACTGAGGAATATGTGGCGCATTTCCAATTCGTCGATGATGTGGAAGAGAAATCGATTATGAGCGAATTATTCCCCAACCCGTTCACCTCTTCGGTGAGCATTAAGGCGGATAAGCCCATCAAGACCGTCAGTGTTTACGACATCTATGGCCATTTGGTGAAAGTTCAAAACGTTTCGGGATTGGAAACCAAAATCGACTTGAGCGAATTGAACATTGGCACCTATCTATTGCAGCTGGATTACGGCGACAGCAGAAGCGTACAACGCATCGTAAAGATGAAGTAATAACACCTAAGCACATAAAAAGATTGCGGCGAGAATCACTCTTGCCGCAATCTTTGTTTTTGGACTCAACGAGACTTAGAGTCTTTCGTTCACCACATCCCAATTGATGATTTGCCAAAGGGCGTTCAAGTGGTCGGGACGGCGGTTCTGATAGTCGATGTAATAGGCGTGTTCCCACACATCGAAAGTCAGCAAGGGCTTCAGGCCACGTTGCACAGGGTTGCCGGCATTGGTTTCCTGCGTGATGTGGAGTTTGCCATCTTTATCGACAGAAAGCCACACCCAACCTGAGCCAAACAAAGTGGCACCTTTCTTCGTAAATTCCTCCTTAAAGGCCTCGAACGAGCCAAACTGTTCGTCAATCCATTTGGCAATCACGCCAGTAGGTTGGTTGTCGGCTTTTGGGGCGCAGAATTGGGTGAAATAAAGGTTATGGTTCAGAATTTGACCCGCATTGTTGAACACGCCACCGTCAGCAGTCTTCACGATTTCCTCCAAAGGCATCTCTTCGTATTTCGTGCCCTCGATGAGACCGTTCAGGTTGTTGACGTAGGCATTCAAGTGCTTGCCGTGATGGAAGCCCAAAGTCTCCTTGCTAATGACGGGCTCCAAAGCATTTGCCTCGTAAGGCAATTTGATGAGTTCGTATTTCATATCATATAGTATTAGTGATTTGACGGCAAATATAAGAAAAAAACAGACCGCCTATAGATTCCCGAGGGGGAATGACATAGGCGGTCCATTTTTCACTGGTTCATGTACATCTGATACAGCGGCGAGTTAGGCTCGCTCTTCAAACGCTTCAGGGCACGGTCACGGATCTGACGGGTGCGCTCACGCGAGATGTCGAGCTTCATGGCGATTTCCTCCAAAGAGTACTCTCGCGTTGAGCCTAAGCCGAAATACATGCAGATGATGGTGCGCTCCTTCTCGTTGAGCATGTCGAGCGACTTGCGGATGGCCCTGCTGGTCGACTCCTGCTCTACCAAGGTGTCGGTTTGGGTCTCGTCTTCGTTGACATAGACATCCAAGAAGTTGGCATCATCCTCGTCGTCAAGCGGGGCGTCGGTCGACACGGCACGCGAGTTGAGGCTCAGCAGCTGTTCCACCTTGTCCTCAGGCATACCGATTTCGTCGGCAACCTCCTTGACGGTGGGACGGCGTTCTAATTTCTGCTCCAAGAGCGACACAGCCTTCTTCACCTTAGCCAAGGCTCCCACCTGGTTCATGGGCAGACGGATAATACGGGCCTGCTCAGCCACCGCTTGCAGGATGCTCTGACGAATCCACCACACGGCATACGAGATGAACTTGAAGCCACGGGTTTCGTCGAAACGCTGGGCGGCCTTCACCAAACCGAGGTTGCCCTCGTCGATGAGGTCTTGCAGGCTAAGGCCTTGGTTCTGATACTGTTTGGCCACCGAAACGACGAAACGCAAGTTGGCCCTAACCAGCTTATCCAAGGCGGCCTGGTCGCCAGCCTTAATCCTTTGAGCCAGTTGGACTTCCTCTTCGGTAGTCAGCAGGCTCTCCTTCGCAATATCGGCCAAGTACTTGTCCAAAGTACCGGCATTGCGGTCAGTGATCTGTTTTGAAATCTTCAGTTGTCTCATTTTCTTCTAATCTTTTATTGTTTTTTAACTCTGTTTTGTTTCATTTTCTCTCTCATCATACCAATCTCCACTTTTTGATTTTAGCATAATCTTTAGATTTGGGAGGTTGGAACGCTGTCCAAATCTCCCAAGTCTAAAGGTAAAACATTACAAAAATCGTACCGAAAACTTTGTTTTTCAGTAAAAAATGTGATTCAAACTACTTTTAGTAGTAGAATGTTCCCATCATGCCGTTAGGATAAACGCCTTCGATGGTGGTACGGCGCGACCTTTTGCTCTTTAGCGCGTTATCCAATTCAGTCTTGCTGTTGACATCGTAGCCATTGACTTTGGTGATAACGAAGTCGACGGGAACGCCCGAGTTCATGAAACGGCCTTGGCGTATCTCCACGATTTTCAAGCCATTTTTGATGCCTAACCGGCTCATGTCGTTTTGGCTGATGGGTTGCAGCATCAGGCCGAACTCCGAATTATAGAAGCTATCGCCTTTCTTGACCACATCCACATTGCCCGCCTCGTTGAGCAGGGTCAGCTCATAATGCTGATGGTGGCCGCCACGATTGACCTCGACATCCAATTTGTCGCCAGGACGATACTGACGGATGCTTTCAATCATCTGAGTGCCCGTGTTCACCTTCTTACCGTTGATGGCCGTAATCACATCGCCGTTTCTCAAGCCTGCCAGTTTGGCAGCGCCGCCTTCGGTTACCTCTGCAACATACACACCTTCAATGTTTTCCAAGCCTTCCTTTTCGGCAAGCTCTTCGGTAAGCTCCGCATAACGGATGCCTAAATAGCCGCGCTGGGTTTCGCCGTAAAGCAGCAAGTCGTCGACCACCTTGCGAACGATGTTGGACGGGATGGCGAAGGAATAACCTTCGTAAGAACCCGTATGCGAGGCAATAGCCGCATTGATGCCAACCAATTCACCTTTAGTGTTCACCAAAGCGCCACCACTGTTACCCGGGTTGACGGCGGCATCGGTCTGGATGAAGGATTCCACCTCGGTGCCTTCGCCCAAGATGCTGAGGTTACGCGCCTTGGCACTCACGATACCTGCAGTGACCGTCGAAGTCAGGTTGAAAGGATTACCCACGGCCAACACCCATTCGCCGATGCGGACGTTATCAGAATCGCCGAAGGTAAGATACTCCAAATCGGAGGCATCCACTTTGATCAGAGCCAAGTCGGTGGTCGGGTCGGTGCCAATGATGGTAGCGGTTTTCTTCACCTTATTATTAAAGGTAACCTCCACCTCGTCGGCGCCTTCCACCACGTGGTTGTTGGTGACGATATAGCCATCGGGCGTCAGCACCACTCCGGAGCCGTAGGCCACCATGGTATTGTTGCGCGTTTGGCCAGGATAGCCATAGATTTGTCCCAGCAAGGCACCAAAGAAGTCCTCGTAGGTGTTGCTTTGTCTCACCACTTTTGTCATAATATGTACGACTGCATCAACGCTGCGTTCGGCGGCATTAACGAAGTCGGGAGTGCTTTCGGCGGGCACAAAAGCCACACGTTGCACTGGGGCCTGCTGCACCTGCTCGATTTGCGAGACGGGTTGCTGCTGCTCATTTGGGGTTGCATTTTCATCTGTGTTGGGGGTCTGGTTACCACATGATGCCGCCATCAGCAGTCCGGCCAGCATCAACATCATACTCACTTTTCTCATCTTTCTCAATTTTTATGGATTTCTTTTTCTCTTTATAGTCTCATTAATGCGATTTTTCAACCTTTATTGCGCCAAAAAGTGTAATTTTGTCGAAAAATTGACTACGTCGAGTCTGACGATTTCGGCTGGATATGTTTATCAAAATATGTGCCAGCCTCTGAATAAAACAAGGTGTTTTCAACAAATTGGAAAAATGTTCATCAAAAATGACACGATAACGCTGCGTTGCGCCGAGCCTGAGGATGCCGAGCAGATTTACCGCTGGGAAAACGACCGCGACATCTGGCGGGTAAGCGGCACACACACCCCCTATTCCCGCTTTCAGATTGAGCAGTTTTTGCTGGACAACAACGACATCGCCGCTCAAAAGCAGCTCCGTTTGATGATCGACCTGACCGAAAGCGGAACCACCATTGGCTGCATCGACATCTATGATTACGATGCCTTCAACAGCCGCGCCGGCTTGGGCATCCTCATCGACAAAGCCTACCGCCAACAAGGCTACGCCAAGGCTGCGTTGGCTTTATGCGTTGAATACCTTTTCCATAATCTGCTATTGCATCAGGTGTATTGTTCCATCGACGAGAGCAACACGGAGAGCCAGCAGCTTTTTCTTGGTCAAGGCTTTGAATTGGTTGGACGACGGAAAGATTGGATAAAAACCATTGAAGGTTACTTGGATGTATTGGAATACCAGAAGTTAGGATAGCATCAAAAGGTCTATTTCGTCAGTTCTTGATACAGCTTAAACAACGCCGCCACCACCTCATTCTCCGACATTTTAAGGTCGAATCCGTATGCTTGCATTACTGCGGCATCGTTGGCGCGATGGGCTTTCAACAGTTCTGGAAACAGGATAAGATGGCTGTACATATCAGCAAATGACGCTTCGGAATACTTTTCACGAGCGTCCAAAATGGCTTGCGCCGTTTGTTCAATCTTTTGACGCTGTTGTTCCGACACTGAAGGCCAAGGGAAGTTGTTGTAAACGATGTCCTTGGAATACCGATAATCTGATTTCAACCTTCCGCAAACAACGCGCATCCATGCGTTATGGACCAATGAAGTCAAAATACCGAAATGATAAAGGGTAGCATTGGGAACTAACTTTACCGCATTGCTACATAAGACCTCTGGAGTCATGAATCCAATTGGTATATACTCGCGTCTTTCTGAAGATGTTTCAGGTATCAACAAATAATTGCTCTTCGGCATGTTCTCGACATGAAAATGCGTTGGCCTATCAGCCAATTTGACCGTTCCTGGGCTTGAACTCGCAAGACGATATTGCCTAACCGCCTCAATCCGTTTCATACATTCAGGCAATTTGACCAATTCCACAGGGTTGGCATCGCCAAGCCATAGGCACCAGCGAGGTCGGCGATTGATGAACTCATCAGAACCATACCAACGCTTGAAGTATTTCGCCGCCCCTGGCTCTTTCCTGACAAACTCTTCTTTCTCGTCATCTTTAAACAAATAGAAACCTCCGTCAATAGGTTTGTTTCCAATGCCAATCTCAGGCACATCGCAAATGGGATGCTGACGGCTTTCCACAAACACATTGTCACCATCAATCAGATAGCCATTGATATTATCGGCTTCAATAATCTTATCCCCTTCATAGATTCTCTTTTTGCCATTGGCATGACAAGTCGAAAAGCCAACAACAACACAATGAACATGCGCTTTTTGTGAGGCTTCGCTGTCCCAAATGAATGTCCGCCAAGCAAAGTCGATGTGTACACCAACTTCCATCAAAGGTTTCCAAAGATTGGCCACCTGCTCGCCTTGAGTGACAGAGTTGGTGGAAACAAGGGCCGCATGAAGCTTAGGGTTGACCTGCATCAAAAACGAAGCCTTTCTGTACCAACCCGTCACATAATCCATATTACCGATGTTTTTCCATTTCGGGCCAAACACCGAAACCAAGTCGTCCTTCTGTTCGGCAGACATGATGCGGGCACCAAGAAACGGCGGATTGCCAATGATATAGTCAAACTCTACATAACGGGTTCTCCTAATTTTGTCCACTCGATGAATGGAAGGACTATGAAGTTCAATCGTCCCATACTTAACCTCGGGTTCGCTTGCGACAACAGAAGAAGTCTCGTGAGGCAAATACTGATGGATATAAACCTCATCGGCATAAACGGTGGTCATATCTTCAGGCTCTTCCCACACCGACCAATCCATCCTCAAGGCGTTGCCTTCCTTGATGTTAGTGTATTTTTTCAATGGTAGCGGATCGATAATGAAGCCCACTATCTCGTCGGTCTCTTGCAACATCTGGCTTTCGGCAATCCAAAGGGCGGTTTGGGCTACAGCACATGCAAAATCGTTGATCTCAATGCCATAAAACTGGTTGATGCTCACCTTGATAGGGTCGGCCATCTCGCCGATGATACGGTCGCTACCGTATATAATTCGCAAGGTCTCATTCTCAAGGCGACGTAACGAGGTGTAGGATTCAGTCAAGAAGTTGCCCGAACCACAAGCCGGGTCGAGGAACTTCAGCGATGCCAATTTGTTTTGGAAGGCAAGTGCCTTTTCTTTCTTGGCCTTGGCTACGGTTGTAGACTTGATGCCGGCTAGTTCCGCCTTCAGGTCGTCCAAAAATAATGGGTCGATGACCTTGTGGATGTTCTCAATTGAGGTGTAGTGCATCCCTCCCACTCGGCGCGTTTCAGGATTCAAGGTGCTTTCAAACACGGCCCCGAAGATGGTGGGCGAAATCAGGCTCCAGTCAAAATCGTCTGAGGCTCGCTGGAGAATAAGCTCTCGAATCTCCTCGTTGATGCGCGGAATCTCGATGTCACCAGCAAACATGCCGCCATTGACGTATGGAAATGCCATCAGCTTTTCGTCCATATATGGGTCACGGTCTTCGGGTTGGGTGTCTAACACATGGAATAATTCTATCAACTTCGTCCTAAAGTCGTTCGCCTGAAACTGCGCCATGTAGTCATGGAACATATTCTTGTTTCCAAAGATGCCTGCATCTTCAGCATAGAGGCAGAACACCAAACGGACACACAGTTTGTTGAGGGCTTTTTGCGATTCCGGATTACTTAGGTCTTTGTATTGGGCGAGAATCTTATCGTACAACACACCGACAATCTCACCCGCCTTGATGCTGACCTCCAACTCTTTTTTGATATGGGCATTGGCATCATCCACCAAAAAAGCCAAACGATGATAATCCTTCTCCAAATCAGCCAATTGAATCACTTCCGGCGTATCGTTGGGGTGTTCCATGTCATGCACTTCAAAAGTGGTGAAGTTGCAAGCCACAATCCAACGGGGCGCCATCGACAGGGGCAATCCCGTTGCATAACGACGGGCTTGTTGGTATGGCGTCAACTCGGCTCCGTCGCTTTGTTTGGCTTTGGCAGTGAGGTCGACATGCGAGCCTTTCTGCTCAATCAAGACCTTGGTGACAGCGATATAAGCATCTATGAAGTCCGAACCTTTTTCCTTTGTGATGGTTTTCACAGGGATTTCAAACTGCATCCATGCCATCGGGTTGTCGATGCCGAAGACATTATGCAGTAATTCTAACCAAAAACGCTGGGTCTCACCTTTCTCATAACCCTTGCCCGTCCAGTCTTTCACAAACTGCTTTGCCGCTTGTTTCTGTGTAGTTTTCGCCATAGCTGATTAACATTTTCCATCCATGCTTCAGAAGCATAATCTGCAAAAGTAACGTTTTTTCCTTTTAATTCGCTTAATTTTGAGATTGATTTTGAAATTAATGTGATTGATGAAATAGAAATCGCCAAAATCCATCCAGCACAATGACAAACCAAGAGTTGGTATTGGGAAAAAGTCGTAAATTTGTGGCCTGAAACAACAAGGCACAAATGATTAAAATACAAACCACCCTACCCAAAGAAAAACGAAGCAGCAAAAAGAAAAAAGGCAAACGCATTGGATTCACCGTGCTATTGGTATTGGGTATCTTACTGATATTCTCCATGGCATTCGGCTTCTGGCTTTACAAAACAGTAATGTCACCCAATGTGCAAACCGCTGACGGAAAAGACGTTGAGCTTTTCATCCCTACTGGCTCGGATTACGAACAGGTGAAAGCCATTTTGTCAGATGCACATTGCATCGTCAACGAAAAGAGTTTCAACTGGGTGGCGCAAAAGAAGGAACTGCCTGCCAATGTGCATCCAGGTCATTATGTGGTGAAAAACGGCATCAACAACAACCAACTAGTCAACATGCTGCGCGGGGGCTTGCAGACACCCGTGAAGGTCAAGTTCAACAACATCCGTGATGTGGATCAATTAGCGGGGCGAATTGCCACTCAAATCGAGGCCGACTCTGCCTCCATCGCAAACATACTGCATAACCAAGACTATATCGAACAGTTGGGCTTCAACAAATACACCATCCCTGTCCTCTTCCTTCCCGACACCTACGAGTTCTATTGGAACACTGACGCCGAAGGCTTTGTCGTCCGTATGTTCCAAGAATACAACAAGTTCTGGACCGAGGAACGCAAACAACAAGCCCAATCCAAAGGCTTGACACCCATCCAAGTCAGCACCTTGGCTTCCATTGTCAACAAAGAAACCAACATGACTGACGAGATGCCACGTGTAGCAGGCGTTTACCTCAACAGATTGAAAAACAACTGGTTGCTACAAGCCGACCCGACACTCATCTTTGCTTGGAACGACTTTAGCATTCGCCGCGTGCTCGACCGTCACAAGGAAATCGAGTCGCCTTTCAACACTTATAAATATGCCGGCCTGCCACCTGGACCCATCTGCATCCCTTCCATCGCGGCAGTCAAGGCAGTGCTCAACGCGGAAGACCATCATTATTTCTACTTCTGCGCCAAAGAGGACTTCTCAGGCTACCACAACTTCGCCAAAACCCTTGCCGAGCACAACCGCAACGCAGTACGATACCAACAGGCGCTGAACCAAAGAGGAATTATGAAATAAAACAATGACCATTGACTATGACTATGACTATGACTATGACTATGACCAATACAACCAAGGCTATTAACTTCACCCTCGGGTGTGGTTGTCATGGTCATTGTCACAAGTCATAGTCAACTGAACAACTGAACAACTGATAACTGCAAACTGACATGAAAGCATTCAAAGCATACGACATCCGTGGCGAATGGGGCAGCGACCTCAACGAAAACATCGCCTACCGCATCGGCTACTTCCTGCCTGATGTACTCGACACCGACACTTATTTAGTGGGACGCGACATGCGCCTTTCCTCACCGAACATGTTTGAAGCACTAACCCGAGGCCTCACTGACCGAGGCAAAAACGTCGACTTCATCGGCCTGTCCACCACACCGTTGGTCTATTGGTCGACGGCGAAATACGGCTACGGCGCCTCCATACAAATCACGGCATCGCACAACCCAAAGCACCACAACGGCTTGAAAATCTCAGCAAAAAACGCTCTTCCCGTCGGCTATGACACCGGCTTGAATCGCTTGGAAGCCTTGGTGGAAAGCGACAAAGCCACGATTCCTTGCGAGAAAAAAGGCCAAATCCGTGAAAAAAACGTCTATGCCGATTACCTCGCTTTCCAGAAACAGTTTGTGGGGCCGCACGACAACCTCAACATCGCTGTGGACTGCAGCAACGGCATGTCGTCCATCTTCGTCCACGAGCTGATTGGCAAGGCGCATTACATCAACGACACTTTGGACGGCAATTTCCCCAGCCACGAGCCCAATCCATTGGAAGCCAATGCTCAGGAGCAAATCAAGGCCTTGGTAAAGAAAGAGAAATGCGACATTGGCCTGCTCTTCGACGGCGATGCCGACCGCATCACTTTCATCGATGAAAAGGGACGATTCATCAGCCCCGACCTCATCATTGCCTTCTTGGGCGACTATTTCATCGGTGAGCAACAGCAAAAGGGCATTGTTTTGCAAGACATCCGCAGTTCTCGTGCCATCCAAGAATACCTTAATCGTTATCAAGCCAAGGTGGAGACCTGGCGTGTGGGTCGCGCCTACGCTGCACTGAAACTCAGGGAGTTGGACGGTTGCTATGGCGGCGAGTTAGCTGGACACTATTATTTCCGCGACTTCTACTATTCCGACTCAGCACTGCTGGCGGCCTCCATCGTGTTGCGGCTCTTGGCTGAACGCAAAAAGGAAGGCAAAACCATGAGCCAAATCATCGACGAAATCACACCCTATTCCAATTCGGGCGAAATCAACTTCAAGATTGAGCGCAAGAATGAGGCCATGGACGCCGTCCGCGAACATTTTATGAGTATCGAAAAGCCCGAACGTTTCTTGGACTTCGACGGCTACCGTTTGGATTATCCCGACTGGTGGCTTAACATAAGACCCTCCAACACAGAACCTTATCTCCGTTTCCTTTGCGAAGCCAAGAGCGAAGCCAAGCTAAAAGAAATCATCGAAACCGTGAAAGGCATTGTTGCGCAACATAGTTGACGGAATAGACTTTTCAAAGAATTACGTATTTTTGCAAAAATTTGAAGCGATGAAAAGAATAGTATTTCTCCTTTCAGCAGTGCTGTTAATGACTTTGACAGGTTGCGAAAACCCATCAAAATCACGTATTTACACCGAAGAAGGCTCAAAGCAGCTGTTGCGTTACAGCCAATATGAAGAGGCAGAGGAAATCCTCACAAAAGCCATCAAGTACGACAAGCACAATTATGAAGCCTACTACTATCGTGGCTGTGCCAAAATCAATGCTCAAAAATTCGAGGAGGCCATCGCTGATTTTGAGAAAGCCGTGGAGTTGAAGCCCGACTACGCCGACGCCTATTTCAACTTAGGCAGGATATACTACATCCTACATGACGAAGACAAAGCATGTGAAAACTACCAGTTGGCTGCCAAATACGGTCGGCCCAACTTGGAAGATTATCTGAAACGGTGTCGATAAATCAGTTCTAAATAAAAGAAATCTACCGCCTATAGATTCCCGAGGGAATGACATAGGCGGTAGATTTCTTTTATTACAAAATCACTCAATGATCTGCTCGCCGTAGGACTCTTCGGCGATGACTTCACCATCTTCGTTGTAGGTTTTCCAAACGCCCGATTTTTGTCCCTTTGCGTATTGGCCTTCTTCCTTCAAGGCCTTGCTCGGATAATAGGTTTTTGTCGGGCCATCGAGCAATCCGTCATGATAGATACATTCCATAATCAACACGCCCGTGTCGGAATACTTTCTGCATTGGCCTTCGGGCTGACCCTCAACAAATTGCGTTTCTTCCGCCAACATGCCATTTTGCGGATTGTAAAGTCTCGACCAACCGTTTACTTTGCCTTCTGTGTTATCTTCCACCAAACTCAGTTGTCCCGAATTGGCGTCATAATACTTCCACTCGCCATCCTTTTTCTGGTTCAGGTAATAGCCCGTGGCAATCACCCTGCCATTGGGAGCGTATGTTTTATTCAATGCCTTCTCGCCTGACTTGTCGAACTCATTGATAGCCTTCAAGTTGCCTTGTTCGTCATAATAGCGGAAAGTGCCTTTGCATTTGTCGTTTTTGAACTGGCCTTCATAACGCAACTGCCCGTTGGGATAAAAATCATGCCATGCCCCTTGACGACGGCCTTTTGAATCGATTCGGTTGAAGTCCTGAGCCACGGCAGCAACGGCAAATAACAGAGCGGCAAGGATTAAGCAATATCTTTTCATGATTTCTTCGGTTTTGAGGCTGCAAATTTAAGGAAATAACTTAATTTTGCACCGATTATTGTATGGCCGAGTATTCTTCCATATTGTTGGAAAACGCAGTGGAGTCGCTTTCAAAGTTGCCGGGCATTGGCAAGAAGACCGCTTTGCGGTTGGCTTTGCATTTGCTTAACAGCGAAGACTTGGAAACCGAGCAACTTGCTGATTCACTGCTAAAAATGAAGCACAACATTATGCTTTGTGAACGCTGCTACAACATCAGCGACACAAAGGTTTGCTCGATTTGCTCCAATCCGCGCCGTGACGAAAACACGCTTTGCGTGGTAGCCGACATGCGCGATGTACTGGCCATAGAGAGGACGGCTTCATACAACGGACTTTACCATGTTTTGGGTGGCGTCATCAGCCCGATTGAAGGCATTTCGCCTAACGATTTGAAGATTACGCAATTGGTGCAACGCACACAAAAAGAAGACATTAAGGAAATCATCTTGGCTTTGCCTGCCACCATCGAGGGCGACACGACCAATTTTTACATTTTCAGGCAGCTGAAAGACTTCGAAGGAAAGATTTCGGTGATTTCAAAAGGTATTGCCGTGGGCGACGCCTTGGAATATGTCGATGAGGTGACGTTAGGGCGGTCGATACAAAACAGGATTCCGTTCAATCAGAAATGAACCTGGATTCCGAGAGGCAATCATTGCGTCTCTACAGGGATGCATCGTCAAAAAGGTTCATTTCCGTTTTGGGCATTTCTTCGAACAGATTCAATTGATTTTCGGTGAGATACAACTCCGTCGGCACTTCGTATTCGTAGGCTGTGATGAAGCGTTCAATGTTTTTCTTGATGAGTTTGATGGGCGTTGTCCTACGTGCTTTGCAGTAGTTGCGCAGGGAACGGTATTGCCCCGCCGACAACTTGAAAGTAATCGCGTGGTATTTGTAGTTGCGACGTTTATGTTTCTTGTTTTGTGCCATAACACATTGATTTGATGGCACGAAATAACAAAATAATATGATGAAATCCAAATTATCGCAAAAGTTTTCTAATTTTGTTCGACTTATTCAGCGAAAAAATGAAAATCACCGTCATCGGAGAGTCCAATATCGATATTGCCGTAAGGCCTTATGGGGCATTCAACGCCACTGGCTGTACACCCGGAAACATCGCCTTCCATCATGGCGGAGTAGCTCGCAACATTGCGCACAATTTATGCCTATTGGGGCACGAAGTACGATTGATGAGCGTTTTCGGCGGTGACGACTTTGCCGAGCGGCTCCTTTCCGAGTGCAAGCAAATTGGAATGGACTTGTCGCTGTCCACACAATTCAAGGAAGAAAAAAGCCCTATCTTTCTCAGTTTCAACAATGACGTGGGCGATATGCAGTCGGCAGTGTCCGATGTCGGCTTGAACGAGCGCATGGATTTTGATTGGCTGAGAGAAAAAAACGATGCCATCAACCAGTCCGAATTGGTAGTTGCCGACACCTTGCTAAGCGTTGAAGCCCTCTCCTATCTCATTGATTATTGCAAAGTTCCATTGTATATTGACACTGTTTCACCTGTCAAAGCCCTACGTTTTGATGAAGCCCTGCAGAAATCAAAAAGGCAATCTGTTTTCGCCCTAAAATGCAACCTTTCCGAAGCTCAAGCCATCACTGGTAAAAGCGATACATTCGAAGCAGCCAAGGCATTGAACGCCAACGGGGTGAAGCATGTTTATTTAACCATGGGTTCAAAAGGCGTTGTTTACTGCCATAATAATGTAATTGATGCATTCCCATCGATTCCCACCAAAATCGTGAATGTAACAGGTTCTGGTGATGCGTTTTTTGCAGGCGTAATACATGCCAATGCAATTGGGCTTTTTGGCAAAGAAGCTGTCACATACGGCCTAAAAGCCGCGCAGCACAACATAAAAAACGAAGCGCCGGTCAATCCGACGCTTCGAATTAGTGTGTTTGATGAATAGTTTCCTTAGAAGCTGAAGCCGATACGAGCCATGATCATCATAGGATGAACATTTCCCCATGTTTCAATAGTGGAGGTATTGGAGGTTCCCTTGACCACTCTTTCACCTTTCACATCAGCTTTGCCTAAGTCATAGAAGCTGCAACCAACTACCAAGTTTTTGGCAACTTCGATACCGGCCCCCACTTGATATGCAAAACTAAAAGCAGCATCATAATCATTCGTCACCTTGGTGTTGGCTTCAAAATTCCCGATATGCGTTTTCGTGACATATTCCATATCGGTGATGAAACGAGCATTACCGCCAGCACCAGCCTCGACGTAAATACCAAAATTAGGATTGATGTAAAAAATGTAATTCGCACCTATCATGGCTGGAACATTAATGTACTTGGGTGTAGCTTTATATTCCAAACCAGAACCAATAAGCTGACCGCCATAATATACTTCATTTTTACGATAAGCAGTCTTCAAATCCGAAGTCGGGCCATTGTATATACCATCAACAGAGAGCATGACTCCCAAACCCTTAACGCCAACATTGAAATACCATCTCAGACCTACATTGAAGCCGATGCCAGCGCCAGCATCGTCATCGTCAAGATCGATTGAAGTCAAGGCGAAATCATCAAAGCTGTCAAAATCAGCATAATCTTTCAGCGGGAATGCACCGCTAAGGAACATGGCGCCACGTGTTTGGGCCATAGCTTGACCACCCATTACCAACATGGCAGCCAGAGCGAGAACTTTTACTATTTTCTTCATTTTTTGATAATTTAAAGTTATTTTTTCCGTTTGAATAAAAACGCGGCAAAATTACAAAAACTTTCGTATTTTTGCCCAAAAATCAGAATTTTATATGCTACAACGACTAAAGAGTTTCAAAGAGCTGCATCCTTTCACCTCGCTGATGCTGATTGCTATAGCGGTGAGAATCATAGTGGTTATCTTCGTTCCGGGCTTCGGCTCCAACCGCGATGTACAGCATACCACCCTTTTCATAGGCTTTCTCGAGAAAGCGAAGTCCCTCCTGGGCATCGGCGAATCGTCGGGGCAAGGATTGATGCTGCTCAGTCGCACCTTGTATGCCATGGTATCGCTCTTCACCGTTTCGATGATATATCGCATCTGTGACCTGTTTTCCAACAAACAGAACGCTTGGCTTTTGGCGCTTATTCCTGCTTTTTGCTGCATCATGCCGTCGTTTGGCATCATCGAAAATGCCAATGCCTTCCTCGGATTGCCGTTGTTGCTTTACGGCGCTAACGTCATACTTCGCCAAGAGGTATTGCGACAAAACAACCTCAACGAAAACGTACATCGCACTTCGTTCCTCATCGCAGGCATCATGCTTGGTTTGGGCATCTGCGTTTGGTATGAAAGCGTCTTTATCGTTCTCCCCATCTTGCTCATCCTTTGCATTAGACGCAATTTCAAAGGTGCCCTTATGACCTTCATCGGTATCGGCATTTCCATTGTCGCAGTAGGATTGCTACTTTGGGCTCTCGGCGTCAACCCATTGAAATACATTCAATTATGACCAAAGAAGAAGCTCGCCAGCGCATCGCTACCCTAAGCGATGAATTGGAACAACATAACTATAACTATTATATCCTCGCCAAACCCACCATCAGCGACTACGAGTTCGACATGAAACTCGAGGAGCTCGCTCGTTTGGAAAAAGAATTTCCCGAATACCTGTCCCCAGCCTCGCCTACCCAACGTGTGGGTGGAGGCATCACGAAAGAGTTTAAAACCGTTGAGCATCGTTATCCAATGCTCTCGCTTTCAAATTCTTACAGCATGGAAGAAATCAACGAGTTCATCAACCGCATCAAAAAAAGCATCGATGGCGAGTTGGAGTTTTGTTGTGAGCTCAAGTTTGACGGACTGTCCATCAGCCTACAATATGAAAACGGGGTTTTGGTCCGTGCCGTGACCCGTGGCGACGGTGCCCAAGGCGACGATGTGACCACCAATGTAAAGACCATCCGCACCGTGCCCTTGAAGCTGCATGGCGACTATCCCGAGTTCTTCGAAATGCGTGGCGAGATTGTGATGCCTTTCGAGAGTTTCAACCGCTTGAACGAAGCCCGAGCCGAGGCTGGCGACGACCTCTTCGCCAACCCGCGCAACGCCGCAGCCGGAACGCTGAAACTGCAAGATTCCAAGGAGGTAGCACGTCGAAAACTCGACAATTACTGCTACTACATGATGATGGACGACCTCGAAAGCCGCTATCAAACCCATTATGAGAGTCTGCAAGCAGCCCGCCAATGGGGATTCAACATTTCCAATTTCATGGCACTATGCAAAACCACCGAGGAAATCTTCGAATTCATCGATTATTGGGACATAAAACGCCATGAGCTGCCTTTCGCCATCGACGGCATCGTGCTGAAAGTCAACAGTTATGCCCAACAACAGGCTTTGGGATTCACGGCCAAATCGCCGAAATGGGCCATTGCCTATAAGTTCAAGGCGGAGGAAGTGGAAACCGAGCTGCAAAGCGTTGATTTCCAAGTAGGACGGCATGGCACCATCACACCCGTGGCCAACCTCGCTCCAGTCCAATTGGCAGGTACGACCGTGAAACGCGCCACCTTGAATAATGAGGACTTCATTCGCCAATTCGACTTGCACTATGGCGACACGGTTACTGTGGTGAAAGGGGGTGAGATCATCCCGAAAATCATCGGGGTGAATTTGGACAAGCGTCAGGCGGGCGCGAAACCAGTGGAATTTGTCAAGATCTGTCCCATTTGCGGAACTCCACTCGTCCAGAACGAAGGCGAAGCGGCTTGGTATTGCCCGAACAGCTCAGGTTGCTCGCCGCAAATCCGTGGGCGCATTGAGCATTTCATCGGGCGCAAAGCCATGAACATCGAGAGCCTCGGCGAGGGCAAGGTGGAATTGCTTTATGAGGAAGGATTAGTGCGTAATGTCGCTGATTTGTATGACCTTACATACGACAAACTATTTGGCTTGGAGAAGGTTATCACCATCGAGGACGAGTTCAGCCTCATGCCCGTGGCGACACGCAAAGTCAGCTTCAAGGAGAAAACAGCACAAAACATATTGGATGCTTTGGAGAAGTCAAAGTCGGTGCCATTTGAAAGGGTGCTGTTTGCCTTGGGCATCAAGTTCGTGGGAGAGTCGGTGGCCAAGGTGTTAGCCAAGGCTCTGCACGACATCGACCATATCATTGGTGTCTCTGTTGAGGAAATGACCGAAATCAACGAGATTGGCGAGAAGATTGCGCTGTCGGTGAGGAACTTCTTCGATGACGAGCGCAATATCGACATCGTCAATCGACTGAAACAGCATGGTTTGCAATTTGCCATGGCTGAGCAAGCCATTTCCGACAAGGAACAAGTCTTGGCAGGCAAGACTTTTGTGGTGAGTGGCGTGTTCCAACACTATTCCCGTGATGGCATTAAGGAAACCATCGAGGCCTACGGTGGCAAGAATGTGGGAAGCATTTCTGGCAAGACCGACTACGTTTTGGCTGGCGACAAGATGGGTCCCGAAAAACGCAAAAAAGCCGAATCCTTAGGCGTTCCCATCATCACCGAGGCAGAATTTGAGGAAATGATAGGTGTTTCGCGTTCGCCGGAAGAAAATGGATTACTGTTTTGAGTACATATCAAGAAAAAGTGCTATTTTTGCAAAGTAATTGGAAGGCATTATGAGTTACGAATTAACTGAAAAAGAATCTGCTACGTTTACAGAGCCTGAAAAAACCATGAGCCGAAAAGAGTTGAGAGAAAAGTGCTATTCTTTGGAAGAGTCAAAAAGGCTTTTACTGGAAAAGGTTCACCACCATTACCATCCTGAACAATGAAGGTCTTTATTGACAAGGAGGTACATCTTCAAATTGAAGCCTTTTATGAGGCTGCAATGAAGCATCATATCACTCTTGACGAAGCAACTGTCATCAAAAAGATTGATAGATTGTATGATGCCATGGAATCACTTGGAGCCTATGCTGAAATTTATCCCATAGCCCGTTTAAATGAAGATTGGATTTCAAAAGGTTATCAAGAATTCATCTGCGAAGACTTCCATTTTGCATACAAAATATACATTATGAATGACGGAGAAAGAATTGTGAGGATACATGATGCCGTTCATAGTATGTTATATCATTAGAATTTTAAATCTTTAAATCTTAAATACTTACGAAATGAGAATAGAGAAAATCATTGCTCGCGAAATCTTAGATTCTCGCGGAAACCCCACGGTTGAAGTGGATGTTACTTTGGAATGTGGCATTATGGGTCGCGCCTCGGTGCCTTCAGGTGCCTCGACAGGCGAACATGAAGCCCTCGAACTGCGTGACGGCGACAAGAAGCGTTACGGCGGCAAGGGTACCCTGAAAGCCGTTGACAATGTCAACAAGATCATCGCCCCGGAAATCTTGGGTATGTCGGCCCTCGACCAGCGCGCCATCGACCACAAGATGCTGGCTTTGGACGGCACCAAGACCAAGTCGAAGCTCGGCGCCAACGCCATCCTTGGCGTCTCTTTGGCCGTGGCCAAAGCAGCAGCCAATTATCTTGACATCCCGCTCTACCGCTATATCGGTGGCACCAACACCTACACGCTGCCCGTCCCAATGATGAACATCATCAACGGTGGTTCGCACAGTGACGCCCCTATTGCTTTCCAAGAGTTCATGATCCGTCCTGTGGGTGCTCCTTGCTTCCGCGAGGGTCTGCGCATGGGTGCCGAGGTGTTCCACACCTTAGCCAAGCTCCTGAAGAAACGTGGTCTCAGCACCGCCGTTGGCGACGAAGGTGGCTTTGCCCCCGCCCTCAACGACACTGAAGATGCACTTACCATCATTTGTGATGCCATCAAGGAAGCTGGCTACGAGCCTGGCAAGGACGTGAAGATTGCCTTGGACTGCGCCGCCTCTGAGTTCGCTTACAACGTCGACGGCAAGTGGTTCTACGACTACCGTGAATTGAAGAACGGTACGAAGAAAGACCCGAACGGCAAGCGCTTCAGCTCCGACGAGCAAGTCGATTTCCTTGAGGAACTCATCAACAAATACCCCATCGACTCCATCGAGGACGGCATGGGCGAAGAAGACTGGGACGGCTGGAAGAAACTCACCGACCGCATCGGCAGCCGCTGCCAACTCGTCGGCGACGACCTTTTCGTCACCAACGTCGACTTCCTCTCGAAGGGCATCCAACTCGGCTGTGCTAACTCCATATTAATTAAGGTGAACCAAATCGGCTCGTTGAGCGAGACTTTGGACGCCATCGACATGGCCCACCGTCACGGCTACACCACCGTCACCAGCCACCGCTCAGGCGAGACCGAGGACGCCACCATCGCCGACATCGCCGTGGCCACCAACAGCGGACAAATCAAGACTGGTTCGTTGAGCCGCTCCGACCGCATGGCCAAGTACAACCAGTTGCTCCGCATCGAGGAAGAGCTGGGCGACCTTGCCGTGTATGGTTATAAGAAGTTGAAGTGATCGTAGGATTACACAAACTAAAAAGCCGAGGTCAACGCCTCGGCTTTTTGTTTATCCAAACACCGCCTTCAGCCGCCACATCGCCTCCTCCACCGTTGCCCTCGGGCAAGCCAAATTGATGCGGAAGAATCCACCGCCAGCCTCCTCGCCAAAGTCCTTGCCACGGTTGAAACCCAATTGTGCTTCTTGGGTCATCTTTTGCCACAAATCCTCTTCGGAAATGCCGTAATCATTGAAGTCGAGCCACATCATATAGGTGGCTTGAGGTTTATGGAACTTCACCTTAGGCAAATTAGCAGTCAGGAAATCGGAGACATAATCGATGTTGCCCTGCACGTAATCAAGGAGTTGTGCAAGCCATTCGTCGCCTTGGTTCATAGCGGTTTGGGTAGCCACTTTGCCAAAGATATTGCCGAGATGCGCCTCCATGTCCTCAACGTAGGCCACGTATGTCTTGCGCAGGTATTCGTTGGGGATGATAGCCGTCGAAGTAGCCAAGCCAGCCAAATTGAAAGTCTTGGATGCCGCGTGGAAGGTGATGCTGTTCATGGCATACTGATGGCCCAAAGTGGCAAAGGGTATGTGCTTGTAACCAGGCAACACCAAGTCACAATGGATTTCATCGGAGATGACCAATACATTGTTTTTCAAGCAGATTTCACCCAACAGCAATAACTCGTTGCGCGTCCAGCAACGGCCTACGGGGTTGTGAGGGTTGCAGAGAATCAGCATCTTAGCGGTCTTGGCTTGCTCTGCCAATTGGTCAAAGTTGATTTCGTATCCATCACCTCTATTTACCAAGGTGTTGTAAACCAGTTTTCTACCGTGGCTTGAAACTGCATGATGGAAAGGCGGATAAACCGGTGGCTGGATGATGATTTCATCGCCAGGCTCAGTGAAAGCCAGCACTGCCATATTGAAGCCGCACACCACACCTGGAGTGAACGACATCCATTCCATCGGCACCTCCCAATTATGGCGACGTTTCAACCATCCTGCAATGGATTGAAAATAAGCCTCATCCTTGAAATGATAGCCATAAACGGGATGCTCGGCGCGCTCGATGACGGCCTTGCGGACGAAATCGGGCGTCTCAAAGTCCATGTCGGCCACCCACATGGGCAACACATCAGGATTGCCGAAAACTTGCTTCCTCAAATCATACTTAACGCAGTTAGTATCAGCGCGATTGATTACCTTGTCAAAATCGTATTTCATGGTTTCTTGATTGAATTTAAGCTGCAAAGTTGCAAAAAATTCGTGATTTTTGCGATGGCAAAGAAAAAAGATGTACTTTTGCAGCGTCAAAATCGATACAGTTCTTTAAAATCATGGGGGAGTCGCATAGTGGCAATTGCAACAGACTGTAAATCTGTCCGGGTATCCGTTCGGTGGTTCGAGTCCACCCTCCCCCACATTCAAACCCCAATGATGAAGTTTTCAGATTAAATCAGAGAAATTCAAATTCCCCTGCCCTTCAGAAATGCGCTATTCTTCAACTCATCAAAATACTATCTAACAATTTTAAAATCAATCTATTACAACACCATTATAAATCACTTCACACACCCATTCAACTAAGGGGATAAAAACAAAAAATACAAAAACAAAAACAAAAAATGCTGATTTTGCGGCATTTACGGAAAAACGCGAAAAATTAAAAAGTACAATCTTCTTGAATTTACCATAATTTTGGTATAACCGGCACTGCCGGTTGGTATAACCCAATTATAACCGATTATACTAAGGGCGGCCAAAAGCCGCTTTTTTTGTGCAAAAAATGGCCTGAAAAGCCCGAAAAACAACGCTTTTATACCATTTTGCCGACCTCACGAAAATGGTGCGCCACACACGCCTTTTGAAGGGCCTTTGAACACCCTTTGAAAGGCGTTTTTTCGTGCCCGCTCCGACCGTACTTTTCGCCTCAAAAACGGCTTTGGATGGACAAATGGGTGGACAAATGGGTGGACAAAACTCGATAAAAAACGGCTCGACTTCTACCCCTTACTACAGCAAAACAATGCGAGTTGCCCCCTATATTAATGTTTTTCCGCAAGTCGGAAATAATACATAAATTATTGAAATTTAGTGCTTTAATATGGATTTTTGACTCAAAAACCGCCTAAAAACACCGCCCTCCCTTGACAAAGGTCAGTTTCGATGGCCAATTCAGCCCGCTGCGGATGCGATTTCGGTACCATCGCTCCCCCCTGCAAGCAATGCCTCGACCTTTTCTTCCAGAAGGCCGATAATCTTCTGCTGGTCGGCCACTTTTTCCCGCAACAGACGGACAACCTCGTCGCGATCCGGCGGAGGAGCCTCGTTCATCACACCGGGTGTCCGATGCATGGAGCCTTCCCCGGTGAGCAACCAATTCGCATCCAAATTTTCGCATTTTGCGTATATCAATTCGATGTCAAAGGTGTTTCTTGCCATCCATGAACTGATTGTTTGGGGTTTAATACCCAGTTTTTGGGCAAAATCAGCATTTTTTCCCTCTGAATAATACTCTATTAACTCCTTTAATATCAAACTTTTATCCATTTCAAAATAATTTTTTCGCAAAATGCGTAAATTTTTCTTGCTATATTCGCAAAATGCGTATATTTGCAGCGTGTTTCAATCATTGAAGCACGCGACAAAAATAGCAAAAAGAAATGACAAAGCAACTTCACACGAAAAAAGGCACCGGCAAAGCGATAGCGAGACTGCTCGGAGTGAGTGAGCACACTGTAAGCGATGCCATCCGTGGAAAGATCGACACGGACACGGCAAGGAAGATCCGCACGATGGCCATCCGCAACTACGGCGCAATCGAGATTGAAATCTAATCACCAATAAATAAGGAGAAAAGAAAATGAGGCACAACCTGACTTACATTATCGACAGAATCGAGGCCTGCGCATTTGCGGCGCTGGCCGCACTGTGCATCTACGGCGCAATCGCCAAGGGCGCATGGTGGCACATCGGGACGGCTGTCATCTGCGCAGTGATGGCCGTGGCTTTATGGAAGAGCGCAATCGTGGACGAGGGGGAGATTGACCTGGAATAAAAAGCGTCGGATGGTAGCACGGATAGGATGCTAATCGGATAGGCACCCAGTAAAACCCCTACATTAGTGAGGTTCGAGTCCTCACCCGCGCACAAGGAACTAACCTATAAAATGAAAGAGATATGAAAGCAAATCTGAAAGCCGAGGACAAAAGACTGGCCGTGGTGCTGATGAGCACGAGCGGCAAGGTTTCGGAAGAAGCCATTAGTAATGCGAGGTCGC
>JAEETH010000002.1 GCA_016290215.1 Bacteroidales bacterium
GATTGTTGTTTCTTTTTTGACCAAAACTTGCAAAACCTGCAAAACCTCTTTCTCACATGGAAAGTCGCCCGTCATTCCGAACTTGACTCGGAACGGCTCCTTTCCAACGGCAAGCGGTTGCGAGCCGCCACACGCTTTTCTTTGGACTTTATCATTGTTTTGCAAGTTTTGTTGGTTTTGTGATAAATACTACTCTTTCTTCAACGCCGTCACCGGATTCACCCGCGCCACCGAGACAATCTGCCAAAGCACCGAACCGATGGCAATCACAAACGACAGCGCCACCGTGACCACGAAAATCCATGGGTGCAAGTCGATGCGATAGGCGAAGTCCTCCAGATAGCGCTTGCATAGCCACACCGCCATGGGAATGGCAATCGCGTTGGCAATCAAAATCATAACGATGTATTCCTTCAAGTTGCGGCGGATTTCGCTCTGCATCGTGCCGCCAAACACTTTGCGGATGGCGATGGTTTTCTCGCGCTCCAAGGCGAAATGCGTGCTCATGGCCACTAGGCCGAGTAGTGACAGCAACACGGCAATGCCCATAATGATTTCGATGAGGCGCATCTGATGGCGCGTCTTGGCATATTTCGAGGCGATGACATCCTTCACGAAACCGAAATGATCCGGCTCAACGTAGGAGCCAAACATCTCCTCGGAATGTTTCTTATAGACCGCATCTATGGCGCTTTTGGCTTCGTCGTGGTCGCCCGCGATTTCCAACAACAGATGGCCAAGTTGCGAATACCCCAAACCGCCGTTTCCAAAGACTATAGTATAATCCTCATCGGTGGCATGAAGCGCGTCCAACATATTGAAATCCTTGATGATACCACAAACGCCACTACCCATGGCCGTCTCTTTCCAAGACATAATCGTGTCGTAGTTGTAATCGCCGTAAGGCAGACCTGTCAATCCAGCCACGGCAGATTGCGTCATCCAATAACTTCCCTCGCTCGGCTCACTAAACTTCTCCAGCACCTCAAAGCCCAACAATCGGAACGCCGTCGTGTCACATTCAAATATGATGACACTTGTATTGGGTTGCGTCTCGCCCATTTTCGGCAATCTCAAAGTCGTTCCTGTCACTCCGGGCACGTTGTTGCTCAAAGCCAGTTCATTCACGCAAGGCAGGGCGCGAAGTTCCTCCCTGAAGGCTTCCGATTTGGTAGTGAAGTTCAACTTGGAACTGATGAAAAACAAGTTGTCGGTCTGCAATCCCATCGGTCGCTCCACCATGTGGCGCATCTCCAACTCCATCGTTATCGTCAAGGCAATCAGCACAATGGAAATGGCGTTTTGGAACACGATGAAAAACCGCATCAATCCCTTGCGGCTGCGGAAACGGAACGTGCCCTTCACCACATCGATAGGGCGGGCTTGCGAAATGATGGCAGCGGGCAAGATGCCAGCCAAGAAAGCCACCAATACGACCATCAGCAAATAGCCGACAAGATAAAGCGCCGTGAACGGAATATGCACCGCCACATCAGTCTCCATCAGTTGGTTGACGTAAGGCACCAAGGCGTAGGCCAACAATAAGCCCACCGCAAAACAACACAAGGTGAAAAACAGCGACTCGCCAAGGAACTTCCAAACGATATCGGACTTTTGCGCCCCGAGAAGCCTTCGCGAAGCCATCTCTTTGGCGCGTTTTCCCGTGAGGGCCACGTTCAGGTTGATGTAATTGATGAGCGCCGAAACGAGCAGCAACAGGCCCACAAAAATCATCGTGCGCATCATGGAGCGGTCGCCTTTCTTGAGGTGCGTCTTCATATCGCTAAAGAAAATCTTGTCCATCCGAAGCATGGAAACCTTTCCTTCTTCGCCGTAGAAAGTCTGGAACTTGTCGCCGTATTGCTCTTGGCAAATCGTGGTCAGTTTTTCCTGCAACTCGGCAGGGTTGGCATGGGGCCACACCTTCACGAAAGTATGGATATGAGTCCCCCAAAGTATGGGGTTTTTCCTGTACATCTCCACAAAGCGGCTGGTTTCGATGTTGCCGATAACATCCGCCTCAAGGAGCAGTGAACTGCCCAAGTCGGAGAACACGCCCACCACATTCAGTGTATCTTTTCCAGTAATTAATTGACGGCCAACAATTTCGCCTTCCATTTTAGCTGCCAATCTATCTGAAACGAAAGCCACATGGGCATTGCTCAGGTTGTCGGCATTGCCTTCCTTGAATTGGACGGGGAAAAAGTCGAAGAACTCGCGGTCGCAGTCGAGCACGGTGCCGAAATACTTTTCGTCGCCCGACTTTATCAGTTTGTTTTTGCTGTAAAAGAAATGGGTCACGGCCTCAACCTCGGGCACTTTGCCGTCGATGAATTCCTTTACACCGTAGGCGTTGGTCATCTGCTCTGACCCGATGGCATAAATCCGCTCACGGTCGGGGTTCTCGCGCGTCACGGCGTATTGTTGCACCACATAGCAGAAACTGATGATGACGAAGGCCAAGGCCACACTCAATCCGATGAACTCAATGGCGGTGTAGAGCTTGTTGCGGGATAGGAATTTCAGGTAGGATTTCATATTGTTGATTGTAGATTGTTTAACTGTTTAATTGTTGAGATTCCGGTTGGAGAGTTCTTATGATTACGGCTTAGCATCATTGTTCTAAATACGATTTCCCGCCATAGTAATTAACCACACTATTCTTGATAAAGTATTGAAGCTTGGCATTCAATTGTTCCGCGAGGGCATTGAGGTAGTTGTTCGATGCCGTCTGGTATTCGATGGACGAAATCAAACCTTGCTCGAAGCGTTTGGTGTTCAGCGTGAAGGCCTCCTGCTGTAATTCGGCGCGGGTGTCGGCCTGGCGCAGGGCATCGGCACTGCCGTCGCGGTCGGCGATGGCGCGGCGCACCTCGGCCTCCACCGTCTGGAGCGCCTGCTCGTAGTCGGCTTGGGCGCGGTCTAAGGCATTCTTCCGCTTTGCGATGTTGGAATGCTTCGAGAGGCGGTCGAAGATGGGGATGCTCAACGAGAGTTGCACATATTCACCGCCGTTGTTCTTCAATTGCTCGAAATAGGGCGTGGGCACATAGCCCTCCATGCCCGGGTAGGTGAAGTAACTCGACGACCAGCCACCATAGAGCGAAAGGCGGGGCAGCAACTGCCAGCGGGCCGTATTGAGGGCGAGACGGGCGTTTTTCATCGTGCCTTCGGCCAAAACGACGGCGGGCATGTTGGTTTTGGCAAATTCCACCATTTGGGAAATATCGTCCGTTCGGCTGCCACGGTGTGACAGCCCTACAGCCGTTTCGTTTGTAGGGCTGTCGCATTGCGGAAGCCACGAAAACGATTCGTCAATTTTCAACGGTTTTTCAATCGGCCAAAACATCACATCCTTCAAGGTGATGACCGCACTGTTGAGGTTGTTCCGACAGGTGGTCAGTTGGTACTGGCGCTCAGCGAGGTCGCTCTGCATCTGCACCACGTCGGCATGGGATTTCTGTCCCAGTTGTTCCTGTCTTGTAGCGAGTTGCACGGATTTTTCCGCTGTAGCCACCTGCGCTTGCAAGGCTTTCTGCATCTCGGTGTAATACAACACATTGCAGTACGCCTCCATCGTGGCGAGACAAATTTGGTCTTCGGTTTGTTGCTCTTTGGTCAAGCCCATCAGTTGGGCCGTCTGGGTGATTTTCAGGTTATTGACCGCCTGGAATCCATTGAAGAGGTTGATGCCAGCCGAGAGACTGTAGCCATTGTGGAACGAGGTCGTTCGGATATAGGTGTTGGTCTCGGGGTCGATGCTCCTTCCGAAGTTGGAATAGGCGTAGGTATTACCATCGATTGTGGGTGTAAAGGCGGCCAGGATGGCGTCGCGCCGGTCGATTTGTGCATCGCGGTTATCGGCTTGGGCCATGCGCATCTTGGTGGAATGCTCCACGGCGTAGCGCATACATTCTTTCAAGTCCATCGTGACGGTGTCCTGGGCCTTGACAGCTGTCAAGGCCACAAGGAACACAACCACCAATAAAAAAAACTGTTTACGATTCATCATGACACATTTTTTGCTGATGCATCATGGAACGCATTTGACGTGCCAAAAACACAACTATCTATAATTCAGATATTTAAGATTTAAAGATTTGCATCAACTGTAACGTTTTTTTACAGCGGTGTAAAGATTCTTTACAATGCAAACGGAAATCGGCAGACTCCAATGCCTGCCGATTCCATCACGAAGGTATGAAGAAACTATTTACGTTATCCATGTCCAGACCAGACCAAAGGGATTGGATTGTGACCATGGACAATAGTAAGACGATCGAACAAAGAAAAAGTTACAGCCATCCAACAAAAAAAGCGCTTCCATCGATGATCGACAGGATCATCCATCGCTAAACGGCTGTCCCCTGGTCCACCACACTCGCCACAGTCATGTCGCCCGTCACGTTGACCACCGTACGAAGCATGTCCAAAGGCCGGTCGATGCCCATGATCAGCGCCAACCCCTCAATCGGGATGCCTACCGAGTCGAGCACGATCATCAACATCACGATGGAACCACCAGGGATGCCAGGAGTGCCGATCGAGGAGATGGTGGCCGTCGCCAAGATCAACAGCATCTGCCAGAAAGTCAAGTCCAAGCCCAACACCTGAGCAAGAAACACCGCCGCCACCGCCTGATAGCAGCTGGTGCCGTCCATGTTGATGGTCACCCCCACCGGCAGCACAAACGACGACACCTCCTCCGACACGCCGAGCTGCTTCTGGGTGCGCTCCAGGGTCAAGGGCAAGGTGGCCGCGCTGGAGCTGGTGCTGAATGCCAGCATCTGCACGGGGAAAGCGGCCTTATAGAATTCCTTCAACGATTTTTTGGTGAACAGTTTCAGAATGAGGGGATATATCACGAAACTGATGAATGCCAAGGCCACGATCACGGTGAGCGCGTACAATCCCAGCGAAGAGAAGATCCCCAAGTCGCCGGAATACGATACAATCAGGTCGGCCATCAACGCCAGCACGCCGATCGAAGCGAACGCCATGATGAAGTCGATGATCTTCAACAACACCATATTCAATTGGTTAAAAAAGCGTACAATGCTGCCCGTCTTGGAAGGCCCCACACATACGATAGCCACGCCAAACAGCAGGGCAAAGAAAATGATCTGCAGCATCTTGGAATTGTCGCCAAACGTTTGGAAAACATTCTCAGGAACAATCTCCACGAGAAACTGCAACGGCGATTGGTCCTGCACCTGCTGCATATCCGCCTCCCGCTGGGTCACTGTCTGCTCATAGCGCTGCATGAATTCCGACTGCTTGTCTTTGGGGAAGAATTGCCCCGGCCTCATCAGACTAACCGCCCCCAAGCCGACACTGACAGCGATGATGGTGGTGCAAACATAAATCAGGATGGTCTTCAACCCGATTTTCGAGAGGTTTCGGATGTCTTTCAGGTTGACCACCCCGATGATCAAGGAGACAAGCACCAGGGGCACTGCGATCAGCTTCAGCAGACGAAGGAAGATCGTCCCAAAAGGACCAATCCAATGATGGATGAAAGTCTCGAAATGCAGGGCGACACCCAACAAGCCCAGACCGATGCCCAAAGCCATGCCAATCAGGATCTTGGCATACAAGGGCAATCCTTTTCTATGAACGGATGGTTCACTCACTTAGCACGATTTTTTGGGTGACAACGCCCTCGTCGGTGAGCAGACGAAGCATATAAACGCCCTTGGCAAGGCCCACCATCGGATAATCCAGCGAGTTGGCATCCACTTTCTTGTTCTCGACCATCTCGCCGTTGACCGTAATCAAGGTCATTTGACGGATCGTCGTCTTGGAATCGATATGCAACTGATCCTTGACGGGATTGGGATAGAGACGGAGTCCATCGGAAACCATCGCTCCAACAGCATCATCGGGGATGGTATCCGTCGCAACGACCTTCACATTGTCGATGAACCATGAATAAGTCAGCACATCGGTGCCATTGTTATGGCCACGGAAACGCAAGCGGATGTTGGTCCCCTGGAACGGCGCCAAGTCGATGCTTACGGGTTCGTCATAGTTGTTCAGGAACATCGGCTGATCGACGGCATCCCACAGCGTCGTCCAGGAGCCGGTACTGGTGTTCAAGACGTCCACCTTGAAATGATCATGGTAATCCGGCACCCCATATTGGCATGAGGTCTCAAAGGTCAGCACCGCGGGTCGTTCTATTGCAACGAGCGGGGTGACGAGCGACTCGTCCTGAGGTCCCCATTCTTCCGACTCATCCCATTCAAGAGCAGCTTGTCGCTCACCTTGCGGCGGCACCACGTAATATTCATCGCCGAACCAGCTGGTAGCCCACTCTGCCCTGGCTCTGTACCAGGAGAACCAGCTCATGTTGATGGATTCGATCGACCAACCCGCAGGCGGGAACTGCTCGCCTTCGAAACCTTCAAGGAGGATGGGGGCTTGCCAATCCCAATGCAGGTCGTACGGATCGGAATCGGCCGTGTGACCCAGCGCATCGGCCAAATGGAACACGATGCTGGCAACGGTATGGTTCGGTTGCGCCGGCAAGGTGGCCTCATAGTCGTAATTGGCTTTGGAGCTTCTGTTGAAAACGACATCCTGCGACTGACCGTCGATGGTATAGGTCGCCTGCATCTGATCCGGGACCCCCGACTCGTCATAGATCCTGACGGTCAGGTTCATCTCCGTGTCGGCCCAGGTCTGCGCGCCATCCAATGACACCATATACGGTGGCTCGTTGTCAACCGAGGTGACGTTGATGGAGATGTCGTCGATGCAGAGGTTCCATCCATAGCCGCTCACCGCCTCGAAGATGACAAACCCGTAGCCTTCGGGGCTGTCGAAGGTATAGCTGTATTCATACCAATCGCTCACTTCGCCCACGACAGGTTCCATCATCGTATTACGATGTACCGTGCCAAGCAAGGTGCCGTCGGCCTTGTCGGTGGTCGGCGAGTAATACACGTTGATTCGGTCTGGACGGTTGATGTTGTTGTTGAAGTTTCGGAAGATCCAATAGCGCACGGTGTTGTCCGTGGGGTTGAGTTGCAACTTGGGCGATACCAGCGAACAAGTCCAGCCCTCCGGTGCAATGTAGCTGTAATAGCGGGCCATCCCCGCGCTCTCGTCGTGGGGTGTGCAGGCTGGCCAGTCGTTATACGTCCAGCGCTCAAAGACATAATTGCCATTGGTAGCGAAATTCAACCATCCGGCAGGCGGGAAGACCGTGTTTTCAAAGCCTTCCATCAGCGGGAATTCACTGACCGGCGCCAGGGCAGTGATTGGGAAATCGACTTGTTGCACCGGCACATTGTGTGCGGAGGTCACGTCGAAAGTGGCATGGAGGATCTCGCCATCGGTCAGGTCCATCGGCAAAGTCGTCTGGGCCACCAGTTCGATGGCAGTGTTATAAGGCACCGTCACCTGCGACACCGCCGTGCCGTTTTGGTAGAAGGTCAGCGGCAGGCTGCCCGTACTGGTGAACTGATAGGTATCCGATTGTTCGCCGGTATTGCTGAGGAGGAAACGAAGATAGGCTGGTTCCCCGAAATACACTGCGGTGTCGGGGGTAAGCGGCTCCACCTCACAATAGTACTGGGCTGTTTGTTCAATCACGACATCATCGACCGACAAGTACCAAGGACCGTTGTCGGCCACGCTGTGGAAACCCACATAGAAGGAGCCCGAACTGGTAGCTTGGAACACCCCTGAGGTCTGTTCATAGTCCTCGTTGGCAACGACCATCATCGGCACGACGGGAACCGTCATCGAAGCAGCATCGGCACTAGCACCGGCCTTGACTTCCAGGTTGAAGTGATCGACATGCCAGGTGGCATACCAGAACGAAACACGGTAGTATTCGCCCGCAGTGGCCTGAATCTCTTTATAGATCCACACGTCGGTGTTGTATTTGGCGTACATGTACCAATCGCCCGTATGCGGCTTTCTGCCTCGGGCTTCGTTGTCGTCAGGGATGGTGACACCGGCTTTCCAGCCACCATCACCAATCCAGCCCACCGGGGTCTGATCGACCGTATTACCATTCTCAAAAGTCTCGTTGACGAGCACTTGGGAGGAGACGCTTCCCATCAGGAAAAACATCACCAACAAAGCATAGAGTTTTTTCATAAGCTTCCTTCTTTGAATACAACCTACAAATATACTAAGATTTTGATAAACCAAACGGAATTTGCCAAAATGTCAGTTTTTGCCATGGCACGTATTTTGACAAAGGACGCGCGTCATCTGGATTGCTTCGTCGTTCGTTACCTCCCTATAGTCGGTGAGCCCTCCGGGGTTCTCGCAATGACGCGAAGCGGCCCAATCTTTAAATCTTTAAATCTTTAAATCTTTAAATCTTTGAATCTTTGAATTTTAAATACATAACGATATGACAACCGGTAACATTGGAGTCAAGACAGAAAACATTTTCCCTGTCATCAAGAAGTTCCTCTATTCGGACCAGGAGATCTTCCTGCGTGAAATCATCAGCAATGCCGTGGATGCCACGCAAAAACTGAAAGCCTTGGCTGCCTCAGGCGAGTTCAAGGGCGAGCTCGGCGACCTCACCATCAAGGTGGAAGTCGATAAGAAGAAAAAGACCCTCACCGTCCGCGACCGCGGCATCGGCATGAATGCCGAAGAGGTCGACAAGTACATCAACCAAATCGCCTTCTCGGGCGCGGAGGAGTTCATCGCCAAGTTCAAGACCCAAAGTGAGGCCGAAGCCGCCAACATCATCGGACATTTTGGACTGGGCTTCTACTCCGCCTTCATGGTCTCCTCGAAGGTATCGCTCATCTCGAAGTCCTGCAAGGAAGAGGGCGCCAACGGCGTCATCTGGGAGTGCGACGGCAGCCCGGAATATACCATGAACGAGATCCCCAAGGGCGACCGCGGCACCGACGTCATCCTCTATATCGCTGACGATGCAGCGGAATTCCTTGAAGAAGGCCGCATCCGTGAACTGCTCAACAAATACTGCAAGTTCCTGCCCATCCCCATCCAGTTCGGCACCCACAAGGTCAGCGAACCCATCGAGGGCGAGACCGACAAGGACGGCAAACCCAAGACCAAGGAAGTGGAGAAACCTTGGATCATCAACGACGTGGCACCGCTGTGGAAGAAAGCCCCGACCGACATCAAGGACGAGGAATACAACGACTTCTACCACACGCTCTACCCGATGAACTTCGGCGAGCCGCTGTTCCACATCCACCTCAACGTGGACTACCCCTTCAACCTCACGGGCATCCTCTATTTCCCGAAGGTGAAGAACCGCTACGAGTTCCAGCGCAACAAGATCCAGCTCTACTGCAACGAGGTCTTCGTCACCGATAGCGTCGAAGGCATCCTGCCCGAGTTCCTCTCGCTGCTGCACGGCGTCATCGACTCGCCCGACATCCCGCTGAACGTCAGCCGCTCGTTCCTGCAAAGCGACCAGAACGTGAAGAAAATCTCGACCTACATCACCAAGAAGGTGGCCGAGAAACTGGAGGAACTCTTCAAGAAAGACCGTGAGGCCTACGAGAAGAACTGGGACGACATCCGCGTGTTCATCGAATACGGCATGATGAGCGACCCGAAGTTCTACGAGCGCGCCGAGAAGTTCTTCCTCTTCAAGGACACCGACGACAAATACTACACCATCGAGGAATACAAGGCCTTGATTAAGGAAAACCAAACCGACAAGAACAAGGCCCTCGTCTACCTGTATGCCACCGACAAGGACGACCAATACACCAACATCGAGAATGCCAAGGCCAAGGGTTACAACGTCTTGATGATGGACGGCATCCTCGACCCGCATTTCATCAGCGCCTACGAGCAGAAGGAAGGCGAGAAAGGCGGTGACAACCGCGCGATGTTTGCCCGTGTGGACTCCAACACCATCGACAAACTCATCTTGAAGGACGACAAGGAAGCCGCCTCGGGCCTCGACGACAAGCAGAAGGAAACCGTGAAGGCTGCCTTCGAAAAAGTAATCGATAAGGTGAAGTTCAACGTGGAGTTCAGCAACGAAGGTGCAGAGGCCGCTCCCGTGGAGGTCACCCAAAACGAGTGGATGCGCCGTATGAAGGAGATGGAGCTGATGGGCGGCGGCCCGATGTCGTTCTACGGCTCCATGCCCGACAGCTACACGCTGATGCTCAACACCAACAGCCCCGTCATCACCGGCATTTTGGACAAGGACGAAGCCGCACAGGAAGCCACGATTCGGCAGATTTACGACCTCGCTTTGCTCTCGAAGAACTTGCTTAAGGGCAAGGATTTGAGTGAGTTTGTGAAGAGGAATCTTGAAAAACTGTAAAATAACAAAAACGAACTAAAAAGATGAATTATGAATAGGATGATAAAAGCATCATTAGATTGGATCAACTCCCAAGCGCACCCTCAAGATGAATTTAGCCACCCTAATGATGAAAACAGAGTAAAATGTGCTTCTCGTGCTCTATCTAAAATGAAAATAGACATCAACGAGCAAGAAATGCAAGAGATAGTTGATTATTGCCAACAATTAAGAATGCCTAGAGCTTCTATCGGAAAAATTACAGATTGGTATTCAAGGCCAAAAAACCTTCGTTTAAAATATGGAATGAAGTTCACAACCAGAGACCTTAAGACGATTTGGAAGAACTATTTCTTGTAATGCGCATTGGTATTGTTGTCAAAAAATGGCAATTTCACCAAATGCGTCGTACTCGGAAAGACTCTTATTTTGCAGAACGCACTGGTCGGACTGAACAGCCCCAGGGACGGCCGAGATAATTATCCATATTGTTACTGGTCGAAGTGAAAGGGAACAACATTGCTGTGTAGCAATGATTTCCGTAGAGACTTTTTGACCAATAGTAACCATAGCAGTCATCATCGCCACCATAATCTTCTACACGAATGCCTGCTGCGGGTAAGAAAAGCACATTACCATTTGCTGCAACAAAGAACCAACCATTCACTCCATTTTGGTTTGCCCAAAAGTTTGTTGTATATCGGCTCAATTCAAACCATTGTCCCCACGTAGGCATACACCACCCATTACCCCAGTTGGCAGTGGCAGCATCGTCAACCGGCTCCAATTCCAATAGATTGTCAACATAACCATTGTAACCGACATTTGGATTGTTACAATACTTGGTAAGTTGATAGTTATTACCAATGAATTCACCAACATTGTATTTGTATGTATTCCAAGAATAAACGGCTTTAGGTTCCGCTTCACCCCAAGCAAAATAATCACCATAGCCATCCGGGGTTGTCGCCCCAACATTGCAAGTTGCCCATAAAGTGCCACTAGGCAACCCCAAATCAACATATTCATGTCCATTGTATGTAACACCAATAGGAGGGTTCAATGTGGCAAAACTCTTCTGTTCTCCATAACTGACACCATAATAATTTTCAGCATAAGCACGAACATAATATGTAGTATTTCTCTCAAGACCTAACATAAAAACAGTAAACGCTCCCATACCCGAGTTCATGCTTTCATGGGCATCATCAATTGTTGGACTAGGTGTTGTACTCCAGCAAATTCCACGGTTAGTTACAGGGAGACTTCCTTCGGAAACAACCGTCCCACCACATTTGGCTGAATTTAATGCAATATCTGTAGCTTCCATAGTTGTCACCATTGGCAGTTCTCCTATCAAAGTACTAAAACTAACCTGTTCACCATAGCTAACGCCATAGTAATTCTTGGCATAGGCACGAACATAATATGTAGTATTCTGGGCAAGACTATCCATATCTACAGCAAATATACCTAAACCATTACCAAAACCGACTCCCACATTAGCATGGGCTCCATCAACATTAGGATTAGGAACCGTACTCCAGCAAACACCTCTTTCTGTAATTGGAACGCCTCCGTCTGAAGTGACACTACCACTACCCTTCGCTGAATACGCTGTAACATTTGTCACTTCCATAGTTGACACAGTCGGCAATTCTCCACCCTCGGTTGTAAAACTCACATCTTCTCCATAATAATACACCAAACCACGTATTGCAAATGCACGAATATGATAACATGAACTTGGTTCGAGACCAGTAATTGTACAAACGTATGGGTCATTCCAATTTGAGGTAGTTAAGTGTGCATCTTCCACCGTAGGATTGCTCTCTGAACTCCAGCACACACCAAGCCCACTTAGTGAAAGCCCTTGGACAACAATCGCATCACCACCACATTTTGCGGTCGTTGCAGTAATGTCCTGAGGTGCGTAAGTAGTCACACGCACATCATTGTCATTATTACCATTGTTTCCTCCTCCATTATTTGGATCAACTATAGTATCATTTTGATTGTTATTGTTACCTCCATTGTTTGGTTCTTCTGGTTTTGTGCAACCCACCGCAAAAACCATCATCAGCACTATAGCTGCCATTACCTTCAAAGCTCTGTTCATATCGATTCTGTTTTAGTTGTTTGAGATTGCAAAGAAACAAAAATAATCCAAACCAACCACTTTCTGAAAGAAAATAGTATTTTTGCAGGTGCAAAACAAAGAGAAATGGCTACAGCAACAATAGAATATGATGGCAGAAGTACCGCCATGAAAAAACTCATCGAGTTGTTCATCACGCTTGGCGGAAAAGTGACAAAGCAAAGCACCACAAAAACAAAGAAAGGTTCTCTTGACGAAGCTATTGCCGAGTATCGTTCCGGCAAGACCTACAAAGCAAAGGATGCTCATGACCTCATAGAACAATGCCTGCAATAATGTACGAGATTGAATACACAGGATTGTTCAAAAGAAAGGTCAAACTGTTGAAAAAAAGAGGCTATGACCTTTCTTTGCTTGAGTCTGTTATCGCCGAACTCAAAGAGACAGGCACCCTCCAAGAGAAATACCAACCCCACAAACTGACAGGAAACTATGCAGGCTTTTGGGAATGCCACATCAAACCCGATTGGTTGTTGGTTTGGGCTAAAGAGGACAACCGCCTTGTATTGGTAATGATCGATACAGGAACCCATTCTGACATTTTTGGATAACAAAATCTCGCATCAATCTCGAAGAACTTGCTGAAGGGCAAGGATTTGAGCGAGTTTGTGAAGAGGAACATGGAGAAACTGTAATCCGGCTACGACTCGGGATAATGACCATGACCGCTTTGACGATTGTTGAAGCGGTCATTTTTTTGCAAAAAAGACATAAGATGACATAAATTTTATATGGTTTTATGGCATAATGAAATAAAATGTGTATTTTTGCGTCATAAAAACAAGAAATAGCCATGTCGCAAGTATCCATGACAGTGAGGATGGACTCACAACTGAAAAAAATGTTTGATGCACTATGTGCCGAGTTTGGCATGAGCAGCAATACAGCAATCAATGTCTTTGCAAGAGCGGTTGTTCAGCGCAGAAGGATTCCTTTCGAGATTAGGGCGCAAAGGGAAGCCAGCAATTCAGACAGTTACGAGGCTTTCCGCAAGATGAGAGAGCGGGCAGAACGAGGCGAAACACCAGACCTAACCATTGAGGAAATCGACGAGGAAATCAGAAAAGCGAGGGCTGAACGATGAAAACCTATGCTGTTTTCGACACAAATGTACTTGTGTCGGCAATGATTACCCACAACCCCGATGCTCCCACGGTAAAAGTGATTGAAGCGATGGCTTTGAAGAAAATCGTGCCACTATACAATGAGGAGATTGTCGGAGAATACGACAACGTGCTGCACAGGGACAAGTTCAACTTATTAGACGAAGATGTCGCAAATATGATAGGTTCCATCTTAAAGAACGGACTGAATGTGGACAGAACCGAAAGCGGATTGGAGTTTGCCGATGCGACCGATGCCGTATTCTACGAAGTTGCTCTTTCAAAGGAAGGATCTTTTGTCATCACGGGCAACGCGAAACACTTCCCCAAAACACCCATTGTGGTTTCGCCCGCTGAAATGTTGCAGATTTTACAGGAAAGTTGATGTTTTGAAAGTGCCGCAGCGAGGCAAGGATTTGAGCGAATTCGTGAAGAGGAATATGGAGAAGCTTTGATTCGACTATGACTTGTGACTATGACTATGACCGCTTTGACGAATGTTGAAGCGGTCATGGTCTTTATCAGAAAACAGAAATCCCCGCAACGCCATTTGGTATTGCGGGGATTTTAACTTTTATAACGCATATAGAATTATTCTGCTGAACGAACTGGACGGACAGACATGCCTATCATACGCTCCGTCCTCCCACCAGCACTATAGACGACAGGTAAGCTGATAAAATTCGCCATGTGATCGTAGCACCCTACCATTTGATTATTAAAAGCGTAACATCTGTCATTGACCCAATAATAGCCGTGGCCACCCACTTGCAAAGACTCGGGGGAAGGGCCAACGAAGTCCCCTTTCGCACCTCCCGAAGGAAGAAAGATCGAGTTGCCATTTTTTCCAACAATACACAATCCCGGTACGCCATTAACCGTGTCTCTTTTAAGTTCGCATTGGCTCAGCAATTCCTCGCCTTCAGTGGCGCTCGGCATACGCCAACCCTCGCCCCAATTCACTGTAGCCGCGTCATCCGAAGGTTGTAAATCATACAAATCATCGGTATAACCATCATAGCCATAGCTAGCCTCTTGGCAGTACTTGGTCAATTGGTCGAAATCCCCATTGCAATACTTGTAGGTAGTCCAATCATAAACTGCTTTCGGTCCCGTCTCGCCCCAAGCGAAGTAATCGCCATAACCTTCGGGCGCCTCAGCACCCACATTGCAAGTGGCCCACAACGTACCGCTAGGAAGACCTAAGTCAACAAAATCGTGGCCATCGAGCGTTCCGCTGTGGTCAATAATACTATCGTTAGTGTTTCCTCCATTATTCGGCTCATTTGGTTTTGTACATCCCGCCGCAAAAATCATCATCAGCATTAGGACTGCTGTTGCCTTCAAAGTTCTATTCATATCGATTCTGTTTTAGTTGTTTGAGATTGCAAAGAAACTAAAAAAAGCGTGATTTAGCAAGGTTGAAATGCAGAATTATACAATTAGTGTTTTCAAACACTATTTTTATTATTGAATTAGTATGTTCAGACATTATTTTTTATTCATTTTAGTGTTTTGAAACATTATTTCCTGCAAAATACTTGTGTTTTGAAATATTATTCGTATCTTTGCGGCATAATACAACCGCTATGAACACAATAGAATACCTACAAAAAGTCTTGGACAGGAAGCTTCAAGCCACCTCCACCGACTTCAAACGATACCTGTTCGGGGAAATCGACTGGAGAGACCGCCTTATCGGCATCAAAGGGCCAAAAGGCACGGGCAAGTCCACGCTGATACTCCAGCACATCAAGGAAGCCTTCCCCGACACTTCGGAAGTGCTGTATGCTTCATTGGACGACCTGTGGTTTGCGACACACGCTTTTGCGGATGTGGTGGAAGACTATTATGCCTATGGCGGTCGCTATCTTTTCCTTGACGAGATTCATTATTTGGACTCGTGGCAGACCGTCTTGAAAAACCTCAACGACAACTACCCCGGGCTTTACGTTGCCTACACAGGCTCGTCGATGCTCAAAATGGAGAGAGGCAAAGGCGACCTTTCAAGAAGGCTGATGGAATACACCCTGACAGGACTTTCGTTCCGCGAGTACCTGAAGTTTGAAGGCATCAAGGACATCCCCGTCATCGAGTTGAAGGACCTGCTGAAAAAGCACAAGAGCATCGCCACGGAAATCATCGGTGACGGCTTCAAGGTATTGCCTGCTTTCGTACAATATCTGAAGATTGGGTATTATCCTTTCTACAAAGACATTTACGGAGGCTATGCCAACCGCTTGCAGAATGTGGTCAACCACATCCTGGAGAACGACTACGCTGTGATTGAGAACGTGGAGCAATCCACCATCAAGAAAGCCAAGAAGATGTTCATGATTCTGGCCGAGCAGGTGCCACAGAAGCCCAACATGTCGGAACTTTACCGCGAGTTGGACACCGACCGAAACCAAGGGCTGAAGATGCTGTATGCCTTGGAAAAGGCTGGGCTACTCTCATTGCTCACCGACACGCCCCGAAAGCTGTCGGACCTGTCGCGCCCGGAAAAGATCTACCTCAACAACACCAACCTCATGAACGCTTTCACGATGCAGCCCAACATAGGCACAATGCGTGAGTTGTTCTTCTTCAACCAGTTGAGTCAATCGCATCAGGTGACCTATCCGCCAAAGGGTGATTTCCTAGTTGACGGGACGTACCTCTTTGAAGTGGGCGGGCGCAAGAAAAGCTTCGACCAAATCAAGGATATCCCCAATAGTTATTTAGCTATCGATGAAACCGAGGTGGGCTTTGGAAACAAAATCCCCTTGTGGATGTTCGGCTTGCTTTATTGATACCCAAAACAAATCCCCACAGTGCCTTAGCATCGTGGGGATTATTGTTTCAAGTACAGTCCAATTATTTCTTAACGCGCACCGCCCGAACAATTTGCCCTCGACTGCGCTCGTAAGTTCCGCACACGTGGCAGCCATCCATGTCGTAGTGGAAGCTCCATCCACGCTCCGAAAAACCTGCATGGAGCGAACTCGACCAGTAGATGCCAAGGCTTGGGCCTATAAACTCTCCATCCAAACGGAAACCTGTAAAGGGCAAGAAGATGCTATTGCCATTACAACCGGTTAAGAGCCGCCCTTTCACACCGTTTTGGACCGCCAATGTACAGGACGTATTTTGGTATATTTCCTCCCATTCTTCCTTAGTTGGCATGCGCCAATCCAGGCCCCAATTGGCCGTAGCCGCATCGTCAGCAGACTCCAAAACGGTCAGGCCGTCAACAAAACCATGGAGCCCCCAACATGAATCGGTGCAGTACTTGGTCATTTCGAAACGCTGATTGACAACATCACCATATTTGTAGCTCTCCCAATCATAGCTGTCTTTGGGCTCAATTTCGCCCCAAGCATAATAATCACCAACCTCTTCCGGCGTGTCTGCTCCCACATTGCAAGTGGCCCATAAGGTACCGCTTGGAAGATCCAGGTCAACGTAATCGTGTGCATTTACAATAGGAGTTACAATACTGTCACTACTATTGTTCCCACTGCTATTAGAGTCTTCCAGTTTGTTGCAACCCGCTGCAAAAGCCATCATCAACATTATGGCTGCCATCATTTTCAAAGCCCTGTTCATAACCCTCTTGATTTCAATAAGTTTCAGAACAAGCGGAGACACAATCCTCCCATAACCACGTGCATGTTTTTCTTCCACGACTCGTCGTACAATGAGTTATCAAAATAGCTCGTTTTGTAATTGACAACGCGATAATTATACGACACGAAGAAATCAAAGCTGCCGAAGCGATAGCCCACCATTACTTCACCATAGGGGCCTTTCATTGAACGCGTTGTGGAACCTAACAATTCCTCATCCTCCAATGGCTTTACGGTTGAAAACGACTTTTGGCCGCCCAAAATCCAGCCTCCTTTGGCACCCACAAAAAAGCCACGTGACACATCATCGGCAAAATAATGCCTCAATTCCACAAAAATCGGGAAGGAATAAGACTTGTCCATCAGGTCCACGCACTCGAAGGCACCGCCAATGCCAAGCAAATTATTCTTCAGCACAATGCCAATGTTTATTCCAGCTCCGCCGTAAAACACATTGGCATCGCCGCCTGTCCCTTCACCCGATGGCATAAACGCACGACCGAGTTTACCCTCAATCAGTCCGTATTTCTGACGACCGGCAAACAGTCCTTGACCAGAATGAGACTGGGGCGTTTGCGCAATTCCAACAACAGAAATCGCCAAAGCGAAAAGGACAGCAAATAACTTTTTCATGATGATTTGATTTAAATATGGGGCAAATTTACAAAAATATCAAAAAAGATGTCTATTTTTGCAGAAAAGAAACAACATGTCGAACGCCATTACCATTCTGAACCGCGAGGAAGATCGCCGCGTGGTGGAAGCCATCAAGCAGGCCGAACTCAACACCTCGGGTGAAATCAAAGTGCATATCGAGAACCATTGCCGTGGCGATGTGGAAGAGCGCAGCCTTGTCGTCTTCAACCGCCTGAAACTGAACGAAACCAAATTGCACAATGGCGTGCTCATTTATCTCGCTGCCAGAGACCACAAGTTTGCCATCCTTGGCGACGAGGGCATCAACAAAGTGGTGGAGGATGGCTTTTGGAACGATGTCAAAGACCTGATGATGAACCATTTCAAAGAAGGTCGCTTCGCCGATGGCCTCGAACAAGGCATCCAACGCTGCGGCGAAAAACTGAAGAACTATTTCCCCTGCCAATCCGACAACACCAATGAAATCCCTGACGACATTTCCTATGAAAACAACTAAACAATACAGCCTGCTGCTCTGCCTTTTGCTTGTGCTGTTTTTTGGCACAGGCTTGAAGGCTCAGTTGCCGAGTCCGCCCAACCCACCGCGTTTGGTGAACGACTACGCGGGCACCTTGACCTCACATCAAATTGGTGTTCTGGAGCACAAACTCGTGGCATACAACGACAGCACTTCCACTCAAATCCTTGTCTTGCTCGTCGACGACCTTCAAGGCTACAGCATTGAACAATATGCCACGGAAATCGGGCACAGCTGGGGCGTGGGACAAAAAGGCAAGAACAATGGTGTGGTCATCCTCGTGAAGCCCAAGAAAGGCAGCGAAGGAGGAAAGGTCAACATCAGCCCTGGCTATGGCATGGAGGAATATGTCACCGATGCCACGGCTAAGCTCATCATCGAACGCGAGATGATCCCCGCCTTTAAGGAAAACGACTACTACACAGGTATCGACAATGCCGTCAACACCATCATGAACCTCTGTTCGGGCAAGTTCACGCAAGACGAATATACCGATGACAGTCCCTTCCCCGGGTGGCTTACGCTGCTTTTTATCATCGCCATCATCATCATTTTTATCAAGTTTTCCAGTGGCGGCGGTCAGAATTATTCGGGCGGCGGCACTCGCACCATTTGGATTCCTATGGGTGGCGGTGGCTTTAGCGGAGGCGGTTTCGGCGGTGGCGGCTTTAGTGGAGGAGGCTTTGGTGGCTTTGGTGGAGGAGGCTTCGGAGGAGGTGGAGCTTCGGGAAGTTGGTAGTTGGTAGTTGGCAGTTGACAGTTAGCAGTTGACAGTTGATAGTTAGAAGTTTGGAGTTTGGAGTTTGGAGTTGTAGGGCTGTCACAACGTGGCAGCCGATAAATGTGGTCGAATTTTGAATCTTTGAATTTTGAATTTTGAATATTGAATCTAAATATGTCTGAACCTATCATCGAGATAAAAAACGCATCCATTTTCCAGAGGGAGAACCTCGTCCTTTCCAATGTCAACCTGACGTTGAACAAAGGCGAGTTCATTTATCTTATCGGTCGCACAGGAAGCGGAAAATCCTCATTGTTGAAGACTTTGTACGGCGAGTTGCCTGCCCGCGACGGCATTGTTCGAGTAGCCGGTTACGACCTCACCAAGCTCAAAAAGAAAGACATACCCTATTTGCGTCGCAAGATTGGCATTGTGTTTCAGGACTTCCAACTGCTGTTTGACCGCAGTGTGGAGAAAAACTTGGAGTTTGTATTAGGTACCACAGGATGGACGGAGAAAGCCGAAATCTCACGACGCATAGATGAAGTGCTGGCCAAGGTGGGATTAGACGACAAGCGCAAGAGTATGCCCCACCAGATGTCGGGCGGTGAACAGCAAGGTGTCGCCATCGCCCGAGCCCTACTCAACGACCCCGATGTCATCATTGCCGACGAGCCCACCGGCAACCTCGACCCCGACACGACCCTCGAAGTGATGAAACTGCTGCGCCGCATCAGCGAGAATGGCACTGCCGTGCTGATGGCCACGCACAACTACACCTTAATGCAAAAATATCCCTCGCGCATCGCCAACTGCAAAAACGGGACGGTGGTTTGCTCGGAGATGGAATGATTTTGAGCTATAAGCTTTAAGCTATAAGCCGTAAGCAAAAGGCCTCAGTCAAGGGCTTATAGCTTACGGCTTAAAGCTTATAGCTTCAATGATTTTCCGCGCATTAGCTTCATTATCATAAAGTTGCCGCATCTGGGCATCGCGTTCTTCAATGTCATCTTCGGTGAAATCTTCCTCCATCAGCCGTTTGATTTCGGCTATCATTTGCTCGGGTTCATCGGCCACCACGCATAGGCTTTCAAGTGAGGTTCCCTTCACCATGTCGGAATTGACCAAACAGAAACGACCATTGTACATCGCATTCAACAGCTTCAGTTTCAACCCCGTAGGCTGGTTCGTCACCAAAATGTTCACTTGGGCTTGGCGTAACAAATCAATCATTTCTGCATCGTCGGGATTGGCCACCAAAGTCACATTTGAATAATTATCAGCCAGCTTTTTCAATTTGTCGGAAGGATTCAAACCTGATACGACGCAAGCTATGTCAAGTTCAGAGAACACATTCTCAATCAGACATTTGGCAGCATCTTCATTCTCCCTAACCGACAGGTTGCCGTGATACAAAACATACTCACCCCTGCCTAATTCCGAGCATACTGAATCCGCGGCATTGAAACCTGGTACGAGCACCACATTCTTATAGCGTTTGCTGAAATAATCCGCATCTTTTTGCGAGATGGCAAAAATCCCAGCTGCATTTTTCAAAACAGGTTCATAACGCTTTAATTTCCATGCCTCGGCATGATAGAAAAACCTTTTCCAAACACAGTTTTCCGAATCGCCCAAGCCTTTATAATAATCATGTTCCACATTATGGGCACGGACATATATCTTTCTGTTTTTCAATCGTTTGTCCAACAAAACAGCAGTCGTATGCAAGCCCTCACAAAGGATAGGATAATTGTCTTTCAGCAAGTCTTGAACCAAAGTTTCAGAACGGCGCGAATTGACGATGAAAGGTGTGAGGCTCAGCTGTTTGATGAACGAAGTATCGCGCTTATAATACTTTACCTCATGGCAACGTTTCAGGATTTCCTGTTCGCCACGACCATACTCAAAGCAATGCAAATGCACCTTAACGCCCGCTTCTATGAGGGCCTTCAAGCGATAAAACACATCTATGACCCCGCCGTAATTGGCAGGATAAGGCACGTCAAAAGCAATGATATGTAGGTGGTTCTCAGTCATAATGACGATAGATTTCAAGCAATTTCTGCTCTTCGTTTTCCCAACACAAATCCTGTGCCGCAACTTTCAAATTTTGTTTCCATTGTGCTCTTCTCACCTCATCTGACAAAGCCTCATGAATCGTGGCGGCTATGGTAACAGGTTCATGGTTTTCGATGAACAAGCCCAAATCGTATTGTCTGATAATCTTTTCGATTTCAGTGAGATGCGAAGCCACTATCGGCACACCGGCTTGGATGAAGTCGAAGAGTTTGTTGGGCAGGCTGAATCGATAGTTGAGGTTGGTGTCTTTGTCGAGGCAGAAACCCAATTCGGCAAGCTGCGTGTGTGCCATCATCTGTTGGTAGGTCATCCTAGGGAAGAAGCGCACTCTATCGGTAATTTTCAGGTCTACAACCATTTGCTTCAGAATGGGCAACACATCGCCTCCACCGATAATCATCAGAAAGCAGTCGTCCAATAGCGATATGGCTTGCACCAATTCTTCTGCTCCCCGTTGAATGTTGATGCCGGAACCTTGCAGCACCAATAGGTGTTTGTCGGCAGGCAAGCCCAACGTCTCTTTATCGCCTTTTGGGGGCAAAGCTTTTCGTGGAGGAATATTGCGGATGACATGTACTTTTACACCATATTTCTCTCGAAAAAGGTCGGCGATGCTATTGCAAACGGTAATCATTTCATTCAACTTGGGAACCACAAAGCCTTCAATTCGTTTCCAAACCTTTTGCACCTTGGGACGATGGACCAATTCGGGTGTTTCAGTGAAGTATTCATGGCTGTCGAAAATCATTTTGATGCCTTTCAGACGCGAGATGAAATAATTGGGCAAAATCGTATCCAAATCATTGGACAACAAAAGATTGGCGCGATGAAACAGCAAGAAGAAAAACAATCGGATGTTGTATTCGGCATAAAACAAAGGGCCTTTTTCGAAAAGTAACTTCATGCGGTGCGTGGCGTATGGCCTTTCGTCCATAGGAGGGCTTTTGCGTTGTTGCCTACCCACTAAAAGCACCTCATATCCAACCTTTTGCAAGGCCAGGCACGACTTGTTGACCCTTTGGTCCGTGACCAAGTCATTGATAACCGATACTATGGCGCGTTTCATGGGACAAAGATAATAACTTTTCTCCATCCTTGCACTAATTCGAACTTTTTCACTATATTTGCAAAAAATCACCATACATGACTGATAAAATTAAACTTTTTGAACAAAAGCAAGTGAGAACACATTGGGATGCAGAAAGCGAGGAATGGTACTTTTCTGTTGTTGACATTTGTAATGTGTTATCCGAATCAGCAAGTAAAGATCCTGGAGCCTATTGGAGAAAACTAAAACAGAGGCTGAAAGCAGAAGGAAGTGAGGTCGTGACAAACTGTCACGGACTGAAAATGAAGGCGGCAGACGGCAAATACTACAAGACCGACTGTATGACCACCAAAAATATCCTCCGTTTAGTGCAGTCCATCCCTTCGCCTAAAGCAGAACCGTTCAAAATGTGGTTGGCCGAAGTGGGTAATGAACGTTTGAATGAGATAGCCGATCCAGAAAAGGCTATTCTTCGCGGTGCCGAGTATTACCGTGCCAAGGGCTACACTGAAGGCTGGATAAACCAACGACTACAAAGCATTGAAATGCGCAAGAAACTGACTGATGAATGGAAAGCTCGCGGCATAGAAGAAGAACGTGACTATGCCATTCTCACTAACGAGATGACTAAAGCTTGGAGTGACCTTTCCATAAAGGAATACAAGCAACTAAAAGGCCTTAAAAAAGAAAGCCTTCGTGACAACATGACCAACATTGAACTGGTGTTGAACATGCTGGCGGAGGTGTCCACGACCGCCATTTCCAAGACTCGAGAGCCAAAGACTTTTGCTGAGAACAAAAGCGTGGCAACTGAGGGTGGAAAAATCGCCAAAACTGCGCGCAAAAATCTAGAAAAACAAATCGGACAATCCGTCATTTCCCCTTTGAACGCTTCCGACAAACCCGCAGTGGAGATACAGTCCGATTATGAGTTGCTTGAAGAGCAAGATACGTTAAAACAACAATGATGCTCCATGAAAACCAACTTTAACCTCCAGCAGTATAACAGCTTCGGCTTCGATACAGTAGCAAAGTATTTCGTGGAAATCAATGACTTTTGCGAGCTTCAAACGCTCATAAAATCAGGAGAATTGCAAAAGTATAAGACTCTGATTCTCAGCGGAGGAAACAACATCCTTTTCCAAAACGAGGCGTTTGATGGTCTCGTGGTCTTCATCAATACAAAAGGCATAGAAACCCTTCATGAAGACGAAAACGACGTTGTGGTTCGTGCGCAAGCCGGCGAAGACTGGCCTGAGTTTGTACGATTCTGCGTCGGCAAAGGTTGGCATGGTGTGGAAAACTTGGCCCATATTCCAGGCAAGGTTGGGGCGGCACCCGTTCAGAACATTGGTGCCTACGGCATGGAACTGAAAGACAGTTTTTTGCAATGCATGGCTATGGATTTGACCTCAGGCGCGACCAAAGTATTTTCCAAAGAAGAATGTCGTTTTGGCTACCGCGAGAGTGTCTTCAAAAGTAAGTTGAAAGGCATATTTGTCATCACCTCGGTGGATTTCCAGTTAAAGAAAAATGCGCCGCTCCACCTTGAGTACGGCAACATCAAAACTTATTTGGAGCAAAACGGCATAGATAATCCCACATTACAGCAACTTCACGACGCCATCTGCGCCATCCGCAATGCCAAACTGCCTGATGTGAAGCAAATTGGCAGTGCTGGAAGTTTCTTCAAGAACCCCGTCATTGAAAGGACACAATTTGAGGCTTTGCAAAAGGATTACCCTGACATTCCTCATTATGACGAGCCTAATGGCATGGTGAAAGTGCCGGCGGGGTGGCTGATTGAGCATTGCGGTCCTTCAATTCTACGACCTTTCGGCCCTTCGACAAGTTCAGGGACCGATAGTTGGAAAGGCTGGCGCAACGAGCATGTAGGCGTGTATGAAAAGCAGGCTCTCGTACTCGTGCATTACGGCGGAGGGAAAGGCCAAGACATTGTGGAACTTGCCCACAAAATCCAAGATTCCGTGGAAGCCAAATTCGGCATAAGAATCAACCCAGAGGTGAATTTTGTTTGATAAAGGTTGATTTAGTAATTCAACACCTCAATGTCTTCACCATTGCTGAAGATGATGTATTTGCGTCCGTAGATGGTGACGATTTCGTAGTCTGCACTTCGGCTTGTACCTGTTGCCGTAACCTCAAAAGCGTTTTCGCTGGGAAGAAGGGCTTCCGCCTTACGTTCATCGGCGTATGATTTGGTGAAAAGGTTGTCGAAGGTCAATCCAAGCGCAAAGCCGATGACAGTAAAGACTGCCAAAAGAAAGTAAATACGTGTTTTTTTCATGATTAGAGGGTTTTAGACAGGGATTACCCCATCAAAAACCGTTCCTAAAGGTCTCACTTACAACCTATTTCATAAAAAAAGACCAATGGCATTAGCATTCCAAAGCACCAATCAGGTCTGTAACCTCTTGGAAACCGTGCCGTTCGCAATATTCGTTAATACCCCAAGCGACCTTCGCCGAAACAGCTGGATCAATGAAATTGGCCGTCCCGATTTCGACGGCTGAGGCACCGGCGAGCATGAACTCCACGGCATCAGTGGCGTTGCTAATGCCGCCTAAACCTACTACGGGAATCTTTACTGCCTTAGCCACTTGCCACACCATGCGCAAGGCCACAGGTTTCACGCAGGCACCCGACAAGCCGCCAGTAATCACAGACAGCTTCGGCTTGCGCCTTTCCGCATCGATGGCCATGCCCATCAAGGTATTGATTAACGAAACGGAATCGGCACCAGCGGCTTCTGCTGCCAAAGCGATTTCGGCAATGTTGGTCACATTCGGCGAGAGCTTGACCATCAAGTGTTTATGATAGACCTTGCGCACCTCGGCAACCACCTGTGAGATGCCTGCACAAGTCACGCCGAAGGCCATGCCACCTTGCTTCACGTTGGGGCAAGAGACATTCAGCTCGATGGCGGGAATCTTATCCAAAGCATCCACCATCTCGGCGCCTTTCACGTAATCATCCAGGCAAGAGCCAGAAAGATTGAGCAACACATTGGTATCAAAGTCCTTGATGCGCGGGTATATCGTGTCGATAAAATATTGTACACCTTTGTTTTGCAGCCCGACGCAGTTCAGCATTCCAGAGGCAGTCTCCGCCATGCGCGGGTAGGGATTGCCCTCGCGCGGATGGAGCGTTGTGCCTTTCACAATGATGCCGCCCAATTGAGCCAAATCCACGAAATCGGTGTACTCCTCGCCATAGCCGAAGGTACCCGAAGCCGTCATCACTGGGTTGCGCAGCACGAGGCCGCGCCCCAAGTCTATCGTCATGTTCACCATTTCAACCTCCTTATATTAAATACCGGACCTTCTTTGCAGACGCACACATGGCCATCAACCGTGTCTTCCACGCAGCAGAGGCAAGCACCTAAGCCGCAGGCCATCAGATTTTCCAAAGAGACCTCGCACCAAACACCTTTTTCATCAGCTAATTTCGCCACAGCTTTCATCATAGGTTTCGGGCCACAAACATAGATTTTGTCGAAATCTTGATTTCGCCAAACCGAGTGCATGGTCACAAAACCTTTTTCGCCCAAGGAGCCATCTTCTGTAGTCACGAAGGTTTCGCCAAATCGTTGGTAATCGGCCAAACGAAGTAAATCAGATTGCGACTTTCCGCCCAAGAGCAAGGTCGGTCGGATGCCTTTCTCATTCAGCACCTTGGCAAAATAATACAACGGCGCAATGCCGATGCCACCGCCAACGAGCAAGCACTTTTCCCCTTTTTCAGGAAGGGAAAAACCATTGCCCAACGGCAAAACCATGTTAATCGTGTCGCCCACTTTCAAAGCGGCAAGGTGTCGTGTCCCCTCACCCACTTGTTGCACCAACAAGGTGATTTCATTCTGCTCGACATCCACATCATGAATGGAGATAGGGCGACGCAAATAGGTGCTTGGCGAGCCGTCGACGCACACTTGAACGAACTGTCCAGGCACAATCGCGGGCAAGACCTGTTCAGAACGCAGCCTCATTAGTACCGATCGACCGAAGCCTTGGCTCTCAACCAGTTTGAAGTCTGTAATTTGTTTTGTCATGTTGCCTACATTTTGATGGCACAAATATACAAAAAAAGCTGCCGTAGCAGCTTCTTTTAATTCAGTTTGGGACCATTATTCCGCTTTCTCGGCAGGTTCCTCAGGCGTTTCTTCCTTTGGCTCTTCCTCGGTGAAGTCGAGAAGATTCTTGTCGACCAGCATCTGATACCATGCGAAGACCTTCTTCATGTCGGAAGGATAAACGGCTTCCTCGTCATAGTCGGGCATGACCAAGGCAAACTTTTCGCGCAACTGGTCGGGTGTGGCCTTCTTATAGTCAAAGTCCACCTTATCGCCCATCTTTTCGTGGATCATCTTAAAGACTTCCTTCAGCGGACGGTCCTCATCGGTGGAGAAAATGGAAATCTCTTCAAGCGAGCTCATGCGGTCGCGAGCAAAGGCAGGCGTGCATTTGCCGTCGATAACCGATTCAACAATAAGCCTTCCAACGGCTTGAGATTTAATCGCATACAGTCCCGGTTTGCCGGATATTGAAACAATCTTACTTAAATCCATAGTCAATGTTGTGTTTAATAGTTCTCAAAAAACGGGTGCAAAAATAGGAAAAAGATTTTGAAATCCCATTCAAATCATGAAAAATCAATCAATACTCCAATCGAATTTCATCTACCCAAAGCACATTACCCAAGGCACCCTTGAAAGCGCCACAACTTCCTGAAGACAGCCACATGACAGCATGAGTGGCAGGACAATCCGCATCGGCCCAAGCCTCTTCGAGGATGGGCTTTTTCTTGCCTTTGCTGTTGATGGCATACATCGTTCTATCACCAGAAAGCAGACCCATATAGGGTTGAAAATGTGTTGATTCCCGAGCATCGCCGTAGATGACTGGAATACGAAAGTCCTTCATCCAACCATTAGAAGACTTGTCGACATGATATATCGCCGTCCCAACTCGCTTGGCGTGGATGTTGCCTTTGCTATCCTCCCAACGGTATTGCAAGACAAAAAGAATCTCAGCGGGGTCATAGCCGTCAAATTCGGTGGTGCGGGTAGTAGTACCTTTCACCAATTTTCCTGTATTGGGAATATTGGCTTTATAATTGAGCACCAAAGCTTTAGGTCGTTTCGTAAAAGGAATGCCCCAATCTATGAAAGCAAAAGGATCGCTGACACCCGTTACGGGCTCCAACATCTTGCCCCAATAGATGGAGCCTGCCGCCAGCACCTTGATGTTCAACAATCCCGCCACTTTGCAGTAAGCAAACTGTGTAGCAAGTTTGGCACACCTTCCCGTCGGGCCTTTTTCGGGCGTGACATTGTTGCTGGTTTTTGTCACACCTGCCACCTTTGCATAAGCATTGGAAGTGGACCAAATCGTGTTCGCGTAATCATAGACCTCGTTACTGCGAATCGTGTCCGTAGGACCTATAACATAGAGGGTTTTCTCTTGTCCTCCAATGATTGGTGACTCCGTGATATAACGCACCGCCCACTGCTCAAAGTCGCCGAAAGGCACCTTCTCGTAGCGCTGGGCAGCGACCGTCAGGCTCGCCAGCAGACATACTATGGTCACTTGAATTTTTGCCATATCTTATTGACTAATCCGTGAGGTAAAATGGCAATCAAAGGTGGCAGATAGAGGTTCATAAAACCAGGCTTCACCACCCTTTTCTTCCGCATCATGCCTTTTATGGCCTTCCTAACCAACCATTGCGAGGTGCCAATCAGTCCAACTTTTACACCTAATCTCAACAAATTAGGTTTCAGTCTATAAAGCGGTGTGGCAATGGCTGCTGGACAAACGGTGGTCACCCCGACACCGTATGGACGCATCTCGAAATAAAGCGACTTGCCGAAACTCTTCAGATACGCTTTTGTGGCAGAATAAATGGTGATGCCTGGGCAGGGCAGTTTGGCCGCCATCGACGACATATTAATAATGTAGCCATAGCCACGCTTTTTCATCTCCTCGCCAAACTGGATGCACAACTTAGTAGGGGTAAATGTATGCAAACGCATCATCGTCAAGGCCTTGGCTTCGTTTTGTCGGGTCAGTTCCTCGAAGAAAAACATGCCTGCATTGTTGATGAGAATGTCTATTTGCAGGTTTTCAGCTTGGCAAAAAGCAAGCAACTCTTCGGCAGCTGTTTCAGTCGCCAAGTTTTGGTAATGCGGAACAACCTGGATTTCATCCCTGCCTAATTCCCTTGCTGCTTTCTCCAATTCTTCCTCTTGGTTACTGACCAACAATAAGTTACAACCGATTTCAGCCAATTGACAGGCATACTCCAAGCCCATGCCTGAGCTGCCACCGGTAATCAAAGCCCAAGGCCGATGTCCGTGCGACTCCTGAAACCGATTCAACCATTTTGAGGTATTCATCCTTTCTTTTCCGCCTTTTTGATTTCTTTCCGTAGTTTCCTCGGGAGTTCCTCGTCAACGCAATGGTGGCACTTCATTTCCAAGGAGTACATACGCCCGATGCAATAATTGGAGTGTTTGCACTCGCTGCGCGTCACCTCGCCACGCTGCAATTTGTTGATGAACTCGGTGTCATTAATCAAAGCGCGTGCCATTTGTAGGGCCACAAAGCCCGAGTTGAGCACTTCTTCCATTTTTTCCTTGGAGACCATACCGCCAACATAAATCAGCGGCAGTTTCAAGTTGTCACGAAACTCCTTGGCGTCTTCGAGGAAATAGCCTTCGCTAAATGGTCTCGTAGGAATCAACGAACGTCCGAACAATGCCAAAGCTGCTTTCAGCCACCAGAATTTTTTCGTGTCCATGTAATAGCGCAAGGTCTTGAGCGGCATGGCACCGCGCATCACCTCCATGGGAGCCTTACTGACAAAGCCAGCCGAAAGCACAATGGCATGAACGCCAAGTTTTTCCAGTTCCTTGGCCACGATGATGCAGTCGTCACGATGCATGCCTTTCTTGAAGCCGTCGTGCATGTTCATCTTGACCACCACCGCCATGTCAGTGCTGGCCGCCCGCAGCACCTCTTCGATGACAAGCTTCATAAAACGCATACGGTTGCTCAACGTCCCGCCAAACTCATCCTTGCGATGGTTAGTATAAGGCGACAAGAACTGACTGATGAGATAGCCATGTCCCGCATGGATTTCAACGCAGTCGAAGCCAGCCTTGCGGGCCAAATCCACGGCCTTACCGAAATCAAGGACGATTTCCAAGATTTCAGCCTTGCTCAATTTCCTCACGAAAGTGGGAGAATACATATTGAAACCTCGCGAGGGACCCACGGGCATGCAACCACAGGTGGACCGATGCGTCATGTTGCCGCAATGCCCCAATTGTATGGAGGCCTTTGCCCCATGGGAATGAATGGCATCGGTGAGCTGTTTCAGGTTGGGGACAATCTCTTCACGCATCCAAAGCTGTCCGTTGAACGACAGTCCCGACTTGCTGACGGCAGCGTATGCCACTGTTGTCATGCCAACGCCACCTTTAGCCACGGCGGTATGATAGTCTAACAAATCGTCGGAAGGACGGTTGCCGTAGGCCATATTCTCAAAAGCCGCTGAACGTATCACCCTGTTGCGCAAGGTAATAGGTCCAATCTCACAAGGAGTAAATATGATTGAGTTTTCCATGGATTAATATATAAAAGGTATGATTCGTTTTACTTTTTTCGTGTCGAGCTGCTCGCCAAACTCTTCCTGATACTGCTTGTAGATGTGGTCGGCACGCGGTCCCAAATTGGCGAAGGTCCACAAGGCGAAAACCGCCCCTGCCCACGACCATGTCAGTATCGCAAAGCCAACCCATTCCACAAACTCGCCGAAATAATTGGCTGAGGTCACATAGCGGAACATGCCGCCTTGGGGCAGATAATGCTTGGTGTCACCCTCCTTGCGCAGGTTGCGGATGATGTCGTCGGATTGGATATTGATATACATGCCGATAATGAACACCAAGAACCCTGCGATAAATCTCGGGTCAGTCAGCCAGTCGGCGGGATAATAGTCATCGGGCGAGATGTAGAAAACCCAGCCACCTTGCATAAAGGCATTTAACAGGTTGAAAGTCACGCCCATCAAGACGATGGAAAGCGGCATGACATTGTTGCCCCTCATTCGGAAAGGAAACACGAAGGAACGCTGGATGTAATGCAGTTCAAACAAAAACAGGAACGCCAAGCGCACCAAATCGTCGCGACGGTCAGAAAAAAACCACAGCAACAGCATGGCAAAAAACACAGGCGATTCCATCAGCACCCATCCCAATTTATTGTTGACCGCCGGCCCCCATTTCTTGTTGTAGAACTTGCCATAGCCGGCATCAACAAAAAAGAGGCTTACGAAGACCACGACAGCCACTATGGACATGATGATCAAGAACAAATTGTAGGATTGTATCGACATAAACGTTTTGAAATAATTTTCAAAAATAGTGAAAAACACAATTCCATCTTGTTTTTTTCACCAAACAATTGAAAAAATCCACTATCTTTGCACCTTGAACTTTAAAAAATCGAAATCATGTCAACAGAAATGAGTTGGATTCTTATCATCGTCATTAGCATTGTTGGAATGCTGGTGCAATGGAAATTGAAAAGCGTATTCGCCAAATACTCCAAGGTGTTGTCGCCTGGCGGACTCACCGGAGCACAAATCGCCCAGAAAATGCTCAACGACAACGGCATCTATGATGTCTCGGTCACTTGCATCAAAGGGCAACTCACCGACCATTACGACCCCACCAAAAAGACAGTTAATCTCAGCGAAGACGTCTATCGCTCGAATAGCGTTTCAGCTGCCGCTGTCGCTGCCCATGAATGTGGCCATGCCGTGCAGCACAAAGAAGGCTATGCTCCTTTGAAGCTACGTTCCGCCTTGGTGCCTGCGGTCAGCATTTCGTCGAAGCTATCCATGATTGTCATTATCATTGGATTACTTATCATCAACACCTTTCCTACCTTGTTTTGGTTGGGCATTGCCATGTTCGCCTTGGTGTTTCTCTTCAGTGTCGTGACCTTGCCTGTTGAGTTCAACGCCTCGAAACGGGCTTTGGCTTGGTTGGGATCATCCAACTCGCTCAGCCAACAGGAGTTGTCGCAAGCCAAGGAAGCCCTCGGTTGGGCCGCCAGCACTTACGTGGTGGCAGCACTGTCATCATTGGTCTCACTCCTTTATTACATTGGCTTGGGAAACAGAAAATAATCAACGATTCAACAATTCAACAAATCAACATTTAAACAATAAATATCAATGAGCACTATCAAAGATTTAGAGCCGAATGGCGTGTGGAGAAACTTTTACAGTCTCACACAAATTCCACGCCCTTCGAAGAAAGAAGCTAAAGTGATCGCTTTCATGAAACAATGGGGCGAAGAACACGGACTTGAAACCATCATCGACGACTGCGGCAACGTCATCATGCGCAAGCCTGCCACCCCTGGCATGGAAAACCGCAAGGGCGTCATCCTGCAAGCCCACTTGGACATGGTTCCGCAAAAGAACGCCGACAAGGTACACGATTTTGAGAACGACCCGATTGAAACGCACATCGAAGACGGTTGGGTGAAGGCCAACGGCACCACCCTCGGTGCCGACGACGGTCTTGGCGCTGCAGCTGCTATGGCAGTCCTTGAAGCCACCGACCTGCAACACGGTCCCATCGAGGCCCTCTTCACCATCGATGAAGAAACAGGCATGACGGGTGCCAACAAACTCCAACCTGGCGTGCTGAAAGGCGACATCCTGATGAACATGGACTCGGAGACCGAAGGTGAGCTTTATGTGGGTTGCGCTGGCGGTGTCGATACCATTGGCACTTGGACACCTGCTTTTGAAGCCGTTCCTGCTGGCATGGCAGCCTACCGTCTCTTCGTAAAGGGATTGAAGGGCGGTCACTCGGGCATGGACATCAACTTGGGCCGTGCCAACGCCAACAAGGTGATGAACGCCATGCTGCTGATGGCAGCCGAGAAATATGGTCTTCGCCTCGCTTGCATCGATGGTGGCAGCCTCCGCAACGCCATCCCGAGAGAAGCCGAAGCCATCGTGGTCGTGCCTGCCGACAAAGAAGCCGAATTCAAGCAGTATGTTGCTGAATACGAGGATATCTGCAAAGAAGAGTTCAACCAAATCGAGCCCGACCTTGCCATCCTCTGCGAAGCCGCCGAGATGCCCAAGCAGATCATCGACGTGAAGACGCAAAACAACATGTTCTGCGCCATCGCCCGCTATCCCAATGGCGTCATTGCCATGTCGAACGACTTTGAAGGCACTACCGAGACCTCAAGCAACTTGGCCACGGTGAAGATGGAAGACGGCAAGATTACCTGCGCTGCCCTCACCCGTAGCCTCGTCGATGCCGACAAGGACAAGTTAGCCGAACAAATTCGCAAGAACCTCACTGAAAACGGTGCAGAGGCCTATTCCACTGGCGACTACCCAGGTTGGAAGCCCAACATCAACTCGACCATCCTCAACTTGATGAAGAAAGTGTATCAAGACAAGTTCGGCAAGGAAGCCAAAATCATGGTCATCCATGCTGGACTGGAATGCGGCATCCTCGGCTCCAAGTATCCGAATTGGGATATGGTGAGCTTCGGTCCCACCTTGGTGCACCCCCATTCACCCGACGAGGCCCTGCTCATCGAAAGCGTTCAGCCTTTCTGGGACTTCCTCGTTGAGACGTTGAAGAACATCCCCGAAAAGGAAGTGGTTGCATAAACGATTAAATTTCAACAACTTGAAAAAAGGCAAAATCGTTTTTGGTTTTGCCTTTTTCATTTTTTTCATGAAAAGCGTTGGAGCAAAGAAAAATATTTGTACTTTTGCAGCCCAATTCAAAGGGATTTTAGAGTAAAAGAACAAATAAATACGATAGAGAGATGAAGCGCACTTATCAACCATCGAACAGAAAACGTAGAAACAAACACGGTTTCAGAGAAAGAATGTCAACGGCGAACGGCCGTAAGGTTTTGGCCCGCCGCAGAGCCAAAGGCAGAAAAAAACTTACAGTTTCTGACGAGTATTAATCCTCGTTCCGCGAAAACGGAATCGGAAGCCGTTATATTTCTCATTTAAGGTAACGAAGGCGACCCCTGCTGGGAATCGCCTTTTGTTGTTTTTCATTCTCGCAAGCTGCGCTCTCGCAGTTTGCTTTTTTGTGAATTGCGAGACGCAATTCACGACAATGAGCATCGATAAATGATTTCCTCTCCCCTGCGCGCCAAACGCATCCGCTCGCGCCGCTCTTCTGAAATCTCGTAATAAAGACGGTCTTCGGTCACTATGAAGCCCGCCTTGCGCAACACCTCGGCATAGTCGCGACCAAACTGACGCACATGGTCGTATTGTCCATACAAACGCTCGCGTTCCTTCGGGTCGGTGATGCTCGGATCTTCGAAGGTGTCCACATCGGGATTGATGGGCACGAGGAGAATCGCCCAGCCATTGGGTTTTAGGATGCGCTTGATTTCGGCAAAAGCCTTGTTTGCGTCGTTGACATGTTCCAACACGTGGTTACAAATGATCACATCGTAGGTACCGCTCGGCTGATCGATGGCGGTGACATCAAGATGGAGGTCGGCAATAGGAGAATCAAGGTCGGCTGTGGTATAGTCAAGATTCTTCAAGGCACGGAAACGCTTCAGGAATGGCTGTTCTGGAGCGAAATGCAACACTTTTAGAGGCGCAGTGAAAAAATCGGTTTTCTCTTTCAGGTAGAGCCAAAGCAAACGATGTCTCTCTAAAGACAAACACTTAGGGCACAAACGGTTATCCATAGCTTTTCCATAGCCGTAAGGCAAAAACTTACGGAAATGGCCCCCACAAATGGGGCATTCCACTTTGTTGCCAGCATAAAACGGACGAACCAATAAGCTAAAGAGATAACTCAGCTTGATAAGCCACTGGCGGGGAAATATCTTGGTAAAAAAGGCTATCAGTTTCTTCATTTTCGGATATTCGCATTTGATAGCGCAAAGATAAGCAAAGAATCCCTATCTTTGCAAAAAATAATGAAAATGCGGTTTTCAATCATTATACCCGTATATAATCGGCCACAGGAAGTCGATGAGCTGTTGGAGAGCCTTTGTGCGCAAACGCTCAAGGATTTCGAGGTCGTGGTGGTGGAGGACGGCTCGAAGGAAAAATGCGACTTGGTCTGCGAAAAATACAAAGATCGATTGAATTTGAATTATTACTTCAAAACCAACTCTGGTCCTGGCCCTTCGCGTAACTACGGTGCCGAACGTAGCCATGGCGACTACCTCATCATCTTGGATTCCGATGTCATCGTGCCCGAAAACTATTTGGAAATCATCAAGGAAGAACTTGACAGAGAACCTTGCGATGCTTTCGGCGGTCCCGACAGCGCCCATCCATCGTTCACGCCCATTCAAAAGGCCATCAACTATGCCATGACTTCGTTTTTCACCACAGGTGGTATCCGCGGCGGCAAGCGAAAAATGGACAAGTTCTATCCACGCAGCTTCAACCTTGGCATCAAGAAAAGCGTTTACGAAGCCTTGGGAGGCTTCGCTCCTATGCGCTATGGCGAGGATATTGACTTGAGCACCCGCATCTTCAAGAATGGTTATAGCTGCCGACTCTTCCCGGAGGCCTTCGTCTATCACAAACGCCGTGTCAAGTTCAGTTCGTTCTTCCGTCAGGTTAAGCATTCGGGCGAGGCGCGTGTCGTCTTGAAAAACAAATACCCCGAGACCTTCAAGCTCGTCCACCTTTTGCCTGCGGCCTTCGTGGTCGGCAACCTTTTGCTGGTCATGTTGGGTATTTTCCACCATTGGCTGTGGTTCATGCCCATCGTGCTTTATATCATTATGGTCTTTGTCGACTCCTTGGTCAAAAACAAGGAATTTAAAGTCGCAATGCTTTCAGTGCCAGCGGCTTATTGTCAGCTTTTTGGTTACGGATTAGGATTTTTAGGAGCCGCTTGGAAAGACATTTTGGGCAAAAAAAAGCCTTTGCAAAAAGAAAAATCGTAATTTCGCCGCGCATTAAAATATATAGAACATGGCCTTTTTAAGAATTATCTTATTTGCGGTTTTAATCTTCTACGCCTTCAGCTCGCTTGTCAGGCTGATATTTAGAAGAAGGATGAGAAAACTTCAAGAACAGATGGAGCAGTTTTCACAAGGCGACACCAAGGCTCCTTCCAATGAAGACAAAAACCCTCACATTGACCCAAACATAGGAGAATACACTGATTTTGAAGAAGTTGAATAGAATAATTTGAACACCATGAGCAATACAAACAAGAACGAAAACAAAACATGGTCGGCCCTTCGACAGGCTCAGGGACCGAAAAAGATAATCAGCATCGTTGCTGCCATTATCGCTTTTTCGGTGATTACTTTGGTTTACTTCAGTCCAGTGCTGCAAGGCAAGCGCATCAAGCAACACGACATCGAGATGCACCTTGGCATGTCGAAAGAAATCTCTGACTACCAAGAAGCTACGGGCGATCAGACCCTTTGGACCAATGCTCCGTTTGGCGGCATGCCTGCTTGGAACATCTCCGTGCAACCCAAAGGCAACCTTACCAACCCCATCTACAAGGGATTGAGCTTGGGATTCCCCCACCCTATCGGCTCGGTATTCATCTGTATGTTAGGCTTTTTCGTCTTGCTTTTGGTGCTTGACTGCGGCTTTTGGATAAGCTTTATCGGAGCCATTGCATACGGGTTCACCTCCTATCTATTTATTGTCATCGGGGCAGGCCACAACGCCAAAGCCATGGCCATGGCCTATATGGCCCCTGTCATTGCCGGCGTGCTGCTGACCTACAAAGGCAAATACCTGTGGGGTTGGCTATTAACCGCTTTTGCTTTAGCTTTTGAAGTTAGAACGGGACACTTACAGATTACCTACTATTTGGCACTGATTGTTGTCATTCTCGTCGTCGCCGAACTCATCAGCGACATCAAAAACAAGAGGTTAGGGCATTTCATCAAGGCTTCCGTTGGATTAGCCGTGGCCGCCATCATCGGGGTGCTGACATGCTCGACTTCACTTTACGGCAGTTATGAATTCGGCAAGGAAACCACGCGTGGCAAACCGGTGCTGACCCGCAACGAGGACAACCAGACCAAAGGCCTCGACCGCGACTACATCACGCAATGGAGCTATGGCAAGGGTGAGACTTGGAGTCTGCTGATTCCCAACGCCAAAGGTGGTGCTTCGGCCTACATTGGCAAACAGAACCCTGCCCTTGAAAAGGCCGACCGCAGGTTCAAGGACAACATCGCGCAAAGCAACGCCTACTGGGGCGACCAGCCCGGCACCAGCGGCCCAGTGTATGTGGGTGCTATCGTCGTGTTCCTCTTTGTCTTAGGTGCCATGACCGTGAAAGGCAAACTAAAATGGGCCTTGCTCGTCGCCACACTGCTTTCTATTTTGCTCAGTTGGGGCAAAAACTTCATGGGCTTCACCAATTTCTTCTTGGACTACATCCCTGGCTACGACAAGTTTAGGGCTGTTTCCATGACCTTGGTCATTGCCGAAGTGACCATGCCTTTGTTGGGCTTCCTTGGCTTGGCCGAAATCGCGAAAGACCCCGACGGTTTTAAGAAAAACCAAAAGAAATTCTTCATCGCCTTGGGCGTCACTGCGGGTATCTGCTTATTATTCCTCGCCGCCCCGAAGTTGTTCTTCAACTTCCTCAGCCAAGAAGAAGCCAAGCAGTTTGCATCGTTGAGTGCGGGCAAAGACGGTGCTGTTTACGCCCAATTTGCATCGCAACTCGAGAATGTGCGCATCGCCATCTTCCGTAAGGATGCCTTGCGCAGCCTGCTGTTCATCATCCTTGCCGCCGTACCGTTGTTCTTTTATGGCAAGGGCAAGCTGAAAGGCCAAATCGCCTTCCCCATCCTTGCGGCATTGGTTTTGGTCGACATGTTCCCCATCGACAAGCGCTACCTCAACAACGACAAATTTGTCAGCAAGCAGAAGTATTTCCAACCCTTTACTGCATCGACAGCCGACAAAGCCATCTTGGCTGACGAAGCCCTTGACTTCAGGGTGGCCGACCTCACCAAGGACATGTTCAACGATGCCAGCACTTGTTATTTCCACAAGTCGTTAGGTGGCTATTCGGGTGCCAAGTTGCGCCGCTACCAAGATGTGATTACGCAATATCTGGGTGGCGAGCTCAACCAACTCAGAAGCGCCAAAACCTCCCAGGATTTGATGCAGAGATTGATGCAACAGAAAGTGTTGAACATGCTGAACACCAAATACATCATCTATAATCCTGATGCACAGCCCTTCCTGAACTCGTTTGCCTATGGCAATGCTTGGGTGGCCAACAACATTCAATGGGTTGACACACCGAATGAAGAAATCGACGCCATTGCCTCAACGGATTTGCAGCGCACTGCCATCTTGAGCAAAGAGTTTGAAAACAAGGTTGGTGAGTATCAATTCACGGACAGCATTGCGCCGCAAATCGAGTTGGTGGAGTACCAGCCCAACAAGTTGACTTACAGTTTCAGCGGCGTTTCGACAAGCTCAACGACCGCCAATTATCTCGTTGTCTTCTCTGAGATTTGGACTGAGAAAGGCTGGAAGATGACCATTGACGGACAGGAGCAGCCATTGCTTCGCGCCAACTATCTGCTTCGTGCAGCCATGATTCCGGCTGGTGACCATGAAATCGTGATGGAATATGCACCTAAGGCATACAAGATGGGCAACACGGTCTCGTTTGCCAGCTCGTTGATTATGATTTTAGGTCTCATCGGAGCCCTCATTTATACTTTCAAACCCAAGAAAGAGGAAAAGGCATGAAGCGCGTCCTCATCATCACCTACTATTGGCCCCCGTCGGGCGGCAGCGGCGTACAACGTTGGCTGAAGATGTCGAAATATCTTCCCGAAAACGGCTGGCAACCCGTGATTTATACCACGGAAGACGCTGAATATCCGATTATTGACCCTTCGTTGGAGAAAGATGTCGCGCCCGAAACGGAAGTCATCAGGCGACCGATTGTTGAACCTTACACAATATATAAGAAGTTCCTCGGCATCAAGAAAGAGGACACCATTAAAGCTGGGTTTGCCTCCGAAAAGAAGAAAAGTGGGTGGAAAGAAAACCTTTCCGTTTGGATTCGCGGCAACCTCTTCATCCCCGATGCCCGTTGCTGGTGGGTGAAGCCCTCGGTGCGCTACCTCAAGGAATACCTAAAAGAGCATCCCGTAGATGCCATCATCAGCACTGGGCCACCCCACTCCATGCACCTGATAGCCATGAAGTTGAAGGAGGATCTTGGTATCCCTTGGATTGCCGACTTCCGTGACCCATGGACCGAAATCGACTTCTACGATGAGCTGCACCTCACCCCTTGGGCCGACCGCAAACAGCACAAATTGGAATATGAAGTGCTGACGAAAGCCGACAAAATCGTTACCATAGGCTGGGAATGTGCCAAAGGTTTGGGAAAAATAGGCAATCGCAACGTTCGCGTGATTTCCAACGGCTTCGACTGGGATTTCGAACCGAATGAAGAAAGGGCTCCTTTGTCGAAAGAATTTACCTTAACCCATCTTGGCGTAGTAGGCCCGACACGCAACGCGCCTGTGCTTTGGCAAGCCTTGCAAGAACTGAAAAACGAGATTGACGGATTCGGTGAAGCATTAAAAATCAGATTTGTGGGACATGTTGACCAATCGGTCGTACAGAGTTTGAACTCACGCGGTTTGACCGAAAACACAGAGTTTGTCGCTCATGTCCCCCACAACGAGGTAAAACAGTTCCAAGAGTCGTCGCAGGTGCTGTTGCTGCTCATCAACGATGCCCCTAATGCCAAAGGCATCGTCACGGGAAAGCTATATGAGTATTTAGCCTCGCTTCGCCCCATTTTGGCCATTGGTCCTGAAGACGGTGATGCAGCAAGAACCCTTAATGAGACCCATGCAGGCACCACTGTGGGTTTTGAAAACAAAGAAAGAATGAAGGAGGTGGTGAAAGACCTCTATCAAAAGTACCTTAATAACAATCTGCCCAATAATCCGAACAATACGATAGAGCAGTATTCGAGGAAAGCATTAACCACCAATTACGCAAGGCTTTTAGAGCAGACCATTGTATAATCGAACCAAATTGGCACCGTCCACCTTCCAATTGTACTTGTCTATTACCGCTTGACGGCCATGCTGGATATAGTTGTTCAACTGTTCGGGATGTGAATAGAAACCAGCAATAATATCAGCCAATTCTTCCGGATGGTCGTAACGATAGCTCAATCCGCCATTCGTTTCGTTCACGATACGGACCAGCGGGTCGCAATTTGAAACAATCATCGGTATACCTGCATACAAATATTGAAAAATCTTGTGCGGTATCGTATTGTCAGTATGCCCTGATTTGACATGGGGGATCAAAGCCACGTTGGCGGACTCGTAAATGTCACATATCTGGGTGTAATGCTTGAAGCCATGCACCGTAACATTATCCTGAACCTGCAACTCATCGATAAGTCGTCTAATATCACCAAGATAGCTTCCATCGCCAACCAAATCAAAATGCACTTCTATGCCTTTTTCCTTGAGCAAAGCAATGGCTTTAATAACATATTGAATGCCACGATGATAGTTAATCCCTCCCACATAAAGCATCCTAAATTTGTCTTTCCTGAACTCTTTTCTCTCAATAGGGTCAAACTGATTAATATCCAAGGTGTTGGAAACCACTTCAATCTTTTCCGGATTGATGCCCAAGCCACTAACCCTACCTTTTGCCTCATCCACCACCACAATGATTTTATCAGCCAGCCCACACATTTCCTTCTCATATCTTACCCATTGGTCATTGGAAGACAACAACTTGCCAAGGAAAGTATTCGTATGCTTCGACAATTGCAGCAACACAGGCCAATTCTCATGCATATCAAGGATAAACTTGACACCGTATTTGCATTTTGCCTCATACCCGACTTTCGCGAGAGGCAAGTCATGCACATGGATGACATCAAATTTCTCGAGGGCAAAAAGCTCCTTTACGAAACGTCTCCAATAGTTGAAATAGAATGGGAATTTCAACACGCCAACGCTCGATTTGTAGATAAACTTTGAGACAGGCTTTCGATGAATAATGCCATACTCTGTTCTTTCAAGCAGCGGTTCCTTGTTCTTCTGAAAACAAGCTATATGCACTTCAAAGCCTGCATCGGTCAGCGACTTCATCTCGTTTTCAACCCGAGTGTCGGGGGGAAACGGATGGTCCAACAGCATCAGTATTTTCATTTCTCTACTATTTTGTCCCATAAAAATATGCTTGCAAAAGTACAGATATTTCTTCAAAAATTGGAGATATTGGAAATCTCAACAGAAAAATGATTATTTTTGCCATTATATTATGAATAGCATGAGAAAGTATATGTTTTTTATATCCGCTCTCTTGTATTCGATGATTTGTTCTGCACAAACCGTCAACATCGGCGACATCCTCTGCACCGATGGTAGCACCGTTAGGCCAGAGCAATTTGCCGCATCGGGGAGAACCGCCAAAGGCATCGTTTTTTATGTAGACAGGAGCAACCAGCATGGATGGGCGGTTCACTTGGATTATCAAGGGAGCTTATTATGGAGTCCTGAGCTTGACGACATACCAACACTTTCCAACTACCAACAATTGCGGGATGCAATTGCCGACTTTGATGGATTGGGAAACACAAGGAAAATCAGACAGGCAGGCGACGCCATCACCTATCCTGCAGCATGGGCAGTTGACTTCGACCACGGATGGTATCTGCCTGCCGCAGGACAAATCCGATACCTATATGGTTATATTCCGGAGATCAACCAATCTCTTGACGTTGTTGGGGGCACACCCTTTATTCTTTCCAACGATTGGTGGCTATGGGCATCAACCGAATGCAACAGCATCGAAGCTTGGGACATCAATTCACAAGGCAACGAAGGCCACAGTAAAAAATGCGACCATTATTTCCAAGTCAGGGCAGTAACTGACTTTTAATACATTGATATGAGACGCCCAATCCAAATAGTATTGTTTTTGCTCTTGGCAACATCATTTTCGCTCCATGCCCAAACCTACAGCATCGGTGATGTTGTGACCAATGATGATGGGTCGAAAGGTATCGTTTTTTATGTAACCGAAGACAGAGCTGACGGATGGATGGTCGCCCTCAACGACTTGCCGACCCATAACTGGGGAATATCGAGCGACATCCCTTCTCTTCAAAACCTCAACACGCCTTTGAGCTTGTTAAACGAGACCTCCGGATACGACAACACAGATATCATTCGGCAATTTCATGCCAGCCAAGGCTATGCCCAAGCCTACGGAGCAGGATTGGTTGACTTTGAAAACGAGTGGTACATCCCCACGGCGGGACAACTGCAAAAACTCCTAAGTGCCCTAAGCAGCATCAACGACATATTCGCACAAGAAGGTGGATCGACCTTACAATGGCAACCCTACGCCAGCAGCACGGAAGCCAACACTTCGGGCCAAATTTGGGCCGTGGATTTCGGCGACCATAGTCGTGACTGGGGCGGGCTTTTCGTCAGCAAAAGCAAGTCCGACGATTTGTGCTTCAGAGCAGTAAGAAACATCCTTAGCCGTACGCCATTGCCAGAGCCCACCCTTCCCGACAACATCCTTGAAATCGACTGCAACGACAACACACCCATACCTTTCCAAGGCGGACAGTTGTTGCATCAGACTCCCGACAACGTACACGCCTATGCCACCCCACTCTGTGGCGACATTGACGGCGATGGCATCGTCGACATCGTGGTTCCACACTATACTGCCACCGACGACAATTATAAGCATTGGTCAAATCAATTGGGAATATACAGAGGCGACGACCTCTCGTTGCAAAGCACCATCTCCATCCCGGAAGAGATATATCTGCAGTATTGCCCCTTTGGTTTGGTAAAATATCCTTTGGACAACGGAACACTACAAGGCGCCATTTTTGTCATGTGCAACGATGGCAAGATACGCTCCTATTCCAGAAACGGGCAACTGCTCAACACTTCGGATTACGACCCGTCTTGCGAGGGGCCACTCTCTTTTGCAGATTTCAATAACGACGGCTATGCTGAAGTTTATGTCGGGAACACCGTCTACGACGCTGCCACATTGAAACGTCTTTGCAGCGGTCCTGACACTGGAAACAAAGGTTTGAGTTATCGAGGCTCACCCAACAGTCCATACCCCCATCGTTCCCTTTACGCCATCTCTTACGCATACAATGTTTTGGGCGATGCAAAGCTGGAACTCATTTGCGGCAACACCATCTACAATGTCAACATCAATAGTCGCACCAACCCATCTTTGAACTCGATTACGGTCAACAAGACCATCACGCCCCCGAGTGGTTATCCGCAAGATGGACAAGTGGCTATTGCCGACCTTGACCTTGATGGAGAAGTTGAGGTCGTTGTCACCAAAGACCTTACCGACGACTGTACGGTAGACAATGCCTATCTATACGCCTATCGGCCCTCAAACGGCGAAATCCTATTCCAATATTCATTGCTTTGCCGTAGCGTAGGTTTCCCAGCCATCTGCAATATCGACAGCGACCCTCATCCGGAAATCATGTTTGTGGATTACCAATATGACACATACGCAGAGAAGATGCGATGCATGCGCTACACGACTGGAAGCGGAATCAACACCCTATGGGAAATCCATCACAATGACCCGTCGGGGATGACCACAATGGCCTTCTTCGACTTCAATTTGGACGAAATCCCTGAAATCGTTTATCGCGACGCCTATAATCTGAACATCATGAATGGTTCCGACGGTGCCACCTTGTATTCTTATCCCATGCGCTCAGGTACCGCAGGCGAGCACCCCGTCATTGCCGATATCAATGGCGACGGTCACGCTGAAGTCATTACCACGGGCTTATTAGACGATTATAACGGCAACAATGGGTACGGAAGTCTGAACGTATTTGGCAATTCCAACTGGCCAGATGCCCGTCCCGTTTGGAACCAATATGTCTACAATGTCACCAATGTCAACGAAGACTTGACCGTTCCATCGTTTTGTTTCAATAACGCCTCCGTCTTTACTGCTTCTGATGGCACCATCCGCAGACCTTACAACAACTTTTTAGAGCAAGCCTATTATATCACCCCAGAAGGAGAACCCATCGGCACAGAGGGCGATCCTCAACATGTTGACCTTTTTGCAAACTTTTACGAATCGTACGAATGGAACGGCACCATTTACACGCAACCTGGCGACTACACACAAAATTTCATTGACAGCCATGGCTGTGACAGCATAGTAACCTTGCACCTTACCGCAACACCCATCGACCTCCCTGACAACATCCTTGAAAGCGACTGTAACGTTCCCCTCCAAGGCTTCGAGTGGGGCATCCGCGAAGACTGGTCGTCGGAAGACAATATCTATTGCCGCATCAACCCGCTGGTCGGCGACCTTGACGACGACGGCATCCCCGAAATCGTTTGCTTCGTCATGATGGGCAACAACCCAAGCCAAACTGCGGCAAAGACCATCAATGTGTATGACGGAAGAGACAAATATTTGAAAGCACAGATTAACGTGGAAGGCTTGGTATGGGCACATGGCAACGGCTCTTATGGTTTGGTCAAACTGCCCAACCGCAAAGGGCTGATTGTGACCGCCTGCAAAGACTCAAAATTGTACGCCTACGACATCTCGCTTGCTAATCTTGGCATCCCTGTTTGGGTCTCGAATGCAAACTACAACACGGGCTACAACGACTTCTCCGTCAGCATCGGCTTTGCCGACTTCAACGGCGACGGTCACCCAGAAGTTTATGTACGCAACAAAATCTTCAATGCCGAGACAGGCGTATTGCTTGCCACAGCCCAAGGTGGCAGCAACCAGGCCGACTCCTATTCGCACAACAGCCACACCAACCACAACAAACTCTCTTGTCCTTTGGCCTTCGATATTTGCGGCGACACCCGACAAGAACTCATTTTAGGCAACGAGATTTACGACGTCGTCATCACCAATCCAAACGGCACCACGGGCAACCATGTCTCACTAACGAAAAGCATCACTCCGCCCAATGGCATCATCAACGATGGGCATGTGCAAGTGGCCGACTTTAACCTCGACGGTCACCCCGACATCCTCGTCAGCAACCGCGACACGGAAGGCTCATCAGGCACTGTTTCGTTTTATGTTTGGGACGTGTTCAACAACCGAACAAGTCTACCGATTCAATTGGAGACGCATTTCACAGGGAAAAGCGTTCCCCTGATAGCGGATTTTGACCATGACGACTTTGTGGAGCTCCTCATTGACTGCTGCCACGAAAACGACAAAGGCCTGCGTGCCTATCGATTCAACCCTTCGACTAACGGCTTCAGCTTCCTTTGGTCATTACCTATTGACGAAGACTCTTACTCCAATACGGCTACACTTTTCGACTTCAATGCGGACGGGAGAAACGAACTCGTCTACACTGACAATAGTTATTTGAGGATTTACGACCTGAGTACATTGCCACCCACAGTGCTTTCAACGATTGATTGTGGCGAAATCTCCATCATGCAGGTCCCCATTGTGGCCGATGTGGATAACGATGGCAGTGCTGAGATTGTTGTCACAGGCAAAGCTGGTGGTTATATGCAGGCCAACACTATGCTGAAGGTCTACAAGTCGTCGACTGAGCCATGGCTCGCTGCCCGCAAGGTATGGAACCAATACATGTATCATGTCACCAATGTGAATGAAGACCTGACTATCCCCACATTCTGCTTCAACACTGCCACCACTTTCACTGCCCACGATGGCTTCATTCGTAGACCCTTCAACAACTTCTTGCAACAAGCTGGATATTATACCCCTGACGGCGAACTTTACAACCCCAACGGCGCGGTTGAAGTCGACATTACAGGGTCGGGGTGCCGATTCTTTATATTTAACGGCATACGATATGAAGAAAGCGGTCATTATGAACAACTTATCGAGTCTGAAACGGGCTGCGACACGCTCTTCAACATTGAGGTAAGCCTCGGTGGAACCATTACCTATGAATGGTCGCAACAAGGTTGTGGAGAATTCGTTTGGAACGGCATTACTTACACGGAACCAGGTGTTTACGAACAATCCTTTGTCACCCTAGATGGTTGTGATTCCATTGTACACCTGCACCTTTCGTTTGCAGGACAACCCGAGGCCATCCCCGAAATCATCGGCTTGACCGAAGTCAATGTGAGCACCGACCTCATCTTGGGGCAATACTTCTACCACATCGACTCCGTGCCTTTGCCTACACATTACGAATGGGAACTTGTGGGGGCCGACTGGGAGATGAACCCCTCCGGCACACACTGTTCACTCATAGTGACCACACCAGACACAGCCACCTTGAAAGTGAAAGCTTGGAACGACTGCGGCTACACCGAACAACAAATCACCATCAATGCAGGGTTCTTTGACATTGACGACAATCAAACCATTCCCGTTTCATTATACCCCAACCCGGCAAACGACAAGGTCATCGTTGAAGCCGACAACATCCTATCCGTCAAGGTTTACGACATGTGGGGGCAGCTCCTGAAAGCCATAGACGGAGCGACTGTCGGCAAGGTTGAAATCAGCATTCAAGACCTCGCCACAGCCATTTACACCGTGGAGGTTTTGACCAAACATGGCAAGGCCGTCTTGAAGCTTAGTGTCGTAAAATAGCTTCCAAACTCTTGTTACCGGGAAAAAACCTTGCCATTTTCAATCCAATCCCTTACTTTTGCACAGTTAAAACGTGTTGTCATGAAAAAAAACGTGTTGTTTTTCGTCCTTATGCTATCGTGCCTTTTCGGTTTCGGACAGACCGTCAACATCGGCGACATCCTATGCACCGATGGCAGCACAGTGAGACCGGATGAATATGCTTCGTCAGGAAAGACGGCGCAAGGCATTGTCTTTTATGTCGACAACACGGGACAGCAAGGCTGGGCTGTCAATTTAGCCAACGAAACAACTGAGACCCATTGGGTCAACCAAAACCATTATTATGATGGTTACGACATCCCTGACCTGCCCAGCCTTCACTATTCGAGGGAGGCCATCTTTGACCTCGACGGATACCGGAACACAGAAATCATTCGTGCCACTCATGAAGCCGATTGGTATCCAGCCGCTTGGGCCGTTGATTTTGAGCATGGCTGGTATTTGCCTGCTGCCGGACAGCTAAGGTGGCTCATTGCCTACGTCAACGAGGTCAACGAGTCGCTGCGAATGGTCAATGGGAGTCCTTTCGTTCACGCAAGTCCCAACTGGTATTGGAGTTCGACCGAGCAGGATGCCATGCACGCCTTTGTGGTTTCCGACCGTGGCAGCACGGCCAACTACATGAAATGGAACTATTACAACACTGTGATTATAGGTGTGAGAAGCATTCGTAATTTCAGCGTCGCTAAAAGCAGAAGGCAGCAGATTGGCGATGTGGTCACCACGGCGGGCGGACAAACTGGCGTCGTCTTTTATGTTGCACCCGACAGTGATGAGTACTGGTTGACTGCGCTCAACGATTTGCCAACAAAATATGCATGGGGCGACAACAGCGACATAGCAGACCTTGAGAATTACGAGCAAGTATGGTATGAGCTACATGGCATCCATTGCGGCTACGATGCCACACGCAAGATGCGCGAAACACAAGGTGGAAATCCGCAATATGCAGCAACCCATGTCGACATGGAAGACGGTTGGCACATCCCTTCGTCAGGACAATTGTCGAAACTCATCGCCGCCTTGCCTCGTATAGAAGACAAACTGATTCAGAACGGAGGCCGATCGCCTTCTGCCGACTACTACTGGACCAGCACGGAATATGATCCCGAAATGGCATGGGCCGTCAATTTTGGCGGCAATGTCGACCAAGAAGGGGCCATCGTGGCAAAACCGAAAACTGAGATGCTTTCAGTACGCCCCGTTTGGAGCATGAGTTGCGAAGCTCCAGTGCCCGAGTCCACCCTCCCCGACAACATCATTGAAAGCGACTGCAACGGTCCGTTGGATGGCAATGCTTGGGATGTGGCGCTCATTCATTCCACACCTGAGGTGGTGGCTTCTTACGCCCCTGTAATGGCTGGCGATATCGACAGCAACGGCGTCGTCGACATACTGATTTCACATTTCAATGGCAACAACTACCGCACCAATACCTTGGACGTTTATAGTGGGATTGACCTCTCGCTACAATACAGGTTCAACATCCAAGACTCCATCTATAACACCACAGGAAACTATGCCCTCTGTAGGTATCCCCTGCCCGACGGCTCGCAGCAAGGTGCTATCTTTGTCCACAGTTACGACAGAAAGATCCGTTCATACACCATCGAGGGTACGTTACTCAACGTGTCGGACCGTGCCACTTCCTGCGAAGGTATGGTCTCATTCGCCGACTTCAATGGCGACGGCTTCCCAGAAGTATATGCCGGCAGCGATATCTTTGATGCCGCCACGCTGAAATGGCTCTGCTCGGGCCCCGAAAACGGAAACAAAGGAGAGAGCTACAGAGGCTCGGCACCAGGTATAGTCAACAGCCACCGCTGCTATTACGCTATGTCGTTAGCGAGCAACGTATTAGGTGATGCAAAGCAAGAACTGATTTGTGGCAACACCATTTACGACGTAAACATCACCAGCCGCACCAATCCCACGTTGAACTCCATCACCGTCAGCAAGACCATCACGCCACCGAATGGATACTCGCAAGACGGCCATGTCAGCCTTGCCGACTTCGACCTCGACGGTGAATGCGAGGTGCTTGTCACTCGCAACGACACCGACGACCATACCATGGGCACGGTCTATTTCTATGCCTACAAGCCTTCTAACGGGCAAATCATTTTCAAGAAAACTGTCCAATGCCTTTGCACCGGTTATCCCCTCATCGGCAACATCGACGATGACCCGCATCCCGAGATTGTCTTTCTTGAAAAGCAAGAGTCCTGGCAACCCAAGTATATCTATTGCTGGCGTTACACGTTACAATCTGGACTGACTACCCTCTGGCAACACCGACACGACGATTTATCAGGGCAAACAGGCATCACACTGTTTGACTTCAATCAGGATGACATCATGGAACTCGTCTACCGCGACAGTGACAACCTTCGCATCATCAACGGTAGCGGAAAAAGTCACATTACCGGTAACGACACTATCAGACCTTACAACATCTACACTCGAATGATGGCAGCTGGGACAGGCTGTGAATACCCAATCGTTGCCGATGTCAATGGCGATGGATCTGCCGAAATTCTCGTTTCAGGTATGCTTGACCAATCAGCCAACCTCCCAGGCGTTGGCGGGCTCCACATGTTCGGCAATCCCGGTAACTGGGCCCCTGCCAGACCTGTGTGGAACCAATACATGTACCACGTCACCAACGTGAACGAAGACCTGACCATTCCAACTTATTGCTTCGATAAAGCGACAGTTTTCACAGGATCTGACGGTACTGTACGTCGGCCTTACAACAACTTCCTGCAACAGGCCTATTACATCACCCCAGAAGGCGAGCCATACAACCCAAGCGGCTATTTGGAAGTCAGTGTTAATGGTACAGGCTGCAATGCCTATACCTTCCATGGCGTCACATATAACGAAAGCGGCCTTTTTGAACAGCTCGTTGAGTCGCCCGACAGCTGTGACACACTCTATCATATCGAAGTCGATTTAGGAAGCTCGTCCATCTATGACTGGTGGCAAACGGCTTGCAACTCATTCACTTGGAACGACATCACCTATACCGAACCCGGTGACTACACCCAAGTATTCAGCATCTCCAACTGCGACTCTATCGTACACTTGCACCTTTCGTTTGCAGGGCAACCCGAGGCCATCCCCGAAATCATCGGCTTTACAGAAGTCAATGTGAGTACCGACCTCATATTGGGGCAATACTTCTACCACATCGACTCCGTGCCTTTGGCTACACATTACGAATGGGAACTTGTGGGGGCCAACTGGGAGATGAACCCCTCCGGCACACACTGTTCTCTCATAGTGACCACACCAGACACTGCCACGTTGAAAGTGAAGGCTTGGAACGACTGCGGTTACACCGAGCAACAAATCATCATCAATGCAGGGTTCTTTGACATTGACGACAATCAGACCATTCCAGTTTCATTATACCCCAACCCGGCAAACGACAAGGTCATCGTTGAAGCCGACAACATCCTATCCGTCAAGGTTTACGACCTGTGGGGGCAGCTCCTGAAAGCCATAGACGGAGCGACTGTCGGCAAGGTTGAAATCAGCCTACAAGACCTCGCCACAGCCATTTACACCGTGGAGGTGCTTACTGAGCGAGGGCGAACTATATTGAAAATGAATGTTATACATTAAACATAGTTACTTCTTCCACCGAACCATCTTCAAGCCTTTGTCAATCAAATCATTGACCGAAGGCGAAACTTTCAGCTTGTAGATGGTCGTCATGCCCAAAGCGAGGAAGAAAACGGTTTTTAGCACAGCATCAAGGACTTGGCCGAAAATGGGTTTCGCAAAAGGCTTCACAAACAAGGGCGTCAATATGCTCGTCCACAGCCAATTGAGGGCAAACAAAGCCAAAATGACCAAGGCCACAGGCAGCAGCTTCTTCGACAAAGGCATCACACCGACTTTCCACTTGATGAAAACCAACAGCAGGACAAAATAAATGGAATAGGAGACCAAATTGGCCAAGGCACCGCCGTTGATGTCCCACTTGGGCACCCACCATGCATTGAGGCCGACGGACATTCCCGCCAATAAGATGGTGAAAAGCAGCGAATAATAGTAATATTTCGAATAGCTCAAGGCTGTAGTCACCACGCCAAAAGTGGAATAAACGAGGCGGCTCAGCGACAAAATCAAGACGGCCCATTTGCCCAATCGGTAGATGTCGCCATTGGGCAACAAGTCGAAGATAAAATCAATGTTGGTCCAAATCAGGAAAAAGACGAACGTGCCCGCTATGAACTGGTGGAGGGCGACACCCTTGCACAACGTATCGGCCTGCTTCACATCCTGTTTGGCCATGGCATCAGAGATATGAGGCCGTGAAATGGCACCCAACGAGCGGTAAGGCATCTCGACTAACGCCGCAATGTTGGTGGCGATGGTGAAGACACCCGCCAAGCGGAAACCTGCCTCACCCGCCACGAAGAACTTGCTCAGCATGGGAATCACATTACCCGCCAAAGCCGCCGTCAACATAAACAAGGTGTAGAACATGAAATCACGCTTCAGCTGAGGCTTGATGTACTTCCATTCAATCTTGAACGAAACACGTTGGAGCGATAACAGATAGACGACATTGATCAGCGTTGCCAAGCCATAAAGCACACAGAACGAGACGACTACACCGTCAAAATCGATGACCTTATAATAATATAACAGGTAGATGGCCAAAGTACCAACGCGCAAACCCACCTCTCGGACAAACTTAGGAAGGACAATACGCAGCAAAAGATTACTATTCGTCTCAAAAACAGATAGATACAGCATAAAAAACGCCAACGGAATGACAAAGTTGACGTATTTTGGAAACAATTCTGCGCCTGCTCCACCATCTTTTGTGAAGAAATCGACAATAGTGCCTTTGAAAAGGAAAAACGCCAGCAAGAAGAGCGTGAATCCGACGAGCGGCACGAGCAGTGTCCAGCCGAAGAAGCCATGGTCGCGGTTTTCCTCGTCCTTGAAAAAAGGATAGTAGCGCATGGCCGACGAGCTAGTGCCCAACTGAGCCAAACCACTGAAAAGCAAGGAGCATTGCAGCAGAATATCAATGAGGCCAATCTGCTCGGGCTGAAGGGCTTTCGTCTGGATGAAAAAGGTCGTGACGATGCCTACTGCCACTCCAATATAGGTGGCGATGGTGCCTTTGATACTCTGTCGTGCTACGATGCCCATGATGCTATTTTTCAGAAATCGAATATTCCTCTTCGGAGCGTTTCCGCTCGGTCTCCACATATTCCTCGTAAGCCTTGATAATCAGCTTATTATTCTTAACCTCCACCTCCATATCCCGAATCAGCACACTCTGTTCTTCGATTTTATTTCTAAGCACTTCGATTCTTTGCTGATAGTCTTCATTAACCTCCTGATAGGACTTGATATGTTTCTTCAGGTCTTCGATGACGATTTCGCGGCGACGGTTGGCAATTTCAGAATCACTCGTTCTGTCGGCACTGCGACGGATGCCAGAATTCAGGTCGTTGCCTGCCAAAATCAAGATGGCTACCACCCAAATCCAAAGCAATAGGATGATGAGCGTACCGATGGAGCCATAAAGCATATTGTAACGTGAGAAGTTGGAGATGTATACGTTGAACCCCACGGTTCCCAAGACAAACAAGGTGGTGGCAAGAATGGTACCCGGACTGAAGATAACAAAATCGCGGTAGAGTTTCTCTCCGTGCGGCCCTGTCCGTTTTCGCTCGACACGGTAATGTTCCTTGAACTTGACGTTGCCGAAATAATATAGCAACGCAATGCCGAAGCTCAAGGCGAAAACGCCGATTACCCATCGTAGCACGCTAAACAGGAAGAAAGCGAAAGAGCCTCCTTCCAAAATTTCGTTCGTAACAAGATATTTCAACACCGTACCACCCAACGAAATCAGCAACACCGAAATGACAACCAGCGCACCCAAGACAATCAGCATGATGATGGCGAAAAGGCGTTGCGTCAGCCAACCTTTCAAATCCAGTCCCTTGTCAGTCAGGAAGTTGGCATAAACATTGCGAAAACCGTTGAAGACCGCCACGATGCCGTTGGATCCGAAAACCAAGCACATGATAATACTGATGGAGAGCAACCCGTCATGAGATTGGGTCATGATGCCGTCGATGGTTTCCTTCACATAATCCATTGTCCCAGAGGGGACGAGAAAGTCATCCAAAGCCATCATCACACGCTCGTAGAGGTTCGGGATAGGGATGTAAGGCATCAACGTGAAGAAAAACAAAATCAGAGGGAACAATGCCACGAAGAAGTTGAATGCCACGCCAGCGGCGCGGTCGACAGTGCGGCCCTTGGTGAACAGTTTGAAAAAATCAATCAACACGTCTATAAGGGGCGATTTCGTCCCAGGGAAACGCACGATACGCAGGAAGTTGTCGTCACGGTTGTACCACACCTTTGCAGCGTCCACCTTGGCCTTGACCCACAGTTCCAATTTGCTGTCTTTCTTTTCTTTACTCACCATGATAAGTAGACTGGTAGTTTTAGTTTACATATTGGACGAGTGACTAGGAGACGCGAGACGCGAGACAATTTATTTTGTCCCGTGTCCCAAAGTCCCGTGTCCCGCATCAAAAAACATGTAGTTTATTATTGATTACTTACTTAGGAGATTTCAACGTGCAAAAATACGGGTTTTTGACACAATAGCGAAATATTTGTAGTTTTGCATTTCAAAAAAGAAGATACAACCGAGTCATAATCTCTCAAACAACACCTCATCATGAACACCCAAGAAACCATCTCCCACGAGGGCATCGTCACCAAAATCACCGACGACGAGCTGGAAATCAAGATACTGGCACAGAGTGCCTGCGCTGCCTGTCATGCCAAGAGTGCCTGCGGCATGGGCGAGCAAGCCGAAAAAATCCTCACCGTGCCGCGTCCCAAAGACAAAGACTTCACCCTCAACCAAAAAGTGAACGTGAAAATGGCCATCGGTCAAGGCAACAAGGCGGCGGTCTTGGCCTATCTCATCCCTATCCTAGTGTTGTTGGCCGTGCTTTTCGTCTGCCTCGGACTTGGCGTGAGCGAAGGCTTGTCGGCCCTCATCAGCATCGTTGCGCTTGTACCTTATTATATAATCCTCTATCTGAAGCGCGACAAATTAAAAAAGCAATTTTTATATATTATTGAATAATAATTTATTATACAACATTTTAAATTTTTATACAATCTGTATAATGTAAATTGCATAATTTTGTAATGCATTTAGAACCTGAGTTCCAAAATTTCCAAAAAAAATCCTTTGTCGAAAAAAGGAGTTTCCGTATTTTTGCAGGTTTAAAATCGAAAACAAACTCAAAATTCTATCATTAAATGAGTAACACTTTATTTATTTCCCTTGCGGTTCTCGGAATCTTGGGCGGCGTTTTGGCCGTGGTTCTGTACTTTGTGGCACAGAAGTTCAAGGTGGAAGAGAACCCTTTGATTGATGAAGCGGAGGCCTGTTTGCCCGGCGCCAACTGCGGTGGCTGCGGCTTTGCGGGCTGCCGTGCCTTGGCCGAGGCTTGTGTGAAGCAAGCCGCCGAAAAAGGCAACATCGACGGCCTTGCCTGCCCTGGCACCGACATGAACAAGGTGGCCGCAGTGTTGGGCCTTACCGCTGGCACTTTCGAGCCTAAAATCGCCGTGGTGCGCTGCAATGGCAGTTGCCAGAACTCGCCCGCCAAGGTGCACTACGAAGGTGCCGACATCTGTGCTTTCGCCAACACGCTTTATGCGGGCGAAGGTGGCTGTTCGAAAGGCTGTCTCGGCCTCGGCGACTGCGTGAAGAAGTGCAACTTCAACGCGCTGCACATCGACGAGGAAACGGGCTTGCCCGTCGTCGACCCCGACAAGTGCGTGGGTTGCGGCGTATGCGCCCGCACCTGCCCGCGTGGCATCATCGAGATTCGTCCGCGTGGCAAGAAAGACCGCCGTGTCTACGTGTGCTGCTCCAACACCGACAAAGGTGCCTTGGTCGTCAAGAACTGCTCGGTGGGCTGCATCGGCTGCCAGAAGTGCTTGAAGGAATGCCCCTTCGAGGCCATCGAGATGCGCGGCAACCTCGCCTACATCGACCCGGCCAAGTGTAAGGCCTGTGGTAAGTGCGCCAAGGTGTGTCCGCGCGGCAGCATCCACGCCGTCAACTTCCCTACACCCAAGCCTGAAGCACCTGCCCTGCAAGGTGCCGAGCCCGCAGTGAAGCCTCAGCCGAAACCTGAAGCACAGCCTGTTGAAGTGAAAACCGAAGTCAAACCCGAAAACACCGTCACAGCATGAACCCGATAAAGACTTTCCTCAAGGGTGGCGTGCATCCGGAAGAGAACAAGCTTTCGGCTGACCTGCCCATACAAGACTTTCCGATGCCCAAGCAAATCATCGTCCCGTTGGGACAATGCCTTGGCGCACCGGCTGACTGCATCGTCAACAAAGGCGACCATGTGCTGACGGGTCAACTCATCGGCACGGCCAAGGGCTTCATCTCGGCCAACGTCCACTCACCCGCCACAGGCACCGTCGCCAAGATCGACGTAGTGATGGACCACACGGGATACTACAAGCCCGCCGTCTTCATCGACGTGGAACCCGACCAATGGGCCGAGGGCATCATCGAGACCGATAAACTGCTCACCGACATCAAGTTGGACTCCAAGCAGATTATCGACAAGGTGAAGGAATGCGGCATTGTCGGCATGGGCGGCGCCACCTTCCCCACCCACGTCAAGCTGATGGTGCCTGAAGGCAAAAAAGCCGAATATGTCATTATCAACGCAGCTGAATGCGAGCCTTACCTGACCTGCGACTACCGCCTCCTTTTGGAGAAGACGCAAGAGTTCCTCATGGGTGTCAAAATCCTGATGAAAGCCGTCAACACCGACAAGGGCATCATCGGCATCGAGACCAACAAGATGAAAGCCATCGAACTTTTGGACAAGACCATTAACGAACATAAAGACCTTTACGCTGGCATCGAGGTGCAACCTTTGAAGACCAAATACCCGCAGGGCGGTGAGAAGCAAATCATCAAAGCCATCACGGGACGCGAGGTGCCGTCGGGCAAGCTGCCCATCGAAACGGGTTGTGTCGTGGTCAACGTGGCTTCGACCTATGCCGTCTACGAGGCCGTTCAAAAGAACAAGCCCTTGATTGAGCGTATCGTCACCGTCACGGGCAAGTCGGTCAAGAAACCTGGCAACTTCCGTGTGCGTTTCGGCACGCCCGCCGACCTCCTCATCGAGGCCGCTGGTGGTCTGCCCGAAGGCATCACTGATGTCATCAACGGCGGCCCTATGATGGGTAAGTCGGTGTCGGTCACCAACTTCCCCTGCATCAAAGGCACGTCGGGCATCTTGCTGATGACCCTCAACGAGGCACAAGACCGTCGTCAGACCAACTGCATCCGCTGTGGTCGTTGCGCCATAGCCTGCCCCATGGGCTTGCAGCCGTTCCTGCTCCACAAATTAGCCAAGCAGAACAACTTCGACGAGACCGAGAGCAACCACATCATGGACTGCATCGAATGCGGTTCCTGCGAGTTCACCTGTCCCGCCAACATCCCGCTGCTCGACTACATCCGTTACGGCAAGGCCAAGACGGGGGCCATCATCCGTGCGCGTAATCAGAAATAATTTGAATGTGGAATGCGGAATGCAGAATGCGGAATGAGTCCCGCGTCCCATGTCCCGCAGTCCCGAGTCAATTAAACGATTAAACAATCAACAATTCAACAATGAATAAGTATACAATATCCGGTTCGCCGCATGTGCATTCGACGGAAAACACGAGGAAGATCATGTACCGTGTGCTCCTCGCCTTGGTTCCCGCCTTGCTTGTGGCCATTTACTATTTCGGCTGGTATGCCCTTCGCCTGACCGTCATCTCGGTGGGTGCTTGCATGCTGACGGAATGGCTCATTCAGAAATTCCTCATCAAGGGGCCTTTGACCATCAACGACGGCTCGGCCGCGCTGACGGGTCTGCTCCTCGCCTTCAACGTGCCCGCCAACCTTCCCATTTGGATGGTCATCGTGGGTGCCGTGGTTGCCATCGGCATCGGCAAGATGGCCTTCGGCGGCTTGGGCAAGAACCCCTTCAACCCTGCTTTGGTAGGCCGTGTCTTCATGCTCGTGTCGTTCCCGACCGCCATGACCACTTGGCCGCAGGCCCAGACCATCTTTGACAAAGGCTTCTTCGCCGACGCCGTCACGGGTCCCACCCCGCTCGGCATCCTGAAAGAAGCCGGCGTTGGCTCGTTGGCCGAAGCGGGCGACATGCAGTTCTTGGACATGGTGCTGGGCAACCGTGGCGGTGCCTTCGGTGAAGTCTGCGCCATCGCCCTGCTGCTCGGCGCCATCTACCTCATCTGCCGTAAGGTCATCGACATCTGGACGCCGCTGAGCATCCTGCTCACCGTGTTCGTCTTCACGGGCATCTGCTACCTCGTCGACCCGACGCAATACATCGCCCCGACGTACCATCTCGTCTACGGCGGTCTCATCCTCGGTGCCTTCTTCATGGCTACCGACATGGTGACCTCGCCGATGACCATCCAAGGCAAACTCCTCTTCGGCTTCGGCATCGGTGTCATCACCGTGGTGATACGTCTGTGGGGTGCCTATCCCGAAGGCGTGTCGTTCGCCATCTTGATTATGAATGCTTTAACGCCGCTCATCAACAAGGCCTTCAAGCCGCAGGTGTTCGGTGTCGTCAAACCCTCTAAAAAGTAATCGCCATGGCAAAGAAACCATCTACATTGATTAATATGCTCGTCGCCCTGCTCGTCATTGCAGCGGTGTCGGGCGGTGTGCTCGGCTTGGTATATGGTGTGACCAAAGACGCCATCGCCGAGGTCGACCAGAAGAAAAACGAAGCCGCCATCAAAGCCGTGTTGCCTTTGGAGGATGTCACCTACAAGGCCGACACGCTGAAATACAGCTATGAGGGTGCCGACTTGACCTTCCCCTGCAACCTTGCCTACGATGCCAACGGCAACTTCAAAGGTGCCGCTGTCAAGACAAGCGAAGGCGGCTTTGGCGGCAAGATCGACATGATGGTCGGTTTCCTCGCCGACGGCACCATCAAAGGCACTTCGGTGTTGTCGCACGCTGAGACCCCTGGTCTCGGTGCCAACATGACCGGCAAGTTCAAGGACCAGTTCGTCGACAAGAACCCCGCATCGTATAAACTGACCGTCACCAAAGACGGCGGCGACGTCGACGCCATCACCGCGGCCACCATCACCTCGAGAGCCTTCTCAAAGGCGGTGGACAAGGCTTACCAAGCCTTCATGGCCAACAAGGCACAATTCATGAACAACGCTCCCGCCAAGGAAGCAGCTCCCGCTGTGGAAGCGGCTCCCGCCGAGGAGAACAATGAAACGGAAGGAGGAACTGAAAATGAGTAACAATTTGCAAACCTTTACCAAAGGCCTCGTCAAAGAAAACCCCATCTTAGTGTTGCTGCTGGGCTGCTGCCCGACCTTGGCAACGACCACCAGTGCCATCAACGGCATGTCGATGGGCTTGGCCACCACCTTCGTGCTGGTGCTGTCGAACATCTTCATCTCACTCTTGAAGGGCTTCATCCCCGACAAGGTGCGTATCCCCTGCTTCATCGTGGTCATCGCCTCCTTCGTGACGGTGGTACAACTCGTCATGCAGGCCTACGTGCCCGACATCTATGAGACCCTCGGTCTGTTCATCCCCCTCATCGTGGTGAACTGCATCGTATTAGGTCGCGCTGAGGCTTTCGCCTCGAAGAACCCCGTATGGCCTTCGTTCTTGGACGGCCTCGGCATGGGCTTGGGCTTCACCCTCGCCTTGACGCTGTTGGGCTGCATCCGTGAGTTCCTCGGCAGCGGCTCCATCTTCGGCCTCACCATCCTGCCCGAGACGGCCAACATCCTGGTGTTCATCCTGCCTCCCGGCGCCTTCATCTGCCTCGGCTTCGTTATCGCTATCGTCAACAAACTCAAAAAAGAAAGTCACTAAGCCATGAAATACCTCATCATTATCTTATCGACCATCTTGGTCAACAATGTGATCTTCTCCCAGTTTTTGGGCATCTGCCCCTTCTTGGGCACTTCTAAGAAGACCTCTACCGCATTGGGCATGGGCGCCGCCGTCATCTTCGTGATGACCTTGGCCACCCTCGTGACATGGCTGACGAACCAGTACATCCTGATTCCCTTGAAGCTGACCTTCTTGCAGACCATCGCCTTCATCCTCATCATCGCCGCTTTGGTGCAGATGGTGGAGATCATCCTGAAGAAAATCAGTCCGTCGCTATACACCGCCTTGGGTGTGTTCCTGCCGCTGATTACGACCAACTGCGCCGTCCTCGGCGTGTCGCTGACCGTGGTCACCAAGGAATTCAACTATGGCGGCGTGGCCCACATGCTGAGCCTCGGCGAGTCCATTGTCTATGCCGTCGGTATCGCCCTCGGTTTCGCCATGGCCTTGGTCATCTTCGCCGGCATCCGTGAGCACATTGACCTGATGGAGCCTCCCAAAGGCATGAAAGGCACGCCTATCGCCCTGATCACCGCTGGCATCCTTGCCTTGGCGTTCATGGGATTTACAGGCATCGTATAACGAGCCGCACACCGCGGTGTGTTTTGGGACACGGATTTCCCAGAGGAACACAGAGGATTTATTCTCTGCCCTATGTGAGGTCCGTGTCCGTTTTTTTGTTATCTTTGCAGACATGAAACGGTGGTGTTCCATAGTGTTTCTTGTTGGGATTGTGGCGTTTTCGGCCTGCAACCGCTTTGTAGAGACGCGCCATGGCACGTCTCTACCAACCGACGTGTCGCCCGAATTGTCCGCCATCGACAGCCTGATGTGGCAGCGGCCCGACAGCGCGTTGGCTGTGCTGAGGGATTATTTAGACAATGACGGCGGAGACGCGGCACGCCATGCCTCTACGGGCGGAACATTCGATAACCATTATGCCCACCTCTTGTTAGCAGAATTGTTATATAAGAACTACCAGTTCCAGACCAACCGCGCGGAATTGTTGGAGGCGGTGGATTATTACGATTCATTGTATGCGTGTACAGACGTTGCGCGCAACGTCTCTACCAACGCCTTTTTGGACGCCCGCTCCCATTACATTAATGGTGTGGGGTATTACGAACAGGACAATGTGGTGGAGGCCTGTAAGGAATATTTTAAGGCATTGGAGGTGATGGAGAAGTGTTTCGAGGAAGAGGAATTAATAAATGAAAAAGCACAATTTCTAGCATATAACTATACTAGACTGTCAAGCATATTCTCTGATCTCTATCTTCATGAGCAGGACATTTTTTTTGCTCAACAATCCATGACTTATTATAACAAACTGGACTTACCATCATGGAATACTGCACGAATGCTCAATGAAATTGGTTCGCAATATGACATGATGAAACAATTGGATAGTGCAACTTATTATTATCAGAAAGCAATAAATGTCTTGGACGACACTATCACCTTGATTTACAGAGATATTTCTGCGCACCTAATCTATCTAGAATACAAGAAAGGTGTGTGTCAGGCGGAGACGGCAGAACAAAGGTTGCGCTATTTGCTTCAAAGTTCAGAAAGTGACAGAGAAAGTCAAGTACGCCACATGAACATAGGGGAATTGTTTTATCACGAAAAGAGGTACGATTCCGCATGGATGTATTTGAATAAGGTATTTAACACAACATCTAATGTGGGCTTAAAAAGACAGGCAGCCGAATGGCTTGTGGAAATTGGAAGAGCGAAAGGATTGGAAACACATGCCTATACGGATTTCCTGGCTCCTTTTGCCAACCAAGAAGAAAACAATAGCGAGACAAAATCGCAACTGACCGAGTTATATAAAGTATTTGGACAAGCCCAACAGGAGCGGAAACATCAAGAAGATATTCGGCAACACCGTAAACGATTAATTTCAATTATCGCCGGATGGTCGTTATTGACGCTCATTATCATCGTCTTATTCTATTATTTCAGCAGGCGCCGTAAACAGCATTACAAAACCCAGATTGAAACCGAGCGACAAACTCATAAGATACAGCAGGCTGCTCTGGCGGGAAGGCTCAAACGTAGCAATATGGCCCTGAAAAAACAGTTGAAACATAACATGGAGAACAATAACGCCAACCCGATGCAGCCCAAAGCCGACAAATATGAGGACGAGCCTATTTGCCAGCAAATTTTATCTGTTTGTAATAATGAAAAAAATGCCATTAAGTCCACAGTTGCCCCTTCAGCCTATGCCGACATTGCCCTCACGGACACACAAAAGGCCGAGCTCAAAAATGTGGCTTTAGCGCATTATACGCCTCTGTTTGAAACACTGAAACAACAGCATCCCGAATTGAAGGAAAAAGATTTCATGTATTGTTATCTATGTCTTTTGGGCTTGGACAATATACAGATTGCCGCCATGTTACAATGTTCCTTCAGTACAATTTGGGACCGCGAAAAACGCCTGAAGAAGATCTTAGATTCCGAAGAACGTATTTCTGTTGTCCTTCATGGATTGATTATAAACTGATAATCAAGTTGTTGAATAAAAAACCGAAAAAACCGAATTCGTTTTCTCTTGACAAATCTTTTTTTTAGTCGTTGCTTTGCTTTTGAATTATTTACTAATTATCATTATGCAAAAGCACATCAAACAATAAACAATGTCTTCGGTGATGTCGTATTCTCCCTTGTTTTGGACAATTTACCATCAGATTCACAGCAATAAAGACCAAAAAAGAATAATAATAAAAAAAATACATACCTTTGCATACAAAACTACAAACAAAAAAAATGATAACGCCATGAAAAGAACGCTACTAACCATCCTACTCTGCACCATGGCCATGGGCATCGGTTACGCCCAATTCACCGATGGCATGGTGATGCAACCCTCCAGTGTCGTAGCAAAGCACTTCGATGCCTCAGGGCAGCTGATCAACGAAATGACCTCTACTTTCACTTATGATGAAGACGGGAAACTGATCCGTTATGACTTCCCAGACCATCAGCTTTGGAGCACTTACACCTACAACAATGACCTGCTGATGCAAGAATACACACGTCATGAAGGAGGCCACCCCGTCTACAGCGAATCCTTCCAATATACATACGAAAACTACAAAGTCAAGACCAAATCACATCTTTGGGGAGCCATGAATGCCAGCGAATACTGGATCTACGAATACAATAGCGAAGGCAGGGTCGAAAGGATAGACTACAAGGATGAATATGACGACGACTATCATATGCATTGGCTCTATGAATACGAGAACGATGGCAAGACCAAGATTGAGAACTACTGGACCTCATGGATCAGCCAAGGCATGTTGCTCAGAAAGAAAACCGTTTACCAATATGACGAAGCCTATAATTTGCTTACAACACATGTCGAGAACTACAGTGTTGAAGGCGAACTGGTCCAAACGACCCTGACCACCTACACCTACACGCCAAGCGGCAAGAAGGATTCGGAAATCACCCAGACGCTCACCGACGGCGAATGGGACAATACGGAAATCATCCGGTATGTGTATGATGACAACGACCGCGTGACGGAATGGCAAGTGGGTGCCTGGTCGGACGAAAAGGGAGACTGGACGCTTACAAACAAAACCATCTATGCATTGGACGAGGAAGCGTTGACCTTGACTATGACGTTCTACAAGAAAAGCGGCGAGGAATGGACATGGGAAGACTACGGATGGCTTGTCAACCATATCCAGCCTTTGTTTTACGAGCCTTATCTGACCGAACAGGAACACGCCCTACGCTTCCATGCCTACGACGACCTGTATGACAGCGAACATATCAACCAATTCGTTTTTACGCTTACTGAGACGAACGAGCCCACCTATGTGAATACCCATGAGCAACAAGGCTCGAAATTCAGCATCTTCCCCAATCCAAGCCAAGGCCAGCTGAAGGTAGAGTCCCCTTTAGACAACACCGTTATCCGTATTTACAACTTACAAGGTCAATTGGTTATGGCCAAGTTATTTGATTTCAACACCGACATCAATGCCGAGAATTTGCCTTCAGGTATCTATCTTTGGGAGATATGGCACAACAGCCAGAAGCAGGCCTGTGGCAAATGGGTCAAGGAATAATAAAGATAGCATTGTGTGATTTTTTGAACATTTTCCCTTGCATTTTAAAAGAAAGTCGTAATTTTACGGCTTTCTTTTTTGTTTGTATATTGAAAAACAACATAATATGAAACGTATCTTATCTACGCTAGTTCTACTAATGGCCTTGCCCTTGTTCTCCATCGGCCAGGACTTCACCATCACCGCTTCCGACCGCGGTCACATCAGCCTGCATTTCGAGCTCGGCGACTATAGCATCGACACCGTCGTGGTCGACGGTGAGATCATGCACAGCATAGCCACAAAAGGCATAGTAGTGCCTAACGAATACGGTCTGCCGGCACTGCCCACCTTCAACCGTTTCATCGCCATTCCGCAAGGCGCCAAAGCCATCGTCGACGTCAGGATGAGTCGTGACGAACACATCATGGGCATCAACATTTCGCCCTCGGAAGGCAGCCGCTGCGAGAACGACCCTGAGCCTCCTTTCTTCAAAGACCCGAAGGTGTATTCCCGCAACTGCTTCTATCCATCGGAGGCATGCTGCACCGCCGAGCCTCAGCAACTGCGTGGTGTCGACGTGATTCATATCGGTCTCAGCCCGTTCCAGTTCAACCCCGTGACACACGAGTTGGCTGTCCACCGCTCGATGGACATCGACATCCGCTTCGAGGGCGGCAACGGGCACTTCGGCGACGATCGCCTGCGCTCTCCGTATTGGGATCCTATTCTGCAGAATAACATATTGAACTACAGCAGTCTGCCGAGTATTGACTATGATGCCCGCAGACAAGAATGGTCAAGAAACCGTGCCACAGGATGCGAATACCTCATCCTAACGCCCGACAACGAAGCCTTTATCGAGGCTGCACAGGAGTTGGCTAACTACCGCACCCGTCAAGGCATCCTCACCAAGGTGATGGCTATTGGGGAAACAGGTTCCACCACACCCGGCATGCTCAGGTTGTGGGTCAGAGACATCTATGCCAACTGGGACATTCCTCCAGTGGCCGTGTGTATCTTAGCCGACCATGGCGAGGACATGACCCATTACATCCCAGCATTCCGCACCCAGAGTCCCAAAGACGGTTTCATCTCATCTGACAACCCCTATGCCGACATCAATGACGACAACCTACCCGACATCAGTTTCTCGCGTCTTGTCGCACAAAACGAGTCGGAGCTGCCCATCTTCATCGGCAAGCAGATGGAGTATGAATACACCAACCCCTGCATGAACCTTTACTACTACAAACACCCTTTGACGGCCTCGGCATGGCAGACCACCTTATGGTTCCAAATCACCATTTCGACCATATACGGCTATCTCAGCCAACACGACAAGTTCCCCACCCGACTCAGCGAAATCCATTCCGGCACGCTGAGCGACCAGTGGTCGAGCGCCTCGGGCACCAGTGCCATCACTTCCTATTTCGGTCCCACCGGCCTTGGCTACATTCCTGCCACGCCTGGAGAACTCGGAGAATGGACGGGCGCCACCAAAGACGATGTCATAGAAGCCTTCAACCGAGGCGCCTATATTGTGCAACACCGCGACCATGGGTGGACACAGAAATGGTACCAGCCCCTGATCCTTGTCAGCGACTTCAACGCCATCAACAACGTAGGGCAGATGCCCTTCCTTATCTCGGTCAACTGCAAGACGGGAGAATACGACTTCAGCTCGAACTGCTTTACTGAGGCCTTGATGCGTATGACCCGAGATGGGCAGAATGCGGGCATCGTTGGGGCCATCAGCCCGTCAGGACAAACCTATTCCTTTGCCAACGACATCTTTTTATGGGGTGTCTGGGATCTCTTCGACCCAACCTTCATGCCCGATTACGGTCCCAATGCCAGCCATGTGGCCGAGTGGATCCCTTCTTTCGCCATGGTGTCAGGCAAGTATTTCCTTGACCTCCACGTCTTCCCCAACACCAATGCAGACATGCGCACCACCATCTACAACACCTTCCACTCCCACTGCGACGCTTTTCTGAGGGTTTTCACGGAAGTGCCTCAAATCATACAAGCCTCCCACGACTCGTCCATTACTTCTTTCTCCCCCTTCCACATCACTGCGCCCGAAGGTGTACAAATCGCTTTAAGCACCGAATACGGAGGAGAAGCACACCTGTTGGCCACTGCCACAGGCACTGGCGAGGAGCAGACCCTCTATGTCATGGAATATGTGCCCAACGGTTTAGTGCATCTCACCTTGACGGGACTGAATTACCTTCGTCATGAGGAAGACATCCCCTTGGTAGCCGTCAACGGACCTTTCGTCGTTGCCGACAGCGTCGCTTTCAACGACGGAGTCGCCCACCTTACTTATGGACAGTCAGCCACTATCGACCTCGCTGTCCGTAACGTCGGTACTGATGCCACCACTACAGGCACTGCCGTTCTTGCCAACGCCACCGGCCAGATGCAAATCGCCCAAGGGCAGACCGCAGTTCCTCCCTTGACGCCCGAGGAGGAGCAGGTGATTGAAGACGCCTTCCAGATTACGCTTTCCGAGAACATCCCTGACGGCACCCATGTGCCTTTCACCGTCACGACGGAATGCGATGGCATGGGGTTTGAACGCGAGTTTGATGTGGCCGTCGTCGCGCCACGCATCATTGCGGAGCTCGTCGACATCAACGACCAAGCGGGCAACGGCAACGGAGACCTGGATCCTGGAGAATACGCGACGCTCACCTTCCACCTTACCAACACAGGCCATTATAATGCCCATAGTCCAAATATTTCATTAAGGAACAACGAAGGTTACATCCACGTCCTCAATCCCGAGACCACCATCGACGACATGCCTATTGGAACCTCGACCGACCTCACCTTCGACATCTACGTCGAATACATCGCGGGAGAAGTGCCCTACGTCGAATTGCATCTTGACGCCAGCTGCGGGGAACTCGTTATGCCTAACAACATCAGATGCTCGATAGGCTTTTCGTATGAGAGTTTCGAATCCGGCATGTTCAACACCGAGTATTGGACCAACGACCCCGTCCATCCTTGGCAAATCATCAACTATGGTGCTTTCGACGGCAACTATTGCGCCTTGTCGGACACCACCATCACGCATGACGAATCGTCATCGCTGTCATTCACCTACACCTCAAACGAAGAAGGCACCTTTGAGTTCTATAGTAGGGTCTCATCGGAATCCAACTATGACTTCCTGATATTTTATATCGACGATGAGGAGAAAGCCAGATGGTCGGGAACAATAGAATGGTACAACCATTCCTACACAGTGAGGCCGGGGCAACACGTCTACACGTGGACCTACGAAAAAGACTACTCTGTCAGTTCAGGAGCCGACTGCGCCTGGATCGACTACATCTTCCTGCCGCCCTATTTGGACAACACCGCCGAACAAAACGCCCTCCCGCTCACGCTATATCCCAATCCCACTACTGACCAAGTCAGCATCGGACTGGAGCTGGAAGGCGATTTCATCATCCAAGTCTTCGATGCGAACGGACAATGCATCCTTGAAGAAAAGAACCTCAGCACCCTTTCCTTTAAAGGTCGCCCTGCAGGCATGTACCACATTGTCGTGCAACAAGACGGACAAAGCTGGAGCCGAAGGATCATCAAGATGTAGCCTGTCGATACAAAAATGATGCATTTCATCAGAAAAATGCACCTTAATTCCAAAAAAGTGCGTATCTTTACGCGCTTTTTTAATTTAAATAGGTAGTTAAATCAACAAAATAACCGTACCATGAAGCTTATTACACGTACACTCGTTTCCGCCATTCTGCTGTTTTCGGCAATGGCCTTGAATGCACAGACGCGCGATTTCAATTTCAACAACTCGGCCCAAAAAGAAGGCCTCAGCGTCGAGCAGAACACCCGTTCCGCCATCACGATGCGACATGCGTTGAAACATATTGAGATCCTCAACATCACCGACAACGGCTATACCGGCGACGTCATCCAAGGCGGCACGGGCATCAGCCTGCCTGCCAACGCTGGCGAGCCCGACCTGCCTAGCTTCAGCCGTTTTGTGGCCGTGCCTAATGGCGCCACTGCCCATGTCGAGATGGGTTACCGCAGCATGACTACCATTCAAAACGTCGACCTTCTGCCTGCTGCACCCATTAAGTTCGACACCGACGACAGCCCCAACACCTACGAACGGAACACGAGCATCTACAATAAGAATGCCTTCTTCCCCGAGCAGCCTGTCACCATCAGCGAGCCTTTCAGCCTGCGTGGCGTGCAGACCGTGGCTGTCACCGTGGTTCCCTACCAATACAACCCCGTCACCAAAGAGCTGCGTGTGTACGACGACCTGCAGTTCGGCATCCGCTTCGACGGCGGCAACGGCACGTTTGGCGACAACCGCCTGCGTTCCCCCTATTGGGACCCCATCCTGATGCAGAACCTGGCCAACTACAACCAGCTGCCCGTCATCGACTATGAAGCCCGCATGCAGGAATGGGTCAACAACCGTCCCTCGGGCTGCGAATACCTCATCGTCATCCCCAACAACGAGAGCTTCCGCCAATATGCCAACCAACTGGCCGAATACCGCATCCAACAAGGTATCCTCACCGAGGTGAAGAGCCTCAGTGATATGGGCTGCACCACCACCGACCAGATGAAGAGTTACTTCCACAATGCCTACAACAGTTGGGACATCCCGCCTGTAGCCGTGCTGCTCCTTGGAGACCACAACGCCAACATGAGCGTAGGCATCCCTGCAGAATACACCTACCACTCAACCAGCTATGGCAACTGCATCACCGACAATGGCTATGCCGACGTCACGGGTGACCTGCTGCCTGAGATGGCCTTCTCGCGCCTCGTGGCCGCCAACGCCAACGAAGCCCAGATGATGGTGAGCAAACAACTGGAATACGAATACACCAACCCCAACTTGGATGCGGCCTCCTACGACCACCCCATCACCGCCTTGGGTTGGCAGACCGAACGCTGGTTCCAGATTTGCTCTGAAGTGGTAGGCGGCTATTGGCGCAACCAAGGCAAGAATCCCGTGCGTATCAATGCCATCTATAGCGGTTATCCTGGTAACCAATGGTCGAGCAACCAAAACACCTATATGGTGGTCAACTATTTTGGTCCCAACGGATTGGGCTACATTCCTGCCACGCCTGCCGAACTCGGTGGATGGACAGGCGGTACCGCTGCACAGGTCGTGAATGCCGTCAACAGCGGCTCCATGTTGCTGCAACACCGTGACCACGGCTACTACCAAGGTTGGGGCGAGCCTGACTTCAGCACCAGCAATGTGGCCCAGATGAACAACGTGGGTAAGATGACCTTCGTCAACACCATCAACTGCCAGACCGGCACCTTCGACCACACACCTGAATGCCTCATCGAGGCCTTCATGCGTCGCACCAGCGGCGGACAGAACGCCGGTGCCGTGGGTTGCATTGGACCCACCCAGACCTCCTACTCCTTCGTCAACGACGCCTATGCTTGGGGCATGTACGACCAATACGACCCGCAATTCATGCCTGACTATGGTCCTTACGCCAGCTATGAAGGCAACTGGAGACCTGCTTTCGGCAACGTGGCCGGCAAATACTTCCTTGCACAAAGCAACTGGCCCTACAATGCGAATAACAAGGCCATCACATACAAAATGTTCACCGCCCACTGCGACGCCTTCCTGACGCTCTACACTCAGGTGCCCACCGCCATGACGGTCAACCACCCCGCACAAATCACGGCTGCCACAACCAGCATCAACGTGACTGCCCCGCAAGGCGCCGTCATCGCTCTGACACGCAACAACAACATCCTTGCCGTGGCCACCGCCACAGGCAGCAGCCAAGTCATGACCTTTACTGCCCAGCCTTCGAACTCCAACATCACCATCGTGGCCACCAAACAGGACAAGCTTCGTTATGTGGGCACGATCCACGTCATCAGCGAGCCCAACCTCAGCGTGACTGAGCTGACTCCGCACGATGCCAACGGCAACCACCAGCTGGAATCGGGTGAGCAGTCGTCGTTCGACATCACCATCAAGAACACTGGCGACCAAGCCTCCACGATAGCCACAGCCACCCTCACCACCGAGACGCCCCAATACGTGACCATCAACGAAAGCACGGCCACCATCCCCGCTCTGAGCCCCAACCAAACCACCAACCTCGAAAGCGCCTTCGGCATCACCATCTCGAACAACGTGCCCCATGAGACCCCGCTTCTGTTTAAGCTCACCATGGTCAGTGGCAATCACACCTGGAGACACGACTTCAGCTTCAATGCCTTCGCTCCCAGAATCAAAATTGATGATATTATGACCATCATCGACGGCGGCACGGTGAAAGGCAACAACAACGGACGTCTCGACCCAGGCGAAACCGCCGAAATCACCTTCGTTTACGAAAACAACGGCGGTATGACTGCCAACGACGTCGTGGCTACGCTTACCACCTCGAACCAACAATACATCACCATCAGCAATCCCACCATCACTACTCCTGTGGTGAACGTCGGACAAAGTATTGAGGCAACCTATACTGTCAGCGTGTCGGCCAACATGCCTAAAGGCGAAGCGGCCTTGTTCGCTCTCAACGTCGTTTCAGGCCCCTATACCGCTATAAACTCCTTCTCACATCGTGTCGGCCTCGACCTCTCCCATTTCGAAAACGGCATGGGAGAGCTGGAATGGGAGAACGACCCCACACATCCTTGGACCATCGTCAACACCAACCCGAACCAGGGCAATTACTGCCTGCAGTCAGGTACCATCGGACATAACGAGACCTCCACGTTGAGTTTGACCTTCGAAGTGGAAAACGAGACCGACGAAATCCGTTTCTTTAGAAAGACCGACTGCGAACTGAACGGCGACAACCTCAAGTTCTACATCGACGGTGAACTGCAACAGGAATGGTCAGGCCAACTCAACTGGCGCGAGCTTGTCTTCCCTGTCACCCAGGGCGAGCATACCTTCACTTGGACTTACGAGAAGAACGCCTCTGGCACCAATGGTGCCGACCACGTATGGCTCGACGACATCCTCTTCCCCGTACGTCACATCAATTTCTCCTGTAACGCAGGTGCCAACCAAAACATCTGCCTAGAAGAAGAAGCCCATCTGCAAGCAGAGTCCATCGGCTACGAGAGCCTGCTTTGGACCACCAACGGCGACGGCAGCTTCGACCACAACGACATCCTCAACCCCATCTATACCCCTGGCCAGCAAGACCTGGAAAACAAGACCGTCACCTTGACCCTCACCGCCACCAATGAGGCGGGCGAAACCCTAAGCGACAACGTGATCGTCAACTTCCATGAGGCAGCCAGCATCGAGATGGAGACCGAAGGCGAGATCTGCGAAGGCGAGAGCATCAACCTCAGCGCCATCACCCACGAAGCCGGATTCACCACATGGTCAACCGACGGCGATGGCAGCTTCAGCAATTTGGCCAGCATCGAGACCATCTATACGCCAGGCGAACAAGACATCGCCAACGGCAGCGTCACCCTTACCCTCACCACCATTTCGCCTTACGGCTGTGGCGACGCAAGCCAAGACTTCCTCCTCACCATCCATCCGCTGCAACATACCGAGTTTGACATGGCCACCTGCGGCGCCTATTCTTGGAATGGCGTTGAATACAGTGAGGCTGGCGACTATATGCAAGTGCTGCAAAGTGTTTATGGCTGCGACTCTACTGTGGTCATGCACCTCAGCCTTGTCGACAGCTACAACACCGAATCAGAGGTGACCGCCTGCAGCAGCTATGTTTGGGCTGGAGAAACACTGGTCGAGAGCGGTATCTATGAACATACCTTCACCTCGATTCACGGCTGCGACTCAACCGTGGTGATGCACCTCACCATCGCTGAGCCTTCGCATGTAAACTTTACCATTGAGGCTTGCGACAGCTATACTTGGAACAACAACACCTACACCCAAAGTGGTGAATACGTGGATTATTTCATCAACACTATGGGTTGCGACAGTATCGTCACCTTGCACCTGAACCTCAACTACACTCCGGCTATCGGATCCATCAACGGTGACAGCGAGGTTGACGTGCGTTTGACACCCAACAGCACCTACACCGCCTTGAACGAGGAAGAACTAACGTTAGCGGATTACACTTGGAGTATTGAGCCTCAAGAAGCAGGCAGCATCGAGTCCAACAGCAGCCATGCCAACGTCACATGGAGCGACACCTTCCGCGGCGATGCCGTCATCAATGTGAAAGCCGAAAACGAGTGTGGCCTGTCAGAGAAGTCGTTGACCGTCAAAGTGAAGAACTCGACCGACATCGATGAATACAGTATCACAGCCAAGCTCTATCCCAACCCGACCGATGGCATCGTCACCGTCGAAGCCCAGAGTCTGCAACGCCTCACCATCATCAACGCCCTCGGCCAGACCGTCTACGACCGTGAGACGGAAGGCGACAGCGCACAGATAGAAATGGCAAGATTCGGAACGGGGACCTTCCTCATCCGCATCCAAACCGAGAACGGCGTTGCTATGAGACGCGTTAATGTAGTCAAATAATTCAGAAACACCAAGACAATGAAAAAACTGATCCTCGCCATAATATTATTGGTTCTCATACCGTTACGACACTTCGGGCAAACCCCTTATCGGCAATATTCCGATGAAGGTGTTGTCTTGGACTTCCACTCAATCAATAATGTCTACTTAAGGGCTTTCCTACTTTATAGCATCAACAATGACAACCGTTTCGTGCTGATTCCCGAAGAAAAATATGGTCAATTCACCCTTACCCCGAAAGACGATGACTGCCACTTCATGGAAGAGTTCGAAAGCTTCTATGCGGATGTTGAAAATGACTTCTCCTTGTTGAGCAAAATTGATGTCACTAACCAGATGAGTGTGTGGAAAAGCTCCGTAGAAGCTTCTGACTATCTCTCGATTATGATGGACGTGAATACGGCTAATATGAGAGCTGATAATGACCATTGCATTAACTCGATGCCTTTCTGCACTTCAGAAGTGATTGAGTTTGAAGCTGCTTACCAAGGCGGTGCCACTGGAGAGATTGGTCCCGAATACGGTTGCCTCTCCAGTCAGCCTTATCCTTCGTGGTATCACATGAGAATACATACTCCAGGTCAGTTTATCATTCACATGGAAGCACACGACAATTACGGCCAAGGCAATGACATTGACTACTGCATCTGGGGTCCGTTCAGCGACCCTTATGATCCATGTGTCGACGACCTGACTTGTGACAAATTAGTTGACTGTAGCTACTCTACCGCTAGTGTTGAAGACGCTTACCTTGGTTATCCTATTTCGGAACACAACCACGGTTCTTCGTCTCTCATTGATGGTAATTGCGTTACTTCTAATAACAATCCGCCTCATTTGCCTGAAGTGGGTGAGTACTATATCCTCGTGATCACTAATTATGCGCAAGTACAACAAACCATCTCCTTCACCAAGGCTCCCAACTCTGGCCCAGGGGAGACCGACTGCGGCATCCTGCCTGGTATTGCTACCAACGACGGTCCATATTGCGTCGGCGAAACCATCAGCCTGAATGTCACTGCACAAAGCGGTGCCACCTACAGCTGGACAGGCCCCAACGGTTTCACTTCCACCATGCAAAACCCCATCATTCCCAACTGCACCTTCGAGATGGGCGGCACTTATACCTGTGTCACCACGGTCGGCGGACAAACCACTACTGGCGACACCGAAGTCATCGTGTACGCCTTGCCCATTGCCAGTTTCACCCACACCGAAGTATGCGTAGGCAATCCCACCCAGTTGAACAGCACAGCCGAAACCGAACCCACCGGTCAGACCATCACGGGCTACTTCTGGGATTTCGGCGACGGAGAGACGGCAGAAGGACAAGAAGTCACTCACACCTATGCCGCGCCTGGCGAATATCAGGTAACCCATACTGTGGAAACGGGTCGTGGCCACTGCTCAGACGAAATCACCCAGACCGTTTCGGTCTTCGCCTTCCCCGAAGCCTTGGTGACCGCCTCGCCAAGTTCTGTGATGTATGGCGGCACCTCCACACTTAGCGTCAACGTTTCCACCCCAGGCAACTTCACCTACCATTGGGAGCCTGCCAATATGGTGGTCAACCCCAACGCACAGACCACGCAGACTATAGCCATCCAGCAGTCGCAGGAGTTCACCGTTACCATCACCAATACACAAGGTGGATGCACCACCACCCTTCAAGTCATGGTCAACATGGCCGGTTCCAACCTGATGGCTGAAGCCTCCGCCGACCAAAACGAGATCTGCGAAAACGAATCCACCACACTGCATGCCATCCCCACAGGCGGAACAGGCAATTACACCTACAGTTGGTCACCTGCCAACACCTTGAGTTCGCCTAATGCACAGCATCCCGTTGCCACACCGCCAGTAGGCACCACCAATTATACCTGCCTGGTCAGCGACGGCCTTACCGAACAACAGGTCTACGTCAGCGTCACCGTGCATCCCATCTATGAATATACCATGCCTGACCAAGACGACTGCGACAGCTACTATTGGGATCCCCAAGGACATGAGATCGTCTACACCGACCACGAAGCCTTGGATTACACCCAATCGGGCACCTACCACAGGACCTACCGCGACATACACGGATGCGACAGCTTGGTGACCATGAACGTTCACATCGACTACACGCCCACGCCGAGCGACATCTACCCCACCGATAGCGCCAACACCGCACCCCACTGGGTGGTCACCGCCACCGAGTTCCAAATCAACTCGTACGAATTCACCTTCTGGGATAACACCGGCCTGCCGCGTTGGGACTCCATACGATGGGCCTTCGAAGACCCCACCGTCAACTGGGTGCTCGAGCCTGACACCACAACCCAACCCGTGGGAAGAAGATGCAAGATGTATGTGCTCAACCATATCGACGACACCATCTGGCTCCGCGCCACAGTCTACAACAACTGCGCACCACAGGGTGTCTTCAGCCGCTATTGGTTCGTCTGCTCGTTCTACGACATCGACGAATTTGGTCCTTCGACTGGTTCCATCGACTTCAACGTGGTGCCCAACCCCAACAACGGCGAGATGCAACTCGACTTGGCTTCGCTCCGCGGCTTGGTCGACATCAAGGTGTACGACATGAGAGGCAACCTGATCGACAAATTCCAGACCCATAACGACAACAACGCAGGGCCTATCACCTACACCATGAAGCGACGCACGCAAGGCATCTACTTCTTCGTCGTCACTAGCAAAGACGGCATGCGAACCAAGAAAGTGGTGATACAGCCCTAACGACAAGTCTAACAAGTAGAAAAAAAAGCGGTTTCGGCCGCTTTTTTTCATTAATTTCTCCCGATTTTCTGGGTATTTTGGGATTTTTTGCTATATTTGTCGGTTGCAAATAAGGCATTTTTGCATGCCTTGTTCGCTTTGTTTTGATTTATAATTTTGATATTCAATAAATTAGAGTATTACCAATAAAACAAAAGACCATGAATAGATTCTCGAAAATTGTGTTGACGGCTTTATTGTTCTTAGCCCTTCCTATGAAACAATGGGCGCAGCAACCGCAAACAGTCTACACCTCGTCAACGATTAGCTTTGACATCACTGAAATAGCCAACTTCGACGAACGAATCTTTTTCATGTATCAGCTGGTCAATGACGGCCGTTTCGATGTCATTACCAGTGAAAACGACGGTGTTTTCGTCATCAGCGCCAACGAGGCTTATGAAGGCATCAACCTTCAGGAGGACTTCACCAGTTTCCGTACCCAAAATGCCAACGCCTTTTTGAGCATGGACAAGGTCCAAGCCGCCGAGTTGTCGTGCGACTATAAAGCCGCCCTGCCACTAGATCTCGTGCTCTCGCTGATGATGGACGTCTACAACAGGTCGAGGCAGAACAACACCTGCGCCAACTCCGACCCCTTCTGCACCGACAACGGAATGTATCAGTTCCCTGCTGGCGTCAATGCGGGTAGTGGCGAATCGGGACCCTATTATGACTGCTTATACACCACTCCTAACCCGGCTTGGTATCACATGAGGATTGCCAACCCTGGCAACATCAACATCTACATGTACAGTACCCCTTCGCACGACATCGACTTCTGCTGCTGGGGTCCTTTCACCGATCCTATCTCGCCTTGTCCCAACGGCTTGACTTCCAACAAAGTGGTGAGCTGCAGCTATTCTATCAATTCGACCGAAACCTGCGTCATCCCTTCGACAGCGCAAACGGGCGACTATTTCATCCTGGTCATCACGAACTACTCCAACCAATCGTGTAACATCTCCTTCAGTAAGACCGGCGGTTCGGGTACCACCGACTGCGGCATCTTGCCTCCTCTGGTCAATGGCGGCGGTCCTTACTGCGTCGGCGAGACCATCTATCTGACGGCACAAGGCCAGGCTGGTGCCACCTACCATTGGACCGGCCCCGGCGGATTCAACTCTAACCTTCAGAACCCCACCCGCCCGAATTGCACCTTGAACATGGCAGGCACCTACACCTGCACCATCACCGTGGGCACCCAGACCAACAGCGCCACCACCGAAGCCGTGGTGGTTTATCCGCAACCCAATGCCAACTTCACCTATACCTCGGTTTGTAGAGGCACACCCACCCAGTTTACCAGCACCTCTACCACCAACCCCAGCGGACAGCAGATCCAAAGCTACCAATGGAACTTCGGTGACGGACAAAGCGGAACGGGACAGAACGTGTCGCACACCTATGCCAATGCGGGCAACTATCAGGTAACCCTGACCACCTCATGCGGCAACGGGAACTGCACCAGCTCGAAGACCTATTCCGTGCCCGTCTATGCCGCTCCCGTAGCCTCAGCCACGGCACAGCCCAACACCGTCATCTACGGTGGCACCGCTACCCTCACGGCCAGCGCAGGCAGCACCGGTTCGTTCAACTTCCACTGGGAACCTGCCAACAAGGTGGTCAACCCCAATGCACAGACCACACAGACCGTGGCCTTACAGCAAACCACCACCTTCACCGTCACCGTCACCAACCCGCAAGGCGGCTGCAGCAGCACGGCACAAGTCACCGTCAGCATGGAAGGCTCCAACATGACCGCCATGGCCTCGGCCGACCAAAACGAGCTCTGCGAAGGCGAGTCGACCACCCTGCATGCCCTACCCTCGGGCGGCACAGGCAACTACACCTACAACTGGACTCCGGCCAACACCCTCAGCAACCCCACTTCGCAACATCCCGTGGCCACGCCTCCTGTAGGCACCACCACCTATAGTTGTGCTGTCAGCGACGGCATCACCACGCAGAACGTCAGCGTGACCGTTGTGGTGCATCCCAACGAAGTGGAAGACATCGACCACTACATTTGCGAAAACGACACATATTACTTCTACGGTGAGGACATCCAGACGCCCGGCGTCTACGAGCATCACACCCAGACCCAATATGGCTGCGACAAGCTCATCCGTCTGCACCTTTACAACTACGATACCTACGAGACTCCCATCACCGACCACTTCTGCCAAGGCGAGCATTATATGTTCTTTGATGAAGCGCTCTCATCATCGGGCATCTACTACCATACCTTGCAATCGGTTCACGGCTGCGACAGTATCATCAGGCTCAACCTCATCCAAGACCCGAGCTATGAAATAGAGCTCTGGGAGTCGACCTGTGAAGGCGGTCAGGGGTATTACTACAACGGCGACTACCTACAGCCCAGCCCTTATCCTTACACCTATCACTTCGAGACCGTCCTAGGCTGCGACAGCATCGTACAGCTCCACGTCGGCCAATCCGACTACAACTCAAAGACCTACAACGTGTCGATCTGCGCCACGGAATACACCTGGCCCTCTAACGGCATGACCTACACCGCGACGGGCGTCTACTACGACACCCTGTCGTACCCCAACTCCTGCGACAGCACCCTTGTCCTGAACCTTGAGCTTAGGCCCAGCTACACCAATGAGGTGGTTGTGACCGACTGCGACAGCTACCGCTGGAAAAACGACGCCTACAACGTGGACCTCACCTTCACGGAAAGCACCGTCTACACCCACCACTACGTCAACAGCTATGGTTGCAACAGCGAAGCTACGCTTTACCTCACCATCAACAACCACGACGAATACAGCTTCACTGTCGGTGACGATGAGAACTGCGATAACTATTACTGGGATCCCGAGGGGCACGAGATCATCTACACCGACCATGATGACTTGGATTACAACATGTCGGGCACCTATCATCGCACCTACAAGAACATCCATGACTGCGACAGCCTCGTGACCATGAATGTGCAGTTTGAATACACCCCCAACCCCACCGAGATCTATCCTATGGACGCCACCAACACGGCGCCCCACTGGGTCATTACCGCCACTGAGTTCCAAATCAACGCATACGAATTCAACCTGTGGGACCAGAACCCGAACTGCCATTGGGACAGCGTCACCTGGAGCTGCGACGAGGCACCGCAATGGGTGCTGGAGCCTTTTGGCAACAGGAACCAATGCTGCCGTGTCTATGTGCTCAACCAAGTCGATGACACCATCTGGCTGAAGGCCCATGCCTTCAACCGTTGCGCTCCCGAGGAAGGCATCGAGCAGCGTTATTGGCTCCTCAGCTCCTTCTATGGAGTGGAAGAGAACGGCAACACACAAACCAGCTTCGACGTCATACCGAACCCCAACAACGGACAGATGACGCTCAACTTCGAACATCTCACGGGCAAAGTCGACGTGAAGGTGTATGACATGCGAGGCATTCTCATTGACCAGTTCCAGACTTACAACAGCCAGGGACCGAGTTCTTACACCTATAATATGAAGCAGCGTGAAGACGGCATCTACTTCTTCGTGGCGACCAGCAAAGAAGGCACTGTGGCGAAGAAAGTCGTCATTCAGAAATAAGTTTTACCGGACATAGAATGAAGCGCTTGAGGAACATATTATTTCTTCTTGCATGCATCATCAGCCTGCCTGCGACGATGGCACAAAACACATCTACGCAAGGCAAGGAGTTTTGGCTGTCGTTCATGCACAACGGGTACAGGGATCACACCCAAGGCGGGTGGATCATCAACCAGGTGCTCATTAGTGCCAAGCGCGACTGCAATGGCACCGTCACCAACCCGTTGACAGGATGGTCGCATCCCTTTTCCGTTAGGGCTAACAGTATCACCACAGTGGAGATTCCCGAAGCGCAAGGCTACCACGACCAATTCAACTATGAGGCCATTTCGCAGAAAGGCATCAAGGTGGAAGCCAGCGACACCATCTCGGTTTATTGCACCAACATCGCACATGTTTCATTTGACGCTTCTTTCGTTTTGCCTACCGAGAGTTTAGGCGACGAATACATCATTCAAAGCTATGACCAATCAAAGACATTCTATGCCAACGCATATGTCACCAACAACGAGACCAGTTCCTTCCTTATCGTGGCCACAGAAGACAACACCGAGATAGCCATCACTCCTACCGTAAACACTCTAGGTGGACACCTGGCAGGCGAGACTTTCACCATCACCATGAATGCTGGGGAGACTTATCTTGTCAGGTCGACGAGGACCGGCGATCAGCGTGACTTAAGTGGAACCAGGATCCTGACTGGCGATTGCAAACGCATTGCCGTCTTCAATGGCAATACCCTCACATGCATCCCCACCAGCCTTGAAGACGGATATGACCATGTGTTCGAGCAAGCCATGCCCCTGCACTCATGGGGCAAAAGCTTTGTGGTGACCAGTTCGCGCAACCGCAATCGCGACTTCATCAAGATCACCTCAAGTGCCGACCACAACCAAGTCACCATGAACGGAGAACCGTTGGTTATGCTTGCAGCAGGACAGTCGTACACCTTCCCCATGCTGGAGTCCGAAGGCTCTTGCTTCCTTGAGTCCAACCAACCTTGCGCCGTATACCTTTTCAACAACTCAAGTTACGACCAGAACCCGGGAGGCGGACAGGGCGACCCCTCCATGGTTTGGATTGCACCCGTGGAGCAACGCATCAATGACGTGACCTTCTCCACCTTCGACCACCCCAACATCAACATCGAAGTTCATAGCGTCAACATTATCGTCAACACAGAAGACATTGCCCATGTGTATTTCGATGGCGAGCAGATCTCACCTTTGATGTTCACCCGTGTTCACGGCAACAACGAATATAGTTACACCCGAATGGACATCACCCATGGGGTGCACCGTATCACCTGTGCCAACGGCTTCAACGCTCACGTTTACGGCTTCGGCCATGCTAAAGGGTATGCCTATCTCGTCGGTTCCAACGCCATCAACTTGAGCAGCAGCATGACGCTCAACAACGAGGTGGTGCTACCCGACGAGACCTTCCTCTATTGTGTCGACGCACCCATCACCTTCAACGTGGAAGTCAACTTAACAGACTACGAACTCGTTTGGGACTTTGACGACGGCACCACCAGCACCTCCAACCAGGTGACCCATACCTTTAACGAGAGGCGGGTCTACGATGTCTCCTTGGCAATTACCAGCACCGAAGGCGGATGCTCAGGCTCGTCAAGCAACACCACACACTTTTTCGTTGACACCCGACAACAATATGTCGTCGAAAACGACGAGGTCTGCACCGGCGGACTCTACAGCGGCTTCGGCTTCAACAACGTGCTCATCCATAACGACACCCTACTCACCCGTTTGCAGGACAACCCCCTGCACCCCGAATGCCAAGACTCGCTGCTCCTTTACATCACGGCACGTCCCTCCTATCACATCCCCATCAACGACGGCCGCTGCTGGCAAGGCACGCCAGGCATCTACGACGGCTACGGCTTCAGCTTCCAATACGACCACCCCGGCGTTTATGACCGACAGCTCTACCTGCAGAGCGTGTATGGCTGCGACAGCGTCATCAACCTGCATCTCGTGGTCGACGACCAGATCAATGTCGAATTCGAGCATCACGAATGCGGCAGCAGCTACGTATGGAATGGGCAGACGTACACCGCCCCAGGCGTCTACGAGCAGTCGTTCATCTCCATCGGAGGCTGCGACAGCGTGGTGACCTTGCACCTCACCATGGGACAGCCGCAACACACCGGCTTCGACACCATCACCTGCGGCACCTTCCACTGGAACGGACAGGAATACAGCCAAAGCGGCAACTACCAACAGCACTTCCTCACCATCGATGGCTGCGACAGCCTTGTGGACTGCCATCTCACCATCTCAGGCAATGTGGAAGGCGCCACGACCAACATCTCGACGTGCGATTCCTACTATTGGATCGACACCGTCTACACCCTCTCGGGGCTTTATGACAAGACCCTTTACACCTCCTTAGGCTGCGACAGCGTCGTCCACCTCAACCTTCACCTGGACTACACCCCCGACCCTGCCGAGATCTACCCCGTCGACCCCGAGAACACGGCACCCCATTGGGTCATCACCGCCACCGAGTTCCAAATCAACGCGTACGACTTCATGATATGGGACAACAACCCACACTGCAGCTGGGACTCCATCACCTGGGCCTTCGAAGACCCTGAAGTCCATTGGGTGCTTGAGCCCGACACCACCACAACACCCGTGGGAAAACGTTGCAAGATGTATGTGCTCAACCAAATGGAAGACACCATCTGGCTCCGCACCACAGTGTACAACGCATGCAAGCCCGAGGGCGTGTCACAACGCTATTGGTTTGTCTGCTCGTTCTATGGCATTGACGAAGACGGCCCTTCGACAGGCTCAGGGACCTTAGGGACCTTTGACGTCGTGCCTAACCCCAACAATGGTGAGATGACCCTGCATTTCAGTCATCTCATTGGCAAACACGAAGTAAGGATCTACGACATGCGTGGCACGCTCATCGACCAGTTCCAGACCTCGAACACATCCGATCACTACACCCTGCCCTACCACTTCAAAACCTTGACGAGTGGCATCTATTGCTTTGTCGTCACTGGGAAATCAGGGACCTTAACCAGAAAAGTCATCATCCACTAACCTCGGTTGTTATTAAACCTACTACTACCGCACCTAATTAATAATAGGCACTACTATCACACTAAAAAACACCTATGATGAAACGCTCAAAAGCCATCTTGCTTTCGCTCCTGTTCCTGGTCATGCTCATACCGGCAAGCCATGCCCAAGATTTGTCCACCCAAGGCAAAGAGTTTTGGCTGTCGTTCATAAGCAACGGCTTCAAATACCATCCCAACATCCCACCCAGCGGCTGGGTACGCGTACAGCTCATGGTCAGTGCCAAGCGTAGCTGCGAAGGCACCATCCTCAATCCCAATACCGGTTGGAGACATGATTTCACCGTGGAGGCCAACAACATCTTCTCCATCGACCTTGAGGAGGAGCAGGTGTACATTGAGAACTACGAATATGAGCAGGTCGTCAACAAAGGACTGATGATCACCACGACGGATACCGTCTCGGTTTATTGTGCCAACATCGCCACCTATTCCTTCGACGCATCCTATGTGCTGCCCACCCAAGGACTGGGCGCTGATTACATCATACAAACCCATGAGCAGTCGACCGGAAGCTACGACCCCACCAGTGCCTTCGTCATCGTGGCCACCGAGGACAACACCACCGTCGACATCACCCCAAAAGTGAAGACTTTGGGCAACAAACCCGCTGGACAAGAGTTTAGCATAACCTTAAACAAAGGGCAAGCCTACCAGGTGCGTTCCAACGACGACCTCATGGGCAACCGCGACCTCAGCGGCACCAGGGTCACCTCGCGCGACTGCAAGCCCATCGCCATCTTCAACGGCAACAACCTGACCCTTGTCCCCAACAGTGCTACCAGCGACCAAGACTGCATCTTCGAACAGGCCATGCCGATACACTCGTGGGGCAAAAAATTCATTGTCACCTCGTCGCTCGACCGTAACAATGACTACGTGAAAATCACTTCGGCTGCCGACAACAACGAGATATACAAAAACGGTACGAGGCTCTGCACACTCAATACCGGACAGTCATACTCCTTCGAACTGCGCAGCTGGGATCAATCATGCTATCTTGAGGCCTCGCAGAGCTGCGCTGTCTACCTTTATAACACCAGCTCGAACGGCTCTAACACCGGCGCCCCCTCGATGCTGTGGATTGCCCCCGTCGAGCAGCGCATCGACGCCATCACCTTCTCCACTTTCAACTACAACCACAACAACGTCAATATCGCCAACCACTATGTGAACATCATCGTTGAGACCCAGGACATCGACCAAGTGTATCTTGACGGCATCCTCCTCGATGCCGACCTGTTTTCACCCGTGACCGGCAACAGCGACTACAGCTTTTACCGCAAGAACATCAGCCACGGTGTACACCATCTCAGCTGTCCCAATGGCTTCAACGCCCATGTCTATGGCTTCGGTCGTGCCCGAGGCTATGCCTATATGGTCGGCTCAAAGGCCACCGACCTTTCGACCATCCTCACCATCGACGACGTCGTGGTGAACAATGGCGACACCATCACCCACTGCACCCTAGCCCCCATGAACTTCGAGGCCGACATCAACTACAGCAACTATGAGGTGCTTTGGAACCTGGGCGATGGCAGTACCAGCACCGCCACCTCTTTCGTCCACACCTACTCGGAGCATAAGATTTACGAAGTCTCCTTCACCATCACCACGCAAGAAAACCCCTGCGCGGGCTCCACTTCAGTCACCACCGTGTTCTATATTGACATGCAAAACGCCCCAGGGCAGGACATCTTCGACGAGCTGTGCTTCAGTGGGCCCGGGGTGTACAACGAGTACGGATTCAACCTGCAATACGACGCGCCCGGGGTGTACACTGCTTCCCAAACCTTCCCCACGGAGAACGGCTGCGACAGCATCGTCAACCTGACCCTCGATGTGAACGAGATTATTGAAGGAGGCATGGAACACGTAAGCGGACACTGCGACACTTTCGAATGGAACGGCAACACCTATACAGCATCGGGCATCTATAACGACACCGTCACCAACCCCTCGGGGTGCTACACCATCTACCATCTCGACCTTGACCTCGACTTCACCCCCAACCCCACCGACATCTACCCTACCGACCCTGCCAACACCGCGCCCCACTGGGTAGTCACCGCCACCGAGTTCCAAATCAACTCGTACGACTACACCTTGCACGACATCAATCCCGAATGCGAATGGGACACCGTCATCTGGAGCCTGGAAGACGACGTCACTTGGGTCATTGAGCCTTTCGGCCCTAAGACCCAGAGTTGCAAGATCTATGTGCTGAACCAGGTGGAAGACACCGTTTGGCTCCATGCCAAGGTCATCAACGAATGCCATCCCGAGGGCATCGACCGCCGTTATTGGCTGGTCTGCTCGTTCTATGGCATTGAGGACAACGGCGGCCCTTCGACAGGCTCAGGGACCGCGGGAACCTTTGACGTGGTGCCTAACCCCAACAAAGGACAGATGACCCTCGAACTCAAGCACCTCACAGGCGACATCAACCTCAAGGTGTACGACATGAGAGGCACGTTGGTTGACAAACGACATTTCCTCAACCACGACGATGCCTATTCCTTAAGCTACGCCCTACCACAAACCGCCCCTGGCATCTATCTCTTCACACTATATGCCAAGGAAGGCACCATGACAAAGAAAGTTATACTATTAGAATAAACAAATCTACAACCATCCACAAAGTTATGAGACATCTCAAAGCCATTTTCATTTTCATAGCAGCATTGCTACTCATCCAAACATCAGCCAAAGCACAAGAGGCAACCACGCAAGGCACGGAGTTTTGGGTTTCCTATATGACCAACGGGCACAAATACATCTCCAATGCGCCCAACAACGGCAACTGGATCCTCACCCAATTGCTCATCAGCGCCAAACGCAACTGCAGCGGCACCATAACGAACCCGCAAACAGGCTGGTCGACATCGTTCACGGTAAACGCCAACAACATCACCACAGTCGAGATTCCCGAGACCCACAGCTATGTGGATGGCACCTCGGAGAGTGTGGTCAACAAAGGCTTGAAGGTGGTCACCGACGACACCGTATCGGTCTTCTGCACCAACATCGCGCACCTCTCCTTCGACGCCTCCTATGTGCTACCCATACAGAGTTTGGCCGATGAATACATCATACAAACCTACGACCAATCCCACTCTGCCGGAAGCCCGGTCCAAACGCAGAACCAAACCAGCGCCTTCCTCATCGTGGCCACTGAGAGCAACACCACTGTCGACATCACCGTCACCGAGGAGACCATGGGCGGACACCACGGCACCTTCACCACCACCTTGAACGAAGGGCAGGTCTATCAGGTGCGTTCAAACAACACCGACAACAACCGCGACCTGAGCGGTTCACGCGTCAAGGCACGCGACGGCAAGCGCATCGCTGTGTTCAACGGCAACAACCTCACCGCCGTGCCCACAAACGGTAGCAGCTTCGACCATATCTTCGAGCAAGCCATGCCTCTGCAATCGTGGGGCAAGAAGTTTGTGGTGACCAGCTCGCTCGAGCGCGAGAAAGACTACGTGAAGGTCACCTCGGCCTCCGACAACAACGTGATCCGCAAGAACGGCACAGCCATCGCCACACTTAGCATCAACGAGTCGATTGTCTTCGAACTGCAAAACAACGAAAAGTCGTGTTTCATCGACTGCACGGGACCCGCTGCCGTGTATCTCTACAACACCACGCGAGGCGGCAACTCCATCGGTGACCCCTCGGTGGTTTGGATTGCCCCCATCGAGCAACGCATCGACGAGATCACCTTCTCCACCTTCAACAACGAGAACATCAACATCAGCACCCACCATGTCAACATCATCGTCAACCGCAGTGACATCGGCACGGTGGAACTCGACGGCAACCTCATCCCTGCCAGCCAATTCGAGGACGTCAACGGCAGCGATGAGTACGCCTTCACCCGTCAGAACATCAACCATGGTGTGCACCATCTGCAATGTTTCGGCGGTTTCAACGCCCACGTCTACGGCTTCGGCGTCGCCAAGGGCTATGCCTACCTCGTAGGCTCAAAGGCCATCGACCTCAGCACGAGGGTCAACATGAATGGCACCTTCGTCCCCAAAGAAGGCACCTATGAATACTGTCCCAATGCGCCCATCACCTTCGAGGCCGAAGTCAACCTCGAAAACGCCTCCCTCCTATGGGACTTCGGCGATGGTACCACCAGCACCCAGAACCCCGTCAACCACACCTTTGCCGAGAAGCGTGTCTATGAAGTGGTGCTCACCGCCACCGCCAAGGGACAGAAATCGAGCGACGTGTCGCATTACTACGTCGACACCCGAATAAAGACCTTCACCGAAGAGGTGGAACTCTGCAAAGGCTCTGTCTACGCCGAGCACGGCCTCAACATCGTCATCACTGGCGACACCATCATTGGTGCCGAGATCGACAACGCCGTGCACCCCGTCTGTAAGGACAGCCTATTTGTGTATGTCACCGCGCTGCCTGGATTCTATGCCTCTTATGAGGATGCCCGCTGCTGGCGAGGATATCCCGAACTTTACGAAGGCCATGGCTTCAGCTTCATCTACGACCACCCCGGCGTTTACGACGAGCAGATCAGTGAGCCTACGCCCGAAGGCTGTGACAGCATCGTCGACCTGCATCTGGTCGTGGCCGACCGCATCATCAACCCTGACACGATAGTGCAAAGCGTCTGTTCCGACTCCTACACCTGGAATGGCGTCACCTACTACGAAGACGGCATCTACGACCAAACCTTCCCCTCCATGGCCGGCTGCGACAGCATCGTCACTCTGAAGCTCTCCTTATCGGAGCTCATCGAAGGCGGCACCGACGTCCTGACAGGCACCTGCGCAGGACTGGTTTGGCATGGCACCCTCTATAACACACCTGGCGAATACACCGACACCATACCCAGCAGTATGGGTTGCGACAGCATCGTCCACCTCGTGCTGACCATGCCCACCCCGCCCAAGCCCACCGACATTTTCCCCTTGGACAGCACCAACACCGCACCACACTGGGTCATCTCGAGCACCGAGTTCGACATCCATTATTACGACTACACCCTTGAAGACAGCCTCGTGGGTGCCGAATGGGACTCCGTCGTCTGGTTCTGGGAGACACCTTGTCAGTGGATACTGGAGCCTTTCGGCGAAAACAGCCGCTGCTGCCGCGTCACCGTGCTCAACCGTGTGGAAGACACCGTTTGGTTGCGTGCCCGAGTACACAACCCCTGCGACGAGAGCGACCGCATCGAGCGCCGCTACTGGTTCGTCTGCTCGTTCTATGGCATAGACGACATTGGCCCTTCGACGAACTCCGATGCCTTGCCGATCGACATCATGCCGAATCCCACCAATGGTGAGATGACGCTGCGTTTCGGCGATTGGAAAGGCCGTGTTGTCGCCAAAGTCTACAACACGACAAGCCAACTTGTCGACCAATTTGTATTGGACGTCAGCCCGAACGGCGAACATCATTATAGCCTAAGCAACTGTCGCAGCGGTATTTACATAATCGTGTTCGATTACGGAGACGGCATCGTCACCCGAAAAGTCAGTCTGATTAAATAACGTTTCGACAATAATAAACCATAAAAAAATTGCGTTCTCTTGTCGAAGATTAAACATTAATCTATACATTTGCAGATTATTTTCCCCATTTTAGGATGGGAGTTGCGCAAAAAAGCATTCAAAATGATGAAGAAGCACCTATTAATTACACTACTTCTCCTCTGTGGGCTGGGTTTCCTCAGTTCCTGCATCAAAGACGATCCTGAGGCCAACGCCACCGTGTACTATGGCTACCAGAAGATCCCGAACATCAACGAGTTTATGCCGCAGAGTCTGCTGACCGCTTTCAATCCCAACGACCTGCACTTTGGCGGAGAGCCTCCCAAACTCGAAGGCGCCTATATCGCCGACTCCGTTTGGATTACCGATGTGATCCTTGCCCCTGGCAGCCACTACAGACAGCAGCCCACCTCCATCCCGACGCCTCAGTACTTCCACTTCTTCGACCAACACATGGGCATCGCCAAGCTCAACTTCAAATATCCTAAAGGCAACCCCGGCGAATACGCCTACTTCCTCGAGCGCTCCGATGCCGACACCACCTTCAGCGTGGTCACGGGCAACCCCGATCATTTCATCAACGACAGCATCGCACCCTCGTATTTCCAGAACGGTTTCTACGAGCCGGAAAACTTCAACACCGTATATATCATGGGCACCGACCCCTATTTCACGATCTACTACTACGAAGTGCGTGACATCTCGTCGAAAGCCCAGCCGCTGAATGCAGTGATCTTCTCGGGCAAAGTCAGCCAAGAGACCATTGTGCACATCGACGACAGCGACACCGCCAACATCATCATCGACACCATCGTAAGGCCCGTCATCGAGGAGCTCAAATGGGGCATCGAGACCATGAAATACTACAAGGAAGGCACGAGCCTCGACCAGATCCTCTTCTACGGCTATCTGCCTTCGAAAGGCGACGTGATGCTGCTCGAGAACAAGAAAACGGTCCTCTCCGGCGATTTCCCTGAAGACTAATAACGAACCAAGACTTCCAACGCAATGAAAAAGTCAACCTCAATACTTCTCCTAGTCCTTTTACTTATTGGCAGTGCGGCTCACGCCCAGTTTAAGAAGCCGTTGCAGTCGTCAAGCAGGGCAACCTCCTCTGAGGCCAGATACAACATAGGCCTTGTAGGCGGACTGACCTCCACCTATTGGCTGCACTTCGGCGGGACGAAGACGCCCTACCACATGCCTTTCAACTTCGGTCCAACGGCAGGTCTCTCCATCGAGCGCATGATCAACAACAACAGCTCCGTCAGCCTCGAAGGCTTATTCGCCATGCGTAAGGACACCCTTAGCTACGAGGTGCTCAACTTCCCCGTGGCCGTCAACGAGAACAAGGACTATCTCCGCAAATACAAAGCCGACTATCAGGAAGTCAACGTGCAGTTGGTTTACACGCATTATTTCTCACAACGCAACATCAGGCCCTATGTCTTCGTAGGCCCTCGCTTCACCCTTCCTGTAAGTATTCCTAAAGAAGGCACCATGGTTTGGAACAAGCAGGAGATCCTGCACTATGGCACCGATAGTGTGTCATATATCCCTGTGAGCACCGACACCATAGCCGTCACGGCACAAGGCATGCGTCAATGGAATGCGGGTGTGGTGGCCGGCGTTGGCGTGCTCTTCAAGATCAACGTGGGCAACTATTACCTCCTGCTCAAGGCTGACGTCTCGGGCCATGCCGCCGTCATCAACTCGTTCACCAGCGAGGAGATCCACGGCGAGTCGCAACACGTGGTAGGCGCCGGTTATATCGACCCCTACCTGTTGGGCATGCGTTTCAACACCGATGTCACCGCAAAGGTCACACTGATGTTCCCCTTGAAGAAACAGCTGCAAGGCGCTTGCATACGTTGGGGAGAATACGATTGATAAAAACCACAACAACACATCAAAAAAAAGAGGCGAGATTCGTCTCTTTTTTTTGTTTTTATGCTAAATTTGCAGCATGAACCGTAAAAATCGAATGTCAAACCAAACAATACCACAATGAAAAAGTCATTACCCATCGCAATTGCCTTGGTGCTGTTTGCCCTCATCGGCAGCACCGCTTTGGCACAGACCTTCAACTATCCCGTCAAGGGGAAGCAAGGCTTCAACTTGACGGAGAAGACCCGTGACGGGCTGCACATCAGCTACAATGTGGGCCAAGTCACGCTTAACCCGATCCAATACCGTGGTGAAGAGATGAGCGAGGTGAGCATCAACGTCCTCGCCATCCCCAGCGAAGCCGGCAAGCCCAACCTGCCTGCCGACAGCCGTATGCTGGCCATCCCGCAGGGCGCCACGCCTACGCTTCAAGTGCTGAGCTTCGACAAGGAAGTGATCCACAACGTCAACATCGCCCCTGCCCTCCGCATACAGTCGGAGAACGAGGAGCCTGACATGAACTATGTGAAGGACATGAGCGTCTACAGCAAAGATGCCTACTACCCTGCCGAGCCTTTCGTCATGGGTAGCTCCTACATCCGTGGCGTCGATGCCGTCACCGTGGCCGTCACGCCCTTCCAGTACAACCCGGTCACCAAGGACCTGATCGTCTACACCAACGTGGAACTCGCCGTCACCTTTGAAGGCGGCAACGGCCATTTCGGTGAAGACCGTCTGCGTTCGCCCTACTGGGACCCCATCCTCGCCGCCGAGCTGCTCAACTACGACCAGCTGCCCGTCATCGACTATGAGGCCCGTATGCAACAGTGGCTGCGCGACAACGACAAAGGCGCCGAATACCTCATCATCACGCCGAACAACGACGCTTGGGCCGAGTATGCCAACCAACTGAAGGAATACCGCACCCGTCAAGGCATCATCACAAAGGTGTACCGCCTCGACGAGATGCCCGCCACCAACACCAACCAGATGAAGAGCTGGTTCCACAGCGCCTACAACACCTGGGAGATCGCCCCTGTGGCTGTCTGCCTGCTGGGCGACCATGGCAACGATATGGGTCAATACATCCCTGCCGAGACCGTCAGCCACCCATCCAATGGCAGCTGCATCACCGATAACCGCTACGCTGACGTGGTCGGCAACGACAACCTGCCCGACATGGTGTTCTCGCGTCTGATTGCCGAGACACCGGCCCAGTTGCCCGTCTTCGTCGGCAAACAGCTCGAATACGAATACACCAACCCCAACATGGATCCGGACTTTTATTCGCGCCCCATCACCGCATTAGGTTGGCAAACAGAGCGTTGGTTCCAAATCTGCTCCGAGGTGTTCGGCGGTTACATGCGTAACCATGGTTACGACACCAACCGTATCAACTGCATCTACCAAGGCCAACCGGGCAACATCTGGTCGAGCAACCAAAACACCTCAATGGTGGTCAACTACTTCGGTCCCAACGGCGTTGGGTATATCCCACAGACCCCGAGCGAATTAGGAAACTGGAACAACGGCACTCCCGAACTCGTGGTGCAAGCCGTCAACGAAGGTTCGTTCTGGCTGCAACATCGCGACCATGGCTTGGAGACAGGCTGGGGCGAACCCGCCGTGCGCAATAGCCACGTCTACCAGATGAACAACGTAGGCAAGTTGCCTTTCGTCATGTCCATCAACTGCCTCACGGGCAAATTCAACTACAACCAAGACTGCTTCTGCGAAGCGTGGATGCGTCGTACCTACAATGGCGAGAACGCAGGTGCCGTCGGTGTACTCTGCCCCACCGAGACGTCCTATTCATTCGTCAACGACGCCTACGTATGGGGTGTCTACGACCTCTTTGACGGAGACTTCATGCCTACCTACGGTCCATTTGCTGCCAACACCGGCAACTGGATGCCCGCTTTTGGCAACGTGGCTGGCAAGTACTTCCTCGCCCAGAGCAACTGGCCCTACAACGCGACTGAAAAGGATATCACCTACACCATGTTCACCGCCCACTGCGACGCCTTCTTGCGTATTTACACCCAGGTGCCTCAAGTGATGGATGTCACACATCCCGAGGTGGTCATCGCTGGTCTTGGCGAAGTCACCATCACCGCCCCTGAAGGCTGTATGATCAGCTTGGTGAAGGAAGACCCCGAAGGCGGCTGGGAGATCCTCGCCGTGGCCGAAGCCACGGGCGACCCGCAGATCATCGAATTTACCGCCCAAGTGCCGCCCACCGAGATCAACCTCGTGGTGACCGGACAGAACTACCTGCGTTATGAAGCCGTCATGGGTGTCATCCCGGCCGACGGCCCGTATATCGTTTTCGACAGCAAGACCATCCACGACCAGAACAACAACCAACAGCTTGACTTCGGTGAGAGCATCGACCTCGACATCACCATGAAGAACGTCGGTAGCGACCCGATGCAAGCCTTCGAGGCCGTGCTTGAGACCGAATCGGAATACATCACCATCACCAATGGCACAGCCCAGTTTGAGACCATGGATCCCAATGCCACGCAGACCGTCGCCAACGCCTTCTCGTTCACCGTGGCCAACAACGTGCCCGACAACACGAGCAACCGCTTCACCATCACGGTGACCAATGGTGACGACGTCTACGTCAGCAACATCGCCATGAAAGCCTACGCCCCCGTCTTCAACCTCGGCAGCATGGGCATCACCGAGGTGAACGGCAATGGCAACGGTCGCCTCGATGCAGGCGAAACCGCCAGACTCAGCTTCCCGATCGAGAACAAGGGCCACGCCGATGCTGCTACCACCATGGCTGAGCTGCAGATGCTTTCGCCCTACATCATCGTGGAAGAAGGCACCGTCTTCTTCGACAATGTCAACGCGGGTGCTACCCAGACTGCAGTCTACAACATCAGCATCGACGAGAACGCGCCCATCGGCTACATCTGCCCCATTGCCGTCAACGTGACCTCGGGACAATACAACGCCATAAAAGACTATGTCGCCAAAGTCGGCCTTGTCGTCGAAGACTTCGAACTCAATGAGTTTGGCGAAGAATGGACCAACGACGCCGGCCGTCCCTGGACCTTTGTCAGTGACGACCCGTACGAAGGCAACTACTGTGTGAAGAGTGGTGGCTCAGGCATCAGCAACGTCACGTCCAACCTCATCTTGAGCCACGAGGCTGGATCGAACGACAGCATCTCCTTCTATTACAAAGTGTCGTCAGAAAACAGCTACGACAAGTTGCACTTCTATATCGACAACCAAGAGATGGGCACATGGTCGGGCAACGTCGGCTGGACGAAGGCCATCTACCCTGTCACTGCCGGAAGACACACCTATAAATGGGCTTACACCAAAGATGGCAGCGTGAATAGCGGTAGCGACTGCGGATGGATTGACTACATCGGGCTGCCCGCCGAGCGCGTCATGGCCGGCACCGCTGGCTACGACGTGACCGTCTGCGAAGGCAACGACGCCCAGATTGTGGGCTACGCCATCCACTACGACAACCTGACTTGGACCACCTCGGGTGACGGCACCTTCAACGATGCTAGCATCGCCATGCCGATGTACACCCCTGGCGAGCAAGACCTGGCCAACCGCGAAGTCACGCTGACCATCACCATCAACGGCGAGGGCCAGACCATCACCGATGAGACAAAGGTGTTTATCGTGGACAGAACGGAGATTGAAAACGCACTGACCGATGTGCAATACTGCGCCACCGATGCGCCTCAGCCTGTTGCCGTGAGGATCACGGGCGAATACATCAACTTCCAATGGCTGACCGACGGCGATGGCACCTTCGAGGACGCCTCCGCTTTGGAGACCAACTACACGCCCGGCATCAACGACATGACTAACGGCGTCCACCTGACCGCCTTTGCCGTTTCGCCCGGCTGTGGTTCCTTCACCTACGACTATCCCTTCGAGATGAACCCGATGCCCAGCTTCGACATGGGTCTCATCCCGCCCTGCGTCTTCGCCTATTGCCCAGGACAAGACATCGACTTCCCCGCTCCTGTCGAGTTCTCCGGCTTCGTTGACGGACAGATGACGCTGACGATCGACGGCGAAAACCACACGGTTGTGGAAGGCGAGCCGTTCTTGCTGCCCACGGCCTCACTCGAGCCTGGCTACCACGTCATGGAGATCCAGCATATCAGCAACGGCCTTTGCGAGACCGACCTCGACAATACATTCAGCTTCTACATCATGGAAGCCCCGACGATGACCGCTGAGGAGACCCAATATGACATCTGCCAAGGCGAGAGTGTCGACATCGTGCTTAACGCCACTGGCGGCATACCCAACAACCCCGAGCCTTATAGCTTCACCGTCAGCGGTGAAGGCATCGAGCCGTTTGAATTCACTGGAGAAACATACACATTGACCTTATCGCCCACCGAGAGCACCGAGATCCATCTGACGAAGGTGGTCATGGCCAATCCCGACTGCGGCGGCGACTGTGAAGCCGACCTCGACATCACGCTCGTCATCAACGTATACGAACACGCCGCTCAGCCCGTAATCAACGGCGACGCTGAGCTGGATGTGCGTCTGACACCCACCACGACCTACACCATCGCCAACGATGTGATGGTCGGCTTCGGCATCGAGCCTGAAGAGGCTGGCACGCTGGTGCCTGCCAACGACGGCAAGTCGGTGGTGGTCACCTGGAGCAGCAACTACAGAGGCACCGCGTTGCTGACGGCTACGCCTATCTCGCCCTGCAACGACGGTGTCGGCACGTTGAACATCAACGTGAAGAACTCGACCGACGTGAACGAATATGGCGTGAATGCCAGCGTCTATCCCAACCCGACTGACGGCAACGTCACCATCGAGGCTGAGGGCATGCAGCGCCTCACCGTCGTGAACGAACTCGGTCAGGTGGTGTATGACGCCGAGGTGAACAACGACACTGAGACGCTCGACATGAGCCAATACGGTGTGGGTGTGTATATGATCCGCATCTACACGGTGAATGGCATTGGCGTCAAGCGCGTGAATGTGATTCGTTAAGCGCTTCGCGCAATGTGATTGAAAACGGCTGACTGTTGGTCAGCCGTTTTTTTTGTGGCCAAAGGGACAAACCGCCCCTTTAACCCTCATTGCGGGCGGGTAATGAGGTTCCCCTTCGGGGAATGGAGTAATTATTATAAGGTAACACGCGGCGGATTGAAGTGTTTACAGGTCGTAAGCGTTGACTGCCGCCGCTGGCAACTTTATACCTAACTCCATTCCCGCCGTTAGGCGGGAACCTGTGCCAAAGGAATAAACTGCTCCTTTAGCCCTCATTGCGGGCGGAGAACCGCAATCTCCTGAGCGGGAGTGTGTCACTATAGCGTATGAGATTGCGGATCAAGTCCGCAATGACTCCAAGGGGTGCAAGTGTTGGGTAAAGAGGTTCCCGCTACGCGGGAATGGAGGCCAATAATAGAGGTACCACGCGGCGGATTGAAGCGTTTACGGGTCGTTAACGGTGCTGACCGCCGCATGCCACTTTATGTCCACCTCCATTCCCGCCGTTAGGCGGGAACCTGTGCCAAAGGAATAAACTGCTCCTTTAGCCGTCATTGCGGGCGGAGACCCGCAATCTCCTGAGCGGGAGTGTGTCACTATAGCGTATGAGATTGCGGATCAAGTCCGCAATGACTCCAAGGGGTGTGAACGTTGGGTAATGAGATTCCCCTTCGGGGAATGGAGTAATCATTATAAGGTAACACGCGGCGGATTGAAGTGTTTATGAGACGTTAACAGTGCTAACCGCCGCTGGCAACTTTATACCTAACTCCATTCCCGCCGTTAGGCGGGAACCTGTGCCAAAGGAATAAACTGCTCCTTTAGCCGTCATTGCGGGCGGAGACCCGCAATCTCATGAACGGGAGTGTGTCACTATAGCGTATGAGATTGCGGATCAAGTCCGCAATGACTCCAAGGGGTGCAAGTGTTGGGAAAAGAGGTTCCCGCTACGCGGGAATGGAGGCCAATAATAGAGGTACCACGCGGCGGATTGAAGCGTTTACGAAACGTAAGCGTTACCTGCCGCCGCTGGCAACTTTATACCTAACTCCATTCCCGCCGTTAGGCGGGAACCTGTGCCAAAGGGACAAACCGCCTCTTTAACCCTCATTGCGGGCGGAGACCCGCAATCTCATGAGCGGGAGTGTGTCACTATCGCGTAGGAGATCGCGGATCAAGTCCGCAATGACTCCAAGGGGGTGACGACAAGGGTGTAGTCCTCTGGCGGTGTAGGGGATCGCGGGGCCGGGCCCGCGATGAGGGTAAAGGGTGTACGTGTGGTCCTTTGCAGTAAGGTTTTTGTAAGCAAAAGCCTCACATGCAACAAAAAAAATGGCCGCGTCGTCGCGACGGGGCCATTTGAAATAAGAATACAAATAGTTATGCTGTGCACCGGGAGGTGCACCTAGTATAAATCAGTTATTGATTTATTCCTGTTCTTTCTTGCGCTTGCCCAAGAGGTAGGCGCCAGCCAGACCAGCCAGCACGAAGATGCCTTCGCCAGCGGGGACGTACCAGTCCTCACCCGAGTCGTAGATCTGCGGGTTGGGAACGCCCATCGTAGAAGAAGCTCTATTGCCAGCGAACTCATCGTCGTCGAGGATAAAGACCTGGGCTTTGGCCGTGGCGGCAAACATCATCAGGGCGGCTGCTATCATTATTACTTTTTTCATCGTATGTAGGTTTTATTTTGTTATTCTTCCGTTAATTATCAGTGCCCTTTGATTATTGGATAACCATTTTTTGGACCTTCGTCTCGTTGTTTCTGGTGAAGCAGAGCATGCAGACGCCCCTGACGTTGCTGGGCAGGCTGACGGTGTTCTGCGTGTCGGTGAGCTCGGTGGCGTAGACCACGCGGCCTAACACGTCGACCACCTCGAAGTGACCGGTGCCGTTGACGATGAGGTTGCCATGGTCAAAGAAGGCGAAGTGCTCAAGCACGGGCTCCTCTTCGTTGGTGTCCATCTCGCCGAACACGATCTTGAAGCGCGTGTTGTAGTCGTCGACGCGGCCCTCGAAGGTGTAGTGGTCGTGGGTCAGCATGTCGGTCTTGATGCCGGTGATGTTGTCGACCAGGGTGAGGGTGCGGAAGTTATCGTTGGCGCGCTCCCAGCTGAGGGTGAAGTTGCCGTCTTCCTCGGCAGCGAAGTTGAGGGTCTGGTAGTCCTTGTCGCTGTTGCGGAAGTAGATGGCGAGGTTCTCGTTGTCGTAGCGGAAGTAGATGCGGCCGGCAGCGTTACCCGTGCGCAGCTTCTTGGCGCCGTCATTCTCGGGACGGTTGCACTCGAGGATGGCAAGGTCGGTGTTGCCTTCGTTATCCTTGACAATGAAGTTGATCAGCGGATAGGCAGGTTGCTCACCGCGGAAGTTAGGCGTGCCACTGTTACTACGCATAGCGTTGGTGAAAGTGGCGGTGCCAGTAGCATTCACTTGGATGAAGAAGCCCTGGTGCATGTTGATGTATTGACCAGCGGCTCTCGAACCCTTAGAGGAACCACTCTTGTATTGGACATAATTACCCTCATTTGGATCATACACAGCATAGGTGTTAGCGAAGTTACTATTGCCCAAGAGTGTTGCGTTCTGACTGACAAAGGCATCGAAGTCCAAGAAGCTCTGGTAGGGGTTACCAAGGAGGTTATAACCAGCCAGGCCAGTCCATTCGTTGGCAGCGGTGTAGGACACAGGAATCGTGATATCAGTGTGATTCAAAGTGCCGTAGTTTTGCAGCCACTGCGTTTCTTTGCGCTGGACGGAGTCAAAAACCAATGGGTTGATGGCCAGCAGATAGCCCTTGCCAGGGATGAATTGGGTTTCGTTATCATGTACGCCAAGCTCATTCACATAATCGATATGGGCATGGTTAGTGGGTTCATCATAACCAATTGCATCGTTAATCAGATCCATATGCCAGTGGCTCTTTCCGTTGCGGCGGAAGTTGATCCAATGGTATTGGGGCTCGTAGAAGCAGTAGAAGTCGGTCTGGTGATAGGTGCCAAGGTCGGTGGGGAAGATATCCACATCGTCGTTGGTCTGGTCAAGACGCCAGCCACATGGATTGGCAACAGTACTATGGGGCACTTGGCCAGTGTTGGTATACGTCCAGCCAAAGCCGCTGTTCTCCAAAGAGGAACTGACATTGTGCCAACGGTTGCCCGACAGATAATCGGTGTAGTCGCCGCCGAACACTTTCATGTTTTGGCCCGTGAAGCCTTTGATGACCGAACTATCGTCTTGCAGCAGGCTGACTTTCTCGTCGATGTAGACCACCACGCCTTCAGCGGTGCAGTTGTCGGCCACGCCGTCTTTACCACCTGTGGTTTGAAGGGTGACATCGTCGTTGGCGTACAGGTTGATGGTGCCTTTATAGATGGCCGCATGACCAGATACCTTATAATAATCCTCATTAGCATCAGTAAATTCGTTGTCAATTTGGGTATTCTCGTTCATATTGCCGTTATTGTGACGGTGCAGCATTTCTTTAAGTGAAGTGGCATAGTCGATACGGATGCCATCAGCAGAGCCAAGGCAGGTAACTGCATCTTCACCGAAGGTGTCGAATTGCAGCACAGGATAGTCGCCGTTGATGTTGCCACCGTTGGGCGATCTCAGGTAACCACCTGCGGTGGTGCGCTTCCATGAGGCACCGCTGCCCTTGTCGGCATTCAGTTGGTCGAGCAGGGCGGTTCTCGTATCGCCAAGGGTGGCATCATGATAGAAGGGACGTATCCATTGGGCTGGCTCGGCATTCTTATAAGTGTTGGTGCCAGGAGTACTGCCTGTGGGCACCTTACCCGCCAAGTCTTCGGGCGAGTAGCATTTTGTATAGGTGGTGTTTGCCGTACCAGTAATCTGGCCAAACACAGCCTTGTTCAGGTTCTGGTTGTTTCTTTCGAAACGCACATAGCAGTTTTCCAGTTTCGTGCTTTGGCTGTTGTCGCCAACCAAGCCACCCACGTATTTTGCAGGGGTAACACCGTTGTCAAGATAGTTGTAGACACCATTGGTGAAGCTGTTCGTGACCGTGCCACGGTTCTCACCGACCAAGCCGCCCATGGTGTAGGCCGTCAGTTCGGCCACGGCCATGCTGGAGTGGATGGTGCCTCCCTTATTGAGGCCGACCAAGCCGCCATAGATCAGTTGCGAGTCGTTCGCCACATCGTCGTTGTTGCAGGTGATGCGACCGGCAGCTTCGCAGTTGAAGATGTTGCCTCCTGCCTCAAGCGTGTCGGCGATGATGCCGTGGTGCACGAAGTTCGCATTATGGTGCTTGCCGCGGAAGTCGGCGTCGAGCACGAAAACATTCTTCACTGTGCCTTTCACATCGGAGAACATGCCAGGGAAGACAACCACTCCTGCGTTAGAGCCTCCAGTGATCTGTTTATAATACTTCGAGGCGTTGTTTTTGAGGCCGGTAATGACGTGGCCATTGCCGTCGAAGGTGCCTTCATATCTCATGGGGACTTTCTGTCCATTCTCTTCGACATATTTGGTCTTCCCATCAGATCCGATTTCTACTTGCCAGCCGCAGCCGATGGGCACCCAGTTGTGGGCACTCATGTCGATGTCAGCAGTAAGGCGGCCATTCAGTTTAGGATGTGATGCAACTGTGTTGTTGTCATTCTCGCCTGTATGCTGGTTATAGCCGATACGACCGTTTACCTCGCTGATGAACCAAGCCAGGTCCTCGGGCGAGTCGATGTTGTTGGCGTCGAAGCCTTCGGGTTTGAATCTGACAACCTCGGTCCACACCGATCCAAGGACGTTGGCAGTGGGCCTGTTGAAGGCAAGCCAATTGGCCTGGACGGTATCGCCGTTAGGTTTGATAACCGACAATGGACCGTTGGTCTCGATGCCGTCGCCCCATGAGCCTCCTCCAACTTCCAAAGGAATAAGCATAACCAGCTTACGACCTGTGAATTGACCCTCTATAAGATGTCCCTGATTGTCCTTCTCTTGGGCTACAAACATTTCTTCGAAGTTGAAGTTGGAGAAGGTTATTGTTTTGGAAATCGAGTCGTAATTTACGATGCCATCGGGCAGGCGGTTCTCGCGGCCTTCTACATCCTGCACAACGCCGTTTTCATTTAAGATAAGACGGCCAACAGTACCCTCGGTTTCAGGATCGAAGGTAAAGCTACCATTGGCATCCTTTCCGGTGCACTTGGGAGCGTAAGCTTTGATGGCTTGATTGGCCTCAAGACCTTCGGGGATGTTCAGCTGGAAGCTGGGAGAAATAACGTCTTGAACGATAGTGCCTTCGCCCATGGGAACGGCAGAGCCGCCACTCTCTTGTGCAATGGCCGTAAAGATTTTAGCAAGGTCTTCGGGAGTGGAAGCGGAGTAGTAATAATCGCCACTTCTGCCATCGTTACTAACGGTCAAAGTAGACCAAGGTGTGGTGCCAGCGGTCTCAGTTGCTGAGTATTCACTAGAGATGAAGTGCATCAAGCCATTGGCAGCAGCGTCACCAGAGTTTTGTCCTGAAGGCAATGTCTGAGGCTCCCAATAGTAATAGCGAACAGTTCCATTTCCATTTTGGCCTCTATAAGCTTTCGTTGTTGTAGTGTATGCTGCAGTTGGGTTGGCGCCATCAAATACGCCAACAGAGAAGACCTTGGCACCTCCGTGAGGTAAGTTTTTAATGTTTCTTGCCTGGATGACCGTGGCATCTGCAGTAGTTTGAGCGATATAATAAGTATTTGCATAATAATAATCAGGGTTGTATTGTGCAAACCTATCACCAGAGTTTCCTTGGCTTGGGAAATCAAGACCAGGATAACCATCGGTGAAGAAGACCACCACTTGGCTACGATCCATCATTTTGGGGTTAGCTTCCGTTCCAGCGTTGAACTGGGTGGTGTCGCGTTTATTCAGGATCTCATACGCCAATCTCAAGCCATACTGCATCTCCGTGCCACCCGAAGCTGCGAGTCTACCAGTGGCAGTCGTGAGTCGCGAATTGACATTATTATTGTTACTCGTGGTCACGTGAACCAAAGCATCTCTATAATTGGCATCTGAGATATTTGGATTCTCTCCAGCATCGCTCCTATATGGTATAACTGAAGCCGTTGAAAGAATCTCGGTGTTCTCGAAGTAAGTGCCATTGTTGTATAAGTTTCCCGTAGCAAAACCTACAATAGCCATTCTATGGTCACAACCATAACGATTGGCATCCGCTTGGATGGAATCGATGAAAACGCCCAAAGCGTCTTTTAGGGCTTGTAATCTTGTCTTGCTTCCCATGTATTCAGCCATAGAACCCGATTGGTCGAGCACCACCACAATATCCGTGGGGATGTGTGATTCGGTAATAATCTTTTCACCCGTCACGAAGGTCTCGAGGCGGATGTTACCCCTACTGCCCGTGGGGTCTGTGGGATCCGGCTGCCAGTCCTTGTTCATGTACAGGCCACCGGTGGGCGCTTGCGCAAACACGCCCATGCTCATCAGCACCATCCCTATAATTAATAAGGTGTGCCCGAGGGCGCTTTTCCATTTGCCGTGGCCGAGACGGGCCAGGCTTTCATTGTTGTAATTCTGTTTCATCTTCTTTCTTTGTGTTTAATTATGACTATTTGTATTATTGTTCTTTGTATTCTTTTCCATTTGTGGGTTTGCCATGTGCCTATACGACGCATCGCGCCATACCATAGGGTTGGCGGCTGTGCAGTCTCTTCCCAGGCACTTGCAGACCATTTTTTCCACTGCGCCACGCGATAAAAAGCTTGCGGCGCGAAGGAATCGTTGTCAGTAAGTGTCCAGCGTAAGACCTTGTAAGGTTGCTGGTTTTCTGCATTTTAGGATCCTTTTTTTACTATAGTATTCTTTATTTCTTATAACGGACTGGCTGTACCTTCCAATCCGGCGGCAAAAATAGTAAAAATATCTTTATCTTGTAACATATTTGTGGCATTTTTGTAAGTATTGTGTTAATTTATTGGAAATCAGTGATATAGTGTTTTAATAACAAGGTAATGTAACAAAAGTGTTACATATTTAGGTTTTGCACGGCTTTGTGGTGTAACAGATTTGTTACATAATCATGAAAGGAGGGGTGTTGTAACAAAATTGTTACAAGTCTTGCATGGGCGATATGTTGTAACAAATGTGTTACAAAATATGGTGCTTGCCGAAGTGTAACAAATGTGTTACATATTGATTAGAGGTGGTATATTGTAACAAATATGTTACATAGTATGTTTTTGGAATGTGTAACAAATGTGTTACACGAGAATGCTTAAATACGTTGTAACAAAACCGTTACACTATATGTTTTGTTTCTTGAGAGTAGTGTAACAAATACGTTACAATCTGGTTTAGTGGATATGTAACAAATACGTTACAATATTCATAATAATAGTGGTATTGCACTCGTGTTGCTTTGATTCGAGAAACATGAATGGGATTGATGAGGTTCCCTGCGGGAATGGAGGTGAACGTATAGTGGCCAGCGGCGGTTTCTAAGGTTTACGTTCTGTAAACACTTCAAGCCGCCGCGTGTTTCCTAATAATACTAACTCCATTCCCGAAGGGAATCTCAATACCCTACACTCCTGCCTCAAACCCTCATTGCGGTTCCGCCTCTGCGGAATGAGGCGATCCGCAATCTCTTTCACTATAGTGACACATTCCCGCTCATGAGATTGGCTCCGCCGAATCTTCGATTTGCGGGTCTCCGCCCGCAATGACGGCTAAAGGGGCGTTTTGTCCCTATGGTTCAGGTTCCCGCCAACAGGCGTGAATGGAGGTAGACATAGAGTGGCCTGCGGCGGCCAGTACCGTTAACGACCCGTAAACACTTCAAACCGCCGCGTGTTACCTGATAGTACTAACTCCATTCCCGAAGGGAATCTCAATACCCTACACTCCTGCCTCAAACCCCTCATGGCGGACTTCCCCCTTTCAAAGGGGGGTGCCCGAAGGGCGGGGGATTCAACACGCGCCTCTCAACAAGCAGACTAGACTGCCTGCCGGACGAGTGTTGAATCCCCCTGCCCCCCTTAAAAGGGGGATGCCTACCGGACGCAGGGCCTTGCTCTACTTAGGGCGTTGCACCCGCGTCGCTTCGCGTCATTGCATTAATGATTAATTCGATTAATGAGGTTCCCGCCAACAGGCGGGAATGGAGGAGTACGTAGAGTGGCCTGCGGCGGCTTCTAACGTTAACGCCCAGTAAGCGCTCCAAGCCGCCGCGTGTTACCTTTCTTATTGGCCTCCATTCCCGCGAAGCGGGAACCTCTTGTTACTTAAAGTAAACCCTAGTGATCCCTGTGCCGCCGGTCTCTAAGGAGGCGTCACAGAAGTGCTCCACCTCGTGGATGTGGCTGAGCTTCTCGCGGATGAGTTTGCGCAAGATGCCGTTGCCCTTGCCGTGCAGGATGCTCACCTCTTTGATGCTAAGCAGTTTGGCCTCGTCAAGGTATTTGTCGACGATGTCCAAGGCCTCCTCGGCACGCTTGCCACGCACGTCAAGGGTGAGGTCGAAATGCTCGGCCTTCTCGCTGAGGTCTGCGGCAATGCCTTTCTGCCAGTTGCGTTGTGCCTTTCTAGCCTCGGCACGGCTCACCTTGCGGAGCTTGTCGGGACTGGTGCGCAAACGCACGCTGTCGAAGAGGATGGTGGCGTCGGTGTCGCTGATAGCCAGGATCTCGCCTACCACCTGCATCTCCTCGATGCAGACGGTGTCGCCCACCTTCAGCACGACCTCTGTCTCTTCCTTTTTCTTGGCCTCGGCAGCCTCTTTGGCTTTCTGGGCGATCTCTTCCTTGGTCTTCTCTAAGTTCTGGCGGATCTCCTTGGTCTTGGTCTTCTCGGCCTGCGCCTCCTTGATCTCCTTGATGGTTCGCTCAATCTGGCTGTTGGCCTTCTGTATCAGCTCCTGAGCCTCGGCAGCAGCGTCGCGGAGGTATTGCTTCTTCTTGCTCTCCAGCTCGGCGAGGAGTTTCTTGTATTTCTCCACCACCTCAGTGAGCAGTTGGTCGGCGATGCGCAGGTCTTGTTCTTTCTTGCGGATGGCTTTCTTGTCGACTTCGAGCTGTTGCAGCTGCTTCTCGAACTTGAGGTGCTGGTCGCCGGTGATGTTGGCGGCATCGTCGAGGATCTGTCGTGGGAAGCCTATCTTCTTGGCAATCTCGAAGGCAAACGACGAGCCGGGCTTGCCGGTCATCATGATGTACATGGGCTGCATGAAGCGTGTGTCGAACAGCATGGCGCCATTGACGATGCCCTCGTGGTTGTCGGCCAATAGCTTGAGGTTGGCATAGTGTGTGGTGACCATGCCGAAGGCCTGCTTCTTGTTCAGCTCGAGGAGGATGGCCTCGGCGATGGCGCCGCCCAGCTGAGGCTCGGTGCCCGTGCCGAACTCGTCGATGAGGAAGAGGGTCTTGCCATCAGCCTGCTCCAGCAGGGCCTTCATATTAATAAGGTGTGAGCTGTAGGTGGAGAGGTCGTCCAAGATGGACTGCTCGTCGCCGATGTCGATAAAGAGGCTCTCAAAGAGGCCGCACTGCGAGTCGACGCGCATGGGCGGCATCAAGCCGCACTGCAGCATGTATTGCAGCAGCCCGGTGGTCTTCAGGCAGACCGACTTGCCGCCCGCGTTGGGACCGCTGATGACGAGGATGCGGTTGTTTTCGTCGAGTTGCAGGTCCAGGGGGACGACTTGCTTGCCTTGGGCTTTCAGCTTCTTTTCCAGAAGGGGATGACGTGCTTGTTGCCAATTAATATAAGGTGTGTCCAGTAATTCGGGCTTCACGCCACCGATCTCGTTAGCCAACAAGGCCTTGGCGCGGATGAAGTCGAGTTCGCCCAAGAGGTGCCATGCCTTGCGGAGTTCGGAGAGGTAAGGCCTAAGCAGTCGGGTGAAGGCCATGAGGATGCGGTGGATCTCGCGGCGTTCGGCATACTCCAGCTCTTTGATTTCGTTGGAGGTGTCGAAGATCTCGGCGGGTTCGATGTAGACGGTCTGGCCAGTGGCCGACTCGTCGTGGATGAAGCCGCGGATGGCACGTTTGTCGCCCGCCTTCACCGGGATGACCAGACGGCCGTCGCGCACGGTGAGTTCCGCCTTCGCGTCGACCCAGCCTGCGGTCTTGGCGTCGCCCATGATCTGGCGGATGCGCTTCTCGATGCCGCCTTGCTTGCGGCGTATGCTTTGGCGAATCTCGAGCAGCTCTGTGGAGGCGTTGTCAGGAATCTCGCCCTTGTCGTCGACAAGGCGGTTAACCTCGGTGAAGATGCTGCGGTCGATGAAGATGTCCTCAATCAGTGACTTGATGCGTGGTGTGGCGTCGGCACTCTCGGAGTGGCCATAGCGCAGGATGGCCTCGACGACGTTGAGCGAGGGCTTCAGGGCGAAGAGGTCCTCCACATTGAGGCATGTGCCGTCGATCTGGATGCGGTGGAAGGCCTCGCGCAGGTCGTGGAAGTCGCGCATGGGGAAGGGCACGCCGGTCTGCAGAAGGCCGATGAACTCCTCGGTCTGTTCCAAGCTCTTGAGGATGGCGGCTTTGTTGGTCGAGAAGGCAATCTTGTCCGCCCGTTCCAGTCCCATCTGGCTGATGCAGTGGTCGGAGAGCATCTGACGGACGCTGGCGAAGCCGATCTTTTGTTCGAAGTTGGTTGGGTAGATCACGGATAGGTTGTTTTTCTATGGTTATTTCATTGCATAATTACCCCAGTCTTTCCAGGAAACATAATCGATCCCATTGATGGAGAGGGTTAAGTCGCCGAGGTAGAAGACTGCGCCACGGCAGCCGTCGTTGCCACGAAGTGCGAGGTAGTCACGCGTGTTTTTTGAAAGGTTTTGCTCGGCTTCGATGGTGCTTTTGATTTCGATTGCGAAGGTGTGTTTCCAGTCGGCGATGGTGTCCACCTCAAAGCCTTTTTGGTCGCGGTAGAAGGTCAAGTTGGGTTGTTTGCCCAGATTCAGCCTGTTTTTAAGCATTTCGGCAATGGCGAAGCTCTCAATAATGGCTCCTTTGTGCTCGCTGAGAATCAGTTCCTCGACGGACTCAATGCGGAGCAGGTGGCAAAGCAGTCCCGAATCTATAAAATACAACTTGGGTGTTTTCACCAGTGACTTGCCAAGGTTTTGGGTGTCAGGTTCTAATAAGTGGATGATGAAAGACGACTCCAGGATGGAGAGCCATTGTTTGACGGTCGGGGCCGAAACACCGATGCCGCGAGCGATGCTGTCCATCGAAAGCATTTGTCCGCTATACGTGGCGCAGATTTGGATGAACTTCTTGAATACGGACAGGTTGCTGTAGTTGATCTGACGCTCAACATCCAAATCCAGGTAGGTGTCTACATAGCTATTGAACCAGTCATCGACCGTAAAATGCTTGGCCGAGTCATATAAAGGCGGATAGCATCCTTTGAAAATCATCTCATACACGTTGGGCCCCAATATATTGCCGTTTTGGAGCTCGCCGATGGAAAAGGGGAGAAGTTTCAAAAAGGCGGCGCGACCTGCCAGCGAGTCGGTCATATTCTGCTTCAAATTGAACTGGTTGGATCCCGTAAGGATAAATTTGCCTGGCGTGAAAGCGTTTTGGTCAATGTGGTATTTGACTGCATCAAAAACCTCTGGCACCTTTTGCGCCTCGTCGATGATGGCGCCGTCGGGAAAAGCCAACAGGAAATCCGTTGGATTGGCGGCGGCCAACTCGCGGATGTTCTTGTCATCGAACGAGATGTAACGTTTCTCTGGAAATGCCATCTTTGCGAGGGTCGTTTTTCCGCTTTGCCGCGGTCCTGTGATTCCAACCACTGCGAATTGCGAGGCGAGTCTTAATAAGGCATCTTTTGCAGTTCTTTCTATCATTCTTTCGATTTTTTCATGAACCAGGCTGCAAAGATAGAAAAAATCTAAAGTTTTGAGTGGAAAAATCTAAAGTTTTGAGTGGAAAAATCTAAAGTTTTGTTTGATAAAGTATGGTATAATTCATATAATCAGTTTGTTGCGTTATTTTGCGTAATCAAAAAAATCCTCCGTGGAAAAGAATTATCTTTTCCACGGAGGACAAATTAATTTGAACCACAACGAAATCTTACAGGCTCAATTCATACATATAGCCGTGATATTGCAGGGAACCGGTGATGTCGGGGAAGAAGATGCTGTTGGGGTGTTCCACATTCGACAGGACGAGGTTCTCCATGGTGACGGTCTTGGTGCCGTCGGGATTGTTGACGACTGTCATGGTACCGCTCTTGGCTACATAGCCTGTCTGGGGCTGGAAGGTCCAGAAGTCATGGTCGAGGGCCACGTGGACGCAAGGCAAGATGGGCAGGTAAGGCGTGCCGAGGTAGCCGAGGTTGTACTCGCCTTCAACACTTTGTCCGCTCAGATAGCTGACGATGAAGAAGCGCTTGCGGTTGGCCGACATGAAGAGCATGGATTTCACACCATCACCGAGGATGCCCATTCCACTGATAGTGGTGACGCCAGCCAAGCCGATGGGGCTCTCGATGTTTTTGATTCTGAACTTGTTGTCGGCATTGAAGGTGTAAGGCGGCAGCGTACCGCTGAAGTTCAAGGCCAGCTGCACGGTTTGGCCGTTGTTGTTGGCGCCCATGCTTTGTGACAGGATGACAGTGTAGGTGCCGTTGTTTTCGGTGACGGAGAGCAGACCGTTCGTCCAATAATAGGTGTCGCCATAGAACAAGGTGTCGGCGCCCATGATGAAGGGTAGCTCACCGAGGTTGAATTCGTGGAAACCGACCACAGTGGGGACGGGGTCTTTCGAGTTGTTGCCCATCGTATAGGTGCCAGGGACGACGTTGCCGTTGAAGATGATGGCGATACCTTCGTTGTCGGAGGCGGTCATCTCCTTGGAGGCGAGGACGATGGCGCTCTTTTGGCCATAGTTGACGACTTTGGCGGTGACGATATTGTCGGTGTTGTTGCCGACGGTCAGCGCTCCAGCTTGCACCTCAGGGGTGACGTTGCTGTTGCCATTGTTTCCATTGTTGTTGTCTTTACAACTGGTGCCGATCAGGGCAAAGCCGCAGAGGAGCATCAAACTTAAAAAAACTTTCTTCATGATAAAACGATTTTTGGGTTATTGTCTTTTGTTACATAACTCATAAGTCCCACAAAAATTGTGCCGATTTAAGGTAAATAAGCCTTAAATAACTGATGGATATTAGATATTCAAGCGTAACTGTATCTCTTCCACCTGTTTCTTCAGTTGTTGCACGGTCTGTAGCAGCTCTTCTTCGCGGAAGCGGTTCTCGCGTTGTTGTGGCATTTCCGCGCTGATGTAATGCACAAATTTCCACACCTCCTTGATGTCGGCGGCGGGCAAGTCGTAAGGATGGTAGAGCGGGTTGAGCGAGCTGAGGGTGAGTTTGCCTTCGTGTTCGATCTTGTTGTCGACGATCTTGAAGACGATGCCGTCGTCCTGGGTGAGGACGATGTAGGGCTGGCCGCTGCGGATGTAGGTCCAGTCGACGACATACTCGCCGGTGACGTAAGAACCGTCGGGGATGGGCAGCATCGAGTCGCCACTGATCTGGAAGGTGCGGTACTTGCGGTCGTGCGAGAGGAAGGGCATGGTGAAGGTGGGCAGCACCTTGATGTATTCGGGGTCGGCAAAGCCTGTGGCATAGCCGGCCTTGGCCTTCTCGGCGACGAGTTCGATGTTCTCGTCGTTGTCATTGTTGACGGTGGTGGCCAGCACACGCAGGTTGCTGCCTTTCAGGTGCACGTCGTAGCCGCGCTCGAGTTGCGAGAGCTGCAGGGGACTGATGCTGCTCAAGTCGACTTTCACCAAGGTGTCGATGGCGATGCCGAAATACTTGGAGAAGGCGACCAAGGCCTCGAGGTTGGGCTCGGAGACCCCGTTTTCATAGCCGCTCAGCGTGGAGCGCTTCATTTGCAGGGCAAAGGCAATGTCATCCTGAGTACGACCGCGATGTTTGCGGAGGAATTTGATGTTGGTGTTGAAGTACATATTATTGGAGTGTTGATGGTTTAACTGTTTGATTGTTGAGATTCCCTTCGGGAATGGAGGGTAGATAGGTCTTTATTATGCGGCGGCAGAAGAGTTTACGTGTCGTAAGCGTCATAAACCGCCGCTGTATAACATAAGGAAGAACCTCCATTCCCCGCAGAGGAATCTCATTTTGTGAGAAAAAATATTGTTGTTCTTGCACGATATTGGAAATAATGATTAAATTTACGGCGAAATATTTGATTAAAAACTCGTCAAATGTACAACTTTTTTGGAACATGCAAGCATTTTGAGCAAAAAAAAAGGAGAAAAAACGATGGAAAGGACGATTTTGCATTTGGATTTGGACACTTTTTTCGTGTCGGTGGAACGTCTGGTGAATCCTTCACTGGAGGGCAAGCCCGTCATCGTGGGTGGCATGTCGGACCGTGGCGTGGTGTCGACGTGCAGCTATGAGGCACGAAAGTTCGGTGTGCATTCGGCCATGCCGATGCGAATGGCGCGGCAGCTGTGTTCGCAGGCGGTATTCATCCGTGGCGACATGGAGCTCTACAGCCGCTATTCCCGCCTCGTGACCGACATCATCGCCGACAGCGCGCCCGTATACGAGAAGATGTCGATCGACGAGCATTACCTCGACCTTACGGGCATGGACCGCTTCCACGACTGCCAGCTGTGGTCGCACGAGTTGCGGCAACGCATCATCAAGGAGTCGGGGCTGCCGATTTCGTTCGGCTTGTCGGAGAACAAGACCGTGTCGAAGATCGCCACGGGACAGGCCAAGCCCAACGGTGAGCTTCAGGTGCCCACACCTTATATTAATAACTTCCTCGACCCACTGTCGGTGCAGAAGATCCCGATGGTGGGCGAGAAGACCTATGCCTTGCTCCGCTCGATGGGTGTGGAGAAGATCGGCACGCTGCGACGGTTGCCGCCCTTGGCGATGGAACAGGCCATGGGCAAACACGGCCTCGACATCTGGAAAAAAGCCAACGGGCACGACAACACGCCGGTGTGCCCCTATCAGGAGCGGAAGTCCATCAGCAAGGAACGCACCTTCGAGCAGGACTCCATCGACGTCGTGGCCATACGCCAATGCCTGGCACGGATGGTGGAGAGCCTCGGCTTCGACCTGCGCTCGCAAGGCAAACTGACGGGCTGCGTGACGGTGAAGATCCGCTATTCCAACTTCGACACGCACGACATGCAGCAACGCATCCCCTACACCGCCTTCGACCACGTGCTGCAGCAGACGGTCAACAGCCTCTTCGACCGTCTCTACAACCGCCGCATGATGATACGCCTCGTGGGCGTGCGCCTCAGCGAGCTGGTCAGCGGGGCACCGCAACTGGCCTTGTTTGACGACAACATGGAACTGACGAACCTCTATGCCGCGATGGACAAGATCAAGACGCGGTTTGGGGAACAGGTTTTGCATCGGGCGGCTGGGTGATTCATTGGCGGCTGCCACGGTGTGACAGCCCTACAGACCGGGACTGTAAGGCTGTCGTATTACGGCAGCCGCCAATGGTAGATGGTCAAAATTATGAGATTCCATACATATTTTGCTGAAAAAATTGTGAGATTCCGACAAAAGTAGTATTTTTGTGTTTGAAACAGGTAAAGAACTTAATCCATGAAAAGACTCCTGAAATTCATGATAATCTTAGTGATGTCGGCGACGGCAATGCTTGTTGTAGGATGCACAAAGCCAGAAGATCCAAACAATGGCGAGAATGGAGGTAGTAATAATGGAGGTGAAAACAATGGTGGTGGCACATACAACGGCTACGAATATGTTGACTTGGGCTTGCCGAGCGGTACGCTCTGGGCCACTGTCAACGTGGGTGCTGACATGCCTGAGGACTATGGCCACTATTTCGCTTGGGGTGAAACGCAGCCCAAAGATTGTTATGATTGGGACAGCTACGTGTACTGCGACAACACATACGGCCGACTCACCAAATACTGTAGCGACCCCATTTATGGTTACGAAGGATTCACCGACGACCTGACAACCTTGTTACCCGATGATGATGCCGCTACGGCTACCTGGGGTAATGGCTGGCGCATGCCCACCAAAGAAGAATGGGAAGAACTATACGAAAACACGACTATTACATGGATTACGCAGGATGGCGTGAATGGCATGCTCTTTACTGCAGCAAATGGCAATAGCATGTTTCTGCCTACAGCTGGCGTCCAAATGGCGAACCACATCTTAGGTGTCGGCTACTGTTGCTACTATTGGTCGAATTCGCTCTATCTAGAATCCCCACTAAGCGCGTGGGGATTTTTAGGCTCTAGCACCTGCATTATAGGCGGCCATGGCCGCATCGGCGGTATGTCCGTCCGTGCAGTGCGTTCTGAACGATAAGACCAAGTCTTTTAGGTTTTTTTGCCAACTTTGCAGCAAGGCAAAAGTTTTTTGCCTTTAGTGTTCCCTTTATCCCAAAAGTTTTGATTAAATTTACGGCGAAAAATTTGATTAAAAACTAATCAAAACAATTGTGCTGATTGCCGTACATTCATATAACAGCTTGTGCTACGGGACGTTGCCGATTGCGGACTTGGTCAAAAAAGCCACTGCAATGGGTTATACGACCCTGCCATTGACCGACATCAACACGACGATGGGTGTGGCCGACTTCGTGTTTGAATGTCAGAAAAAGGGCGTCAGGCCCGTCGTGGGTGTGGAGGTGCGCAACGGCAACGAGTTGCTCTATGTGGCCTTGGCCAAAAACAATAAGGGTTTCGCCGAACTGAACCGTTTTTTGACCCAACATAACCTCACCAAACAACCCTATCCCGAGTTGGCACCCGAATGGGATGATGTCTTCGTGATCTATCCCTTCGGGAAACGTCGTCAAAACCAGTTGAAAGCGAACGAATACCTTGGCGTGCGCTTCTCCCAACTGACCAAGATGTTTGCCTGCGAGTCGTTCGAAAAACTGGTAGCCATGCAGCCCGTCACTTTCGCTGAAAAGGCCGACTTCGAGTTGCACCAATGCATGCGCGCCATCGACGAGAATGTGCTGATCTCGCGCCTCGATCCCAAGGCCTGTGCCGCCCCCGATGAGATCCTGCTGCCTGCCGAACGGCTGAGGACCACTTACGCGCTCTATCCGCAACTCATTGAGAACGCGGAGGGTATCCTTGAGGAATGTGAAATCAACATCGACGCGAGTGTGAAGAGCAAGCGTTGTTTCACAGGCAATGCCTACGACGACCGTGAGTTGCTGCGCAAGCTGGCTTTCGATGGTATGGCCTACCGCTATGGCACGTCCAACAAGACCGCCTATCGTCGTATCGAGAAGGAACTGGATATCATAGAGCAGAAAGGCTTTTGCGCCTATTTCCTCATCGCCTGGGAGATCGTCCAATTTGCTATGAAACAAGGCTTCTACCATGTGGGGCGTGGCAGCGGTGCCAACAGTGTGGTGGCCTACTGCCTGAAGATCACCGACGTGGACCCGATAGAATTGGACCTGTACTTTGAGCGTTTCCTCAACCCCAAGCGGAGCAGCCCGCCCGACTTCGACCTCGACTTCTCGTGGAAAGATAGGGACACCGTCATCGCCCACATCTTCGAGAAATATGGGCAGGAGCATGTGGCGCTGCTGGGTGCGACGGTCACCTTCCAGGACAACTCGTTGTGCCGTGAGCTGGGCAAGGTGTTCGGCCTGCCCAAAGGCGAGATCGACCAGATGGAACGCAATCCCAAGGCGTTTGCCCAACAGTATTTCATCGGTCAGCAGATCCTTTCGTTTGCCGAGCGCCTCCACGACTTCCCGCGCCAGCGCTCCATCCATGCCGGCGGTGTGCTCGTCACCGAACAGCCTGTCACCGACTTTGCTGCCCTCGACCTGCCACCTAAGGGCTTCCCGACGACGCAATACGACATGTATTCGGCCGAGAAGATAGGCTTCGTCAAGATGGACATCCTCAGCCAGCGCGGCATCGCCCACATCCGCGACGCGGTGGAGATGGTGGAGCGCAGCCGTGGCGTCCGCATCGATATCCACCAAATCAACGCGCTGAAAGAAGACGAGCTGATACGTCGCCAGCTGCTCAAAGCCGAGACCTGCGGCTGTTTCTACATCGAGAGCCCGGCCATGCGTGGCTTGCTGCGTAAGCTGCGTTGTTCCGACTACAAGACCTTAGTGGCGGCCAGCTCCATTATCCGCCCTGGTGTGGCGCGTTCGGGCATGATGCGGGAATACATCCATCGTTTCCATCATCCCGAGTCGGTGGACTATAAGCATCCGCTGCTGAAGGAACTGCTGGCCGAGACGTATGGCGTGATGATCTATCAGGAGGACGTGCTCAAGGTGGGTCATTACTTTGCGGGCTTGGACCTGGCCGATGCCGATGTGTTGCGCCGTATGATGGGCCACAAGATGCGCGACAAGTCGGAATTTGAGGAAGTCACGAAACGTTTCTTCGACAACTGCAAGGCCAAGGGCTATCCTGATGCCTTGGTGAGTGAACTTTGGCGACAGATTGAATCGTTTTCGGGCTATTCCTTCTCGAAGGCACATTCGGCCTCATATGCCGTGGAGAGTTACCAGAGCCTTTATCTGAAGAGCCACTATCCGCTGGAGTTTCAGGTGGCTGTCATCAACAATTTCGGCGGGTTCTATCAGACCTGGTTCTACTTCAATGAGGCGCGGCGTATGGGAGCTAAGGTACATCTGCCTTGCGTCAACCGAAGCAGTTACCTCACCACCTTGAACGGTCGCACTATCTTCATGGGCTTCGTCCATCTGCAAGGGCTGGAGCAGCATTTCGTGGAGCGTTTTCTGGCCGAACGTGAGGCGCGTGGTCCTTTCGCCAGCTTGGACGACTTCATGGCGCGGGTGCCGTTCACCTTGGAACAGCTCGTTCTGCTCATCCGTGGCGGTGCCTTCGGCTTCACGAAGAAACCCAAGGCCGAGTTGTTGTGGCAGGCGCATCTCAACAAGAGTCAAGGCAAGAAGGAACAGCCCGAGACCCTTTTCCACCTCGAGAACCAGCATTTCGAGTTCCCCGACTTCACGACTAACGTCTTGCAGAACGCCTACGACGAGATTGAGCTCTACGGATTCCCCGTCTCTTTGACATGGTTCGACCTGCTGCAGACCCGTTTCCGTGGCGAACTGATGGCTTCGCAGATGCTGCATTTTGTGGGCAAGAGTTATCGGATGTTGGGTAAGCTGGTCACAGTGAAATATGTACGCACTTGCAAGGGCGACACGATGGCGCTGGGCACCTTCGTGGATGTCACAGGCGAGGCCTTCGACACGGTGCATTTTCCGCAGGTGATAAAGGCATGGCCATTCCAGGGCGATGGCGTGTATCTGCTCTTGGGTAAGGTGACGGAAGAATTCGGGCAGCCTTCGTTGGAGGTGGAGAAGATGGGACGGATGGGGTATCAACCCAACCCCAGTGCGTGCGATTGATAGATAATACAAAGGTTTTTGCCCAAAAAGCAAGCGACGAATGCCCTTTGTTTCGTATCTTTGCACAAATTTTTCAGACAACAAATGCGTCGAAGACTATTTTTATTTTTATTGCTTCTTTTTTCGTTGACAATCAACGTGTTCTCGCAACAGAAGGGGCAAATCACGGGTGTGATCAAGGATGCTGAGACAGGCGAGACTTTGATAGGTGTTTCCATCTACGTCGAGAAGCTACACGTGGGTACTACTACCGACGAGCGGGGCCGTTATGCCTTGGATTTGCCATTGGGCGAGCAGGTGCTTCGCGTCTCCTATATCGGCTACAGCACCCTTAATAAAACGGTGAACGTCGGCAGTAAGCCCCAGACGGTCAACATGAAGCTCAGGCCGGAGTCGGAACAGCTCTCGGAGGTGGAGGTGACCAGCGAGCGCAAGGACCGTAATGTGTCGGCAATGGCGATGAGCGTGCAAACGCTCGACATGATCACCATCAAGAAAATCCCGGCTTTGATGGGTGAGGTGGATGTCATCAAGAGCATTACGTTGCTGCCGGGTGTGCAGTCGGCCTCGGAAGGCTCGTCAGGCTTTAGTGTGCGTGGCGGTGCCACCGACCATAACCTGATCCTATTGGATGGCGCACCCATCTACAATGCCTCGCATTTTCTGGGCTTCTTCTCCGTGTTCAACAACGATGTGGTGAAGGACGCCACACTTTACAAAGGCGACATCCCCGCCAACTTCGGAGGCCGTCTCTCTTCGGTGCTCGACGTGACGGTGAAAGATGAGATGCCGAAGCGTTTTGGGATGCAAGGCGGTGTGGGTTTGGTGACCAGCCGCTTGATGCTTGAAGCTCCGTTGAACGACCATAAGACCTCGGTGATGGCGGCAGGGCGTACCACCTATGCGGGGCTGGTGCTTCCTTTTTTGGGCGATGACCTGAAGAACTCCAGCATCTATTTCTACGATCTCAACGCCAAGGTGACGCATGCCATCGATGGGAAAAACAGGATTTTCGCCTCCGTATATCATGGGCACGACGAGTTTAACATGCAGAAGATGATTGGTTTGGGCTATGGCAACAGTAGCGCCACGTTGCGTTGGAGCCATATCTTCTCCGACCGCCTTACCTCCAACCTTGCCTTGATAGGATCACGCTATCGTTACAGCATCGACATCGATTACAGCCCTTACGACTTCTCCATCAAAGCAGGTACCGATGCCGCCAGCCTTTCCTACGACCTAGCTATGCACTGGAACGACGAAAACGTTACTAAGATGGGTTTGACCACGGGCTATCAGTCGTATCTGCAAGGCGAGATGGATGACCGCGGTGGTGCCTTGTCGCAATACCTCCAGATTGACCAGTCGGAGGCGGTGGCGCGCAAGGGCTTGGAGCATGCCCTCTATATCACGCATGACTATACGCCTACGCCACGGCTCTCCTTCCGTGCTGGAATGAGGCTTTCATGCTTCCAAAACATCGGCCAAGAGGATTTGTATGTCTTCGACAATGTGTTCTATACGGTGACCGACACCCTGCATTATGGTGCGGGTGAGGTCTTCAATACGTCCATCAACCCCGAGCCGCGTGTGGCAGCCATGTACCGTATCGATGAGCAGTCGTCGGTAAAGGCCTCCTATTCGCGCACGGCCCAATATGCACAGGTGGCCTCGGCCGCTACGGGAGGCTTGCCCTTCGACGTGTGGTTCCCGACCAGTCCCAATGTGAAGCCACAGAAATGCGACCAGTTTGCCGTCGGCTATTTCCGTAACTTCAACGACGACGCCATCGAGACCTCTGTTGAGCTGTACTATAAGGACATGAAGAACGTCATCGACTTCAAGGACAATGCCATCACCTACGGCTATCTGCTGATCGACGGCGAGCTGCGTGTGGGCAAGGGTAGGTCTTACGGCGCTGAGTTTTTGGTGAGGAAGAATGTGGGCAAGTTCACGGGATGGATCTCCTATACCTATTCCCGTTCGTTCCGTACCATTGAAGGCATCAGCCAAGGTAAGGAATACCGCTCGCCTTACGACCGCCCTCACAACTTGGTGCTGGTGGCCAACTATGACGTGTCGCCCCGCATCAGCCTGGCGGCCAACTGGATCTATAACACAGGTCAGCCGGTGACTTTCCCCTATGGACAGTATACCATCAATGGTGTGACCTACGCTGTCTACAACGGCAAGCGTAACGAGAGTCGTTATCCAGACTACCACCGCCTTGACTTGTCGTTTACCTGCAAGCTGGGCGACCTGAAGAAGGAGAGACGCTGGGAACATGAACTCAATGTATCGGTCTATAACGCCTACGCTCGTCACAACACTTGGGCGGTCACCTTCGAGCAAGGTAAAGACGGTAACATTGAGACCAAAAACATGTATCTGTTCTCGGCTGTGCCGTCCATTTCATATAACTTCAAATTCTGAACGCTATGAAAAGATTCTATAAGATATGGGCTTTCTTATTGCTGACACCCATCGTGGCTTGTACCGAAGACATCGTCATCGATGTTGAGGAGGGCGAGCCGATGATTGGCGTAGAGGCCTCGTTTACCGATGAATTGAAATGCCATGAGACCATCTTGAGTTATACCGCCGATTTCTATAACCACGACGAGGTCAAGATGGTGAGTGGCGCTACAGTGTATGTGACGGATGGTGTCGACACCATATACTATTATGAGGCGGAAGACGCTCCCGGGCATTATTTTACAGAGCCTGTAGCGGGTGTGAAAAACAAGATGTATCACTTCTGTGCCGAAGTACCCGATGATAATGCGGATAATGGCATTTTGCGGCTGTATGCCGAGAGTTATATGGCCAATAATGTGGAAACCATCGACAGCTTGGTCATCAAACCCTATAACGCGGACAACGATTCCGTCATCTCCGTGTTTTTTGGCGACACCATCGAGTGGCTCTATCCCCATTTCCAGAGTCTTGCTGACCCGACGATCATCTACATGCCGATGATTTCGAAAAACGACACTTTGAAGACCGATAGTCTGAATATGCGCATGATGATACCCGTTGGCGGTTATGCTGGGTATTATATCAATGGTCCCGAGATGTTGGAGGCGAACAAGGAGATCCCCATCGGTTATTTCCGTAAGTCGAAGCTGAAGAGTGGCGACCGCATCCGTGCCGACCTCTATAGCATTCCTATGGATTACATGATGTATTTCTATACCTTGATCATGTCGACAGGCAGTAATCCCATGATGGGCGCGCCCGCCAATGTGAGCACCAACATACAGCCAGAAGGTGCTGGCGTAGGATGGTTCTTCACCGCTTCGGTGGTTTCCGTCGAGACGGTGTTTGAGGATTAAAAAAAAGGAGGCTGCCCGAAGGCAACCTCCTTTTTTGATGCAAGATCGTCGGCTTATTTCACGACAACCTTTTCAAGGCGGACCTGCGTGCCTGTGGTGAGGCGGAGGAAGTACACGCCTTGAGTCATGTTGTTGACATTGATTTGTTCAGTGCCTTGGGCTTTGCCGCTGGCCACCACTTGACCCATGCCGTTGTACATCACATAGCTGTACTGGGCGTTGCCGCCGTTGATGTAAAGCATGTTGTTGACGGGGTTGGGGTAGATGGAGAATTCGGCTTCGTTTTCGTCGACGCTCATTTCAGCCTTCACGTCGATGCATTCAGGCAGTGAGCTGCCGCGTTCGTAGTTGGCAACGACGCAGTAGGTGAAGTGGATCTCGGAGTACACGTTGTCGGTGTAGGTAGGCTCTTCGGTCTGGCCGATTTCGATGCCGTTACGGAAGACGGTGTAGTTGAGAGCGCCTTCAGGAGCATCCCAAGTCAGGATGACGAGGCCGATCTCGAGTTCGGCGTCGAGGTTCTCAACAGGAGCGTAGGTGTCGAAGTGCGAACCACCAGCGCAGTCGCAGTCGAACTCGTAGTTCACGCCAGCGCCGCCCGAATAGATCTGAGTGCCGTCTTCGTACTTCACTGTGAAGGAGCATTCGTAGGAATAGCTACCGTTGATCCAGCTCAGGGTGACATGCACGCCACGGCCGATTTCTAAGGTGTAGGTTGCTGAGGCACCGCTTGAGATGGTCATGTTCTGCGTGGGAGTGCCATCGCTGAAGGAGACCACCAGTTGGTTGCCATTCCAGCCGTCGCCATAGCTGTCGACGAGGTCGAAGATGACATTGCAGGTGTTCTTCAAAACGAGGCTGCCTTCAGCCGTCAGGCCGCCTTCAGCTTGCATGTTGAAGGTGACGGGGATCTGCTCAGTCTCGGGGCAGCTTTCGTCGATGGTCAGATGGAAGATGCAGGTAGCGGTGCCATCGGGGTCGATGGTGCCGAACTCAACGCTCTCGTTGAGGAGGGTGACGTATTCGCTCTCGCAGCTGATGGTGGCGAAGGCGTTGGTAGCCATATAGTGACCGATGTTCTGGAACTTGGCGACGATGGTCAGGTCTTCGCCGGGCACATAGCTGCCAGCCCAGTCTGCGCCACCGAAGTCGAGGATGGCTTGACCAGCGGTGATGAACAGCTTACCGATCCAGGTATTGGTGCCACACTCCATGGTGATGTCGACTTGGAAGCGGGTGCCGTCTTCAACGCCTTCAGCGACGATGAAGCTGAAAGCATCCTGCAGGGTGTTGACTTCTTGAGCTTCCATCACGCCCAAAGTGGCGGTGTTGTTGGTGATGCTCAGGCGGTCGTCGGCGCAGCTGAGGGTGACGTTGGTGACGTCGCCGGTCGGGTCGACACCCACATTCTTGAAGCTGATGGAGAGGCTCGTCTCCACATTGACAGGGGCGAAGTTGGGTGAGTAGCCGTCGATGGTGAGGTAGGCACCTTCGGCAGGCAGGATCTCAACGGGGAGGACCTCAGTCACCTTGTTATAGCCCATCACAGTCAAGGTGGCGGTGCCAACGTTCGACAGAGGTGAGAAGCTCATGTTGGCGACACCGTCGTGGATGTCGGCAGTAGCGATGATCTCGCCGTCCATCATCAAGGTGGCGATGCCATAGGCGGTGTTCTCGGCATTGATTTCAAGTTCGCTCATGCCGAGCATCAAGGCGGAGGGACTCATGCTGAGGTTCATACTGACAGGGTTGTCGGTACGGACCATCAGGCTCGGGTCACCGAAGAGGATCCAGGTGTTGTGGGTGTTGCCTTGGTCGCTGGGGTGCATGTCAAGCATGTACATGCTGCCGTTGAGGGAGGCACCACCAAAGGTGTGGTTGAACTGGTCGTTGTGTTTCCATTCCGTGAGGATGTCAACCATCTCGTCTTGACCCGTCATTGGAGGCACCCAAGGTTGTGAAATCCAGCTGAACATACCGCCGACGGCGCCAGTGGGACGACCCGTGGTATTGTTGGTGGCTCTCAGCCAGGCCTCGCCGAAGCAGGTGCCGTCGAATTGACCGTTGTTGCAGGCCACCGACCAGATGTAAGGCCATTTGTCGTCGTTGACCAGAGCGTTCACGTTGCTGTTGCTGTAGTTGGCCACAGCCCAGCTCGTCTGCGAACCGTGGTTGCAGTAGTTGCAGATGCTCTTACCAGCATTGAAGTCGGCGCTGATAGCGGTGGCGTTGGTGCCGCCGCCCACACCGCTATACTGTTGGGTAACGTTTTCATAGGTGTAGTGCATGAGGGTGTCGCGGATGTAGTTGATGTGCACATAGTCGGCTTCGCCGCCATTGTGGCCTTGACCAGCACCTTCATTGGCGCCGATGCCGATGCCTTGGTTGAGCCAGGTGAGGCCTTCCGGCATGTCGCGCTCATAGTACAACACCTTCTCGACATGGGTCTCTACGTCGGCGATGCTCTGCACTGAGAAACGGCCCGTGAGGAGTTCGAGGTAGTAGTCGTTGCCTTCCAGTTGGCCGAACCAGTTGTCGGAGCGGCCACCACTCATGGAGTGGGGGGTGAGGTCGCTATAGTCGCCTACCAAGAGGACGTAAACGAGGTTGCGCTCAGGGTTGGTGTAGATGTCGTTGATGTAACTCTTGATGGTGTTGTCGTTGTTGCCACCCACTTCGGAGAGGCTCACGATGGTGGTGGGACGGCCCGATTGGTTCTTCCAGTCAACGAAAGGCTGCATGGCTTCCATGTATTGGTCGGGGCAGACGACGAGCATCTCGCCGCGGTCGGTGACGAAGGTGTAGTCTTTAGCGTTGTCTTTGAAGTTGATGAAACGGTGGTTGTAGGCTTCCATCATTTCGGGAGCGACCTTTTCGGCGGCCTTGCGGCTCACTTTTTGGTTCACGCCGTTGTCGCTCACCTTCTTCATCTCGATGGTCATGTTCGTGTAAACACGAAGGGTCTTGGTCATCGGGTTGTAGGCGAAGGGGCTGACCATGATGTCCTGACCACGGAAGTCACGGAAGATGTATGGCGTCTCCAGATAGGCCTGCGAGGCAGGATAGAAGGCGTCTTTCTGATACATGGGTCCATAGATGTAAGCTACAGTCTCAGGGTCGATCTGACGGCTGAAGTTACCCTTGGAGGGGGCCACTTCGACGTTTTGGAAATCCTTGAAAGTGCAGCTGGTGACGTTAACTTCCATCTCAGCGGCATCACCAATGATGGCGGGGATGGGGAAGTGTGGGAGGTCAGGAGCACCGGCTTCGAGCATGGAGGCCATCTTAGGGACCGAGATGACCTGCTGAATGCCGTTGGGTGTGCTCACTTTCGTCATGTTGAAACCGCTCAGCGAGAAGTCGACGACGACTTTGGATTCGCTGCTCGAAACCAACTTGACTTGCGGGGCGGCAGGTGTGTTGCCATCGATGCCAACCCACTTCTGGGCCATAGTCATGAGTGACATAGCCACAAGAGCAAGTGTAAATACGACTTTTTTCATGTTGATTAGTGAGTTTGATTATTTGGTAATTAGTTGTTGACTTAAAATAGGAGGCAAAAGTACAATTTTTTCTCTTATTTGGAATAGCGTATGAAAATTAATTCTTCCCCGAATCAGCAGATTAACGACCTATAATCCAAGATTTGTGTACTTTTGCGCCTCAAAACTAATACTAGACTACGATGGGCTTCTTTTTGAGATTGATTTTGGCTGGTTTAGGATGGTCGTTTGGTGGCCCTTTGGGTGCCATCATCGGCTATGCCATTGGAGGGCTGTTCTCCAGCAACAGACCGCGCATCATACGATCGGAGGTGGAGGACACCTTCGGCAACACGGAAGAGAAACGTGACTTCAATGTGACCTTGTTGGTGCTTTCGGCTGCGGTGATGAAAGCCGACGGCAACGTGAAACGTTCCGAACTCGACTACGTGAAGCGTTTCTTCCTGCAGAACTTCGGTCAGGAGCGTGCCGAGAACTACATCAAGATGCTGCGCGAGATTTTGGAGAAAGAGTACAATCTTTACGACGTCAGCCAACAGGTGGGTCGTTATATGGATTATTCCTCACGTCTGCAGCTGTTGCATTATCTGTTTGGCATCGCCAATGCCGACGGCGCGATTTCGCAAGAGGAACTGGGTGTCATCAACACCATCTCTGACTATATGGGCATCACCAATAGCGATTTCCAGTCGGTGAAGGCCATGTTCATCAAGGAGACCAACAGCGCTTACAAGATCCTCGGTGTTGATCCTTCGGCCTCCGACGAGGAAGTGAAGCGGGCCTACCGCGAGATGGCCAAGAAAAACCATCCCGACTTGGTTAGTAACCTCGGCGACGAGGTGCGGCAGGCAGCCGAGAAGAAGTTCCAAGAAATCAACGCAGCTTACGAGACCATCAAGAAACAACGCGGAATGTGAGTTATTTTCACGCAGAATCCGCTGAATACGCAGAAACTAAACCCTGCATGGTACAAAAAAAGGTCGCCCACACGGACGACCTTTCTTCATGCATTTCTGCGAGTGTGGTTATTCTACGACGACCTTCTCGATGCGCACTTGCGTACCGGTGGTGAGGCGGAGGAAGTAGACACCCTTGGTCATTTCGCTGACATTGATCTGTTCGGTGCCTTGGGCTTTACCGTTGGCCACCATCTGACCCATGCCGTTGAACATGGCATAGCTGTACTCGGCAGCGCCACCATTGATGGTAAGCGTGCTGTTGACAGGGTTAGGATAGATGGAGAACTCAACCTCGTTTTCGCTGATGGCATCGAAGAACTCAACGATGACGCATTCAGGCACGGAGACACCGTCGGTGTACTCGGCCACCACGCAATAGGTGTAGACACCGTCTTTGCTGACCAGGACGTCAGTGTAGGTGGTCTCTGCCGTCTGACCGATTTCGATACCGTTGCGGCTGATGATGTAGTTGATGGCACCTTCAGGAGCGTTCCAGGTCAATGTGACGCTGGTGTTGGTGGTTTCAGCTTGCAGGTTCTCGACGGGGTTGTAGACACCTATAGGAGTACCGCCAGCGCAATCGCAGTCGAACTCATAGTTCACGCCAGCGCCGCCCGAATAGATCTGAGTGCCGTCTTCGTACTTCACTGTGAAGGAGCATTCGTAGGAATAGCTACCGTTGATCCAGCTCAGGGTGACATGCACGCCACGGCCGATTTCTAAGATGTAGGTTGCAGAGGAACCGCTTGAAATGGTCATGTTCTGCGTGGGAGTGCCATCGCTGAAGGAGACCACCAGTTCGTTGCCGTTCCAACCGTCGCCATAGCTGTCGACAAGGTCGAAGATGACATTGCAAGCATTCTTGATGACGCCAGAGCCTTCAGCGACGAGGCCGCCATCAGCATTCAAGGTGAAGGTGAGAGGAAGTTGCTCAGTCGTGGGGCAGCTGGCATCAACAGTGATGTTGAACGCGCAAGTGGCGATACCAGTCGGGTCGATAGTACCCACTTCGACGGTCTCGTTTTCGATGGTGACATACTCACTTGTTGAGGCGATGCTGGCAATGGCATTGGTGGCCATGTAGTGACCGACGTTCTTGAACGATGCGGTGACGGTGAGCGTTTCGCCAGGGACGAATCCGCCAGCATTAGCCATGCCTTCGAATTGCAGCACAGCTTCACCAGCGGTGATGATGACTTTGCCTTCCCAAGTCTCGCTACCACAGACGGCGGCAACTTGGATGGTGTATCTTGTGCCGTCGGCGACGCCTTCAGCAATGCTATAGCTGAAGCCATTGATTTGAGTGGTGGCATCTGGATCCAGGCTGCCGAAAGAGCCGACTCCATTAAGGATAGTCAAGGTGTTGTCTGCGCAAGTCAGGGTCACATTGGTGGTGCCGTTGGTAGGTTCGGTACCCACATTCTTAAAGGTGATGTTCAACGGAGTCTCGTCGCCAACGTGGGCGTTGGCGGGAGTGAAGCTGTCGACCGTAACGTATGGGCCATCCATAGCAGCAGCAGGGATGACGCTGGTGTAAGGAATATATTGCGGATGGGTCACGCAGATGGTGACATCGCCGCCGCTGGTGATGGGCGTGATAGCGATGTCGGCAGTGCCGCTCTCACCAACCATACCTGCGCCATAGAGGACGCCGTCCTTGGAGATACCCACATACGAACCGGGGTTCGCGTTGACGGTGAAGAAGTCCATGCCGATGGGCAAGGTGGGCAGGTGGCTGATGGTGTTTTCGGTAGGCTGAACGCGGAAAGGCAGGATGGAACCATCACCCAGGGTGTGGTAGGCTTGCCAGTCGTAAAGTGTGCTGCAGTGGAGCGTGTAGCCGAGGGCTTGGGCAGCATTGCTGGCCAAGTTACCGATAAACATCATGGAGGTGACGGTGTTGTAGGCGCCGTCGGTCCACATGGCATCATAGAAGCCCATGGTGGTCTCTTCGTAGGAAGGCATGGTGCCGTCGGCACGGTTCGTGGCGCCAACGCCGAAGTAGTAGTCGTTCAACCAGTAGGTGGAGGGGCAGGAACCGATGTAGGCATAGGCGGCCTTGTTCTCGGCGCGCACCATGGCCTCGCCGAAGCAGGTGCCACTGATACCCCAGTCGGCAGCCTCGCAGCAGTTACCCATGGCGAGGAAGTACTTGTGCTCGTTGGTCAGGTTGTTGACATCGCTCACAGTGAATTGAGGACCAGCCCAGCTGGTGTTGGAGCCGTGGGCGGTGTAGTTGGCGAAGCCGACGCCTTCGTTCAGCCAGGTATAGCAGCCTGTGTAGACGCCATGGCTGAATTCGTGGACTTGGTCGAAGCCGTGTTCTTCATTGAAGTAATAGTTGGTGGCGTACCAAATGGTGGGACGACCCACGGTGACACCCCAGCCGCTGTCTTCACCAGCGATGAGGAGCACGTTGTTCAGATAAGTCGGGTCGGGCATGGTGTATTGCTCATATTCGAGGGCTTTGTTGATCATGGCCTCCATCTGAGCAACGGTCTCAGCGGGGAAACGGCTGTGGTACATATCGGGGAACTCGTCGCCGTCGACACTTGAATACTGGAGGTCGGTGACGCAGTGGGTCTCGCTACCCGTGGCACTGGCGGCCACTTGGTTCTTGTCGCCCATGATCATCAGGAAGGTGGGCGGCTCTTTGTCGTACTCCTCTTGGATGAAGGTACGGATGGCAGCCGCGCTGGTGCCGATTTCATCGGTGTAGTTGATGTTCAGGTAGAAGCCCTTCGTGGTCTTCCAAGTATACCAAGGCTGCAGGCATTCCTCGAACATACGGTCGGCGATGATCAGCATGTGGACGGGGTTCTGCCAGAGGTCGGGGTGCTCGTCATACACGTCGTCGCGCCAGTTGAACATCTGACCGTAGACATTGGCGAAGTAAGGGCTGAAGGTACGGGCGAACTCATTGTAGGCAGCCGACTTGTCGTATTGGCTATAGCGCACTTCGACTTCGATGTCGTTGTAGACGCGGATGCTGTTGGTGGCTGCGTCATACTGCACGGGGTTGACCGTCAGGGCGCCGATTTGGATGCCACGCATCGTGCCTTTGATCTTCACCTCAGCGATGGGACGCTCGATGAAGCCTTTGGCATTGTAAGCCTTCTCGTTGTAGGCGAAAGGAAGGTCGCCGGGTTTTTGGTCCTTGCGGAGCGGCATCTGCTGAGGATAGATCGTCTTGATGCCAAAGTCGGAGAGGGAGTACACCTTGGTGGTGTAGTTCTTCACCTCAACGGAGATATTGCTGACGCCGTAAGGGATGGCAATCAGTTTGTTGACGGCAGGCAGGGTGGGGTCACCCAGGTTGCCCGAAGGATAGGTGTTTTCCATGGTAATGTAGGAGAAAGCACCTTTTTCAGTGGAGACTTCAGTAGCGTCGATGCTGCTGAAGGAGAAGGAGGCTGTGAAGCCTTCGTCAGTCACGCTGGCACAACGCTGTGCCGACTTGGCAGCGCCGAGTTCGATGTGCTGGGCCATCACTTGGGTGCCAAACAGCAGACCCATCATCAGGAATGCTGCGCTGAGTAAACGGAATTTCTTCATTTTTTGAATTTAATAGATTGATATTTAATTTGTTACATGATTTCTACGAAAAAGTAGGCATCTAAACGGCAAAAATAGGAATATTTCCGAAAACGTAGACGCGGAAAACCCAAAAAAGTTACAGATGAGATAGAAAAAAACGAGAGAGCAACTTATTTGCCTTTGAGGATACGCTTGTATTCTTTTTCATTGCCAAGCACTTCCATGGCCGTTTGGATACCTGGATCAACGGAGGACATCACTTGGTAGTATTGCTGCGTCTCCCAAACATTACGGGCAATCAAGGCTTTCATCTGTAGGAGAAGGAACTTCTCTGAGCGTTTGAACTGTTCCTCGTTCCATGTCACCTTGGCTTCCTTGGCAGCGGCTTTCAGCCCGTCGATGAGGTCATGACCGACGACGAAGTCCTTGTTGAAGTTGTCGAAGCTGCCATATTGTGCCTTGATGGCATCACGGTGCTTGAGGCCGTAGTCGGTGGTGAAGCGGTTCAAGGCTCCTTTGCGGACGAGGTTGGTGTAGAGTTTGCTGTTATAAGCCGTGTCGACTGGGATGAAGATGTCGGGCATGATGCCGCCGCCACCGTAGACGGTGCGACCGCCATCGGTCTTATACTTCAGCGAGTCGGGGAAATGGATGCTGTCGGCATGGAAATACTCACCATGTTCGAGGCGTTTGTTCATCTCCTTGGCATAGTCCTCTGCACCATTCTCGTAGGGGCGCTGGATGCAGCGACCCGAAGGCGTGTGGTAACGCGAGGTGGTCAGGCGCATCTGTGAGCCATCAGGGAGGTTGAAAGGTCTTTGAACCAAACCTTTGCCGAAGGAACGACGGCCGATGACCACACCACGGTCGTGGTCTTGGATGGCACCCGAGAGGATTTCACTGGCCGAGGCCGAGCCTTCGTCGATGAGGACCACCAACTTGCCTGAGGTGTAAAGCCCGGAAGCCTTGCTCCTCCATTCTTGTCGTGGCGAGTGTGTGCCTTCGGTGAAGACAATGAGTTTATTCTCGGTGAGGAATTGGTCCACGAGATCAATGGCGGTATTGAGGTAGCCGCCTGTGTTGCCACGCAGGTCGAAGATGAGCGACTCCATGCCTTGGGCTTGCAACTTGGTCAAGGCTTCCTTGAACTCGGCAGTGGATTCTTGAGCGAAGCGATCGAGTTTGATGTAACCGACATGGTTGCTGAGCATATAGGCCGCGTTGATGCTGTTCAGCGGAATCTTGTCGCGGGTGATCTCAAAGTCAAGGAGTTCGGGGTCATTGCCTCGCTTGACGCTGACGGTGACCTTGGTGCCTTTCTTGCCGCGCAGGTGTTTCTGCACGTATTCGTTGTCGACCTTCTTGCCAAAGCATTCCTCGCCGTCAATCTTGATGAATTGGTCGCCAGCCATAATGCCCACCTTCTCCGATGGACCGCCTGCCACGGGGCTGATGACGGTGATGGTGTCGCGGATGAGTTGGAAGGTCACACCGATGCCTTCGAAGCTGCCCACGAGGGGCTCGTTGGCTTTCTCCACATCCTTCTTCGATATGTAGGCCGAGTGTGGGTCGAGTTCCTTCAATGCGGCTACGATGGCGTCTTCGGTCACCTTGTCCGTATTGGCGGTGTCGACGTAGAAATTCTCGATGAGATATAGAACAGTGCCCAGTTTTTGGGCATTCATCTGTGCCTTTGTCTGGGGTTTCTGGGGTTGGTTTTGGGCTGTCGCTGCCATTGCATAAAGGCAGACAATAGCCAAGAAAAACAATTTCAGTGATTTCATTGGGATAGAATAAGATTTTAGGGGCGCAAAGATAATGTTTTTATTCTTTTTTTAATTCCAAATCCATTGTTTTGTTGAAGGTGCCGTCTTCGAACAGCTCAAAATCTATAGTGTAAGACTCGTTGCCAATGTCGTATTTGATTTGGATTTTCCCGATGTACAGATGTAAAGCAACCTCGGCATCGAGGTGCACTCCATACCCGCTGGCATAACAATAGGCAAGTAACACTTTGGCGTTGGGACTTCCTTTTACGGCGGCTTCGGTCAGTTTGTCTATGGCTTTCGGGAAGTTGGGCTCTATTTCGATGCCAAATAGAAGTCCAAATCCTTCCTTGTAGAGCGCAAATGCTTCTTCCTTAATATTATTGGCTTTGGGATATGTGAGTAGGATGGCCTGACCCGAAGCCAAGGCTTTTACTCCTTCGATGGCCATTATTTTTGAGCGCGAGTCCATTTCCGCCTTTTTGTTGGCGTCAGTGCTCCACCTTTGGGCAAGCATGTAGTCTTTCTCTACCCCGATGCCATATTGGTAGTAATAGGCCAAAGTTTCCATGGCCGCTGGATGTCCTTGCATGGCTGCTTTCTTGATCCATTGTGCCGATAGGTTAAGGTCACGAGGTATTGGGCTATTCCCCTTATAGGCCAGTCCTAACATGTATTGAGAATTGGCTTCCCCATGGTATGCAGCCTTGCGAAACCATGCCAACGCCAAGGAATCGTTTCGTTCTGTCAATTCGCCAAGATAGTGTATGACACCTAATTGATGGGCGGCTCGTACAACTCCATGCTTGTCAGCACGTTCAAGCCAGTATATTGCTTTTTGAACGTCAAGATGACCAAATTCTTCTTTACAATAAATATATCCAAGGACGAATTCGGCATGTCTAAAGCTGTGTTCGGCAGCTTGAGTATAGTAAGAGATGGCTTTTTCCTGGTCTTTCTCAATCCCGACGCCATAGAAATAGCATTCACCCATAAAGAACAAAGCAGGAGCCAAGTCCTGTTCGGCAGATTTTTGGAACCATGAAAAAGCTTTTTTATAATCCTGCTTTACCCCATCACCTTTCAAATAGCGATTTCCTAGTTGAAGTTGAGATACTCGGTCACCAGCTTTTGCCTGCTTTTTCAAGGATAGCAAATCGGGGCTGAACGCAGTTTGACAAAGAATGTATATGAGTGCTGCAAAGAGTCCAAGTATAATACAAACGAATGGGAAAATGATGTAAACTGCCAAAAATCGGTTGAGCGTTTTATCGGGAATGGATATGGGAACATCTTCGATTTTGTCTTTATTCTGCCTAATGCTTAGAGCGAAAGACAATACCACACTGACGCCGAGCATTACGAGAAAGGCATACCAAATAATCGGAATAGCGTCACTATTTGTTTTCGCTAACAAAATCATACCCAAAAAGAAGAAAACACTGGACCACAAGAAAAGTGATAGACCAATGATGGCACCTTCGTTGACCCTTGTGTTGAGACGTCTCCACCAAGGAGCATTGTCGTCATATTTAATCAGTAAGAATATTAATCTGTCAATGAATCTCATGGTGGATGATTTTGTCTTATTACTGCCTCAAAATCTCAAAAGTATTGTCCGCATTCAGCTTGATGATGGTCGAACTTTTGGGCTTGCAGAAGCTGTCGTGGTAGAGCTGCACCACATAATCCACCGAGTTTTTGATTTCATCGCAGATGTCGCTGAAAATCATCGATGAAGGTTGCCCGGTTAGGTTGGCTGAGGTGGAAGTGATAGGCTTGCCGAGGCGACGGATGACTTCCTTGCAGAAGTCGTTGTCAACCACGCGGATGCAGATGCTCTTGTCATCGGAAACGGCCTTGGCCAAGTTCTTGCTTTCGGGATAGATGATGCTTAGCGGACTTTTGGCACCTTTGATGAGGTCGTAGGCGATGGCGGGCACGTTAACCACATAATCCTGAAGCCTTTCCACCGAATCGACGAGGATGATGAGGCTCTTGTTGAGCGGCCTCTGCTTGACGGCGTAAACCCGCAGGCAGGCTTTGTTGTTGGTGGCGTCGCAACCCACACCCCAGATGGTGTCGGTGGGGTAGAGGATGGTCTTTCCGGCTTTCAGCGCCGCTACCGTACGTTCCACTTCTTGTTCAAATGCTTCTTCCATAATGCTTATTTGTTTTGTTTCATTTTCTTTCTTAACAGATTGTATTTATGCCTGTTAGCTTGCATCATCGTGTGGCAGATGCTGAAGCCTGTCTTGCCGTAGAGGAATCCGCCTTTTATAATATAGGTGCGGATGAAATTGATGCTCGGGCTGAAAATCCAAGGCAGAATGCCTGTCTTCTTGCCACGTTCGTAGTACGACTGCGCGCCCAGTTCGGCGAAGTGGAACTGCTGCTTGCGGAAGGCCTCGGGCGTGTCCCAAGAATAGTGCAGCAGGTCACCGTGCAACAAAGTTTTCTTCGGCGTTTCTTTGTAGTTCAGCCACTCATGGATGATGCCTTCCCACTCGGCAAAGCCGCGCCGCCAGATGCGGATTTTGGTCTCAGGATAAAGCCCGCAGCCCTTCACCCACTGACCGCAATAGTTGTTGAGACGGTTCATGGCGAAGACTTCGTTTTCAGCGATATCCTTGTCTTTCAGTGCTTTGATGGACTGTTTTAGCTCGTCCGAGAGCGCTTCGTCAGCATCGATGCTGAAGATGAGGTCGCAGGTGGCGAGTTCGTCGGCGAGGTTCTTCTGGTCGGAGTAGCCGAGCCAGTCTTGGGTGAAGAACTTCACGCCGTAGCGGTCGCAGATGGCTTCGGTCGCATCGGTGGAATGTGAATCAACGACGATGATCTCGTCGGCAATATCCTTAACGGAGTCAAGGCATTGCGCGATTTTCTGCTCCTCGTTGAAGGTGATGATGACGACCGAAATGCTGTTCATGGAAGCAAATTTTCCGCAAAATTAGGCTTTTTTTCTTATTTTTGTGGACTTTTCGTGAGACTTTATGTCCGAGCATTGGGAAATATACGCTGACTGGAATCCATGGCACGGTTGCACCAAGATAAGTCCCGGGTGTAAGTATTGTTATGTGTATCGCCAGGATGAGATGTACGGCAGTGAGATATCGAGCGGCGAATGCAGAAAGACGAGCAACTTCAACCTGCCCATGAAGAGGAAGCGCGACAAGTCGTGGAAGATTGAAAGCGGCAAACTGGTGTTTACCTGCTTTACCTCCGATTTTCTCCTAAAAGATGCGGATGAATGGCGACCGGAATGCTGGCAGATGATGAAGCAGCGGAGCGACCTTTGGTTTTTCTTCTTCACTAAGCGTATCGACCGTTTCATGGAGTGCGCACCCGACGACTGGGGCAATGGCTATGACAATGTCATCGTGGGCTGTACGGTGGAGAATCAGGAGATGGCGGATTATCGTTTGCCCATTTTCTTGTCGCTCCCCATCAAACACAAGAGCATTATTGCATCCCCTCTGATTACAGCCATGGATCTTACCCCTTATCTCGATGACACGATAGAGGAAGTGTCGGTAGGCGGTGAGTCGGGGGTTGAGGCAAGACCATGCAACTACGATTGGATACTTGCCCTTCGCGAGCAGTGTATCGCCAAAAATGTCGCCTTTCGCTTTCATCAAACGGGTGCCCATTTCATCAAGGATGGAAAGATGTTTTATGTGCCACGGTGCTACCAGTTGAGTCAGGCCCATAAGGCAAACATTGACTACAAGATAGGCAAATACCTTGTGCCCGCGATGGTGAAGTTCGAATGGAAAGACAGCGATTATCATGATTGACTAATGATTGTACCATTGACAGCCTGAAAGCAAATAATCTTTTGGCGTTCCGTGGAGCAAGTTGTGGCATTTTATCGAATATAATCGATGAATACAATGTATTTTTGTCGATTATAAACGATAAAATTTATATATTTTTATCGAGCATAATCGATAAAGTTATATCTTTGCAGTCGTAAAAAAACGAAAAACCATGTTGAGCAAGGACTTGATTAAGGATATTATTGTTGAAAATCAGCGTTTTATTTCATCGGTATGCTTTTTTGAGCGCGATTATGTGTTTGAAGACGCACTGAATTATGTGCTTGTGGGCTTGCGTCGTGCTGGAAAGTCATATTTGTTGTATCAGCGCATCCATCAATTATTGAAAAAAGGCCATCGTATGGAGGAAATCTGCTATTTCAATTTTGAGGATGACCGTTTGGGAATAATGACTTTGACCGATTTGGACATTATCAAATCTGCTTACGAGGAAATGTTTGATACTCAACCTGTTTTCTTCTTTGACGAGATTCAGGTTGTTGAAGGTTGGGAGAAGTTCGCGCGACGCTTGGCCGACCAAAAATACAGGGTTTACATCACCGGCAGCAATGCCAAGATGTTGAGCTCGGAAATTGCGACCACTTTGGGCGGACGTTATATGATTATGGAAGTGTTTCCACTTTCATTTGCTGAGTATTTGTCTTTTTCGGGCATTAACGTGAAGGAAAAGAATGCCTTGCACCTTTATAGAAAGGAGATTGTGAAGTATTTCGAGACTTATTTCCGTTTTGGTGGTCTGCCCGAGGTGATGAATGTGGCCGATAAACGTTCATGGCTCAGCGGATTGTTCAACAAAGTTTTCTTTGGCGATTTGATTGCGCGTTACGACATCCGCAATGACTTTGGTCTGCGCATTTTGGCCAAAAAGTTGGCGGAAAGCGTAAAGCAGCCTTCATCTTACAACCGTTTGGCTAATGTGGTAAGTTCGACTGGCAAAAAGGCCAGCACTGATACAGTCATTGATTATGTGAATTACATGTGCGAATCGTGGTTGCTGCTGCCTTTGGAGAATATCATCGGCAAATTGACCGAACGCAACACCCAACGCAAGTATTATTTCATCGACAATGGCATTCTCAACCTGTTTTTGCCCGACCCAGCGGCCAGCCTTTTGGAGAATATGGTGGCCATTAACTTGATAAGGAAATACAAGAACGAGGTTTGTTTCTACCATAACAGCGTGGAGGTCGATTTCTACTTGCCCGAGCAAAAAAAACTTATTCAAGCCTCTTATTCCCTGCAAGACGAAAGCACTTTCCAACGCGAAACCGAAGCCTTAATCAAGGTTTCCAAACGATTTGAAGTAGACGATTTGATGATTATCACCAAAGATGAAGAAACTATCTTGGAAAAGGACGGCAAGACCATTCAAGTGGTGCCGCTTTGGAAATGGTTGTTGGGATAAAAATGGCTCAATTAAAGAAATAACACAGATGGGAATGGGAAGACGAATCGACAACCGAATTTTCCTGAATCGGTAATCTATATTACGACTTTCCCGAAAATTCCCTATCTTTGCGCCCTTATCTGAGCAATCGGTGAATATCGGAATCCCAATATGGATGTTAGCCTTATCGCTGCTGGCTGGTCTGGCGGCGGCCACGGTGTTGTATTTCCGAAACAAGAAACAACACTACGGCAAAGCGTTGAATGTCATTTTGTTTGCACTACGGACTTTGATTGTTGGCTTGGTGGTCTTGCTGCTCTTCAACCCATTGATAAGGCAGAAATTCAGCTCGGTGGAGACGCCTACGATTATTCTTGCGCACGACAATTCCTCATCCGTCGTCCTTTGCAAGGATTCGGTGTATTACAAAAAGGATTATCAGAACCAGTTTGAGCAATTTAGGAAAGACTTGAACGCTGATTTTCAAGTGGACGAATACCTCTTCGGCGAGGAAGTCCGCGATTTCGAGCAACTTGACTTCTCCGACCAACTGACGGACTTGTCGTCGCTCATAAAGACCTTGGACAGAAGATATTACAAGCGCAATGTGGGTGCAGTGCTGCTTTTCTCCGATGGTATCTATAACCGTGGTTTCGAGCCGGAGTTGGTGGCAGAGAACTTCCCGTTCCCCATCCATACCGTCGTTTTGGGCGACACGGTTTCCTATCCCGACCTCGCCATCCGCAATGTGCATTATAATAAGGTGGTGTCGCTCGGCGCGACCTTCCCCATTCGTGTGACCGTCGCTGCCCGTGACTTTGCTGGACGCAAGGCCCAACTGACCCTCAAGGAAGGCGGTCGTATCATTGAGAAACGCGACATCGAGATTCCATCAAACCGCTTTTCCAAGGAAGTCGACTTTATGCTTGATGCCACCAAGAAAGGCGTGATGGCCATCGACATTGAGGTGAGCGGCATCGCCGAGGAGGAGCAACTACTCAATAATGTGCGCCATATCTATGTCGAGGTGCTCGACCAGAAATATAAGCTGCTTTGTGTGGCCGCCTCACCGCATCCCGACTTGGGTGCCTTGCGCAGCGTGCTCAACGACAACTATGAGGTGGACTTCTGCTTTGGCAAGGAGATGCTACCCGAGTTCAGCAACTACGACTTGGTCATCCTGCATCAGGTGCCCTCGGCACGCACAGATTTCAACGCCTTGAAGGCGCAGTTGGACAAGAATGTGAAACTCCCAGTTTTCTTCATCGTTGGCAATGACACCGACCGCGATTTGCTCAGTAAGTTGCAGAATGTCTTTGCCTTGCATTCTGGCGCGACCAACACCCTGATGGATGTTAAGGCACACCAAAATACGGCCTTCTCGACCTTTACCTTTGACTCGAAGTCGGAGCAACTCATCGCGAAATACCCGCCTTTGGCCTTGCCACATGTGGAAATCAATGCCTTGAAGTCGCACGACGACTTGCTATTGCAGGAGGTGATGGGTGTCAAGTCGGGGTTGCCACTTTTGACTTTTGCCAATGATGGGCGCAAGATGGCCTTCCTGTTCGGCACCAACGTGTGGCGTTGGAGGCTGTATGAGTATTACCAGAACAAGAATCACGATGTTTTCGACGAGATGTTCTCCAAGTCGCTGAAATACTTGTTGCTGTCAGCCAACGACGGCTCGGCCATCTATGCCAAGGAGACCTATTACAGCAACGAGCCTGTCATCATCACCGCCGAGTTGCGCAACCCCAACAACGAACTCGTGACTGACCCCGACCTGACCATTCAAATCGAGAATAAGCTGACAGGGGAGACCTACGACTACACCTTCTCGAAACGCGACCATGACTATGAACTGAACGCTGGCCTACTACCCGAAGGCTTGTATACCTATAAGGTACAAGCGCAGATGGGCGAGCGCAAGATCAATGTGAACGGCACATTCAGTGTGGTGGCCATCGGTATTGAGGCACAGCAACTTACTGCTGACATCGAACGTATGCGCACCATCGCTCGCCTGACCAACGGAAACTGCTATACCGCCCGCGAGTTGCAGCAACTTTTTGCCGACTTGCACAATGATTCGCGCATTACCTCCGTTGAACACCATGAGAGCCGCTTTGAGGACTTGATTCACTCCAAATGGATCTTCTTTGTCCTCATCGGTCTTGCTGCCGTGGAATGGCTCTTGCGCAAAATGTTTGGAAGTTATTAATCATCAAATAGTAAACCTATGAAAATTCAAGATCAAGCTGTCGTCACCATGACCTATGTCTTGCGTGAGAACGACGAAAACGGTCCCATCCTTCAGGAGACCACGAAAGAGAACCCCTTTGTGTGCATCTTCGGTATGCACCAGTTGTTGCCCAAGTTCGAGGAGAACTTGATGGGCAAGGAGCCCGGCGACCATTATGCCTTCCATCTGACCCCTGAAGAGGGCTACGGCGAGCGCGACGAGGCCTACGTGATGGACCTCGACAAGAGCATGTTCATGAAGAACGATGTGCTGATGGACATGGTGAAAGTCGGTGCCCAGCTGATGATGCAGACCTCAGATGGTCGTCCGATCATGGGCCTTGTCCGTGAGATTGGCGACAAACACGTGAAGATGGACTTTAACCACGACATGGCGGGCAAGCACCTTCATTTCTCTGGCGAAATCCTCGATGTGCGCGAGTCGACCGATGAGGACTTTGCTCCTGGTGGCTGTAGCGGTTGCGGCGGCGATTGCGATGGCGGTTGTGAAGGGTGCAACTGATAAATTGCGCAAATGGGTAAAAATGCCCATAGTTGCGCAACTTATTGAAAGATTTTCCGCGCAAATGGTGGTTTTTAATGCCGTTTGCGCGGATTAT
>JAEETH010000139.1 GCA_016290215.1 Bacteroidales bacterium
ACAATTTCAGAAGACCAAAATGGTATATACACCGAACCCGGGTGAAATCCGCCCAGCCATGTCCGTTTACGAAAAAGAATGGAAATTACATGCTGCCTCTTTTGAGAACTCTCTTCGGAGCGACCTCTTTTTTCGCTCTATTTCCACAGGAGGATTCTTTGTGACTTCTTATTTGTTTGGCGGGTACGTCGCGTCTGATGTTTTGCCGTATGCAATGAGGGGTACAGATGTCCTTAGAACAACCACATTGAAATATTACAACGACATGAAAGCCAAAACCGTATTAGGTTTTGCTGTCGGAACAACTTCCTATAAATTGGATTTATCACCAGACATTTCTTGGCCAGACCCTACAGTTAATTTCAGCAGCCAAATCACCCAAATAGGACTCAAAATATTGGATGAATATAATTTTTTTGATATTTTCAACAAGCAACATGCTATTCAAAATAGGAAACAAGACACAATGGACATTCAAGAAAAGCCGCAATGAGAATTTCACCCACTAACAACAAAATCAGAGGTTTTATTAAGAGGTTCGCTTTTTGCTTTGCATTATGGTTCCTGATTTCTGTTGAAGAATGTAAAACGGGAAGTGGTGGGGAAGCCAGAAAGTTGCCGACATATTACAAACCCACTCCCAACACATGGGAGTATGTATATGAACATATGAGTGGTATTGTTGTTTTTTCATTATTTGCAGGACTCGTGTCTGCTATTATGTTAACACCTTTTTTCAAAGATGAGTAAGAGTAGCTGCACTTATGTTATACATACAGCCTTGTGCAAACGGAAATTTGCTATTTTTGCAGCGTAAAAACCAATCTGGTCAGGTAATGCATAGTATCCGATATACGTATCCGAATGGCAACAATCGATTGGGCGCGATCACTTCCACTGGTATTGCATCAAGTGTCTATCAGTACGATGCTCTGGGCAACTTGGTCCGCGACAACGCGGAAGGGTTAACCGTGGGCTGGAATGCCATGGGTAAGGTGGACACCATCCACAGGAACGGATCTTTGTTGTCCTCGTTCCGATATAGTCCGACGGGGCAGCGCCAGGTGAAGACCGACTCCTTGGGCACGACCTTCTACATCCATGACGCCACGGGCAACGTGATGTGCGTCTATAGGTTGAAAAACGACACGTTGACGGCTTCGGAACGTTACATTTACGGCAGCAAACGCTTAGGTATGTTGGAGCAGCAGGTCTGGATGACGGCAAACAACGCCTGGCTGCAGGATTCAAACACGATTGGGGTGCGTGTTTATGAGTTCGCCGACCATTTGGGCAATGTGACCTACACGGCGCAAGACCGGAAGTGGCTTGTTTTAGACAGTTATGGGCAACTTCAATTCATCCCTGCCACGGTTAACTACACCGATTACTACCCCTTCGGCTACCCCATGTGGGAACGAAGTTACGATAACGGGGGTTATCGGTACTTCTTCAACGGGCAGGAGGCTGATAATGAGGTGCTTGGAGAAGGGGCGAGTTTGACCGCTGAATTCTGGCAATACGACAGTCGGTTGGGCAGGAGGTGGAACGTTGACCCCGTTTTCAAGGAGTACGAGAGTCCGTATGCGTGCTTTGCGGGGAACCCAGTGTGGTTTGCGGACAGGTTTGGTGCGGACACCGCATTCGACGACAACATAGCTAGAAATAATTTCTTAGAAAGCTACCAGTGGATTATCGACCAAATATCATCTATCGAGAAGAAAGCTACTGCTATTCGAGCGCAAGCTGCCCAGAAAGGATGGAATGACAATAAAACAAATAGTAAAATCGACAAATTATTTGGTGAATACGACTACAACACGCTTCTTGAGATGAGGCAAGGATTTGAGGAAATCATGAGAGATCCTAACATAATCGTCACATATTCCACAAACGAAGATATGATAGAAGACTTTACCGGGGGACACACAAAACATGTTGACGACCTACATGTGAATGTATATTTCCGACGAAACAAGTTAGGGACTCTCATTCATGAATCCCGTCACGCATGGGGAGTGATAAGAAAAGAGTGGTCGTTTAGAGGCGGATATGATACCACAGACGAACTAGTTGCTTTCACTTGGCAAAGTGTTAAAGATCCGACCGCAGTGAATTTATTTAAAGAAACCGTTTCAAAAATATACTATCGGAATGATTTGAGCCAAATGATTGAAATGAGCTTGAGCAGTGCCATCAACTATTATTACATTGAAGTCTTGCATAAGGACATGACCAGAAGTGCTATACCTATACCAGAACCCTTCACTCAAATAAAAAACATTCAAACCGCAGGTTCTTATATCAGAAAACTCCTGAAAAGATAACTTTAGTTTAGAAGAAGTATTCAATGTCCTCAAATAGTCACATATAAAATGAAACGTGCTCTTTATAATCTTGTAACATTTCTCTGTTTTCTAAACTTGCCATCGCTGCATGCACAAAACCAACCACCCGTTTGGATAGAAATTGTTCAGGGTGGCTTCCCCAATTACATAATCTTTTCACGTTATGGGGTGATTGTGTCAACGTTTGATTATAATCTCAATGACCGCTTGCACCTTTTTAATACCTCATACTACCCGACAAGGACATTAGGTAACAGTCACATAGATAGTCTGCTTGAATATGTCGTTTTTCAGTATCAAAACTCAGAGCACAAAAAATTTATCACTCATGATGTGTTGATATTGGATGGCTCTTATACAGAAATC
>JAEETH010000073.1 GCA_016290215.1 Bacteroidales bacterium
TCGTCTTCCTTAAAATAAGGATAAAACCCTTCTTTCAGATATTTTGCGTAATACTTCAGCGGACGATGCTCTCCGTATGGGAAATCGACGTGCCCTTTGAGGATGTTGTCAAGCGAAGCTGGCTGCAGGTTCCAGCCATTGGCAATGTTGAGATATTCGCGAAATGAAAGCCCAGGCATGGTGTACTCAATCGAACGACGACTGAGGTCTGCCGAACCGCCTTTGCGTAAGGCTAACAACGAACTGCCCGAGTAAACCACCGACAACAGCGGCAACTGGTCATATATCATCTTAATCTCCGTCGACCACCTTTTATATTTATGTATCTCATCGATATAAAGTCGTCGGCCACCCCGCTTGAAGAAGTCGTAGGCCAATTCATACAAGGTATGCCCCGAAAAATAGAGGTCGTCGGCCTGCACATATAGCGTTTCTTCCAAATTGTCGTACATCTTGATGTGCTGGAGCAAAAGCGTGGACTTGCCCACACCTTTTTGCCCCATCAAGCCGATGAGCCGATTCTTCCAATTGATCTTGTCGTGAAACGACCTGACATAATCCATCGGGGTGAGACCAAGATAGACATTGAACGAGGTGAAAAGCGATTCCATAGTGATATTTTTCTGCAAAAATAGTAAAAAATATCAAATCTCACTTCGAGAAGTGAAGAAATAATAAAAAGTTGCACTTCGCGAAGTGCAACTTTTACATAAAACCTCACTTTGAGAAGTGAGGTTGTGAATCACATAACCCCGGTTTTATTTGGCTTGTTGCTCTTTCTCAGGCTCGTGCTTGTACTTGAACAAGAAGGCGAACAATATACCAACGACGAGTGCGAACGCGGCAAACACATACCATGCCGATGACCAGCCACCCATCAGGTTGAAGCTCGGGTCGGCGGCAGAAGGCTCGTAGACCAAACGATTCACCACGGCTTGGGCACACAACGAACCGATGGTGGCACCGAGTCCGTTGGTCATCATCATAAACACACCTTGGGCGCTGCTGCGGATGCTGACGTCGGTGTTTTGATCGACGAAGAGCGAACCACTGATGTTAAAGAAATCGAAGGCCACGCCGTAGACAATCATGGAGAGAATCAGCAGGACGAGGCCGAAACCTGTAGGACTTCCGGCGCCGAGGAAGAAGAAACGCAAGGCCCAAGCCACAAAAGCGATAAGCATCACTTTCTTGATACCATACTTCTTCAAGAAGAAGGGGATGAGCAGGATGCAAAGCGTTTCGGAAATCTGCGAAATGGACGACAGGAACACGTTGTGCTTCACCGCGAAAGCGTTGGCATACTCCGGAATCTTGCCGAAGTCGTCAAGATAGGGAGTGGCGAAACCGTTGGTCACCTGCAAGCACATGCCCAAAAGGAACGAGAAGATGAAGAACACACACATCTTGGCATCCTTGAACAATGAGAAAGCGCGCAAGCCGAAGGTGTCGACGAACGACTTGCTTTCCACGTTCTTGTTGACGGGGCAGTCGGGCAAGGTGAATGAATAAACAGCCAAGATAAGGCCCCATGCCGCCGAAACAAACAACTGTTGGTAGCCATCCTTAAACCCAGTGAAGTTGACGATCCACATGGAAAGGATGAAACCGATGGTGCCGAACACGCGGATAGGAGGGAAGGCCTTCACCGTGTCGAGGCCGGCTTGGTTCAAGGCGTTGTACGACACCGAGTTGCCCAAGGCGATGGTCGGCATGAAGAACGCCACGCTGAGGGCATAGAACGGGAACAACTGCCCGAAGGTGACTTCGGTACCGTATTTCATTCCCATGTAACCGGCCAAGGCCATGAAGATGGCGGCGATAAAATGGCAGATACCGAGCAACTTTTGGGCGGGAATCCAACGGTCGGCGACGATGCCCATCAGTGCAGGCATGAATAGGGAAACGATGCCCTGAATAGCAAAGAATTTCCCGATGTTGGCACCTAAGCCAATTTTGCTGAGATAGATGCCCAAAGAACAAAGATAGGCTCCCCACACCGCAAAGATGAGGAAGTTCATCACGATAAGCCTGAATTTGATTGCTTTCATTATTTTTGATTTAAAGATTTAATATTCAAAGATTTAAAATTTCAGGATTTCTAATTTCAAGATTTAAAGATTTAAATATTCATCATTCATCATTCCGCATTCATCATTCCTCATTCCGCATTCTCCTTACCTCATACCTCATACCTCATACCTCATACCTCCTACTTCCTACCTCCAAACTCTGGATTGCTTCGTTCCTCGCAATGACGCAAAGCGTCTCTCAACTCTCAACTCTAAACTCTCAACAACCTTTCCTCCTATTGATTTCGTCCCTAATCTCCGCCGCTTTCATGTAATCCTCATTGTCTATAGCCTCTTGCAGCAGTTCTTCCAGTTCTTCCAAATTGAGCAGGTCGAGGCTGGTTGGTTTTACACCTTTATTAATAGGGCCTTCATCAGAATCGGAAACTGCTGGAGCGTCCATGTCGTCCATAAGGATGGCGGCTTCTTCCATGACGGTCTCGTAAGCGTAAATCTCGCAACCTGCACGAACAGCGATGGCGATGGCATCGGAGGGACGCGCGTCGACCATCGTCAGGTCGTCGCCTTGTTTGCAGACTATCATGGCATAGTAAATCCCATCGCGGAATCGGTTGATGACCACCTCCATGACTTCGACGCCAAACTCCTTGGCGAAACGGATAAAGAGGTCGTGGGTTTGCGGACGGCCGTTCCTGTGTTTCTCGATGCCCACGGCGATGGACTCGGCTTCGGCACTCCCGATGACGATGGGTAGCCTACGCTGGGAGTTTTTGTCGCCCAAAATCAAGACGTAGGCTCCCGTCGAGGATTCGCTGTAGGTCAGGCCTACGATTTCCAAATTGACCTTGTTCATTGCAGTTCAGTTTATAGAAGATTTCAGATTTCGTTTTGTTAAAAAACTGATTATTAAGTCTCTATTTCAAAACAAAACCTTCTTTCTTCAATCGTCAAAAGTAAGGACTTTTTGTGAAATGGACAAAAAAAGTTGGTTTTCGATAAAAAACTATGCAAAAAAGTTTCATTTCAATTTATTTTGTCCTTATTTTTGCCCCGTCAAAACAATGGTTTTTAGTAGAAATTATGTCTAACTAAATATCAATCTTATGATTAGTAACAGTATTGTTTACATCGTGTTAGCCGCCTCAGTCTTGGCGCTGACATTCGCTTTCATCTTCTTCAAACAGATGATGAAGGAAGACGAAGGTACGGACTTGATGAAGAAAATTGCTGCTTATGTCCGTAAGGGAGCTATGGCTTACCTGAAGCAGCAGTACAAGGTGGTGATCATTGTGTTCATCATCTTGGCCGCCATTTTCGGCATCATGGCCTATTTCAAGTTGCAGAACGGCATCGTGTGGTTCGCATTCCTCACGGGCGGTTTCTTCTCGGGCTTGGCGGGCTTCTTCGGCATGAAGACGGCCACCTATGCCTCGGCACGTACTGCTAACGCCGCCCGCAAGTCGCTCAACAGCGGCCTGCAAGTGGCTTTCCGCTCGGGTGCCGTCATGGGTCTCGTCGTGGTGGGTCTTGCCCTACTCGACGTTTCCGTGTGGTTCCTTGTGCTGAATGGCACTGGATTGCTTGAGTTTGTCGGAGCCGAAAACGACCTCATCACCATTACCACTACCATGCTGACCTTCGGTATGGGTGCTTCCACGCAGGCTTTGTTCGCCCGTGTGGGTGGTGGTATCTACACCAAGGCTGCTGACGTCGGTGCCGACCTCGTCGGTAAGACCGAGTACAACATCCCTGAGGACGACCCGCGTAACCCCGCTACCATCGCTGACAATGTCGGTGACAACGTCGGTGACGTGGCTGGTATGGGTGCCGACCTTTACGAATCCTACGCTGGCTCCATCCTCGCCACGATGGCTTTGGGTGCTTCGGCATTTGCCACTGCCGCCGTCGAAGGCTTGCAGTTCAAGGCCGTGCTGGCTCCTATGCTGATTGCTGCCGTGGGCGTACTGCTTTCCATCATTGGTATCTTCCTCGTGAAGACCAAGGAAAACGCTGGCATGAAGGAACTTCTTGGCGCATTGAGCCGTGGTACCAATGCCGCTGCCATTCTCATCGCCGCTGCGACCTTTGGCATCATGTATTTCCTCTTCGGTAATGAAACGGGCGATTTAGCCAACATGTGGTGGCAAACTTCACTCTCAGTAGTGGTCGGTTTGCTCGCTGGTGTGATTATCGGAAAAGCTACTGAATACTATACTTCACAGAGCTACAAGCCCACGCAAAAAGTGGCCGAAAGCTCGAAGACTGGTCCTGCTACGGTGATTATCTCTGGCTTAGGTCTGGGTATGCTCTCCACGGCTATCCCGGTCGTTACCGTGGGCTTTGCCATCGTCTTGGCTTACCTTTGCGCCAATGGCTTCAACATTGAGTTTACGGCTGCCAACCTTTCGAGAGGTCTTTACGGCATCGGTATCGCTGCCGTGGGTATGCTCTCCACTTTGGGCATCACTTTGGCCACCGACGCTTACGGCCCCATCGCCGACAATGCCGGTGGTAACGCTGAAATGAGCGGCCTCGAACCCGAAGTGCGTAAGCGCACCGACGCCCTTGATGCTCTTGGCAACACCACTGCTGCCACGGGTAAGGGCTTCGCCATCGGTTCCGCTGCTTTGACTGCCTTGGCTCTGTTGGCCTCCTACGTTGAGGAAATCAAGATCGCTTTGGTGCGTATTGGACAAGATCTGCCTAATGGCGTTGAAGCTGCCAAAGCTACGTTGGTGGACTTCATGGAAGCCTACAACGTCAACCTGATGAACCCCGTCGTTTTGGTGGGTGTGTTCATTGGCGCTATGATGGCCTTCGTGTTCTGCGGCATGACGATGAACGCTGTGGGTCGTGCAGCCCAAAAGATGGTGGAGGAAGTCCGCCGTCAGTTCAGCACCATCAAGGGTATCCTTGAAGGCAAGGCCGAACCCGACTACGAGCGTTGTGTGGCTATCTCGACGAAGGGTGCCCAACACGAAATGCTGGTGCCTTCCATCCTCGCCATCCTCGTCCCGATCCTGACGGGTGTCATCCTGGGTGTTCCTGGTGTTCTCGGTCTGTTGATCGGTGGCTTGAGCACGGGCTTCGTGCTGGCTGTCTTCATGGCCAACTCGGGCGGTGCTTGGGACAATGCCAAGAAGTACGTCGAAGAAGGCAACTTCGGTGGTAAAGGTTCTGAAAACCACAAGGCTACCGTCGTTGGCGACACTGTCGGTGACCCGTTCAAGGATACGTCAGGTCCTTCACTGAACATCCTCATCAAGCTGATGAGCATGGTGAGTATCGTGATGGCCGGTTTGACCGTTACTTGCCACCTGCTGTAAAAGCTTGTGTTTAGGAATGAAAAAATTCTCCGAGAGTGTTCTCGGAGAATTTTTTTTGGCACACTTTTTGAAAAAGAGAAAAAATGTTTGAAAATTTGGCATATTTGAACATCGAACAATAATAATTACTAATTTTGCAACAATTTTAAATCAATAAGCAATGAAAAAAGTGATTTATCTTCTTGGTATCATGCTCCTTTTCGCAGGAGTGGCCAAAGCTCAAGACACTAAAGTTCAAAACGGACCAGAGATTGAATTCGAAAAAGTCGTGCACGATTACGGCGAAGTGCCTTACAACGGCAATGGCGAATGCGAGTTCCGCTTCACCAACACGGGCAACGAGCCTCTGCTGGTGCAAAAGCCCAAATCAAGCTGCGGTTGCACCATTCCTTCATGGCCTAAAGAACCCATCCTTCCTGGTGAGACAGAAGTTATCAAGGTGACTTACAGGACCAACCGTGTGGGTAACATCAACAAAACCGTTACCGTGACCTCAAATGCTATCAGCAATCCTACTGTGGTGCTGCGCATCACTGGCCGCGTGCTCGAACAACCCACCGAGGCCATGCCTGAAAAGAAAGATGATGCCGGTTCACCTGTCAATAAACAATAATCCGACTTGAATTGTAAATTAGTTATCGTAAAAGCCGTCTAATGTTTACGTTAGATGGCTTTTTATACAAAAACAAACACTTATGCCACAAATATCCAAAAAAGGTTTGGAGCTGCCGCAGTCGGCAATCCGTAAACTCGTTCCTTTTGCCGATGCTGCCAAGGAACGCGGTGTTCATGTGTATCACCTCAACATCGGACAACCTGATATCGAGACCCCAAAGGGTGCCTTGAAAGCCCTTGCTGAGACCGCCAAGGATCTTCCGGCCAGCCATGGTGTGCTGGAGTACAGCCACTCCGCCGGTATTCCCACCTACCGTCGTGCCCTTTGCAACTATTACCATCGTCATGGCATCGATGTCACGCCTAACCAGATTCTTGTCACCACGGGTGGTAGTGAAGCTTTGCAGATGGCTTTCACCGTGTGCCTCAACCCTGGCGACGAAATCATCATTCCAGAGCCTTATTACACCAACTACAATACCTTCGCCAAGCTTTGCGATGCAAAGATTGTCACCATTCCAAGCGACATCAAGACTGGTTTTGCCTTGCCGCCTATCGAGGACTTTGAAAAAGCCATTACACCGCACACCAAGGCCATCATGATTTGCAACCCCAACAATCCCACGGGTTATCTTTACACCCATGAGGAATTGCTCAAGGTCGCAGGTTTGGTCAAGAAATATGACTTGTTCCTTTTTGCTGACGAGGTGTATCGTGAGTTCTGCTATGACGGTCACAAGCATTTCAGTGTGTTGCAGCTTGAAGGTTTGGAGCGCAACACCATTCTGTTCGACTCGGTTTCGAAGCGTTACAGCGCTTGTGGTGCCCGTGTGGGCTGCATGGTGACCCGCAACAGCGAGGTTTACGCCATCGCCATGCGTTTGGCTCAGGCCCGTCTTTCGCCACCGAGCTTTGGCCAGATCTTTGCCGAGGCCGCCGTTGAAACGCCGCAGTCATACTTTGATGGTGTTTATAACGAATACATTGCCCGCCGTAATGTCATCGTGGAGGGAGTCAACAAGATTCCGGGCTGTTTCTGCCCTATGCCTAAGGGCGCTTTCTACACCGTCATCGACCTGCCTATTGACGACAGCGACAAGTTCTGCCAGTGGCTGCTCACCGATTTCAGCTACAACGGCGCAACCGTGATGTTAGCTCCGGCCACAGGCTTCTATGCCGACCCGGAAAAGGGCCGTCATCAGGCTCGTATCACCTATTGCATCTGCATCGACGACCTGAAGGCCGCCATCAAGTGCCTTGATGAAGCCTTGAAGGTGTATCCTGGTAGGACAAGATAAAAGGTCGGATGAAGAAACAAACGACAAAGAGGGTGCTTGTAGGGGTGTTTTTCCTCTGCAGCACCCTTTTCCTTGCACAATGTAGGACTTCGAGTTACCAGGTAAAGGGGATTGCCGATAAGGTGTGGACATACAGTCAGACGCACCCCGATGGTTTCACCCTTGATATCCGTACAATGAGCGAGCCTACAGAGGGAATCTGCGTTGCGTATGCGGCCACCCAAAACAGCCATTCACGCGACCAGTTGCCTAAGGTGATTTCACACGCACTCAGCCATAACGGATACGTAGGCGGTTGGCTGAACACGTCCGACAGCCTCTATTATTTCGACAGCGACCGAATCTTTCCCGAAGACTCGCTTTCGGCGGCCATACGGTTTGCCAAGGAAAATGGCCAAATCTCGGTGTTTGTCCTTTCCACTTATACGGAAATCGTTGTTGACTCAACGGCGAAACGTCGATGAAATTCAATGGAGAATTCCCTCTAACGCCACACGGAATTGCGGTAGAGGACTTCTTGCATCTCGCTCGATGATGAGCGTTTTGAGGCCCGCGAATGGTCTGATTTCCGCTTCAATATCCTTTAAGGAGCGGTCTTTGCCGAAATAGGCGCTCGCGAAAGCTTCCCCAAACTTGATGGCAGTGGCTTTCTCCATGTGGAAAGTCTCTTTGATGAAAGACGCGTCGCTGAGGTTACTGCACAGATAAACCATTCCCAAGTCGAAAAGGGGATTGCCGTAGCAAAAGTCGCCGAGGTCGATAAAATAGCGTTGGCTTTCGGTGAAAACAACATTGGAGTATTGGAGATCGCCGTGGATGGCGGTGTCGGTATCGGGGACGCTGTCGATGAAACGGTTCAGTTTTTCCTTATCCTCTGCCGTAAAGAATGGATTTTCTGCCAATAGCTTATGATAGCGGTCTTTCACATTCTCAAACTGGGTGGTGTCGATATGGGTGGCGTGCAGCTGGTGGCACATTTGCGCAAATTCCTCTGCATATTGTTTTACATTCTCGGGATGGTCGCCAATGGCACGTGAATAGGAAATCTTGTTAGGGATACGGTGGAACAAAATGCCGTAACGGCCATCTTCGGTCACCACATATTCGCTTGGTTCGGGGGTGGGGATGCCCATGTCGTACACTTTGCGGGCCAGTAGCATCTCGTCATAAGGCTGTTGAACCTTGCCCGGAAAATAGAGCTTGAGCATTATCGTCGGGTCGGTCTTGTGGTCGTAGCTCTCGCCGTTGAAGCCTCCGCCAGTGTGTACGAAGTCGTCCAAAGAGATTTTGATAGCGTCCATAGTTGTCTTTTTTTTCATTGCAAATTTAGAAAAAAGTTCCAAATTGCGTGTTTTTCGCAAATTGTTGTAAATTTGCACCTCAATTCAATGCAACAATGAACGGTAAAACATTCTCTGATCGGTTGAGCTGGCGGATTATGGGCACCGTAGTGGTCGTTTCGCTTTTGGCTCAGATTGTTACTGCCCTCGTCATCGCTGATGGTTCCATCCATCCAATAGATTGGTGGCGAGAGGCTCCTGAATTGTTGATTTATTTGATTATAATCGGATTAATCAGTTTCCTTGTGCTGTTTTTCTTCAGTCGTGGTGTCATCCGTCGTACGATTCGTTACGGTGAGGAGCTGAGGAAAACCACGGAAGCCAAGGAACGTATGGAGTCGGATCTGACCTTGGCACGCGACATCCAGCGTGGGATGCTGCGCACCGATTTTCCGCCATTTTTCCATGCCTACGTCAATCCAGCCAAGGCCGTCGGGGGCGACTTCTATGATTTTGATCAGCAAGGCGACCAGTTTTATTTCGCCATTGGCGACGTGTCGGGCAAAGGTATTGCGGCCTCGTTGCTGATGGCCATCACGAGGGTGTTGCTGCGCTTTGTGGTGAACGAAGGCCTGCCTTTGGACGTTTCGATGCGTCGCATCAACGACACGTTCAGCAACTCCAACAAGGCGGGCATGTTCGTGACGATGTTTGTGGCTCGCATCGACCTCAAGACCGGCCACATGGAGTATTGCAATGCCGGTCATGACCCCATCCTCGTCATGCCACCCGATGGAGAACCTTACATGCTCAAATGCAAGCCTAATATTGCCATCGGTCTATTTGAGAATTTTAGTTTTGAAGCTGAACGGATTGATTTTGAACAAGGTACGCGTGTTATCGCCTATACCGATGGCGTTACCGAAGCCGAAAGGAAAGACCTGAGCCAATATGGCGACGAAAGGCTTTTGGCCTGGGCACAAAACGTGGTAGAGAGAAGCCATGAAACGTCTCTATCAGAGCAAACTATCGTTGAAAGTCTCTACCATTCCGTCCGCGATTTTGCCGACGACAATCCACAAAATGACGACATAACCATAATGAGCATTTATATTTGACATGATAAAAAAAAGATTCAACCCCATCACCGACAAGTCAAGCGAGATCATCGCCTTCCTGATGGCCTCGCCCGACATGCCCAACGACCTCGACCTGCGCTTCAAGATTGAACTTTCTGTCGAGGAGGCCGTCGAGAACGTGGTGCGCTACGCCTACGAAGGCGGCATTGGATGGCTTGAGGCTGGCACGAGCCTCGACCACGAGTCGCTGGTGCTGACCATCGAACTGCGCGATGCAGGCGTACCCTTCAACCCTTTGGAAAAGGCCGACCCTGACGTGAAACTTTCTGCCGACCAACGCCAAGTGGGTGGCCTCGGCATCTACCTCTGCAAAAAGATGATGGACAGCATAGAATACCATTATGAGGATGGTAACAATGTATTGATAATGAGAAAAATAGTGAAAGATTTGAAGAAATGAAAGTCACAATAAACAAGCAAAACGAAAAGACGCTCGTGACCCTCGAAGGGCGCATCGACACCACCAATGCCGACCAGTTTCAGCAAGACATCGCTCCTTTGATGGAGGACGAACGCCCCAACATCGACATCGACTGTTCTGGCATGACCTACACCTCGTCGCAAGGTCTGCGTGTGTTCCTCCTCTTGCAGAAAAGCGTCGTGGCTCGCAATGGCAAGATGGTGTTGCACAACATGAACCCCCGCGTGAAGGAGGTCTTCGACATCACCGGATTCTCCAACATCATTACCATTATCTAAATCAGGGTATTATGAAACTCGATGTGCATTGTGAGATGCTCCTCAGCGAGTATCACGAGAAACTTCCCATTTATGAGAAGATGAAAACCGTGGTCCTCGATTTGTTGCGCAACTGCCTCGACAAGAACAACATTCTCGTTTCGGGCCTTGAAGCCCGCGTCAAGGCGGAGCAAAGCCTGGCAGGGAAGTTGGAACTGAAAGGCTTCAAATACCATACGTTGGAAGATATTACCGATGTCCTCGGCGCACGCATCATCACCTACTACAGCGATGAAGTCGACATCATTTCCGCCTTGGTCGAAAAGATGTTTGAAATCGACTGGGCCAACTCCGTCGACAAGCGCAAGATGCTTGAGATCGACCGTTTTGGCTACCTGTCGCTTCACTATGTATGCCGCATTCCAGAGACCTTGTACAAAGACCCCGAATTGCCTCAGTTGAACCAGATCCGTTTCGAGCTTCAGATGCGCAGCACCTTGCAGCATGTGTGGGCCAATATGTACCACGACATCGGCTACAAGAGCAATGTGGAAATCCCGATTGAATACCAGCGCAATATGACCCGACTTGCCGGTATGTTGGAACTTGCCGACGAACAATTCTGCCGCATACGCAAGGAAATCATGGGCTATCGACGCACGGTGCAGTCGATGGTGGCAACGGGCAAACTCGATGAGGTGCCGCTTAATGGCGACACGTTCCGCAGCTTCCTCGAATTGAAGCCTTTCAAGAACCTTGCTGACAAAATTGCCGCCATCAACCATGGCGAGGTCTATGAAGACAACCTCATGCCATACTATAGAATACTGCTCAACATGAACATGAAGACCATTGGCGATATCGTGAAGATGAGCAAAACTTATAGCGAAAGCGCCTACCAATTGGCCCTGCTACAGTTGGCCGGCACGGGTTTGGACATCGTTACCTATTCGGTGGCACTGCAAAACCTTTGCATTGTCGCCATCCTTAAGAAAGGCTATGGAGAAGCAGGCTTGGTGAGCTTTTTCAATGCGCTCTATGGCGAAAACGACTACCATCAGCAACGTGCCAAGCGCATCTGTGAGCAAGCCCGAAAAATCAATTTGATCTAAAAACATGAACAATCCATTAGAAACCAGCCTCTTCGACAAGGCCGTGAAGTTTGCCGTCGAAGCCCATCAGGGCACTGAGCGCCGTGGCAAAGGTTATCCTTATATCATACATCCCATGGAGGCTGCGGCTATTGTGGCCACGATGACCAACGACCAGGAAATGTTGGCCGCCGCCATTTTGCACGACACGGTGGAGGACACCGATGTCACCATCGAACAGCTTCGTGAGCAGTTTGGCGATAGGGTGGCCGTGCTCGTGCAGAATGAAACCGCCCCATTGGATGAAAACCTGACTTGGCGTGAGAAAAAAACAGCCCAACTCAGACAATTGGCTGCTGCGCCACACGACAGCAAGATAGTGGCTCTTGGTGACAAGTTTTCCAACATGAGCGGCATCGCTTTGGATTATAGGCAAATAGGAGACGAGGTGTGGAAACGCTTTCATGCTCCAAACGGCAAGCCTGATGTGGAGTGGTACTATCGCTCCTTGGCCGAAGCCCTGTCGGAGTTGTCGGACACGCTGGTTTATAAAGAGTATCTTAAGCTTTTGGAAGAGGTTTTCGGATAACTGTTTTGCAGGCATCAACAGGCATGTCATCCCTGCGTAGGGTTAGTGGGCAAAGGCATGGGATCTATGACTGTTGAGGCCGTCAATTATTGGTGTTTGCCTTACAAGCCGCCGTTCATAGATTCCCTCTATCGCACATGCCAACGTTGGAATGACATGCACGGCTAATTGGAATGACATAAAATTTTGGTTTTTCAATATAATAAGTATTTTCCCCGAACAGCCTTGAATGCTTCAAGGTCGTCCTCCCACGAAGCGCGGATTTCGTCTGCGCTTTTCCCTTTTTCTATGTCGCGTTGCAGCTGCTTGTCGCCTGAGAGCAAACGGAAATAATCCTTGAAAAAGCCTTTGTCTTTCAATTGTTGATAGGCTTCGATAATCCACTCCAAATGGAGTTGGTTGGCATTACGGGCGTAATCATGTGCATATTCAATCAGGTTTTCGCCACGGCAGCGTTGCCCTTCCAACAAGGGTTTTGTGGCTCCTCCCGTGCTTTTAGGTGTGAAGGTATAACTGCCTCGCATATCGGGATGACCGTAGATTTGGAAAGGCGTTTCCGTGCCGCGCCCAATACTGACGTTTGTGCCTTCGAAGAAGCAAAGGGAGGGGTAGAGGTAGACCGATTCCCAGTTGGGTAAATTAGGCGAGGGTTTCACAGGCAGCTCATAAATGGCTTTACGGTTGTATTTTCTAATCGGTATCACGGTGAGGTCGCAGGTGACACCATTTTTCAGCCAGCCTTCGCCGTTCACCATCTTGGCATATTCCCCAATGGTCATGCCGTAGACTACCGGAACTTGGTGCATACCTACAAACGACTTGTTTTCGGACTTCAAAACGGGGCCGTCCACATAATAACCATTGGGATTGGGTCGGTCGAGGACGATGACGGGAAGATTGTTTTCCGCGGCGGCTTCCATCACGTAGCTCATGGTAGAGATATAGGTGTAGAAACGAACGCCAACGTCCTGTAAGTCAAAAAGAATGATGTCGATGCCATGCAACATCTCAGGCGTTGGCTTCTTGTTTTTGCCGTAAAGCGAAACAATAGGTATCCCTGTTTTCTCATCTTTGCCGCTGTTGACTTTGGCACCGGCATCGGCGGTGCCACGGAAGCCATGTTCAGGCGTATAGATTTTGCGTACATCAACACCCAACGAGAGCAGGGTGTCCACCAAATGTGTCTCGCCGACGATGCTGGTTTGGTTACCTACGATGCCCACTCGTTTTCCTTCGATAAGCGACAGATAATCATTGGTTTGTATGGCAGCAGAGACATAACGAGCCTTGTCGATGAGCACCAAGGCAGGCTCGTCGTCGGTCTTGAAGATTTGGGCGTGTGCAGAGGTGATGATAGCGATGCAAAAGAATGTGATGGCAAAGAATTGTCGTTTCATTGGCGTCTGATTTTTTATGCAAAAGTAATAATAAAACGTATAATCGCAAGATGTTTGTATATATTCTTATGAATTGACAATGGCTTTTTGCAAGTTTTTTTCTGTAGGAGTAAATAAGTTGTAGTTCCGTTGATAAGCTTCGTCTCTTTTAATGACGGCGAACATTCGGCTTACGAGTTTGGCA
>JAEETH010000074.1 GCA_016290215.1 Bacteroidales bacterium
GGAATCTGATGGCCCCACCACAGCTGACGGCTGATGCACCAGTCCTTGATGTTCTCCAACCAGTGACGGTAGAGGTTGACATATTTGGCGGGATAGAACTTGATGTCGCCATTCAACACGGGCTTCAGCGCAATGTCGGCAAGGTGTTCCATCTTGAGGAACCACTGCATAGAGAGCTTGGGCTCAATCGGCACATTGGTGCGCTCGGAGTAACCCACCTTATTATTATAGTCCTCAATTTTCTCAAGGAGGCCGGCTTCTTTCATGTCGATGATGATCTGCTTGCGGCAGTCCTCGCGGCTCATGCCGATGTACATACCAGCGGCTTCGCTGAGGGTGGCGTCATCATTGAAGATGTTGATGCTCTGCAGGTTGTGTTTCTCGCCCAGCATATAGTCGTTCACATCGTGGGCGGGAGTGACCTTCAGGCAGCCGGTACCGAACTCGATGTCGACATAGCCGTCTTCGATGACCGGGATGACGCGGTTGACCAACGGCACCACGACTTTCTTGCCTCGCAGCCATTGGTTCTTGGGGTCGGCAGGGTTGATGCACATGGCCGTATCACCCATGATGGTCTCGGGACGTGTGGTGGCCACCACGGCATAGCGGCGACCTTGCTCATCGGTGTGGATGATTTCGCCTTCAGCGCCCGTGGCACCTGTGCCGTCGTCCTCGTGGAGGTAATAACGCAGGTAGAACAGTTTGCTATGTTCATCCTTGAAGATGACTTCCTCATCGCTCAAAGCCGTTAAGGCTTTCGGGTCCCAGTTGACCATGCGTACACCACGGTAAATCAGGCCTTTGTTATAGAGGTCGACGAAGGCGCGGATGACGCTCTTCGAGCGGATGTCGTCCATGGTGAACGAGGTGCGTTCCCAGTCGCAGGAGCATCCGAGGCGGCGCAGCTGCTTGAGGATGATGCCACCATGCTCGTGGGTCCAGTCCCATGCGTGCTTGAGGAACTCCTCGCGGCCGATGTCCGTCTTCTTGATGCCCTGTTGCGCCAACTTATTCACCACCTTGGCTTCGGTGGCGATGGAGGCGTGGTCGGTGCCGGGCACCCAGCAGGCGTTCTTGCCTTGCATACGGGCGCGGCGGATTAGGATGTCCTGAATCGTGTTGTTCATCATGTGGCCCATGTGAAGCACGCCGGTCACATTCGGCGGCGGGATCACGATGGTATAGGGTTCGCGTTCGTCGGGAGTGGAGTGGAAGTAGTTCTTGTCCATCCAGTGTTCGTACCATTTGCCTTCAACTTCCTGAGGGCTGTATTTGCTGCTGATCTCCATGTATTTGTTGTTGAATTAACTTCGTTGAATCTTCGATTTGTTGACTGTTTAATTGTTGAATTGTTGTTTGACGCGGGATCGAACCAAGGTTCCTGAGCTTGTCGAAGGGCCGACATAGTGAGGTTATAGCTTCAACGCGCAAACAATCGGCAAAAGTAACGTTTTTTTGGCTATACTGAGACTTTTTTCTTCAATTTTGGGATGGCATTGATAATTTTCCTATTTTTGTCCGTTAATTGTAAAACGAGAAATCTATTATCAATTAAATTCATAACATTATGGTATTATTATCAACAAATGTGACAATGGTGATTTTCATCTGCATCCTTGCACTGGTTATCCCATTCTTGTTCTTTTACCTTTCTAAGGCTAAGAAAGAACATCCTAAAGGCTTGATTGCAGCCGCATTAAGTAACATGGGCGAGCGTTTCGGCTATTACATCATGAACGCCATCCTGTTGCTGTTCATCGTGTCGAAGTTCGGACTGCCCGATGCCACTGCTGGCGTCATCTACTCGGTGTTCTATTTCGGCATCTACGTGCTGAGCTTGGTGGGTGGTATCATCGCCGACCGCACGCAAAACTACCACCGCACCATCCAGTGGGGTTTGATTATCATGGCCCTCGGTTATGTGGGCATGGCTATCCCACTGTTCAGCCAGAACGCCAATGGCATCATCGTTGACGGTGACGGCAAATGGTGGGGCATCCTCATCTTCACTTGCATCGCCTTGCTCTGCATCGCTTTCGGTAATGGTCTGTTCAAGGGTAACTTGCAGGCTCTCGTCGGTCAGATGTACGACAACTTTGAGGCCGAGGCTGCCAAGAAAGGCCCTGAGGCTTTAGCCGTGGCCAAAGACAAGCGCGACAGTGGCTTCCAGATTTTCTACGTGTTCATCAACATCGGTGGCGTTATTGCCCCCTTTGTGGCTCCCATGCTGCGCGAGTGGTGGCTGAAAGCCCACAACTTCGTTTATAATGCTGATATGTCGGCCCTGTGCCACCATTTCCTGAATGGCACACTGCAATATACAAATAAGGAGGGCGAATTTGTTGACCTTACTCAAAAGTTTTTGGAGACCTCCCAAACAGTGGTCACTGATCCATCATTGCTGGCCGATCAAACTCGTTTTTGCTCCGATTACATCCTGACCTTCAACCAAGGCGTTCACTTCTCGTTCTTCGTCTCCGTGGCCGCTATGCTGATTTCGTTGATTATCTTCTTCACGCAAAGGAGCAAGTTCCCACAACCTGCCAAGAAGATGGCTGCCGAAATTGCTGGATACTCTGCTGAAGAGAAGGCCGCCATGGCCAAGGAAATCAAGCAACGTATGGCTGCTTTGTTTGCCGTGTTGGGTATCGCCGTGTTCTTCTGGCTGTCGTTCCACCAGAATGGTCAGTCGTTGTCGGTGTTCGCCCGCGACTTCGTCAAATCCGACCAAATTGCTCCTGAGATTTGGCAGGCTTTGAACCCCTTGTTCGTCATCATTCTTACCCCGTTGGTCATGGGCATTTTCGCTATGTTAGCCAGCAAGGGCAAACCGGTTTCCACACCGCGCAAGATTGCCTACGGTATGGGTTTGGCCGGCTGCGCCTACCTTTTCCTGATGATTTTCTCTATCGTGAAGCACTATCCTTCGGGTGATGTTTTCCGTGCCATGGATGCCGCTCAGATGGCTGCTGCCGGTCTTGCCAAGGCTGCTCCTTGGGTAATGATTGTCACTTACTTCTTCCTCACCGTGGCTGAGTTGTTCATCTCTCCGCTGGGTCTGTCCTTCGTTTCGAAGGTCGCCCCTCGCCACATGGTGGGTCTCTGCCAAGGCTTGTGGCTCGGTGCCACAGCCATCGGCAACCTCTTCATCTTCGTTGGTCCTATCATGCTCAACGCTTGGGATATCTGGAAGTGCTGGGGTGTGTTCCTGCTCGTCTGCCTCGTCTCTATGTCCGTTATGTTCGGCATGGTGAAGTGGTTAGAGAGAGTGACGGAATAATCATCAATAATGTATAACAAGGAAAGGGCTTGCGCAAGCAAGCCTTTTCCATATAACTGAACAACTGAAAACTGAAAACTGACAACTATGTTCAAGGGTCATCCTAAAGGGCTTTACGCCCTCGCACTGGCCAACACGGGCGAACGCTTCGGCTACTATACGATGTTGGCGATTTTCGTGCTTTTCCTGCAAGCTAAGTTCGGCTACAACGAGGCGCAGGCGGGCCACATCTACGGCATCTTCCTTGGATGCGTCTATTTCATGCCTCTCATCGGCGGTATGTTGGCCGACCGTTTTGGCTACGGCAAGATGGTGAAGTCGGGCATCGTGGTGATGTTCCTCGGTTACCTGCTTTTGGCAGTGCCGATGGCTACAGAAACCGCCAAAATCACCATGTTCTCCGCCTTGGCACTTATCGCCATCGGCACAGGTCTGTTCAAGGGCAACCTGCAGGTGATGGTAGGCAACCTCTACGATGAGGCCAAATACAGTGCATTTCGCGATAACGGTTTCAGCCTGTTCTACATGGCCATCAACATTGGCTCAATGTTCGCACCTATCACCGCTACCAAGGTGACTGATTTGTTCTTGGGCAAGGCTGGCTTCAGCTATGTGCCGCAGATTCCTTCGTTGGCACACCAATACCTTGACGGTACCATCACGCCTGAAGCACTTTCGACTTTTGAGGCTTTGGCCGTACAGCAAGGTGGTAATGTCAATGACTTGGCAGGTTTCGCCAACAACTATATCGATGCGCTTTCGGGTGCCTACAACTACGGCTTCGGTGTGGCTTGCATTTCATTGATTCTCTCCATGGCTATCTATCTATGCTGCCGCAATTGGTTCAAGCACGCCGACGTGAACACCAAGCAGGCCAAGGCGATGGAAAGCACCACCGTGAATGTGGCGGAACTCTCAAAAGAACAGACCCGCGAGCGTATCACGGCCTTGGTGATGGTCTTCGCCGTGGTCATCTTCTTCTGGATGTCGTTCCAGCAGGCTGGACTATGCCTGACCTACTTCGCCCGCGACTATACACAAAGCACAGCGAGCGGTTTCACTCGTTTCGGCTTCAATATCTGGTCGCTGACTTTGATAGCCATCTCGATTTATACGATGTTTGGGGCTGCCCAGGCCACCAAGCCCATGAACCGTGGCATCCTGTGTGGGGTTACGACATTCCTGTGGGTCATGGCAGTGATGCTTTATAAGACCATGCCCGACCCGATCAACATCCTGCCGCAGCAGTTCCAGCAGTTCAACCCGTTCTTTGTGGTCGCCTTGACGCCAGTTTCTATGGCGGTCTTTGGGGCCTTGGCGAAGAAAGGGAAAGAGCCTTCTTCGCCGCGCAAGATTGGTATGGGCATGATTGTGGCTGCATTAGGATTCCTCATCTTGGTGATTTGCTCCATACCCTTGGCCAGTCCAGCAGAGCTGAAAGCACAAGGTGGCGTGAGTAGCACTTTGGTTTCTCCCAACTGGCTGATCAGCACCTATTTCGTGCTGACCTTCGCCGAGTTACTGCTGAGTCCTATCGGCATTTCCTTCGTAACGAAGGTGGCACCGCCCAAGTACAAGGGCATGATGATGGGCTTGTGGTTCTGCGTGACCGCTATCGGTAACTACCTCACCAGTGTCATCGCCCGAATTTGGGGCACGGGTATGCCGTTATGGATGGTCTGGGGCGTGCTCGTCGTGCTCTGTCTGCTCTCCGCCGTGTTCATCTTCTCGATCATGAAGCGGCTGGAAAAGGCCACGTCGGGCTGCTGATATGGTTTTGGAAACAAATCTATCACAAATCTGAATGAAATCTTGTAGAGACGCAACATTTTGCGTCTCTACGTTTTTTTTCCTAATTTTGCGGCAAAATAATAGACTATGTCAAGAAACGAACAAGAACTGAAAGGTGTGACACTATTGGGCAACCAAAACACGCAATACAGTTACGACTATACGCCTGAGGTGTTGGAGACTTTTGAGAACAAACATCTTGAGAACGAGTATCTTGTGACGCTGGATTGTCCAGAGTTTACCTCGCTCTGCCCTAAGACCGGTCAACCTGATTTTGGACACATTATCATCAACTACATCCCGCGCACGTTGATGGTGGAGAGTAAGAGCCTGAAACTTTATCTCTTCAGTTTCCGCAACCACGGCGACTTCCATGAGGACTGTGTGAATATCATCATGAAGGACTTGGTCAAGCTGATGGATCCCAGGTATTTGGAAGTCATAGGACTGTTCAATCCGCGTGGCGGCATCTCCATCAAGCCCTTCGCCAACTACGGTGATGCTGAGCATCAGGACATGGTGAAGCAACGACTTCTTTGTCATTGCGAGCGGAGCACGGCAATCTAGACATGAAGCCTTTGTCCTGGATCGCTTCGTTCCTCGCGATGACGCGAAGCGACAACTGAACAACTGAATAACTGAACAACTGAAAACTGAAATGAAGGATGCAGTAATTATCATCTCCGGGGGCATGGACTCCACCACGATGTTGTATGAATACAAGGACGAAATCGCCTTGGCCATCACCTTTGACTATGGCTCTACCCAAAATGGCCGCGAGCGTGTCTGTGCGGTGACGCATTGCCAACGCTTGGGTATCAGGCATATCGTGGTGCCGCTTGAGTTCATGCACCGTTATTTCAAAAGTGCTCTGTTGATGACTGCCGACGACATTCCTGAAGGCAACTACGACGACGAAAACATGAAGTCGACGGTGGTGCCATTTCGCAACGGCATCATGCTGGCCATCGCCGCTGGTATTGCGGAGAGCAATGGCCTGAAACGTGTGATGATAGCTAACCACGCTGGCGACCATTCCATTTACCCTGACTGCCGCCCGGGTTTCGTCGATGCCATGTCGGAGGCTATGTCGGCGGGAACATACGAGAACATCAAGGTCTTTGCGCCTTATACCTATTTGAGTAAGAAGGAAATCGCTGAGCATGGCAAGGCTTTGGGATTGGATTATACTGAGACCTATTCCTGCTACAAGGGAGGCGAGAAGCACTGCGGCAAGTGCGGCACCTGTCGCGAACGCCGCCAAGCACTGAAAGATGCTGGCATTGAAGACTATACTGAATATGAATCGTGATAGGGAAACAAATCAAACACAAATCTAACATAAATAACCCAAACGCAAACTCGACTACCCTTATCATAATCTGCCGAAAATGCGGCTTTCAGCCGTCCCGTGTCAAAACAATAACTGAACAACTGAATAACTGAACAACTGTCAACTGAATAACTGAACAACTGCCAACTGAATATGTATTACGTCAGAAAAACCTTAGAAATATCCGCTTGCCATCAGCTTTATCTCGACTATGAGAGCAAATGCGAGAACCTGCATGGCCACAACTGGAAGATCAATGTGTATTGTCGCTGCGAGAAGCTTGACAGCAACGGCATGGTGTGTGACTTCACCGAGATCAAGCGGTTGATTCACGGCAAGATCGACCATACTAACATCAACGAGGTGCTGGATTTCAATCCTACTGCTGAAAACCTGGCCAAATGGATTGTCGACACCGTCCCGAATTGCTACCGCGCTGATGTGTGGGAGTCGCGCGACAACAAGGCTTCCTACATCAAGGACGACGCCCCGCAGAATTTTGATTGATTTGTAAGCTATCAGCAATCAGCATTTAGCCATCAGCTTAGAATCCACTAAACTGATGGCTGATGGCAAAAAGCTGAAGTCCCATCAATTAAACAATTAAACAATCAACAGTTCAACATTGTATAAGATTAACGAAATATTCCACTCCCTGCAAGGCGAGGGCTTCCACACGGGAACGCCTGCCGTATTTGTGCGCTTCAGCGGTTGCAACCTGCGTTGCGTTTTTTGTGATACGCAGCACCAAGCAGGGGAGATGATGTCATCGCAGGAGATTGTGAATGAGGTCAATAAGTATCCCATTGCGCCGTTGGTTGTGTTGACGGGCGGAGAGCCTTCTTTATTCATCGACGAGGCTTTTGTGACAGAACTGAAACAAAAGACAGGCAAGAAAATCGCCATCGAAACCAATGGGACGCGACCTTTGCCGAGCAGTTTGGATTGGGTGACGTTTTCGCCAAAATCAGCCTTTGTTGGTGGCGATTTAGAGCCTTGTGTGTTAAAGCATTGCGATGAGTTGAAAGTGGTTTATCTTGGCCAGGATTTGGCACAGTATGATGGCGTCGAAGCCAAGCACCGTTTTTTGCAGCCGTGTTTTTGTGAAGACGAAGTGCAGCGAAAGGCCAACATGAAAGCTTGCGTCGAAGCCGTAATGCAGAATCCTGGCTGGCGGCTATCGTTGCAGATCCACAGGGTGCTGAATATTCAGTAGATTACTATCTCCTTTGGAAGTTTCTTCTCGGCTCGCTGTACACCAAAAACACAGCGGGCTTTTTGTTTAAGTCGCCTTTAAAACCCTTCCATTCCCCAATGCTTTGGCTGATGATGAGCTCGTCGTCGCAGGTGAGATTGCAGGCCACACAGACGCGCGTGGCAGGGTGGAGGTTCTTGCACAAGTCCTGAATCATCGCGTTGTTGCGAAAAGGCGTCTCGATGAATAGCTCCGTCTCGTTGTTGGCTGCCGACCTGCGTTCCAAGTCCTTGATGGCATTCTGCCTCTCGGGGCTCTTGATGGGCAAATATCCATGGAAAGCGAAAGCCTGACCGTTGAAGCCCGAGGCCATCAATGCCAAAATCATCGCATTGGGACCAACCAATGGAATGACTTGTATGCCAGCGGAATGGGCCAAGTCAACGACTAATGCACCGGGGTCAGCCACGCAAGGCGTTCCAGCCTCCGACATCAATCCCATGTCCTCACCTTGTAGGCAGGCACCGAGGTGCTCCATTAAATCAAGGTTTCTGGCGTTGTGCTTGTCAAGCTCAATGAATTCGATGTCGTCGATGGCATTGTCCATCCCGATGCGACTCAACACACGGCGAGAGGTGCGCGTGTTTTCCACGACGAAATGCTTCAAGCGTTTCACAATTTCAAGCGTTCCGGCAGGGATGACTTGTTCGGGTTTCGTGGCACCAAGCAGGTTGGGCACGAGGTAAAGTTTTCCAAAGTTGTTGGTCATAAGTGGGTTAGGGGTTATGACAAGGCGATTTTCTTCTCGATGTCGGCAAACATCACCTTAAACTGCTTGTCGGTTTCCAACTGGTTGGTGATGGTCTTGCATGCGTGATACACCGTGGCGTGGTCTTTCTTGCCGCATTGTTGCCCAATGGAAGCCAAGCTGGCGTTGGAGTATTTCTTGGAGAGATACATGGCAATTTGTCGCGCTTGCACCACCTGGCGTTTGCGTGTGTTGAGCGCCATTTGCTCAGGCGAAATCTTGAAATATTCGCAAACGATGTTGATGATGTATTCCACCGAAACCTCCTTGACGGTGTTGCGCACAAACCGCTCAATGATTTGTTGTGCCATGTCGAGGGTGACTGACTTTTTGTTGAGCAGCGACTGCGCCATCAATGAGTTCATTACACCTTCCAGCTCGCGGATGTTGTTGCGGACGTTGCCGGCGATGTATTGTACCACCTCGTCAGGGAAAGTGATGCCGTTGTCTGACAGTTTTTCGCGGATGATGGAAGTGCGTGTCGGCAGGTCGGGTGCTTGAAGGTCGGCAGTCAGTCCCCATTTGAAACGCGACAACAACCGGTCTTCCATGCCTTGCAGGTCTGAAGGGAACTTGTCGCTCGTGATGACAATCTGCTTGTTGTTCTGCTGCAAGTGGTTGAAAATGTGGAAGAAAACATCCTGTGTGCCCGCTTTCCCTGCAAGGAATTGAATGTCATCAATGATGAGCACGTCAATCATCTGATAGAAGTTGATGAAATCGGGACGGTTGTTGTTTTTGTTGGCTGTCACGTATTGGGTCGATAGCTGCTCAGCCTGGACGTAGAGCACTGTTTTTTCAGGATGCAAACGTTTGGTTTCCAATCCGATGGCGTGGCAAAGATGGGTCTTGCCCAAACCTGTCCCGCTATAGATGACCAAGGGGTTGAAAGCACTCTTGCCAGGGTCTTTGGCCACTTCGAGGCCGGCAGAACGTGCCAAGCGGTTGCAATCGCCTTCAATAAAGCTCTCGAAAGTGTAGTTTTCGTTGAGTTGCGAGTCGATTTGAAGTTTTTTCAGTCCAGGGATGACGAAGGGATTGATGGGACCTTGCGATAATCGCTCAGGCGCAGGCTGCCCGATGGGATTTTTGGGGTAATTACGGTTGGAACTGGGTAGGGTGATAGAACCTGAACTGCTGGCGCTGTCGACGGGCATGGTGTAGGCCAACTTGCCTTTTGCACCAACGAACCTTTTTATGGCGGTGCGAAGGAGGTCGATGTAGTGCTCCTCAAGGTATTCGTAGAAGAACTGGGTGGGCACTTGCAAGGTGAGCACGTTATCGGTAAGCGAAACGGGCACGATGGGCTCAAACCAAGTCTTATAGCCCTGCTCTGTGACATTGTCTTTAATCACAGACAGACACTTATTCCATATCTCCACATGGTTGTCGCTCATCGGAAATCCGTTAATTTGTTGTTGCTCAACTTGTTTTTAGTACTGTAAACAATCCTTTTTCGGTGATTGTTTGACCTTGCAAAGGTATATGATTAATTGTTTATAAAAAAATCAAAAAGCTATTGTTTTTCAATTTTCTTTTTTCAATATTACGAGGTTTGGCGTTTTTTAAAGCCGAAATTATTTGTAAGTTGTTGATTTAGGCTGTTTTAATATGTGTTATTTTTACCCCGAACAAATTGCTGAATTTTTCGAATATTTTTGAAGCGGAATTTTTCCTTGTTGAAAACTCCAAATAGCAGTCCAATTCGAAGCGTGGATTTAATTGCACCAAATCTTCCTCTTTCATGATGCGCATTACCTCGTTCATCAAGGGATATTCGAATTCCAAACTGTAAAATTCATTTATGGTTTTCTCCACAATCTGCGCATTGTCAAGGGCATCGCGGGCTGCTGTTTTGTAGGCGTTGATGAGTCCCGAAGTGCCTAATTTGATGCCGCCAAAGTATCTCGTCACGACGACGCACACATTGGTGACGTCTTTCGAGAGGATCTGGTTGAGGATGGGTTTGCCCGCCGTGCCCGATGGCTCGCCGTCGTCGCTTGAGCGGAAGGTCTTCTTGTCGGGGCCAATCATGTAGGCGAAGCAATGGTGCCGTGCGTCGAAGTATTTCTTCTTGATTTCGGCGATGGCGGCCTTGGCTTCGTCCTCGTTCATCACGGTGAAGGCCTCGGCGATGAATTTGCTGCCTTTTTCCTTGTAAAGGCCGTCGCCACGAGTGGCAAGCATGTTATAGGTGTCGTCGTTAGTCATGGCTTAAGGGTAATGAGGATGACGGCGATGATGGCGATGGCCAAGCCCAAATAGTTCTTCCAGGTGAGCTTCTCTTTGAAGAGCAGCCAACCCGTGAGGGCGGTAAGGCTGACCACACCTATGTTATATATGGGGAAGAGCACCACGTTGTCGAAGCAACGCATGGCATGATACACACAGAAGGTCGAGAAGAAGTTGATGACACCGAGCATAATGCCCCCAATCGAGCTTTTCCACTGCCATTTAGACTTGCCACGGATGAGGTCATGAGCCACGATGAGGATGCCGAAGAGCATGGCGATGAAATAGATGAAGGCAATCATGAAACTCATGTCGTCGTTGGTGTTTTGTTGCTCGGTGAGCTTCATTAGGATGTCGCCGGTGCCTGTCCCGAAAAAGATGAGGACGGGTAATAACCAGTTGATTTTGATGTCTTTATTAGTTGTGTTTTTTCCTCCTACCACTAACACCAACGCCACCAATGCCAAAACGATTCCCATTGTGGCCACGAAGTTCAGCTTTTCGCTGAACAGCACCACGCCCGCCAAAGTGGGCAGTACCACCGACAGCTTGCTCGATAGCGAAGTGACTGTGACGCCAGAACGCTGTGTGGAAGCCGTCATCAGCAGGTAGGTGAAGATGAACCAAAACCCCGTCAAGATGGAGAGGCCAAACCATGACTCATCGATCAACTGCGCTGGCGTGTCTAATTGCTTGCACATCAGAAAACCCGTGCCTGCTGCAAAGACATAGTTCCACATCAAGGCCTGATGGTTGTCGAGCTTGAAACGCTCGAAAAGTCGCATGGCGACGAAGACGCCGGTGGAGAATACTATGGCGAGGATGAGGTAAAGCATGGGGACAAAGGTACGATAAATTATGAGATTAACGACAAACGCATAAAAAAATAGAGACGCAATCATTGCGTCTCTATTATGAGATTGTAGGGCTGTCATATTATGGCAGCCCTACAGTTTATTTCACGGGATGATCCAAGGCAAATGCCTTCAATCTCTCAGCCAAAATCGGGATTTCTTCCCTTTGGATGAGCGAGGTGCAGGCGCGGATGCCTTGCTTGGTGCTACCGCAGGTGTCCAACGAGATGCCGGAGACGCCGTAGTAGAGCATTTCTTCCACGAGGTCGGCACCGGTGAAGCCAGGATAGCAGAAGGTGAAGTAGAAGCCATCAGCGATGGGCTCGCCGCAGTCTTCATCGTAGGTGATGTAGAAGCCATTGTCGGTGAAGGCTTTCTTCATCAGCTCGGCTTTGCGGCCATACTCGATGACGTCGTCGCGATAGCGGTAGGTGCCATCGTTGACGGCTTTCATCACGGCGGCCAAAGCATATTGTGCCGAATGTGATGTACCAGAACTCAGCGGGTGCAAGGCACCGAAGAGGATGGCACGCAGGAAGATTTCCTGTCCGCAGAAGGCTTTCAAGTCAGGATAGTGGCGCGAGGCCAACTTGTTGCTGATGCCAATGATAGCGCAGCGCTCGCCGGCATAGCTGAAGGCCTTCGAGCTGGAAATCATCAGGATGTAGTTGTCAGTGTACTTGCCCACAGTGGGTTGGTAAGGGGCTTCACCAGGATGGCTGTAGTCCTTGCGGAAGTCCATGCCGAAGTAGGCGAGGTCTTCCATGACGATGACGTCGTACTTGTTGGCCAGTTCGCCGATGATGCGCAGTTCCTCGTCGGTGAGGCACACCCAAGTTGGGTTGTTGGGGTTGGAGTAGAGCAGGCTGTGGATGTTGCCCTTGCTCAGCACCTCTTCCAATTTAGCGCGCAGTTTCTCGCCACGGTATTCATAAATGTCGAAATGCTCCATCGGGATGCCGAGGACCTTGTTCTGGAACTTGTGAACAGGGAAGCCTGGGTCGATGAAGAGCATGGTGTTCTTCTTGACGTTGGTGTGACCAGCTATCATGAACGAGGCGAATCCGCCTTGCATGGAGCCGACGGTGGGAATGCAGTTGGCCGCGTCGACGTCGAGGTCAAGGAAGTTCTTGATGAAGCGCGAGGCCTCTTTCTTTAATATAGGAGCGCCATCGATGGGCGGGTAGTTGGCGGCCACGCCATCTTGCAAAGCCTTGATTTGGGCTTCGACGCCTACTTTGGCGGCAGGCAGACCGGGGTTGCCAATCTCCATGTGGATGAACTTCTTGCCGCAGGCGGCTTCGATGTCGCGAGCCAATTTGTTGATTTCACGGATGCCTGCCTTGCCGATGCAGGGCAGACCACTTTCAGCAAAGAGTTTCTTCGCTAATTCTTGGGGTACGATATTGTGTTGCATCATATCTGTTTTGGTTTGTTTTGCTCATTTTAATTGGAACGGCAAAGATAGGAAATTATTTGAGACGTGCAAAAATAAAATGATTAAGTCTATACCGTGGTAACTGTAGTTTTCCTATTTTTGCGCTTGCAAGCCTCACCGCAGACTATCGAGCTGCAAATCTTAGGTTTGTCCATAGATAGCGTATCATTAAATTCCAAATACTGATGAAAAAGCAATTGTTACTTGCCTTAGCCTTGATGATGGGCTTCACGCCCGTCAAGGCACAAGATGAAAAGAAAGAAGAAGGATTCCAGTTTACTACAATTAAGGAAATTCCAATCACGGCCGTTCGCGACCAACATCGCTCTTCCACTTGCTGGGCCCATTCCGGCATTGCCCTGATGGAGGCCGAAGTACTCCGCATCAAGGGCGTTGACGTTGACCTCTCCGAGATGTATGTTGTCAGCCATTCCATGATGGATCGTGCAGAAAAATATGTCCGTCTGCACGGCAATGCCAGCTGGGCACCAGGCGGCAAGTGTGGCGACGTGCTTTACTGCTTGGAACACTATGGCTTCGTCCGTCAGGAAGACATGCCTGGCAACCGTTATGGCGGAACCTTGCCCAATCACACCGAACTCGACCTCGTGGCCACAGGCTATGTGAAAGCCCTTGCCAAAAGTGACATCAGCAAACTCAGCCCCGTGTGGAAAGAAGGC
>JAEETH010000075.1 GCA_016290215.1 Bacteroidales bacterium
ACTGACCGAAAACGGACAATTGGAGGCTGATTTCAAAGTTTCAATCCACGCGCCCACACGGGGCGCGACTTGCCTCTCTATCAGACCTATGAATTTGATGGTGTTTCAATCCACGCGCCCACACGGGGCGCGACGTATCACTAATAAACTTACGACCAAAACGAAGGTTTCAATCCACGCGCCCACACGGGGCGCGACCTAAAAGGGCGGTCCAAGACGCTTTCAAAAGGATGTTTCAATCCACGCGCCCACACGGGGCGCGACGACATCCGGTGTATGGGTGGAATTTGTCAATGACGTTTCAATCCACGCGCCCACACGGGGCGCGACGGTATATTTGTACGAAAAACAAGACGAAGCAAAAGTTTCAATCCACGCGCCCACACGGGGCGCGACTACTACTAAAGGTAATATGTCGTATGCCTTGGTAGTTTCAATCCACGCGCCCACACGGGGCGCGACTGTCATACTTGACGATTATCAGGTATGGTTAAAAGTTTCAATCCACGCGCCCACACGGGGCGCGACTTCGCCGGTTTTTATAAATCCTTTGCGCAAAGGTGTTTCAATCCACGCGCCCACACGGGGCGCGACTTTGCTTATGTTTAAAGTGTTTCTACCCATTTGAAGTTTCAATCCACGCGCCCACACGGGGCGCGACTTACCTTGTAGGATTACGGCATATCAACTTCGCAGTTTCAATCCACGCGCCCACACGGGGCGCGACAGTATTCGTCAGGATATACAACGACTATTGCCTTGTTTCAATCCACGCGCCCACACGGGGCGCGACTTGATGGCGGGAAGTAATTACAAGACAATAGATATTGTTTCAATCCACGCGCCCACACGGGGCGCGACCAACGGGACAGGGCGAGAGCCCCAAGTCAGCCGTGTTTCAATCCACGCGCCCACACGGGGCGCGACCTACCAAAATTAGTACTCTGACGATGGAAAGGAAGTTTCAATCCACGCGCCCACACGGGGCGCGACGTGCCAACAGATAGGGCAACTTCTTGGCATTTGCCGTTTCAATCCACGCGCCCACACGGGGCGCGACACGCATAGCACCACGCAAAGTCTCACAAACAGCAGTTTCAATCCACGCGCCCACACGGGGCGCGACGCGTATGCTGGAGTTAATGGTCCGCTTCTTAAGTTGTTTCAATCCACGCGCCCACACGGGGCGCGACTAGGCATCAAACGAGAAAAACTACCTTTGTTAATGGTTTCAATCCACGCGCCCACACGGGGCGCGACTGTTCAGTCTTTGATTGTACTTGACAATAGATTGTTTCAATCCACGCGCCCACACGGGGCGCGACGGTTCCAATTTGAGAGATCTGCAAGGCAGGGATTGTTTCAATCCACGCGCCCACACGGGGCGCGACTGTACGGGCATGATGATTAATTTTTAAGGTTAATGTTTCAATCCACGCGCCCACACGGGGCGCGACGGAACGTTGGCGGCGCATTGACACCGGATGCAATCGTTTCAATCCACGCGCCCACACGGGGCGCGACCGTTCAGAGTGGTCTCTTCGTGCCTATTATGAGATGTTTCAATCCACGCGCCCACACGGGGCGCGACGGCAAAGGAGTACCATTAGATACAGAAGGAGTAGTTTCAATCCACGCGCCCACACGGGGCGCGACACTTCTCTTTAATATACTCACCATACCAACGAATGTTTCAATCCACGCGCCCACACGGGGCGCGACGTTTTGCCATGGATTCGGTTATGGCTTACTTCAATGTTTCAATCCACGCGCCCACACGGGGCGCGACTTACGCTTGACAAGGCAAGGCGCAACACGTTCAATGTTTCAATCCACGCGCCCACACGGGGCGCGACTGTTTTCCTCATCAAATCACAATTGGGATGTCTTGTTTCAATCCACGCGCCCACACGGGGCGCGACTTTCCAGCAGGAGCAGACGCTGAACCACCAGACGTTTCAATCCACGCGCCCACACGGGGCGCGACAATTGCCAAGCGGTCGATTTACCTTGGTTATCAGGTTTCAATCCACGCGCCCACACGGGGCGCGACTATACAACTATGCCTTGCGGCTGATCCCATCGTGTTTCAATCCACGCGCCCACACGGGGCGCGACTGGACAACCTTCTTCGTAGAAATGTCCATAGTACGTTTCAATCCACGCGCCCACACGGGGCGCGACTCATGTTACACTTTCTGATATTGACAAAATTGTTGTTTCAATCCACGCGCCCACACGGGGCGCGACCCGAAGATATGATCATTTACATCGGGTTGACCTTGTTTCAATCCACGCGCCCACACGGGGCGCGACTGGTGATCGGCTTTCCTTCCTTGCACATGGCGTCAGTTTCAATCCACGCGCCCACACGGGGCGCGACTGAATGCGGAGAGCTTGTCGATGGCCCGGTCCAGGTTTCAATCCACGCGCCCACACGGGGCGCGACGCAGTGAGGATCGGCACGTCGCCCGAATACCTCCAGTTTCAATCCACGCGCCCACACGGGGCGCGACATTTAAAGGACGAGAAATATTACGCTTTCTAGTAAGTTTCAATCCACGCGCCCACACGGGGCGCGACTTGGTTATCGGCTTGAATGTCAGCGGATCGTTCGCCAGTTTCAATCCACGCGCCCACACGGGGCGCGACTTAGTCTGAACACCGAACAACGGATAACCGAGAGTTTCAATCCACGCGCCCACACGGGGCGCGACGGGTTTATTAGGACCAACGGGATTACACCAAGAGGTTTCAATCCACGCGCCCACACGGGGCGCGACGTTTGTGCTCCGGCAAGACAACCAAGATCAACCATGTTTCAATCCACGCGCCCACACGGGGCGCGACAACAGTAGCAAGAGCGTTAACACGCTTAGACAAGTTTCAATCCACGCGCCCACACGGGGCGCGACCAAGATTGGTTGAATGAGCAACAAGGCCAGCGTGTTTCAATCCACGCGCCCACACGGGGCGCGACTGACCGAAAATCTTGATACGGATATACACTTCGAAGTTTCAATCCACGCGCCCACACGGGGCGCGACCGGACACGCCTTGGTCCATTCGTAACGGTTTATGTTTCAATCCACGCGCCCACACGGGGCGCGACAGTTTTCGACAAAGGGTGCGGCGTCTTCGATTAAGTTTCAATCCACGCGCCCACACGGGGCGCGACAAAAATAACCGTTACACGGCCGCGACGGACATCTGTTTCAATCCACGCGCCCACACGGGGCGCGACGTGTCGGTTCTTCCGGCTTTGTCGGTAATTCTTCCTGTTTCAATCCACGCGCCCACACGGGGCGCGACAATATAAAAAACCAAAAAAAATGTTTGGTAATTAAGTTTCAATCCACGCGCCCACACGGGGCGCGACTATTCCGGTTTGGCAATGTCCGCCATCAGATAAAGTTTCAATCCACGCGCCCACACGGGGCGCGACAGGATTTCCAGATTGCGACAAATAATGAAAAACATGTTTCAATCCACGCGCCCACACGGGGCGCGACGTTACTTGGCTGAGTACGGCGTTAACCTTGGGAATGTTTCAATCCACGCGCCCACACGGGGCGCGACATATGCGAATTTATCAACGTAATTTGCAAATAGTTGTTTCAATCCACGCGCCCACACGGGGCGCGACAACATGCGGGTAATGGTCCCAGCAAAACCGATAGGTTTCAATCCACGCGCCCACACGGGGCGCGACGCTAAATCTTGGATAGATAAAGAAATTGAAGTTGTTTCAATCCACGCGCCCACACGGGGCGCGACGCATGGCGTTTCCGTTGAACAACTGATCAACGGTGTTTCAATCCACGCGCCCACACGGGGCGCGACATTATTAATTCCCGGCTTTAATTCCTTTCCGTTACTGTTTCAATCCACGCGCCCACACGGGGCGCGACGAAACATTCGTTGGTTGATCAATACAAGGAGAAGTTTCAATCCACGCGCCCACACGGGGCGCGACGCGGCGTATCTCAAGGAGCAACAGGAAACAAGAGTTTCAATCCACGCGCCCACACGGGGCGCGACACGAGTTGTCGAAATGCCAATCAAAGGTCAACTTGGTTTCAATCCACGCGCCCACACGGGGCGCGACCACGCCGAAAGGTCACCGTCAACCATAGCTTCAAGTTTCAATCCACGCGCCCACACGGGGCGCGACGGTCCGATAGGAAGTATCGAAAACGATACGAGACTGTTTCAATCCACGCGCCCACACGGGGCGCGACAACAACCGATTGTATTGCTGATAATCTTGACCGAGTTTCAATCCACGCGCCCACACGGGGCGCGACGGCCGATATTCAAGCCGATAATCAAGATTGGTTGTTTCAATCCACGCGCCCACACGGGGCGCGACCGAAGAACGCAATTTGACCAAAGAGGGACGCCAACTTGTTTCAATCCACGCGCCCACACGGGGCGCGACGACAGATGGATTATATTGTTTTCCGCCGCCGTGATGTTTCAATCCACGCGCCCACACGGGGCGCGACTGACATTCTGCGGAACGGAACGCATCGATCCATCGTTTCAATCCACGCGCCCACACGGGGCGCGACCTGTTCCCAATCGTCACGTTGTGCAGAATTGATGTTTCAATCCACGCGCCCACACGGGGCGCGACCCGGGCAACCCTCGGACACGATTTCCAATTTGCAGTTTCAATCCACGCGCCCACACGGGGCGCGACGGTAGTGTACCAACAAAATCCGACAAGTAAGGAAGGTTTCAATCCACGCGCCCACACGGGGCGCGACCTGGCAAGGGAATTCTTGGTAACCAACATAGATAGTTTCAATCCACGCGCCCACACGGGGCGCGACATTAGTTACATGTGTCTGGTTGAATCTGAAAATTAGTTTCAATCCACGCGCCCACACGGGGCGCGACGAAATCACCATGATAAAAGTCAAGCGGGTTAATATGTTTCAATCCACGCGCCCACACGGGGCGCGACGTTTAAAACCGTTGGTATGCCACAAATCGTTACTGTTTCAATCCACGCGCCCACACGGGGCGCGACTTTTAATGAGGACATGTTTAATTGTATCCATAAGTTTGTTTCAATCCACGCGCCCACACGGGGCGCGACGCGCAAGGCGGCAGCGGCCAACCAGTCCGCCAAGTTTCAATCCACGCGCCCACACGGGGCGCGACGCAATTCTAAATAACCTTACCGATGTTACTCAAAGTTTCAATCCACGCGCCCACACGGGGCGCGACTCTTATAAGCTTGGCTTTCCTGATTAGCGGCAGAAGTTTCAATCCACGCGCCCACACGGGGCGCGACAAATTCAAAAAGTTTATTTCTCCGGTGTAGCTAAGGTTTCAATCCACGCGCCCACACGGGGCGCGACAGTAATCTATACAACTTACAGATTACCAAATAGTTAAAGTATCAGTTTCGCGAAAGTGAAAAAAAAACAGAGCTTTTTAACACCGCTCTATTTCCAACTCACCATCTAATAAACTGATTATCAAACACCGCGAAAATACAACATTTTTTGCAATGTTTCACATTCGCGCTTCAAATTATCAATTCCGAATCGACATCAAACGAAGTAACTTTCCCTAACATCTCTATCCTTTTGTTCCAATTGTTCCCTAAAAAATAAAAACGTATACTATCTGTCTCTTCTTTGATAATGTCGGATAATTTGCTGCGCAGACCCACGAATTGGGCTTCTGTCAACACACATTCAAATACTGAGTTTTGCACCCGCCGACCATAGTTTTGGCACTCTTTGGCCACCTTGCGCAACCGCTTTGCTCCCGAAGCCGTGACCGTTTCAACATCGTATGTAACCAAAACCATCATCGATCAACGTATTGTAAACACTGGATAATCGTCAATGTCATTTCTTATCGCCTTTGCAAGCAACATGGCTTGGATGTATGGAAGCAGACCCAATTCCATCTTTTCCTCCAAATACGGATGTACTATCGTCTCCTTCTTCCTCTTTTGCCAAGCCGAAAGTAGTGTCTTTCTGCCTTCATCGCTCATCATAATGCCTTCTGCACCTTGCACAACGAAGTCTTTAGCCGTCATCTGCTTCCGATTAATCAAAGAAAGCACCAAGCGATCACCGAGATAAGCCCTCATCTCCTCCATCAAGTCAAGTGCCAACGAAGTCCTTCCTGGACGAAGAGTGTGCAGAAAACCAACGTATGGATCGAGGCCGACAGTTTCCAATGCCGCAGTGGTTTCATTGGCCAACAATGTGTAAACAAACGAAAGCATAGCGTTCACCTTGTCTTTAGGCGGATGTCTGTTCCGTCCGTGAAAAGCGAAATCCTCCTTTTGATGAAGTATCAATTCGGGAAACACACTAAAATAGGCATTGGCAGCGTCACCTTCAACACCTACTAACTGTGATGCAGACATTGCCGTCAACGCCCACTGCTTGCTATGTTCCATAGAATTAATGGCTGCCTCAACACCAGCATTTTCTCCATTGTCTCTGATGAAACGTTGGAGCGTACTCCTATAATTCTGTATCTTTCCAGCAATGAACAATCGCGCGAAATGGAGCGATCGTTCATCGTCATCAGCAATACGATATTGCTCTTTGCGCAACAACACATTGCCTCGGGTAGGGCCTTGCATCCTTCCGATGAAACGACCATTAGGCGAAAGGAAGGCTAACGAAACCCCATTGTCGGCACACAGTTTCATCAATCCCGGACTGGCGCCCAAATAGCCAAAAGATACGATTCCTTCAATATTGATGACAGGAATCCTAAACCTCTCTTCCTTCTCCACTGAAACCACTACATTTTGCCCGTCCTTACTCAAATAGGATTCGGGAGTAGTCACATACAGCACATTAAGCAGTTTCTTCATACAACGATTTTTTCAAATAATTGCCCACAGATGACCTTTTGACTATATCAGGCAAACAGATTTCTGCAAGCGAGCAATTCGAGCAACCGGGCTTCTTTTCGGCTTTAGGGACAACGCCTGACCGATAAACGGAATGCATTTCATCGGCGCATTTTTGTGTGAATGTTCGCAAGTCAGAATCCATCAAGACGGTTTCCCTTCTGTTGGTGGCCTCATAATAAAGCCAGCCTTCCTCGATCGTAATACCATATTGTTCTTCGAGACAAATGACCTGAGCCGCAAGTTGTACCTTGTCGCGAGCATCGGGTTTTGACCTTCCATGCTTATACTCAACAGGTTTGGGTTTCCAATAGCACCACGGATAAGAGGGATGAACGATAGCATTATCCTGTGTATCAGAAGGCTGTAATTCAACAACATCTGTGAAGCCATACAATCCCAATGCGCTTGACGACACAGGAACCGAGTGCAGCGAAACCGTGTCACCGTTTTTCTGGCGGTAGGAAGGGTTGTCGGCATTCTTGTGAAGCAGCCTGCCCTCAGCCGTCAGTCGGTTTTCGGACCACTGCTGCTCAACGTGAATCAATGCCCATTGTCGGGGACAGAACACAAAGTGCTGAATCCCCGACAACATGAGCATATCATCTTCAGTGTACATCTTTATTAAATCAGATATTCCACATGCACTCCCGCTGGCAAGGCATCCTCATCTACAGTGACAGTATAATCCTTGAATGAGCGCGGAGCATCTAAAATACACTTTTCCACTTTCACAAGATCAAACAACTGATTAGCTGGAGCATTGCCCAACAGCGAGTCATGCTTGAAAACAATCAGTTTCCGAGCACTCATCAAACCTCGAGCTGCTGAGCGGTCAACATCGAACATGTTTTTCAAAGCCTCCCAGAACAAGTCCAAATCCTCCTCAGAAAAACCAGTCTGTTTGGCTAGATTTGCTGAAATGAAGCCATGGCAAACATAGAGGCCATAAGGAACGGTTGCTTTGCGACCCATAGTTCGGTTATCGCCACCTTGCTTTTCAGCTTCTTTTTCAGTTGCAACTGCCATTCTAGTAATAGAGTGTTCAGCCGTGGCAATTGAATCAACCGAGCGTGCGAATGTAAACTGGAGGGGGCCTCTAACTTGACCTGCATTCTTACCCGTTGACATAACAGCACCAAATGTGCGAATGTCGTAATACGATTTGCACATTACATCACGGGCTGCTGAAGTCTTGTCTTTAGCCACTTTTACACTTTCTTCATCATGAGCCTTGTCAATAAGTGTGTTTAGTACGGCCTTTTCCTTAATGAAAATATCATAGCCATCAGCACATTTTTTAGCCACCTGCACATAGTTACGCACTTTGCGTTTGAGGCACACATCGGTCACGAGACCCATTCCTGTTTCGGCATCCACACGAGGCAAGTTGCCAGCATCGGGATCGCCATTGGGATTGCCATCCTGTACATCGAAAATGTAAACGAAATCGATTCTGTTTTTCAATTCTGACATAATTCAATTATTTAAAGTTGTTATTGTTCACTTTGTTCTTCTTTCTTGGTGTAAAACCATTGGGTTTGTTGATAATAACCCACAAAGAACCTTCCTTGGTCTTGTAGGTCGAGGTGAGTTGGGAAACCATCGGGGCTAATCTTATCAAAAATTTCTTGTTTGATTTTTTCAAACCAAACTTTCCGTCCCTCATTCAGTTTCTCCGAATGATGGTATGACAGGTTAAGAATGGTCGCGAAAACAGCTGCTGGCGTAGCACTTGCCGAGTTCATATATCGTTCGCGAATGGAATGTTGGTTGTTGGCCTCGTCTTGAATCTTGTCAAGCACGGCAAACAAACGGCCACAAAGGTAGCCTTGGTTGGGGTTTTTGTCATCTAACATAACGTTTATTTTTTGTTGGTTATTAATTCTGTTCAAATACGCCTTGAGGATGGCTGCACGCGTGATGTTCAGGCTTTGCTCTGCACGTATGCGACGTATGCAACTCGCAAATAACGTATAAGGGTAAAGATTTCCTTGGAAAATACTTTTCACAACGGCTTCAGGTAAATTGGGGGTTGCTTCTGAGGATTTGCCCCCCAATGTAACAGCCGCCAAAATCGAACGAAGCCCCATATAAGGTTTTTTCTCCTTGCGAGTGTCAGCAATTTCCATATCCTCGAAATGGCGAAGAATAAGAGCAGCAAAGTCCTTCAATGGCAGTTCCGACCAATAGGTTACAGCAATTCGTGCCGAATTGGGTGCAAGCCCTAGAATGTAGAATTTGTCGTCAAGCGAAGTTCTTAAACTACCAGAGTAGATGGCATTAAACGTCTTTCTCACCTGTTCAACGTTTCTATTAGGGTCATCTTCCTGTTCGGTGAATCCAAACATATTGAAAATGCTTTCTTCTGCCAGTTTTCCCGCCTCGTCATCTTTGGATGCCCAAAAAAGGAATGTGCGGTTACCGATTATGAACTTATTTTTCGAGCCTTTTGAGAGCATACTAAGCAAAGCTGTCGTATATTTAAACTCTGCCCCCTCTGAGATAGGTGCATTTAGCCCCATTTTCTTTCCATACGAATCATATCCAGAACTTACTTGAAAAGATACAAGTTTCGCATTGCTTTTACCACCAAGAATAAATGTACTGTAAGTAGTATTAACTGGTTTTGACTTTTGTCCTGTAATAAGACAAATCGCCTCTTTATTATCGTTAAAAGCACTAGCTATTTTATACTGAATAACTTGTGGATCAGAAGCGGCAAGTGTAATTTCACCAAAAATCCTAAAAGTTATGTTCTTAGAAATTGATTTACATAGCCCAGCCCAATTAACATCATGGCTCATTTGTTTTACAGTTTCAACACCATAGGACTGGTAAAACCTGCCTATTGCTCTAACATATTTATTATTAGGAATGGCTTCAGAAAGACTCTTCACATCATTAACAAAAGCTGAATAGTTTTTCTCATTGCTCTTCATTTCTTTTGTGAAGTCGAATGGTTTATCCGGCTTAACATCTTTCAACCCAAGAACGTACGATCCATTATCCCCGAGACAATGGGGAACAGGAGCAGAAGTCCTTTCCTCTGGTCGAAATGTTAATAATTGTATGCCCTCGACATCGCCCAATGGTTCAATACATTTAAAACTACCATTCTCATCTATAACAATAGCATAACAAAAATTTGTCAATGCCATTTGCATTGGAGGCAAACTATTTACTCGCCGATCATAATACTCATATAACGCTTGCAGTATCATCTCAAAACCTCCTCACTATTAATGGGTGGAACAATAATCACCCCCTGCTCCATACGGGCACGGAAAAACATCGCTTCAGGCTTTTCGGGTTTGTCTCGGAAATCCATATCATAAAGCATAATGCCAAAGTCGCGGCTTTCCGCAACTGGTGGAGCCAATTCCTCTTGTTCGGGATTCACCAAACGGAACGAAGCCGAAAATTCGCGTGTGCCGAGATAAGGTTGGTTGAAACATTGCCCCTTGCTTGCCCGGCGCTCGAACATCGCATTATACTTGCCCGGATTCTCATCCTTGCGAAGCAAATCCACCTCTTCCTCGTCAATTCGGGCATTTCTGGTCTCTTTCCGTTTCCATTGGGGAATGAATTCTAGTTTTGCCCATATTCGATAACGGACATCTTGAAGCAACAGCGAGTTCTTTTGCTGCCGCTTGTCCTCAATGAAAATCGGGTTCTTCGAGGCAACAGCACCTACCTCATTGCGCCTAATAGTAGTCCATTTGATAGGGTTAAGCACCTCTATTTTGGTCACTTGCCAATGAATAGCAGGTTTCCAAAATATAGCTTCAAAGACGGCTCTTGCAGCCGAGGGGGTGATGACATCATAACTCACCCTTTCCACCTTCAATTCTGGTCGGGTGAAGCAGGCCATCGGCCCCCATACTTCCAAACAAAACTCTTTGTCGTAATAATCCATATTTCAAACTATTAATGATTCTTCTAACCAATGATTATCTGTAACCAGTCCAACTTCTTTATCGTAGAATATCGGATCACTGACCACATAGATGCCCTCCAAAACTTCTTCAATTGCTCCTGCATCCGTCAGTTTTTTCAGGTCGTTGTTTCTGACATTGACGCTGTATTGCGACAATGCCTTCATTAAAGTGTATGTAACACCTTCCCTCTTCAAACGTTCCACCAGATCCATACTGCTTTTCCAGTTCACAATGACCGAGGTTGTGTTGTCGTCTATCAGTTGAAAGGTCAAAGCGGCAGTTTCAAACTGCATTTCTTTTTTATAGAGTAACTCTTTGATGTTCGCCTTGTCAAAATTATCGACTCGTGAATACAACTGCCTGAAATAGGCCTCCATCGCCTCTGGCGAAAACCAATCGTGGTCTTTCCCCAAAGCAATACGAGCGTTGTTGGTTTGTGTCATAAAGCCGGGTGGAAGTGCCTTCTGCAAACCAAAAACGAATGTTTCACCTTTGTCTAACCGCCCCTCGCGATTGCATCTGCCCGCTGCCTGCAAAACGGAGTCAAGGCCCGCTTCCTGGCGGAAGACCACTGGGAAGTCAATGTCCACGCCCGCTTCTATCAACTGTGTGGCAACCACCCTAATAATGGAATTGTCAGGATTATTAAGCGCGGTTTTAACCTTCGCTATGGTTTCCCTGACGTGGTCAGGGCACATCATCCTCGACAGATGCAGGCAAATGCCCTCTTTGGGCAAACGGGTGAAGATCTCCTTTGCATCGTTTCGCGTGTTCACTATGCACAATACCCGATTATGTTTCGCTATTTGCTCGGCTATTTTATCATAGTCTTTACGCTCACCATCAAAACGTATTTTGACACGACGCAACCTGTCATGAAGGTTTACCTTTGGGGGAATAATCTCAAGGATTTCGGACAGACCTTCAAATGAAACAAACGGATTTGTGCCCATTATTTTCCCCGACAAAACAGGTTGGCTTGCCGTCGTAAACAAGATTGATGTACCGAACACTCTTTTTAATGTGTCAAAAGTATCGACAATAGGTTGTAAAAAGGCTATTGGCAAAGTTTGAACCTCGTCAAATATCAGGACACTTTTCACAATATTATGCAACTTACGGCAATCGGAAGGCTTATTACTGAATAGGGATTCAAAAAATTGGACGTTAGTGGTTACTATAATTGGATAATCCCAGTTTTCAGTGGCCAATTTCAACCTGTTCGCCAACTCTTTGTCATTCAACTTTGACCTATCCACATTGGAATGATGCTCCAATACATTTTCTTCTCCAAAAATGTTTCTTAACACGCTTGCTGTCTGTGTGATGATACTCGTATAAGGTATGGCAATGATGATGCGGTTTAGATTGTTTCTGATAGCATGTTTGATAGCCCAGAGCACAGAGGCTAGTGTTTTTCCCCCTCCCGTCGGGACGGTCAAACTGAAAAAGCCTGGTTTATTATCGCTTTCCTTGATGCACCATTGCTGGACTTCATTTCTGATTCTGTTTACTTCAGTATCAGGTGCATTTTTCTTCAATCGGTTCAAATATGCCTCCAACTTCTCTCCCAACGAAGACAAAGTATCGTATTCCCCTCGCAATTTGCTTTGTTCAGGTTGCATAAAAGCCTCGGTGTCCAAGTAATCGGCATCCACGAGACAACTGTATAGCATCCGCTGCAAATGATGAATATCTTTTGGTTTCCCAATATGCGGAGCCACCAGTTGGGCATCAATGCTCTCAACACTCACATCATTGGGCATATCCAACTCCAACATTTTTTTCATATCTCCATAATCATAAAGGCCTCGATGATGTCCCATTAATGCATTGTCCATCAGCAAATGGAATTGAGGGAATAATCGTTTCGCCACTATAGCTCCGATGTATGCATGGCTGTAATCACCTTCGACTTTCATGGTTGGGTCCAAACCGCTTTCTTTGATGATGTGTTGTTGGAAAGCTTTTTTTTCTTTGCCCTTGTCGTGAAGCAGTCCTAAAACTCGCCCCCATTCTTCCATACCAAAAACGGCAGCAAATTGGGCAGCGAGTCCAGCCACTCCTTGCTGATGATCTTCATTGGTCTGAACGGCAAAATTCTCTGGCCTAACGTGTGCTATGATTTCCATTCTATTTCACTTTTTGTACTTCACACTGCAAATTTACAATCATACCTGTTTCAAAACATGAAACACAAACTGTTATTTTCATATTTTTGCAGAAAAATTCAATGAACGATGAGAAACACCGATACATTTAGGCAGTATATTTGGATTGTTCACACCATCCAACAAGCAAGAAGGGTCAGTTATGATGATATCAAACGCCTTTGGATAGACAACGACCTAAACGATGGTCATCCCCTCTCCCGCACCACATTCTACCGCATACGCCAAGCCATTGATGACATGTTCGGCATCCGTATCGAATGCAACAGCCAACACCAGTATTACATAACCAATCCCGAAACTCTGAAAGACAACTCCACCCAAAACTGGATGCTCCAAACACTTACTGTTGGCAATATCTTAGCTGACAGCCTTTCCATCAAAGATCGAGTCGTACTCGAAGAAATCCCGTCTGGAACAATGTATCTCCAAACCATCATCAAAGCCATCAAGAGCAACCACCGGCTGACGATGACCCACCAAAGTTTTTATGCCTCAGAGGCTAAGAACATGCTCATCGAGCCATACTGCCTTAAACTATTCCGACAAAGAT
>JAEETH010000076.1 GCA_016290215.1 Bacteroidales bacterium
TTGACTGTTCCCGTGTTCATGTCATGGATGACAATTATTACAGTCGCACGCAACAACTGCTGCCACCATGCACGCGTTTGGAACCGCACTTTTGCCTTACGAGCCTTGACCTTGCGCCGTATGACCCGGCCATGGATTTCGGCTCCTATAAACCAACAGAAAGTCTATTTCAGTCTTTGTGTTATCAAGTATTTCCTCAATGTCATTTCTCCCAAAAACGACATGAAGGCAAAACTCATCTCACTATTATCAGACTATCCATCGATTGATACGAATGCGATGGGGTTCTCTGCGAACTGGGAGCAGGAAGCGTTGTGGCTGTAACGGTTTTTGGTATATGTATGATGTTTGGGAGAAGGAGACAACACGATATATTAAAAAAAACGACGACAAGATGAATTGTCGTCGTAATAGCATTAATGCTCAAGCATTCACATAAATCATCTATGTGCTCAATAACGCCCAATGGTTTTCTTCCCATACGAATTCAATGCCATTTACCCATAAATAAGGTAAGCCATTGGGTTTAATTTTACTAATAAACTTCATAATATAGTCCATAATCATTTAATGAAGTTTTGCAAAGATAAGTATTCTTTTTGTGTTTTACAAACACATAAGTTTTTTTTCTAATGCAACATAAGTCTATTCCTAAAAGATTAGTTTTTCGAATAACCAACAATATTTACATCATTCGCCACCCGATCAGCATAGTCTAAAAACTCTAAATATGTGAAGTCTAGTTTATTACTTTTTCCGTAAGAAGACCTATATGTTACACTTGTCGTTTTTGGTGGCAATTGAAACATATAACTATTTCCATCCTCGCTCCAAAGGAAATACTCGTTTGGTTTTATAAGCAATCCTATTGGAACATTGCCTTCATATCCATTTTTCGTATATTTGACGCTGTATTTTACCAATTCTTTTCCAGTATCATTTTTGTATACGCCATCGCGATTGCGATAGACTGTATCATTACCAATAAATTCGCTTTTTGGTACTTTTATGGTTTCTCTATTACTAACAAGAGTGACTTTCACAAAATGGCTTTCTGCTTTTGCTTGTTTTCTTTTGGAAACTCCCCCCACAAAACATAATACAAACCAAAACAAAATAACGCATCCTATGAAACAACCCATTGGAGTTGTCGATCTATCCGTCTTTTTATAGAATAAAACGATTGCAGCAATTAGAGCAGCAGCAATAGGAATACTAATTAAAAAATCAGTTAAGGTAAATGTCATCTTAGCATTTGTTATTATTACACTCTCATGTATTCATACTGTCTGGGTAAATCCAAGCCGTTAAAAGGTTTGCGAATTAAATACCGAGCCAAACTTGATAAAGTACCTGTACCACCGCTTGGAGTTTGCAACTCCTCATCAGCAACGGCTGGCGAAATTCCGTACCATGCATTATAGCAATCGTTAAGGGCTTTCACAATACTGCCTACATTGCCATAATACACAGGATTGTCAGAGGGTACCTGCTTTTGAACATTCGTCTGAATATCAACTAATTGTTGCGAAAGTTTCCCGATAAACCGTGCAATGCTTTCATAGTCCATGCCATTGTAGATAGGTGTATTAAGGAACTTCTGAAGTTTCTTCTGCTCGCTTGATTCTCTAATTGCACCTGCGATACCTATGAGCGAAAACGCCGTTACGATAGATTTCGAATGGTGTGAGAATCGTTCTACTTTGTTTAAGCCTAAAGTTAGGCTTTTTATCTCTTGCAACTTGCCATCAATTTCTTGTTGCAGAATGTTTAAGTTTTTTTCATCCATTTTTCTTATCCTAATATGTCCTCGGGCGCAACTTTATTCTGCCTACTCTATAACGCAGTTTTCGGCTTCCCTGCTATTCATATTTAGAAGCATCTGCTACTGTTCAGCAAAAAAAGCGCGGAACATTTTCTTATCCACGCTCTGAGGCTCTGCAATGCCCGTACTAATTGATAAGTCAATGCCCGCGCTAACGCACGAGCATTTGCCGACTTATTCACAATTAGTACACTTCTTTGGAATTTGCAGATTTCAGAGCAGTGCCGAATAAATAGCAAACGCTATGATTTTTAATATGTTATTTTATTCCAATTTTCTCAATAGTTCGATAATTAGTTTTCTTTTTGTTGTATTACCGTTGCAAAAATATGCAATTAGCTTGATTCAGCAAAACAATTTCCATCACAGCACCGCCGCAATCTTTCTAATCCCTTTCAAAACCTCTGTTACTGATTTGTCCTTACGTGTGGTCTGCATGTTGTATTTCATTTGCAGATACATCAGCGCATCGGCAGGAATATCGAGTGCAGCCTCAAACATCAGCGCAGTTTTGGCCGTCAACGAGCGGCGACCGTTCAGTATCTCGTTGACCACCGAATAGGTAAGGCCAATGCTGTCGGCCAGTTGACGCTGTGTAATGCCGCGTGCTTCTATCTCGTCTTTCAGCACTTCACCTGGATGTGTGGGGAATGCCCCGTAGCCTAAATTGCCCATAACTAGTTTTATTTGTAATGGTTCGACAATTCAATGATGTTGCAGATGGTAATTGCAAAAATAATACTTTTTTCGATAGTTCGCAATTTTTGCGAATTTTATTTCAGAAGATTCTCTTTGAAAAAGAGTACATAGTTCTGAAAACCTATAACACTGTACCGAAATCATACAGCATCAAGACAAGTCTTTTCCCGATTTTTGTATCTTGAAAACTTGTCTTATGAAGAAGCGTATTTTATTCATATTGAACGTTATACTATTTGCATCAAGTTGCTTTGCACAACAAACTGCAACTCCGGCTTGGCAACAAATCTTCCCCGACCCGTTATTGCAAACCTACATCAACGAGGCCTTGGAAAACAACAGTGACTTACGGACGGCGCAGCTGTCGCTGGAGCAGTCGGAGGTGATGCTGAAACAGGCACGGATGAGTTATCTGCCGAGCGTGGCCTTGTCGCCCTCTGGCACGGTGACGAAAGCGCAAAACACATCGGCGACCTATACCTACGAGCTTCCGCTGACGATGAACTGGGAACTGGATTTTGGAGGCAAACGTCACCATCAGAAGGAGATGGCAGGAGCAGAACTGCAAAAGGACTCGGCACAGCTACGCTATGCGCAGATTCAACTGGCTGCGGAGGTGGCCAATGCCTATTATACCTTGGTTATGCTTGACCAACAATATGCTGTCACGCTGGAAGGCATCCGCGTTCAAGAGGAGAACTTGCGGGTGCTTCGGGCGATGAAGGAAGTCGGGCAGCAAACGGCCGCCGCCGTCAACCAAGCAGAAGCGAACTATCAAAGTGTGGTGGCCTCGTTGCCCATGTTGGAAGCACAGATCCGAAAGGCGGAGAGTGCGCTTTGCCTGTTGCTCAACCGCCAACCCGAGACGATTGCACGAGCCTCTTGGTCAGCAGTGAGAGGCGCGGTAATGGACACGGAACGAGCCATTCCCTTGGAGGCATTGTCAGCCCGCCCCGATGTGTTGGCGGCAGAATACCAGTTAAGGGTTTCTTTCAGCAATGTAAAGGTGGCTCGGTCGGAGTTTTATCCTACTTTGAGCATCAGCGGGAGTGTCGGCTGGACCAACAACAGCGGCGTGACCATCAATCCTGCCCAGATACTGCTCAACGCCATCAGTTCGTTGGTGCAACCCTTGTTTGCCCAAGGGCGGCTGAAAGCCAACCTGAAAGTGGCACAGGCACAGCAAGAGCAGGCACAAATTGCTTTTGAGAAGGCTTTGCTTGTTGCAGGTGGCGAGGTGCGTGATGCCTTGGCCGACTGCCAGGCTTGCAGCACCCGCGAAAAAGCTCGTGCCTTACAGGTGGAAGCCAGCCGAAAAGCCTACGAGAACAGCCGTGAACAGATGCGTTATGCCGGTGCAACTTACTTGGAGGTACTCATCGCCCAAAGCACTTGGCTCGATGCGCAGTTGCAGCAGACAACCGACTGGCTCGAAAAGCAACAAAGTTATATCAATCTATATAAAGCAACATGTCTAGAATAACCATGAAAGCAAATCACCCCAACGTCATTCTTGTACCTTTGCAGCCCGACGACCGCGAGCAGTTCATCCTCGACAACCAACGTGCATTCAAGTATGGTGCCACACAAGAGTTCGGGATGAGAGACGACCATTTCGAAAAGGACGGCGAAATTATCTCACGCGCCACGATTGAGCAATCCATTGACGGTGAGAACGCCGAAGCCTACCGCATCCTCCTTGACGGAGAAAAAGTCGGCGGTGCGATTATTTCTGTCGACAAGGCTTTTCTTCGTGGAGAACTGGAGTTGCTCTTCGTCAACCCAGAAGTCCATAGCAAAGGCATAGGTTACGCTGCCTGGTGTCTCATCGAGAAGCTGCATCCTGAAATCATCGTTTGGGAAACCTGCACGCCTTATTTCGAAAAGCGCAACATCCATTTTTATGTGAACCGCTGCGGGTTCCACATCGTGAAGTTCTGGAACAAACATTTTCGTGGTCCAGCCATACCTGAAGAAGAGGTAGGGAACTGGCATGAAGATGATGAAATGTTTTTGTTTATGAAGGTGATGCGATAGGATTTCAAAATAAGAAACACCGCCGCAAGGGTTTCGGGCCTTTGCGACGGTTTTGTTTTCTCGGATTACCGAAAAAAACCTACCTTTGCAGTCTAAATTGTTACTACTACCATTATGGGCACCGCCATCGGTTTATTGATTCCTTTGTTGGGCACCATGCTCGGTGCAGCCTTTGTCTTTTTCATGAAGAAAGACATGTCGCCGATGCCTCTTCAGGCGAACATTCCAACCTCAGCACCATTGGTTTTGCCATAGGTTTTGTGCTGATGATGGTGTTGGATGTGGTGATGGGATAAATAGTCTTATGTGCTTATTTCTCCGCCGTCACCATCAGCCAGTGTTTGGCTTCGTCTTTCCGGATGTCGATGCCCTTGAAGCCTGCATTTGACAGATGCAGCCTGATTTCCTGAGGATTGTAGGTGTGCATCCCCTCGATGAGGCTTTCCCATTTGGCATCCATCGGGCCCGAGCCGTCCGACTCGTTGACGATGAAAAATTGTCCGCCGGGTTTAAGCACCCTTTTCACCTCGCCAAAGCAATGCTCGATGTCGGGCCAGAAATAGATGGTCTCAAAGGCGGTGATGAGATCGAAGGTGTTCTCTACGAAAGGCAGTTTGACCACACTGGCCTCCTGCACCTTGCAACGCCCCTCCGCGATGGCTTTGGCGTTCACTTTGGAAGACTTTGCCACCGACACAGACGAATAGTCGATGCCTTGCACCACGCCTTTCGGGGTGCGTTGCAACAGCCGGGCGATGTTGGCGCCACCGCCGCAGCCGATATCCAAGATTTGGCCGTCCTCCTTGATTTGCACCGACGACAAGGCCCAGTGGGCCATTTGAGCGTGACCGCCGCCGTTCATCCCGTTCACCATCATCTTGCCGAAGAAGCCTTCGGGCTTGCGCGTATTGCTGAAAATCTTGCTAAGTAATCCCATAATAATTGCTGTGTTTGATTCAGCTGCAAAAATCCGACGCTTTGCCCTATCGCTACAATCCCAAGAAATAGTGATTTTTTAGACCATGAATCATCATTGGCTTGGCAAACAAAATCCTTCTAATTCAATATTTTTTTACTTTTGCTGTAACAAAATTCGCTCTTCTCCGTATTACTGCAAAAGACATTTTCTCTGATGAAAAACTACAAAACCCCTATCATCCTGTTTGCCGTTTTCGAGATCATCGCCATTTCACTTTGGCTGGCAACAGGCAGCTTGTTCTATTTGCTCAACTTCAGCTATATCGGCACCATCATCGGTGTTGGACTAGCCTTGTCAAAAGCGGGATGGAAATATGCCAGAGAATTCATCCAGTTTGGCGTAGGCGCCTATATGCTGGTCTTCCTCGGACTGATATGCAGGGAGAACATGCAGATTGAGGGCTTTTGGTACTACTTGTTCTCCGGTGTGGTGGGCGCAGGTGTGCTTCATTATCTCATCGCCAAGATCTTCGGGCCTCTCCTCTTCGGGCGCGGCTGGTGTGGCTATGCCTGTTGGACCGCCATGATCCTTGACCTCCTTCCCTTCAAACAGCCACAAGTTCCGAGAAAAAAGATTGGTTTCATCCGTTACATCGTGTTCGCGCTGTCGCTAATCCTCGTCCTCCTGCTGTTCCATTTCGACAAAGCCAACAAGCACACCATGTTCATGCTGTTTCTCATCGGCAACTTGGTCTATTATGTGGTGGGCATCCTTCTTGCCGTTGTGTTCAAGGATAATCGTGCCTTCTGCAAATACATCTGTCCCGTCACGGTCTTCCTCAAGCCGATGAGCCACTTTTCCTTGCTGCGCATCCATTGCGACGAGAGCAAATGCATCCAGTGTGGCAAATGTCTGAAAGTGTGCCCGATGGAAGTGGAAGTGAACAACGACTCACGCAAACGCAAAAACGCCACCGAGTGCATCCTCTGCCATAAATGCACCAAGGAATGTCCTGTGAAAGCACTGAAATAAAGATTTGATGTTTTTCCCTATTTTTGCAGCCGCTTATCAGAAGGAGTCGCCGAGATAGTCTTGCAGCCCTCGTTTAAGCTTCAGGATATGAAATGAACAGCCTTCCTTCCAGAACCAAAGCCCTGATCGATGTCAGTTTCCGTGAGTTTGCCAGATATGCCTTGCCGAGCATCATAGGGATGCTCATCGTGGGCTTGCAGACCATCATCGACGGGCTTTTCGTGGGCCGTGGAGTAGGTGCGCTAGGTCTTGCCGCCGTCAACATCGCCATGAATAACTGGGTTGTTTTAGACTACCAAAAATGCACTGAAATGTACTGATATAGAGCGATTTGCGAAAACTTAAACTTTCTAAACGAAATCGCGATTATTCGGGATAAACGGGAACAATTTGGGAACCTTTCACTAACTTTGGGAACCTCAAAACCCCAAATTTGGGAACCCCAAACAGATTTTGGGAACCCCAAAACAGGGTCAACGGACACCAATTAGTAACCCAAAATACCCGAAACAATGAAAGTAAGCGTCACACTAAGACGAAGCCGGAGCAAAAACGAGGATATTGCTTTCCTCTACTTCCGACTGAGAGACAAGGAAACGGACATTAAAGCCGCCAGTTCAATCACCATCAATCCCGAATACTGGGATGCGTCAGTGCCAGGCTATGCCGCCAACACCCCGAAAAAGGTTGTCCCGATAGAACGGCAGCAACAGACAAACGAGTTAATACAGAAGATTCTGAATATGATAAAGACAAAATACAAGAAAGGTATGGATGCCAAATGGCTTGCAGCCGCATTGGAGGATTGCACCCTGAAAATGGCAGAGACCAAGTCCGATGATAAAGCCGCCCTTCCTGCTGATGAGTATAACGACAGCGAGGAACCGGGGCTGATAGACTACTTCAAGATGTATCTGGAGCAGTCGGAGTTCAACGACTGGCATCGCCAGGCACAGACCTCTGTCCTTCATCGACTCCAGCGTTATGAGAAGTGGCTGGGGTACAACAACGGCAATTCCGACTTCCGCCTCTCCCTTGAACTTTTCGACAAGGAACAGGTGGAGGACTATGCCGACTACATGGAACATGAGCATGAGTACCGTGACGCCAACCGCAAGTTCTTCGACCAGTTCAACATCAAGAATGAGAAGTGGATTCGCCCCATCTCCCGAAATGGCATTATCAGCGGCATCAAGCGACTCAACATGTTCCTTAACTGGGCTGTGAAGGAAGGCTATCTGACAGACACCTCCTTCCGCAATGTATCACTCGACCAGCAGCTCTTCGGCACACCTTATTATCTTACCATTGAGGAGCGTGACGAGGTGATGAACTTCGACCTAAGCCAGTACCCACGTCTGGAGCGTCACCGTGACAAGTTCATCTTCCAGTGCCTTGTGGGATGTCGCAGCAACGACCTTGAATACTTCACATGGCAGCACATCAATGGTGACTTCCTGGAATATATCCCGCACAAGAACCTGCTGGCTGGCCGCACGGAACTTGTGCGCGTTCCCCTTTGTGACAAGGCAAAGGCTATCTTGGAGGAACTTGACCCCGAATGTGAATACCTCTTCCGCTGGTTCTCACATGACCTATACCGACAAGACATCAAGCGAATCCTCAAAATGGCAGGAATCGACCGAATCGTGATGACCCTCAATCCGCTGACACGTCAGGCAGAGCAGCGTCCGCTCTATGAAGTGGCTGCCTCACATCTGGCCAGACGCACCTTCATCGGCAACCTCTACAAGCAGGTCAAAGACCCTGCGCTGATAGCGTCTCTTACGGGACACACAGAGAACAGCGTTTCCTTCACTCGCTACCGTGCCATCGATGATGACACCAAGCGAGACATCCTGAAGATGATTGAATAATACCATATTACCCAATAATATAAGAATATCATTAGACATGAAGATTTCCGCTTTTATCCGCGCCAAGTCCGCCAAAAACAATGTGACCGACAAGGCAACCATATATTTCCGCGTCCGTGATGATCGTACAAGGACGGACATCAAGGCCGCAAGTGAGCTGACCATCAACCCCAACCACTGGAGCAGCGAGCGTCAGGGCTACCGCCTCCGTGTGGCTCTGGTGTCCAATGAGGAACAGCTTCGCCTGAACCGCTCCGTGATGGAGATAACCAGCCTTATCTCCAAGGAGTTTTACATCGGTGCCACCAACAAGTGGCTGCAACAACTCATATTTGCCTACCACCATCCCAATGCCTTCAAGGTACAGAACGGCGAGATTGTAGAGACTGGCCTTGCTGTATGGGGCAGGAAATTCATTGAAGAGAAGAAGTCCGACAAACATCAGGCTTCCAACTACCGTGGTGTCATAGACAAGATGGAACGCTTCGAGAAATACCAGCGCAGCGTCCGCAAGATGAAGGACTACTCCTTTGCCATCGGCTCCATCACCGCCGAGGACATTGCCGCCTTCAAGAAATTCGTGGAGCTGGAACACACCTTTGTGGACAAGTACCCCTCCATCTATGGAAAGCTCGACAACCGCACCAAGGGCAGGATAAGGACACCCAGAGGGGGCAACACCGTGAACAACATCCTTACCATGGTACGCACCATCGTACACTGGGCTTTTCTCAACGGCGCACAGGGCGACAACCCCTTTGACAGGTTCGACATGCCAGGGACACTCTACGGAACGCCATACTACCTGACCATCGCCGAGCGTGATCAGGTATTGGCATACGATTTCAGCGATAACCCCATGCTGGAGGGCTACCGTGACATGTTTATCTTCCAGTGCATGGTGGGATGCCGTTACGGTGACCTTGTGAGCTTCACCACCGACAATATCATTGACGGTGTGCTGGAGTACATTCCGCAGAAGACCCGCAACAAGGTCGGTGCAAGCGTACGTGTGCCGCTTGGGGCAAAGGCGATGTCCATCATTGAACGCTTGAACCGCAATAAGGGCGAGGTGCTGTTTCCCCAGCACATCAATTTTAAGTACAATGATGCCATCCGTGAGATACTGACCAAGGCAGGTGTCAACCGCATCGTCACGGTCATTGACACGCTTACCCATCAGGAGGTGAAACGACCCATCAATGAGATAGCGTCCAGCCACATGGCTCGCCGCACGTTCATTGGCAACCTATACAAACAGGTCAAAGACCCGAATCTGATTGCTTCGATGTCCGGCCATGTGGCAGGCTCCAAGGCTTTTGCCCGGTATCGTGCCATCGACGATGACATGAAGAAGGAACTTATTGACCTGATTGACTGACTATACATCCTATACACTTATACACCTATACATCCCATACACTTATACAAAGTATACACATATACATATTATACACATATACATATTATACACCATTTAACTGTAAAACATCATGGATATTTCAACACTTATGGAAATTGGCGGTGGCAACCTCAAACTGGAGGTCACTGCCGCCGACCTTACCAAATTCGCAAAGGATGTCGTTGACATGACCCTTGCGGCAAGGAGCAAGGAACTGACCAAGACAGGTGCGAACGCCATCAATGGCGAGACCTACCTCTCTTCTGGTCAGGTATGTGAAAAACTGGGCATAGCCAAATCCACCCTCTGGCTTTGGCAGAAACGTGGCATCATTGCCCCGAAGAAAGTGGGCAGTCACAACCGCTATGCCCTGTCGGATATAGTACGGCTGTTGAACAACGGCCAGCTGGGTAACGTCCCCGTTGATTACCCATCTGGAAACTCTGGCAGCAACGCTGATGACACTGACAAGGAGGACGAGGTATGATACAGGATTTGAAACAACAGAAAGGCCGTCCCCTTGACAGAGCCTACCTTATTGACGCTTTCGAGCTTTGCCTTATCTGCGCACGTGTTTATGCCAGATACCGCTGGCGGTATGCTGATTATCTCACCCTGCGAATCGTCATGGACAAGTACATGACTGTCTCTGACTACCTTCATAGGGATGACGAAGACAAATCACCTGAGACCGTACTTGCCAGACGGTGGGAACTTGTTGGAGAGTTGGTTGACAAATGTATGCCAGATTTGACTAACAAACAAGTGGCACGTCTTGGTGCTAAGCTCATGGAGATTGCAGAGAAGGACACTCCAGAAAAACTGGAGGCTGATATACAGCGTTGGCTACATGGAAGCAACTAATGGTCTGGCAAGCAGCCCTCAGTCAAGAGGCGTAACAGTCTGCCGATGTCACAGCCACAGCATACCCTTATCGCTTTTTCTCTTGACTGAAACAGCTCCACCTATCGGCACATGCCTACGGCAAGAGCCAACAGGTGAAGCAAGACGAACAAAAGGGAAAAGGAAGTCAGCAGACTACCGCTTACCACCTTTCTCTTTTGACAGTCGGTTTGTCACCGACAAGGAATCTTCCTGGACTATGCCGACAGCCAGCGACTTTACAGCCGTGAAGCCCCAGTCAGTCGTGGTCGAATTACGACCAGTTATAGCAAGAGTTGCCCATGTCACACAAATGCGCTCCGCAGCATCCGTGCCGACAAGTGCCTCTTGCCACTACTCGCAGGCTCGCACTGGTTTTCCTAACCCCTTATAGTTTACAACCGAAATGACAGATACCAACCCTAAAGAGAACCGCACCCGACGCATTCAGGTACGGCTGACAGAAGCAGAATACAAGACCGCCGACGGCATAGCCGAGAAGTGCGGACTGACCATGAGCCGCTATGTCCGAAAGGTCATCACCGGCCACCATCCCAAGGCACGGATGACCCAGCGAGAGGCAGATGCCATCGCCGCCCTCAACGATGCCAGGGGCGAACTGGTGCATGTGAAGAATGCACTCAAAACCCGAAACCAGGAAGAGCGCAGGAGGCTCTTCCGCAGTGATGACTTTATGCGCTACTGGCTCCAGAAAGTGGACACCCTCATGGAGCGGTGGAACAACATCATTGAAAGCCTGTCCAGATAAATGCCACTTTGCCTATGATAGCACAAGTACACACCATTTCACACGGAGCCGCCATGACAACATACGCCATGGACAAGCTCGATGCCGAGACCGTGAAGCTGAATTTCCTGCCGGAAGACCTGTCACCCTCTGCCATCTGGGGACGGATGATGTTGCATATCCGAGAGACGGAAAGGCAGCGCAAGGGCAACAACGAGTTCAAGAAGTTTGCCATCCGCATAGAGCTGTCCCCTTCCAAGGAAGAGACAGAGGGCTGGACGATGGCCGACTGGCAGCAACTCGTCGATGAGTTCATCAACGAGTTTGATTCTCTCGACATGACCCCTTACCATGGCAGACCGAAGGACGCACATACCAACCTGGCGCATAGCCAATATGTGGCATCGCTCCACGTCGATAGTGAATCCGGCATTCCACATCTGCATATCGTGGTGAACCGAGTGGATATGGACGGTCATGTGAACAACGACCACAAGATTCGTGAGCGTGGCTGGATGGCCGCTGACATCATCAACCAACGCCGCAGATGGAAACTGCCAAAGGATATACGCGACCGCCACAGACACCAGATAAACGATGCTTGTAAAGCAGCGCTCCGTGAGCTTGACAAGTTCACTTGGGAGGGCTACTGTGACAAGATGAAGTCTAAGGGCTATTCCGTCATGCTCCGCCATGACAAGCAGGGAAAACTCGTGGGCTACACCGTCTGGATGGGCAACAGCCACTTCAAGGCTTCGGAACTGGGCGTAGCCCGTAACCTCACTGTGACGAAGATAGAGCATACCTGGCAGAAACTCCATCAGCATGATGGACAGCGCATAGGGGCTCCTTCTGGCACAGGGCTGAAACCTGACAGCCAGTTGTCCCGACCTGTCAGTGCCACACCTGATGCCACTAAGCCGAAGTCCGTAGTGGAGCGTTATATGGAGCGGAAGGCAGAGCAACAGCGGACAGCCGAACCGCCCCGATATATCAAAGACATACCTTATAAGGACGAGAACTGTCACATTGATATTCCACAGGCCATTCACGACCTGATAGACCGTGAGGTGTCCGTGCATCCAGACAACGAGACTGCCACACATGAGGATGTCGTGAAGGTCGCCATGCTCCTGTTTGCTGGCTATATCGACGCAGCAACCTCCATGAGCGAGAGCAGCGGCGGAGGTGGCAGCGCACCAGACAGCGGCTGGGGACGTGACAAGGACGATGACGAGGAATGGGCACGCCGATGTGCACAGATGGCCACACGAATGAGTACACCAAAACCGAAATACGGATATAAACGAGGACGTTAATATGGGACTGAGACAGAAACCAATACAAGAATACCGCCCAACGGAAGAATCGAAGGCGGCACCAACCGCCAATGCTGGCGAGAACGCAGGACTGGAGGATGTCCTGCAAGTGGCAGAAGCCGAGAATGTGATTCAGGAGAAGCTGGGCTTGTTGCGCAAGGAGATCCAGGAAATGGAACTCTCGCGCACCTCATTGAACGAGGCGACCAAGGCACAGGATTCTGCCAAGGATGACCTTAGTGAAACCATGAAGGCTTTCTATGCGGCCAAGGATTCTGCTGACAATATCGTCACTGGTATTGTGGCGCAGATTGTCCGTGTAGAGAACATGCACCTCACCGCCCATCTGGACGAGGGCAGCGTTACTCAGGTTCAGGAGACCAACCGCAAGGCAATAGAACAAGAGAGTGATGTCCTTGCCCAACATATGAAAAAGCTGAAAGCCATGTTCAACGACCAATCAGAAGAATTGGCGGATATTGTTCGCAGGGGCGAAGGTGTCTGGATGTCACTACGTGTGTTTTACATCATCGCACCGATAGCCCTGTTTTCCATATTCGCTTGGGTGATATACATATCCTTCTGGGTGTACTTCCACTGGATAGCGTAATAAATGGGAATATATCAATAATGCGATGACCGCTAAATCAGAATATAATAATCTGACAGCCTACCATAGTCGTTCCATTCCAGTATTGTTTCACCCAATAGAGAAAATTTTATCATTTGAATATTGATATTGTTTATTTCTTTTCGGAGCTCGTCTATTTTTTTATTGCCAAGTTCTAATGCTTCTATCTCCTGCC
>JAEETH010000022.1 GCA_016290215.1 Bacteroidales bacterium
AAGGCCTATGATTAACAGCCTGAAAATCGGGGACTTGACTTGGCGTCATCTCAACAACCCAACGGAAGAAGACTTTGAATTCCTGAAAGACCGATTTCATTTCCACCCTTTGGACATCGAAGACTGCAAATCCGTCAACCAACGCCCCAAAATCGACATCTACGACGATTATTACTTCCTTATCCTGCATTTTCCCAACTTCGACCGCCAGAACAAGTTCGTGAAAATCAAGGAGGTGAAAATTTTCTGGGGCAAGGACTACATCATCTCCATCGAGAAGAACCCTTGGGGCGTGTCGCAGCTCTTCGAGGAATATGAAGAACGCATCAAGAACGAGGAAGAAATGAACATCCGCAACTCTGACCTCCTGCTCTACCGCATCCTCGAAAAGCTGATGACCGAGTCGGTGTACCTGTTGCGTAAAGTCGGCCTCGACGTCGAATTAATCAACCGCGAACTTCTCCAAGAAAAACAGGTGAAGATCATCGAGCGCATCAGCGTGACGCGCAAGAACCTCATCCTTATCAACACCATCTTCAAGCCGCAGCTCCGACTCTTCCACCTCTTCGAGACGGGTAAGGTGACCGGCTTCACCGACGACGTGGAGTACATGGAAGACTACTGGGGCAACATCCTCGACTACCTGCAGAAGGTGTGGGATATGACCGAAGATTATGAGGAACTGATTGAAGGCCTCTCCATGACCTTCGACTCGATGCAGACCAACAAGACCAACGAGACGATGAAAATCCTGACCCTCGTGTCGACCATCATACTGCCTTTGACCTTCATCACCGGCCTCTACGGCATGAATGTCGCCCTACCCTTGCAGGAATACGCCTGGGCCTTCTGGGTCATCATGGGGTTCATGGCTTTGGTGGCTACGGGATTCTATATCTATTTCAGGCATAAGAAAATGATGTAATCAGTTGAGAGTTGAAAGTTGAGAGTTGAGAATTTAGAGACAGTTGAAAGTGTAGAGTTGAAAGTTGGGAGTTTAGTGTATAATAATAGTTAAATGGCTTAAATACTTTAGATATGGAAATCTTTGGATATAGAAAACTAATAGCTTATCAAAAGGCAAAGGATGTGGTAAAAAAAACATACAAACTCCTCAAAAAGTTCCCAATCGAGGAACGCTATGCGATGTGTGACCAACTTCGTAGAGCTGCTGTTTCAATTACTTCCAATATAGCCGAAGGAGTAAATCGTTTTTCTGTGAAAGAAAAAGCTCATTTTATCGAAATAGCCTACGGTTCGTTGATGGAAGTTTCGTCCCAATTTGAGATTGCCGAAGAGTTATGTTACATTAGTTCAGAGGACAGATTGAGTATGGATATGCTTATAGAAGAAGATGCTCGTTTGCTGTCTGGTTTATTAAACTCATACAAACCCTCAACTGACCCTCAACCCTAAACAACAATCACTTTACACTCTAAACCAATAACTCTCCACCAACTCTAAACTCTAAACTCTAAACTCTGAACTCTAAACTCTAAACTATTTCACCAAAAGTTTCTCGTATTTCACTGCCGTGCCATTGCACATTAATTTGACAAAGTAGCAGCCGCGCGACAAATCGTCGGGCAGCGCGACAACGGCGTCGGCGGCGTCAATTGTGGCGGTGAGCACCGTGCGTCCACAAAGGTCGAAGATGGTTATGGCATCGATGGTATTACAGCCGCTCAGGTGCAAGGCCTGTCCATGTTCAACGGGATTGGGGTAAATGGAAACCTTCGCTGTCTCCTCCCCGACCACATTCCAAGTGGGGTCCCAAATCATGCGGGCGTATTCCGGATGGTCAATGAAGGGGTTGCGGTTGCGCTGGTATTGGTTGTAGATGGCGTTGTTGCGGTTGATTTCCTTCTGGCTCACAGGGTCTTGCTCGTGCCAACGCAGCAGCATCTGCATGGCCCAAGGCTTGATTTCCGACTTGTTGGTCATGTCGCTCGTGCTCCAACCGCTGTCTTCGGTGTAGTAGCGCACGCTCATATACATTAATGCGCGGGCAAAGTCACCTTTGTATTCGTCGATGGGCTCGAAGACCGTGCCCGAGAAGCCCGAAGTTTTGCAAGTACCTAATTTTGAGCCATTGCGCGAGGTCCACGAGGCCGAGCGCACCTCTCCATAGGCATAGTTGGCGCGTTTGTTGTTCACAAAGCCGTCCGTCGGGAAGAGATGGTGCAAGTCACAACGCGGTGTGCTCTGGTCATTGAACCAGCTCTGCGGCCATGAGTGCTCACGGTTGTAGCAGTCGCCCTCGCTATCGTAGTTGCCGCATTGGTCTTGGCCAATATGATAGGTGTAAGGCGGCGTGCCGTTGGGTTTGTCGGAATACATGTCCCACACGATGCCGTTGCCTTTGTTGTCGGTGCTCCAAAAAGCATCCGCAGTGGCGGAATACGAAATGGCAGTGTGGCCCTTGATGATGTTGTGCAAGGCCATTTTCAGCTGATTGCCGCTCAAACCGTTGGCGGAATTGTAGTAGTTGGCGGGTTGGGCTGAAACCACCAATGTGATGAATAAGCTAAAGAGAAGAGAAAAAGTCTTTTTCATATAATCACGTCAGTTTATTGATTAGATTCCCTTCGGAAATGGAACACTTACTTCTGTTTATCGGCGGCGGCTTCAGATATCTGTCACCTTGTTGGCTTCTCAAGCCGCCGCATATTAATGCAATGCTTCACTCCATTCCCCGTAGGGGAATCTCTGTTAGTCCATAATTATCATTATATCATCAAATCAGTAAACAAATACAATGCCGCAATCACCAGCATAAACACCGAGGCGGCAAACTCTATGAAACTCACCTTCTTGATGATGCCCGGAGTGAACTCGGTGCGCACGGTGAAGAACGACCACAAAAAGCCTGCCACAGCAACTGCCACGAAAAACCAAATCCCAAACGGCACGAAAAACACGCTCACCAACGAATAGATGAAGGTATTAATGGCGGCCAGAATGGAAAGCAGCAGGATGTCAATCTCCTTGCTGACCGTGTACAGCATCTTGCCTCTCAACGACCGCATGGAGTCGACGAAAAGCTTCACCGCCACCACGAGCATCATCGCAAAGACCATATACTCAGCGATATAGGTGAAAAGATGCGATATAAGTCGTCCCAAGCTATGGCCCAACAAAGCCATGATGCCTTGGCTGAGGCCAAACATGACGGGAATCCAAATCTTCTGCGCCGGCTTGTCGTCGGACTTGATCAAGCCCACCGAACGCGGCACCACGCTGGACGTGAGGCAGAGGATAAAGAGGATGCCTAATATGATGGAGGAAGTGGTCATTTTTCAAACAAATCAGAATGAGTTCCTGTGCGAACCAAAGACAATAGATTAATTCTGTCTTCCTTTGAATAAATCAGCAACCAATCAGGCTGAATATGACATTCGCGGCAGCCTTTATATTGCCCTTTAAGGGGATGATCCAAATTAGCTTCAGGAAGCTGAATGTCTTGAGCGAGTTTTTTGATTACTTCATTCAATTTTTCTTCAGGGAGGTTGCGCTTTAATGCAAGCTTCAAGTCTTTTTTATACTGAGTAGTAAAGAAAATAGCTCTCATTCGTGAACCTTTTTCAAATAATCGTCAAAATCCTCACAATAAACGCCTTTCCCTTCCTTAGCTTCACGAATAGCATTAAGGGTCAATGATTTACCAGAATCCGTTGTCGGGCGAACAGGTTGAATCAAAACACCTAATGATTTTATCAAAGCCAACAAGGCCTTCCCTGTACTCGTCCGCTCGTTAACCGTAATTGTATATGTAGCCATAATTGTTGTTTTGCCGCAAAATTACATATTTTTTCCCAAAACGGCACCGTTTCCATAAAACTATTTCGGAGGCACCTATAATTAATAGAGATTCCCTGCGGGAATGGAAAGTCCGTATTAATGTTTCCAGCGGCGGCACATGGCACTTACAACCCGTAAGCTCCACAGGCCGCCGCTGGCGACAAAATCAAAGGCTCCATTCCCGAAGGAAATCCCCTTGCAATTATCGATTAATCATCATCCCAGTCTCTTGAACTGGCAGGTGAAGTGACGCATCAGCTCGGCTTCCCAGGTGATTTCGAGGCCACGCTTGATGCTGTCGCGACGGTCGTACACATTCTTCAGGGCCGCGGCAATCACGTCCATGTGGTTGTTGGTGTAGACACGGCGCGGGATGCAGAGACGCACGAAGTCGTTGCCACCGAAACGGTTCTGGCGCGTGACCGGGTCACGGTCGGCAAGGACGTAGCCGATTTCGCAGGCACGGATGCCGGCTTCGAGATACAGCTCGCAGGTCAGCGTTTGGGCAGGGAACTCTTCCTTCGGGATGTTGGTCAGCACCTTGTCGGCGTCGACGAAGATGGCGTGGCCACCGGCGGGACGCTGGTAGGGAATGCCGTACTCGTCGAGCTTGGCGGCGAGGTAGTGCACCTGCTTGATACGGGTTTCAACCATGTCGAATTCAATGTTTTCCTTCAGACCGACGGCCAAGGCATCCATGTCGCGACCGTTCATGCCGCCGTAGGTGAGGAAGCCCTCGAAGGGGATGCAGAACAACTTGGCACCTTCGTACCAGTCTTTCTTGTTGGTGGCGATGAAGCCGCCCATGTTGACGAGACCGTCCTTCTTGGCACTCATGGTCATCGAGTCGGCATAGCTGAACATCTCGAGGGCGATTTCGCGCAGGGTCTTGTCGGCATAGCCTTCTTCGCGCGTCTTGATGAAGTAGGCGTTTTCGATGAAGCGCGCGCTGTCGATGTTGACCGGCACGCCGTACTTGTGGCAGAGTTCACAGGTCTCGCGGATGTTTTTCATGCTGACGGGCTGACCGCCGACGGTGTTGTTGGTCACGGTGAGCACCATGAAAGGCACATTGCCTTGGTTCTCTTTCAGCACTTTTTCAAGCTTTTCGAGGCTGACGTTGCCCTTGAAAGGCACTTCGAGCTGGGTGTCGTAGGCCTCGGGCACGGTGACGTCGATGGCGAAAGCCTTACGGCTCTCGATGTGGCCCTTGGTGGTGTCGAAGTGGGCATTGCCGGGGACAACCATGCCGGGCTTCACGAGGTAGGAGAACAACACGTTCTCGGCAGCGCGGCCTTGGTGGGTGGGGATGACATACTCGAAACCAGTGAGTTCGGTGATGGTGTCTTTCATGTGGTAGAACGAGCGGGCGCCGCCGTAGCTCTCGTCGCCCATCATCATGGCCGCCCACTGGCGGTCGCTCATGGCGCCGGTGCCGCTGTCGGTCAGCAGGTCGATGTAAACATAGTCGCTCTTCAGCATGAAGACATTCTGGTGGGCTTCGTTGAGCCACTTTTCGCGTTGTTCGCGGGTGGATTTCTTGATAGGTTCAACCATCTTGATTTTCCACGCTTCTGCAAATGGTAATTCCATGATTTTTATTTATTTAGTTGTTCAGTTGTTCAGTTGTTCAGTTGTTCAGTTTAGAGTTTAGAGTTTAGAGTTGAGAGGCAGTTGTAAGTTTATAGTTGTAAGTAGTAAGATTGGTGGATGTTGGTGTGTTTTTTGAAACGAGAATGACTCATTCCGCATTCAGCATTCCTAATTCCGCATTCCGCATTCCGCATTCTGCATTCCGCATTCTGCATTCCGCATTCAAAAGAACCTGTCGCGTTCCTTGATGTTCAGGTAAACCCTATTGTCTATGGTGTGGGGCATATTAATAATAAGGTGTTTCAAAAAACGGGTCAAAGATAGGGAATATTTTGCAAACACAAAGAATTATGGAAAGTTTTTTCTTATCCAACACGATATTTTTTTCGAAAAAATTCCACTTTTTTTGACAAACATTTCAATTAATTTTCTATTTTTGGGGCCAAATTATGTAGTCTCGGCTGCTTGGCCCTGTCCTTGCCGCCCTTTAATGAATAGGTAACACACGATAAATCAATTAAATATTAACTAAAATCTTACAACAATGAAAAGGAAATTATTACTTTTCGCGCTGCTAATGGCACTATTCGCGCCTTGGGCAGCACAAGCTCAAAATGAGCTGACAGTGTATGATGGGACGACCACAAGCTATTATGTTCCAGCATACATGGCCTATTTCGACGACTTCTCAAGAAGCCAATTCGTCATCCCCGCCGATGATTTGGCAGAAATGAATGGCGGTACGATTAGCAGTATCAAGTTCTACACCAACAGTTCCAATGTGCCTTACACTGCAGTAAGCACTGCGGATGTCTATCTTATGGAAGTGGACTACACTTCAATGAGTGCTTTTGAGCCCACATCCAGTGGAACTATCGTTTACCAAGGTTTTCTCGACGTTGTGGCCGAAGGCGAAGGCGGTTCGCTCACCATCGAGTTCGACACTCCGTACACCTATGGTGGCGGTAATCTGCTCGTGGGCATTGAAAACACTACAGATGCCGGTTACAAGTTCATTTATTTCTATGGACAAACTGTTACTGGCGCCAGCGGTGCCGCATCCAATGGAAGTTCCTTGAGTAATGTCACCTTTACCCAGCGTAACTTCATCCCGAAGACCACCTTCACCTACATTTCTGGCAGTGGCCCCAACTGCGATAGGCCCGAGACAGTCACTGCTGATGACGTGACCTCCAACTCCGCCACTATCAATTGGGCTGGCGGCAGCGGCACCTACAACATGGAATACAAGAAGACCTCCGACGAAACGTGGACCACTGTCCTCACGAACAGTTCAGCTACGTCAGCTGAGCTCATCGATCTCACTCCTGGCACGCAATACCAAGCCAAAGTGCAGAGCGTGTGCGTGTTCGACGATACCACTTTGTATAGAGATAAGAGCGTAAGCTTCAGAACCATGTATGGTATCCCGCTGATTGAAGAGTTCCCAACCTCCAGCGCTCCTGCCGATTGGAACAGATACAGCGGCCTGCTGAGCAATGTGATGAACGGCACTGCATTGACTCCCCTCTCAGGCGGTTGGAATTTCGGCACTTCCAACGGCGTGTTTGACAGTCATGCCCGCGCCAACATCTATAGCACCGGCTGCCAGTACTGGTTGGTCACCCCATCCCTGTTGATGGAAAACAACGTGGAACTCAGTTTCGAAGTGGCTTATACCGCTTATAGTGGCACTGCTGCTACTCCCGCCCAAACGGGTACAGACGACAAGTTCGTTGTGTTAATCAACAACAATGGAACTTGGGAAATTCTCCGCCAGTGGGACAATGCTGGTTCGGAATATGTGTTGAACAACCTTAACCCCACGCCTCTCTATGTCAACATCGACTTGAGCAGCTATGCCGGACAAAACATCGCCGTGGCCTTCTATTGTGAATCCACCGCAAGTAACGCCGACAACAACCTGCACATTGACAATGTGAGCATCGACTACATTCCTTCATGCCCCAAGCCCTCTGGCTTGGCCTATTCTGATGTGACCGGCCACACGGCCAACCTCACCTGGACCCCTGGCGCCGAAGGACAAACCCAATGGCAGATTTGCCTCAACGGTGACGAAGAGAACCTCATCCTCGTGAATTCGGCAGAAGGCGCCTACACCCTCACCGGCCTCACCGGCACAACGCCTTACACCGCCAAGGTGCGTGCCTACTGCAGCGAAACCGACCAAAGCCCCTGGAGCAACCAAGTGAGCTTCACCACCGATGTGACCTGCGTCACTCCTACCGGCTTGACCAATTCCAACGTCACCAACCACAGCGCCACGCTGGATTGGACCAGCGACGCCACGGAATGGATTTTGGCTTATAGGCTCTATTCCGGCACCGACGACGACTATATTGAAATGCCCGTGACCGAGAAGCCTTACATCCTTGACGGCCTCACTCCCGAAACCAGATACATGGTGAGAGTGCGTGCCAACTGCGGCGAAGAAGACGGCTTGAGCACTTGGAGCGGCACCACCAACTTCACCCTCCTCGAAGCCTATCCTGCTCCGAACAACTTGACTTGCGACAGCACCTTCGCTTACAGTGCTTACTTCAGCTGGAACGAACGCGGCTCCGCCACCGACTGGGAAGTGGCTTACAAGCTCGCTACCGATCCCGACGATGCTTATATTATTGAGCCTACTCCTGATAACCATCCTTTCATGCTCGGCGACTTCGAGCCCCTTCTTCCTGGCACTGACTATGTCTTAAGGGTGCGTTCAGTGTATTTCGACGCTGATACAACAAGCGCATGGAGCGCTGTGGTTCCTTTCACCACACTCCAAACCTGCCCCGCTCCCACGGAGGTTGTCGTCTACGACAGCACCATCAACGCCTACGGTGCCACTCTCAATTGGCACTCCCACTACAGCGACAGCTGGAACGTGAAGTATAGAGAACCCGCTTATGTAGATAATCCTCTCTTCCAAGAAGGTTTCAATGGAACGTCGATTCCTACGGATTGGACACAATATGTTGGCTTGTTTGACGAAACTACAGGAACGGCTACTCTTACAAGTGGAACCAGATGGAATTTTGGCTCCAATAATGGTGTATTCGATTCACATGCCCGGACCAATGTCTACAGCACTTACCAAGCTTGGTTGGTCACTCCGAGCCTTACAATAGGCGACAATATTGGCCTCAGCTTCGATGTTGCATTAACCAAGTACAGTGGCACTTTGCAACCTGTTGATCCCACACAGCAACTTGACGACAAGTTCATCGTGATGATTTCGACCGATGAAAGAGCTACATGGACCATTCTTCGCAAGTGGGATAACGCAGGCTCAGAATATGTCTATAACAATATTGCCTGCACTGAAAATGGAGAGAATGTATCTATTGACCTCAGCAGCTATGCTGGCCAAACTGTATACATCGCCTTCTACGGTGAATCGACTGTAGCTGGCGGTGACAACAACCTCCACATCGACAATGTAGCCATCGGCACATTCGTTCCCGCCACCGCATGGCAGCCCGTTCTTGCCGAAGAAGTCCCGTTCGACCTCACTGGCCTCAATCCTGAGACCTACTACGAAGTCGTCGTTTCTGGCAACTGCAGTGAAGAAATCAGCGAAGAGAGCGCAAGTGTGTTCTTCACCACCAAGCCGAGCTGCCAAGCTCCCACCGAGCTGACCGTTGACAACGAGAGCGTTACCGCTCACGCTGCCACCCTCAGCTGGACTGAAAACGGCAGCGCTACCGAATGGGTGATTGAATACACCGCCGTCGTTAACGAAGAAGCCGTTACTAATACAATTAATGTCACCGAGAATCCTTACACGCTGACGGGCCTCATCGCCGAGACGCCTTACGCTGTGAAGGTGAAAGCCTTCTGCGGCCAAGGTGACGAAAGCCAATGGAGCAACACAGCTCGCTTCACCACCACTGTGGCTTGCCCCGCTCCTACCGAGCTGGCTGTTGACGAAGAGAGCATCACCGCCAACGGTGCCACCCTCACTTGGAACGGCACGAGCGACAACTATATCATAGAAATGGCCGATTTGTCGGCTGCCACGACTTCTGAAGAGGTTGTAGAAGCCTTCTCCGAAAACTTCGAAGGTGGTTCGGTGCCTGCTGGCTGGACTAACGAAGGTGATGCCTCTTGGACGGTCGGCACTGGCGATTACTCCACCACAACAGGTGCCCATGGCGGCACTTATAACGCCATAATCAGCCACGGCACGACTGGCAATGTGACTTATTTTGTCTCTCCTGTTATTGACTTGAGTGCATATACCAACGCCAAGCTCTCCTGCTGGTACGTGAACCGCCAGTGGGTTTCTGACATTGACGGATTCGGCGTTTACTATCGCCTCGGCAATGGGGAATGGAACGAGCTCTTCAGCACCACTGCTGCCCACAGCTCATGGACACAGCTCTCACAATTGGCGCTTCCGAGCGAGTCCAACGTACAACTTGGATTCAAGTTTACGGACGGCTATGGTTATGGTGTCGGTCTTGATGACATCCTCATCGAAGGTAATTCATTTGCATACGAATGGACTACATTTGACAGCGAAGCCACAAGCCCCTACACCTTTGAGGACCTTACTCCTGGTACCGAATACATGGTGCGCGTGATTGGCGATTGCGGCGAAGAAGGCGAAAGCGTCCCGAGCGCAGCCATCAGCTTCACCACTGTGGCCACCTGCGTGGTTCCTACCGACTTTGCTGCTACCGATGTCACTGCCCACACCGCCACATTGGTTTGGAACGGCGAGAATGACAGCTATGTCGTGAACTACAGAGTAGCTGCTGGCACCCAAGATTGGATTAATGTTGACTTTGAAAACGGTTTACCCGATGGCTGGACTAACGAAGGTGCTTCCTCTTGGTCGGTCGGCACTGGTGATTACACCGCAGCAACGGGTGCCCATGGCGGCAGCTATAACGCATTGATCAACCACGGCACGACTGGCGATGTGACTTATTTAGTCTCACCTGCTATTGACCTGAGCGAACAGAGCGACCTTTCTCTCAATTTGTGGTACATCAACAGACAATGGGTTAACGACATCGATGGATTCGGTATTTATTACCGTATCGATGGCGGTGCATGGAACGAAATCTTTGCCACCACCTCAGCTCATAGTAGTTGGACTGAGTTTAGCCAAGCACTTCCTGCAGGCGCTTACGCTGCAAACTGCCAATTCGGCTTCAAGTTTACGGACGGATACGGTTACGGTGTTGGTTTGGATGATATCAACATCAGTATACCCACTCCCGCTGGCGAATGGATGACTGCCACCGCCAACGAAAACACAGTCGTACTTTCCGGCCTCGTTGGTGAGACCACTTACGAAGCTATGGTTCAAGCTGTGTGCTCTGGAGACGATTCATCAGCATTCACTGACATCATCACCTTCACCACTGAAGTGGCTTGCCCCGCTGTGACAGAACTTGCTGCCGACACTGTCGGTACTCATGAGGCTGTGATCAGCTGGGTTGAGACTGGCGAAGCCACCGCATGGCAAATCTGCGTGAACGGCGACGAGGACAATCTGATTGAAGTTACTGAAACCACTTACACCATGGAAGGCTTGACTCACAATACCGCCTACACCGTGAAGGTTCGCGCCTACTGCGGCGAAGAAGACGGTGCCAGTGCATGGAGAACAGTTAACTTCCATACAGAGATTGCTTGCCACGAGCCCACGAACCTCGTTGCAGATAACATCGGCACCGAATCGGCCACGCTGATGTGGGAAGGCGAAAGCGAAAGCTACGTGGTGCAATACAGGCCTTGGGAACAAGTGGGCGATGACCAGGCTGCTCCTTCAACGATGACCACCTTCACCTACGACCTGAGCGACTACAGCGGCATGGGCTCCATCGCCATCCGCCACTACAACATATCTGATATATTCAGTGTGAACGTGGATGACATCGTGGTGACCAACGCCCAAGGTGAGACCGTGTTCTCCGAAGACTTCGAAGGCGGCATTTCTTCCGCTATCTCCATTATGGACTTGGACGGTGATGGATACACTTGGAGTATGGGATCGACCAATACCGACTCTCAAGGTAATCCTACCGGCAACGGAAACTATTACGTTACTTCATCAAGCTATGACAACAATGTGGGTGCTTTGACTCCCGACAACTGGTTAGTGATTTCCGGCGTTGAATTAGGTGGCCAACTTACCTTGGTGGCTCGTGCCCAAGACCCAGAATGGACAGGCGATAACTTCGGCGTGTTTGTATCAGCTGAAGAAGGTGCTGGTGAAGAAATCGTTGACGGCGACACCCAAATCGATCTTTGGGATCTGACACCCAACACCTCATACGCATGGCAAGTGAAGGGCGTTTGCGGCGAAGAGGAAAGCCATTGGGTTGCTTCCTTCTTCACCACTTTGGACGATTACCTGACCTTTGTTACCGACGGTGATTGGAACGATGCCAACAACTGGAATCCTGCCGAAGTGCCCACCACTGACAAGAATGTGCATATCCAAGCTAACGCTATCATCCCCGCTGGCGTGGTGGCCGAAGCCAACAATGTCACTATCGAAAGTGGTAGCATCACCATCAAGGACGGTGGTCAGATGAAGCTGAACTCACAAGCTGAAGTAGTGATGGAAAAGGAAATCACTGGCTACGGCGAGGGCAACGGTAACTACTACCTCATTGCCAGCCCGTTCACCGGCAGAACCCAATTCGGTTATTCGACATGGAACCATGTTGATAGCTTGATCTACGGTACCTACGACCTCTACACCTACGATAATACCTATGGTGAAGATGAAGAATGGGTGAACTACAAGGCTCATCCTGAGCACATCGCCTTCCAATCCGAAGCCCAAGGCAACCAAGGCCTGTTTGAAAAGGATGGCTATCTCTATGCCAACCAGAATGATATTACCTTGGTATTCACTGGTAAGATCAACAAGAATATTGGCAAGTCCGTGATAGATTCCATTATTTACGACACCATCAACAAAGGCTGGGCTCTTGTGGGTAACCCCTACGCTTGCGATGCCTATCTTAGCTTCGTTGATGACGAAGGCGAAATGATGGAAGCCAACTACTATGTGATGAACGCCGCTGGCGACAACCTCGAACAGGCTGAAACCGCCAATGGCATCGCTCCTTTGACTGCTGCTTTCGTTCACTTCGATGCCGATAGCAAGTTCTACATCAATTCAGAGATGCCTAATACTGCCAAGACCAACAGAACCGGCAAGTTCATCATGAACCTGAACCAAGAGGGCAACACGGTTGACAAGGCTGTGCTCCGCTTCGGCAAGGGCATGGGTCTCGAAAAGATGAGCCTGAAGAACAACAGCAAGCTCTACTTCTCGCACAACGACAAGGACTATGCTGTGGTCTACACGATGAGACAAGGTGAAATGCCTGTCAGCTTCAAGGCTGAGACCGCTGGTAGCTACACCATCAACTTCGCTGCCGACGGCGTGAGCTTCAAGGAGCTCGTCCTCGTCGACAACGTCAACGAAACGAAGGTCGACCTGCTCGCCAACCCGAGCTACACCTTCGAGACCGAAGCCGGTGAGTTTGCCGGACGCTTCACGATTGTTTACAGAGTGAAGTAAGCAGACACCGTGCTAAAGTATGCGAAAAGCGCCGCCCCATTGCGGGGTGGCGCTTTTTTTGGTAAAAAACTTACGATGCATTATACTGTTTTTCACGGGAATTTGTATTTTTGCAAAAAAAAGAAAAAATGACAACAAATCCTCCAGCAAGTCCTAAGGTAAAAGATTGTTTACGCCCAAAAACTGCAAACAAAACAACTTCCAAAGTATTGCCAGGATGTGTTTCGTTTGAGCAGTTCAAAGAAAAGTTGTTGAAGTCTGTTGCAGAATACTATGAATAACTATATACTCAATGTCAAACAAGAAGTGTATGACGACATTGAAAATATCAGGAACTTCATTATTACTGTGGGCAGCAAAGAGCTTGCATTGAAATACACACAAAATCTTCTTTCTGAGATTGAAGACTTGACTTATTTGGCGGATACCATGCAAGTTTCGCAATGGAAAACTGCCAAACTATACCACCCTAAAGCCCGAAGGCTCATTACAAAAAACCGCAAGTGGAATATCATCTATCACATTGAAGACGAATTTGTGGTAGTTGATAAAATCATCGCTTCATCAAGAATGTTTTAGAAATAGAATCAAAATGAAGAAATACCTTCTATCCCTTCTGATCGCTCTGATAGCCAGTCCTGCCATGGCTGGCAGCATCCTCATCGAAGGCTTCGAATACGCCAACCACGACCTCGAACGCCCCATCGGCTGGAGCTGCGACAACAACGCCTGGCTCAGCGGCTACCTTGAAAAGGACCACAACCGCATCCCGCACTCGGGCAACTGGTATGCCTTTAGCAACGCCGACGACGCATGGATGTTCATGCAGCTCTACCTCATCCCCACCATGCAATACCGTGTCACCTGCTGGGCCATCTCCGACGGCAGCTGCCAACTCGAGTTTTGGGCTGGCTCCTCCCCTGCTATCGACGACATGCATACCCTGCTGCTCAGCACCACCATCGGGAGCGAGGGCTACCAAAAGGTTTCAGCCTACATTGAGACCATCCCCACAGGCTGCGAATACATCGCCATCCGCGCCATCACCGACGCCACTGCCACCTGCCTCACCATCGATGACATCGAAATCGACATGGTGGAGCAATACCAATTCGAGTCAGAACCCATCACAGGCGACACGGCCATGTATCCAGGGAGCCAAGGCACGTTCCGCTTCCTTGTACACAATGTAGGCTACGATGCCTTGGACATCACGGCACATCCTTCCAATGAGTTCTTCACCGACTTCAGCTGCCAGTTTAACGGCACCACAGGTATGACCTTCCCCACCCAATCCAACGAGACTGTTGAAGTGACCATCACGGCCACCCTGCGGCCCGAGGTTGAGCCCGGCACCGTCTGCTGGCTCGATGTCCCCATGACCATACCCTGCAACTGCAACACCTCCTTGGTCACCTTCTGGGTAACGCCCTTGGCGTTGGAACAGACGGCGGAAAACGTGGCACCTGAAATCAAGGTCTACCCCAACCCTGCAAGCGATTACATCACCATCGAGGCAGAGGGCTTGGAGACTGTAACTTTAACCGACATCAACGGAAAAACCCTCAGCAGTAGGACTGCCAAGGGTTCTTCAATCTCTTTTGATGTCAGTGCTCTAAAAGCAGGAGTTTATTTCATTTCCGCCAAAACACGCTCCACCTCTTCTTTCGTGAAGTCGATTTTGAAGATGTGATCGGGCTTGAGGTAACACACCTCATGCTCGGCATGGAAGCGACGCTCGCCGCCTCCCGTGATGTTGAGCATCACCACATCATCAGCCTTCACCGTTCCCTTCGCCACAGCCTGCTGCAACGACGCCGTAGCCACGGCAGCGGCATGGTAGATGTCGATACCTTCTGTTTCCTCAAACAGCGCTTTCGCGGCATTAGCTTCGTCGTTGCTGACGGCAAGGATGTCGCCATCGGTGTCCTTCAGGGCATCGTAGAGGCCACCAGCGAGGCCGTAAGGCGGCTTGCGGTTGGAGAGCACCGGGGCACATATCTCGGCAGCGTCCTTGCGGGCTTGTTCGGCATCGTAAGGCAGCATGGCACGCGAGTCGGCACGCCAAGCGTCGTACATCGGCACGAAAGGCTTGTTTTGCGACACCATCAGGCGAGCTTTGTGTGAGCCATAGCGACCGTCGCCGATGAAGCGCAAGTTGGCCTCCCAAGCGGCGATGGCACCCGTGCCACTACCCACAGCCTGAAAATAGAAGTCGGGCGTACGACCGATGAAGGTCGTGGCCGACATCATCGTGGTGCTCATGCCGTCGCGACGTGCGATGTTTTTGGCACCGCCTTCGGCGAGAAAGCCGTCCAAGGTGCAGACCACATTCGACAGGTTGATGGCATCGAAATAGTCGCTGCCACTCTCGGTGGTGATGAGTTTCACGCAGGGCTTGAGGGGCTTGTCGAACCACAAGGCATTAATATTGTCCTGAGGCACGCAAAGCAACAGTTTGATGTCGTTGTCGGAGCACACCTTAGCGAAAGCACGGGCGGTGTTGCCAGCTGAGGCCACCACCAGCACCTTATCTTTGAGGTCGTCACCCAAGCGGGCGCACACCGAATAGGCTTCCATCTCTTTAAACGAGCAGGTGGTCATGCGGGCGTTGCGCTCGGGCCACCAACCATTGAAGGTGATATAGAGATTGTGCAAGCCTAAACGTTGGGCCAAGCCTTCGCTCTTGTAGGTAATGGGCTCCGAAGGATGGCGCAGCATCGTCTTGATGGGCAGCCAGTCGGCATAGCGGTACAAGCCCAAGCAAGCGCCTTCCTTCACTTCGAGTTGTTTCTTTTCATACACAGGGCGCACCATGCTTGGCTTGTCGCACTGCTTGTCGTCGAGGGTCCAGCCTTCATCATCGAAGAGGCGGCCCGTGGCGACAGTCTGAAGTCGGTAATTGGTTGGAGTGAATATCATTATTTTCTTGTTTTTAGATTATCTTTGGTCGTTATTAATATTGTCTCTATTGGAATTCACAAACCAGTATTTATACCCTGGCCCGGGAACTTCCACAAACACGCCTTCCATGGGAGCGATAGGAGTGTCCAAAGAGGTGGGTATTAGCTTCGTGAACTTCTTTCCGTTTTCCGAGACGTCTTTCAGCCTGTAATAGGTAGTGATGGCTTCGCCCTCGTCTTCTCCGGTGTATTCAATATTCAAAAAGCCCTCGCAGGTGTAAGGGTTGCCGATGAGATTCCATCCGCTCAGACTCATATTGGGGACGTAGAGCAAAGGACGTTGGCCCACCACCGATATCAATTCACCCGTAAAGGTGATTTCAGTGTCTTCCCTATTGGCGTACAACACGCTACCTTGTTCACCAAAGACGACATCGACACCCTCGGTTTCATCATTCTGCCATTCCATACCCATGAAGGCATATAAATCGTAGGCACCACCCTCTAAGCCATCCACATGGCTTGTTGTTGACGACATCCCCACGGGCGACGACAGCAGGTGCCAGCCCGTTCGAGCCGTGTCAACGACATAGCCGTCGATGTTTTTCATCACTTTGGCCATGATGCCCGTGTTGTTGTAGGTCACCTTGAAATGAGCGTCATTCTCGATGATGAAATGGTCTGCCGTGTCACAAGTGAGGTTGAAATCTGCCATATCCAAGTAATAGCCGCTCGGGATGATGGACGGACCGGTGAGAACGATGTCAGAGGTGGCGGTTTCGTTCCAGAAAACACGCGTAAACCGCGAAGCCTCGCCCGTAACCGCAGCTTGTTTCTTGAAAAGCAGCAGCCTTGAATAGCTATTCGCATTGCTTGTGGTGAGATAGCTTCGCCAATCTTGCTCGTTATACACCACCATATACCTGTCGTTACACTTCATGTTAAACTGTTCGGCGAGCGTCAAGTCTTCGGTGATAGTCCAAGTAGTGTTTTCGCTCGTGTGGCCGACGCGAACACCCGTGCTGCTGCCACTGATGATATAAAGATAGTTGGTGGGGTCGGCGGTTGAAGTAATCGTCATGTTGGAACTTGTGCCTCTGAAAGTCCAGGTGAGTTCACTCAAGTCGTCGCCTTCAAGAATGCCATCGTTGGAGATGGAGACACCCAAGCTGCTGATGCCATGGGCCGTAGGCGAATGGGTTGAAGAGCCATTCTTAATCGTAAACTTGTCGCTGCCGCCTTCTGCCAAAATCACGTATTCGCCATCAACAAAGTCCGAAATGTCATTCACTTTCTTATAATAGAACTCCTCGCCTTTGACGTAAACGGCATAGAGCACGATGCTGCTTGTAACGGTATAAGGCAACTCGATAACTTCAGTACTGGCTTCCGACAGCGACCAACCTACAAAGCTGAAATCGCCTAAACAGGTGACGGAAGGCGTTTGCGTTTCGTCCAAAACGTCGGTCAACAAGACGTTGTTGTTGGCATCAACGACGCCATTAATGCTGAATTTCACGGCAAAGGTGTTGGCAGGCAGCCTATAATACGACACCACCTCGTCTGAATTGGCATAAAAGTCACGGATGCCATAAGCCTTCAACACTGTTGTATTCTCAAACAAGTTGACATAGGTAAACGTGGTAAAGGGGATAGATTGTCCGTCGTTGAGACAATATTGGCCCTTCGTATTGGGTGAAGGTGAAAGAAGCACGGTAGTCGCCGCAGATGGGTCGGTTTCAGTGCCTCTTGGGCTGATGGCTGGCGTTCCCGCTTTCACCGTGGTACTGATGTCGGTCAGGGCCACAGGGTCGATTTGGTATCGGGTGACGCTGTTGGAATAATAGCCATTCAGCAAACCTTTCACCGTGAAGAGGTCAGTGGTTTCGGGTGCAGTCTTGGTAGCGTAACCCGACTGGAAACGGTCGTGAAACGCCAAAGTGCCATTCGTGCCTGACACAGTCCAATTGCTGATGGTCATATCGCTCAGCTGCACATAACGCGCATCGTAGGTTTCAGGGCTGCTGAGGATGTCGTCAACCGTAGCGGCAACACAAGTCAGTTCCCCCTCGGTAGTGACAACATCAACGAATTGGAAATTCTTGATTTCGATGATGCCGTGATAGTTCTCGTATGTACCTTCCAAATAACCTGACACGAACTTGTCGCTCGTGTGCAATGTTGGGGCACCCGTGCCATAAACGAGCACGCCAGCTTCGGCATCCTGCAAATAAAGATAGGATCCTGCCTGCCCAACGACTTCCACATCCTCCAAATTGATGCAAGCCGCAGAACCGTTGTTTGCGATGAAATTCGCCTTGCTCTCGTGCAAAGTTTGGGCATTGGCAGGCAACACCTTCGCCTGGATATTAATGCTACTGCTGACGCTGTCGGAGGTAGCCAACACCCGAACGACAAAACCATCTTCGTCAGAAGGGGTGTAGGTCCATGTCACCAAGGTGGGTTCGGCATCGAGGGGAATCTCCGTATTAGGTTCGCCATTGATACTTAATTCACCCTTGACGACGGCCATTTTCACCCGCTCAGACAAGTTGGCTTGGCTCACCGTAAAGTTCACGCTCAACGGTTGGTCAACCACCACATTGCCCAAGTTGATTGACGAAGGCTCGATGAGGATAGCGGGCAAAGAGAAGTCCAACGTCTCCCAAATGACCCTTATCTCCGACAAATAGATGGTACCCGAATTGGAGCGGAAGCCCAAATAAGAATAAGTGCCTAAGTCTTCCACATCGAGCTCGGCAGTGTTGCCGTTGCCTTTCAAGATGGAAGCTAACAAGGTGCCTCGCGTATCTCCATACAAATCCGTTGTTCCACTATAAGGCGTGTTTTTTCCATACACTTCAAGGACACGATTGCTGTCGGTTATTGTATGCCATTTTAGCTTTATCTTTTTGACTTTCAAATTGTTGACTTGTGTCGTAACGATACCCGAATAGCTGCTCGCACCTGAGATAGTGGAATTCATCTGGATATAGTTGATGTTTTTCGACGACTTACCCTTATACGTCACCCGAGGCTGTTCGGCATCGGGCAAGTTGATTTCCCAATTGACGTAGTCAGTGGTATCGCCGATGGCCTCGTTCACCGCTGTGGGATCGAGCACATTGACGACGAGATTCGATGAAGTGGTCCACTGGGCGTATAAAGTGACATGGTCGGTGATAGTCATCGGGTCGCCTGGATTGTATGCGTCTCCCGTTCCATCAGCGGCTGTATTCCAATTGTCGAAGACATATTCGTCGCGGTCATAGGGGTTGGCTATCACCATGGCGACACTGTTGTAGGCATAGCTGAACGTCATATCCTCACCCACGCCGCCATTGGCGGTATAAGTGACTTGGTAGAACGTATTGGTGGGAGAGGTATAGGTAACCTTGATTTGCAACAGGCACCTTTGCCCCGCATTCTTCATATTGAACGTAAGCCCCTTTGTGTTCAGGCCAGTCCAAGTAGTCACCACCACGTCATCCGAGGTAGCTGGAAGGGGGTCGACGAGCTCGCCATCCTGCGAGGGTACCACCGATTCAATTTCAAGATAAGTCTTTCCTCCATTTCGCTTACAAGTCAACTCCACACTACGGATAGATGCACCTTCGGAAGGTCTAAACGTAATGTTGTTGTAGGCATACAACCTAACGGCCATGCTGCTGGGATAGTAGGTCGGCGCAGCAGAGCCCGAACCTCTACCCAATTGACATTGAACGTAGTCTCCCAACAAGAACAGGTCAGTAATGACCTGTCCTTGCTGAAAGCCTTGTTCCACTGCTACCCATGTGGCCGTTGGATTCTCCGTTTGGCCCATGAGTTGAATTGTAAGGCAGTGTATTGCCATCCATGCAATACAACTAAAAACTACATGTTTTCTTTTCATACCGGTCCGAAAAAAGCACAATCAATCAGTGCTTATAAACCTTTTCGAATCAGGGTTTCACCATGAACACTACCTTTGAACCCGTATTGCCACTTGTGGAAACTTGAGGAGCCTTGGTGAAGACAATCGTCTGACCTTCGACGTGCACAAGCACACCTTCCATCGGGGCGATGGCGACGCTGCTGTCGGTTTCCACCAACGCGGCACCACTTTCGTCTAATCTGTAGTAAGGCACATTGATAGTGACATTGCAGGGATACGGGTTACCGATGAGGTACCAGCCGTCGAGCGTGGTGTTTCCTGCACCGCTATTCGTCATCAAGCCGGCCACCGTAATGGTGCCACCCATAGCCTTGGCGTAGAGATAACCATTGCCCGTGGTGAGATTGAAAGGCTCCACTTTATAATTCTGCCATTCCTCATCTGTGGCTTCTTGGTCGAAGTAATAGAGGTCGTAGTTGCCGCCAACCATGCCCAACTGAGCGGGATCTTGGTTGTTGACAGGCGAACTGATGAAGTAGAAGCTGTCGACAACCTCAGCCTGGTAAGGATTAATGGTCTTCCTCATCGTGGCATTCACGTTGTTGGAAGTCACCAACTGACCGCCTTCTTCGATAAGCAGTCTGTCGGCACCCAACTCGTTGGTAACGGAACTCACATTCAGCACATAGCCGCTCGGGATGATGGACGGGCCAGCGATGGCCACAGTGCCTTCAGGATTGTCGACAAACACGCGGGTGTAACGTTCGTCGGCTCTTCCTGCATACTTATAAAGCTGAATGGCTTTTTGAGCCGAGTAAGTGCTCGACTTGAAGTAACGGAATCTGGTTTGTCCAGAAGTGGAATTATATCTCAAATGAGCACCACCTGCACCTACGATGTTCATCTCATCGTCATAGTACAGGCTATTGGCATACGCCACATTCGGATCGGTATCTAAGCCATTTGAGTCGTCTCCTCTACCAATGTACCTGCCACTTGCGCTCTTGATGGAATAGCCATTCTCAATTGCCTCAATCGTAAACTTAGCCGCATTAATTGTCGCATTGGAAGCAATGGCACCGTTAGCGATGCTCACCGCTATGGTATTGCCTACTGCATCCAAAGTTTCCAAACCTCCATTGAAGGCCACATTACCTTCTTCATACACAATCAGGTAGTCGCCTGACCAATCACCGAGGTCTTCTGTCACCTTGACATATTGGTTTTCCACCGATGGATCTGAATAGTTATACACGGCGTAGAAGGTCATGTCTTCCATGATCGTATAGGAAGTTTCAGCAGGCATTACATTTTCGACGTCGTTGGGGTCGAGAGTCCAGCCAATGAATTCAAACGCATCGATATTGGCACCATCGGCCAAAGTGATGGCTTCGCCTACGACAGCCATTTGCGGTGCAGTCTCCACGCCATTGACGGAATAGACGTATTGGTATTCGGTGGTGGCTTCCACAATCACAGCCTCAACCGTCACCGCGCTGGCTGGCATGGAGAACTGATTGTCGCTGACGGCAACAGTACCCTCGTTTTCGTCGGTCACATTCCATTCGATGAAGAAGTAGCCTTCGGCAAGCTCATAGCTCAACGTGACCGTCTCACCTTCGGCTGCAACGGCCTTATCAGCAGAGATAGAGCAACCGGCAAACTCAGGCTGGTTCAACACGATGTCGTATCTTTCAATCCACCCAATTTCGGCAGCAACAGTCACATTGCTGGCTGGCATGGTGAACTGGTTGCCGTTGACTGCAACAGCATCGCCATTTACGTCGGTCACAACCCATCCAGACAAGAAGTAATCTTCGGCAAGCTCATAGCTCAACGTGACAATCTCGCCTTCAACAGCCATGGTCTTGTCGGCAGCGATGGAACAACTGTCAATCTCAGGTTGGTTGAGCTCGATGGCATAGAAGTCGTCAGGAGTATAGAGATGAATGTCGCCCAAACGCACATTACCTACCGAACGGGTCCAATAAATCCATCTGATGTACCTCACATCCGAAGACAAGTCGTCGAAAGTCTTTGTCTCGTAGCCACTGGTGGATATCACGTTAGCAATGGGTCTCAACGGATCATCGTCACTCATCTGGGCAATCATTTCAGCTGTTGTATAGACCGCTATGATAGTCCAATCGAGTCCGTTGGTTGAAGTCTGCAAATAGAAATAACCGCCTCTGAAACCATTAGCACCCTGAATGTCGAACGTAAGTCTTGCTGGCTCTTCTTCGAAAGCCAACTCAATATAGTCTTGTTGGCCCGTCTCTGAATCAGGGGCGTCAAAATTCAGATAAGGATAATTGTCATAGTATTCACCCAAACCATCGACTTTAAGGCCTTCGGGTATAGAATCCAAACGTGCCAAAACATCAGCATCAGACTCAGAGGCAAGCTTCTCATAAGCATAACGGAACGGCAAAGGAGCAAATTCGCACTCGTTTTGGGTAATGGAGGCGATGTTGGACACCACTTCGTTGCCCGACCAGTCACCGCCAATCACTTTCAGATAGGCGGTACGTGGAACCTCAGTCTCAGCAGCGGCATTGATATGGAAGTTCAATTCACTCCCATTCAGCGTAACCGTAATCCAATCGTATTCAGCCGCATTTCCTTGTTCATCGCAAAGCTGCACCCTCGGCGGGTTACCCTGGAAATAAATGTTATAATAACCAACATTCAAATGACCATCCTTCTCTCCGCAGTCGGTCGATTCCGAACTGACGGTGATGGAAGAGGGGCGTTCCCATTCGTAGATGATACTATACTGTTTGAACTCTTTTATTCCATGATATATTTGCAAGTCGCCAAGCACGGTAACGATATCGCCCTTGCGAAGGTCATCCTCCGAATCAATAGGTTCGCCGCCTAAGCCTTTGCCACGATACACGTAAAGCTGATTGGCTTCACCAGCAGTTCCATCGTCAGAGATGTAGTAATTGGCATTATTATAATGGCCTGTCTCAATGATAGGATCGGTGCACACGATACCGCGCACATAGACCTGATCAATGTCCGAAATAGAATCCATAAGGTCAAGAATCTCCTGTACGGTGTAAGGCGTTTCCATAGTACCAGGGGTACCAGGCGCAACCATTCTATAAGTAGCTGTTGTGACAGCACTATGCATGCCCTCATAGTAGGCAATGGCCTTAATGGTGACGGTTCCTGTCACACCCTGCAAGTTGATGGGTTCTGATTCATCAAACAGGGGACTATTCATATCGGGATCTGTGCCATCCATGGTGTAATGGATTTCGGCTTCGTATGTATCACAGAAGAGATACACTATAGCATTCTCATCGTTGGTCAACATGCATGAACCTGGGCTAAAGAAAGGCGGCTCGACATCGCGTTCGAGGGAAACGAGGTAGTTGTAAGCAGCAATACGAGGTGTGCCACCGCTTCTTTCCAACTGTCCGTAGATAACCACGCGGTCACCCTCATGGAGTTCGTCTATCGAGTAAAAGTCGGAATCATACAAGTTTTTGCCATAACGGACATACATTTGGTTACTTGTACTGCCATCAGCAGAAATGTTATAGCTTATATTGTGGTACTGAACAACTTGGTCTGCGGTTGTTACAATACTGGAAACTATACCTTGTACATATACGAAATCAGACATGCCAGACGCAGGAGTGTTATCCATGGCTTGCGGCACCGTATAGGGATTTTCAAACGTGCCAGGTGCGTTGGGGTTGATATTGTAGACACCCGTAGCCATTCTACTGACGATTGTGTCTAAAACAGCAATGGCCTTGATGGTGGTAATGCCTTCCGTAACCATAATAGGCTCGGCATAGACATCACTTTCAGTTGTAGGTTCTGAGCCATCAGTGGTATAGTAAATCACCGCATCTTGGGTGGTGCAAGTGATGGTCACTTCTTGGTCTTCAGTGTAACTACCCGGAAGCGGGCTGAAGGTAGGAGTGGCAACGTATGGAACGCCACCAGTGCTTCTATACAGTGACAAGGTTCCACCCGTGCTGGAAGCATAGCAACCAAAACCGACAGTACCATTTCTCCTCAAATACTTGTTGTTGAAATCAGACGAAGCTTGAGAACGACCATAGTTTACAAAGTCGTATGTATTCGTTCCAGAAACAGTCCACAAAGCCAAAGCATCAGTTCCATCGGCCAGCATTTGGGCGGTGTTCTTCGAGTTGGTACCAGCAGCGTATGCATCGGCAGCAACATTATAAATGGTCCAATAGCCATCGCTTGGAGCGATATGCCAAACGATGGTGGCATCCTCTGTGACGATGACACCATCCTCTGGTGTCACTTCCTCGTAGGAGAGCCTATTATTGACCACCGTGTTTTTCATGGCAGCGCCATTATAAAAAATTACATAGTCGCCTTCGACGAGTTCTCCAGAATAAAGCGTGTAAGTATCACCCGTCGGAGGAGCCACATAGGCTGCCTGGTTGATGGTGACGAGGTCGGAATAAATGTCTTCGTTATTGTTGTCAGGGGCGTGAACCTTGAAGTAAGCCGTGCGGGCTGCGCCTTCGTTAGCGGCAATGACATAGTGAACATCGTTGTTTTCATCAATGTTGGCGTTAAACCAGTCGTAAGTGACGGCATCGCCGTTGGCATCGCAGAAATACACATCGGCGACAACTTCGGTGATGTTGTGATAGGTCACTCCGAGGGTGCCTTCGGTTTCGGTGGCTTGGGCACTGACCTCATAACTGCTAAGCATAATGGAAGGTGCAGTGTCGGGCAAAGCCAGCGTGATATTGCCGAGAGCGACATTGCCGCTGACCTTATTCGTATACACCCACTTGATGTAACGGACATTTTCACCTAAGTTGTCGAATTCTTCTGAAAGGACAGTAGTAGTAAGATTGGTATAAGTTTCCAAATCGGTGAAAGTCTCACCGTCTTCAGAGGTCTGCACCGTGAAAGTGCCTCCTGAGAAGCTGTTGCCCTTGATGTCGAAGGTGAGTTTGCCAGGGGTTCCGTCGAAGTAGAGCATCACCCAATCGCCAGCAGAGTTGAACTTCAGTTTAGGCGAGGAGCTATAGTCACTATCAAGGCCTTCTTGGGTCAAACCATCGGTGTTTGCAATGTCGGAACGACCGCCGTCGAATGCGAAGGGCAAGGTGGCCACGGTAGGAGCCTCGTAGGCTGCCTGGTTGACGGTGACAAGGCCAGAGTAAACATCCTCGGCATTATCATCGAGAGCGTAAACCTTCAAGTAAGCTGTACGAGCCTCGCCTTCGTTGGCTTCAATGAAATAGTACACATTATTGTTGTCATCAATATCAGCATCAATCCATTCGTATGTAGCTGTTTGACCTTCAGCATCGCAGAAATACACCTCGGCTAAAACCTCCGAGATATTATTATAGATAACAATGAGGGTGCCAGTGGCCTCTTCTGCCGTAACATCCATTGTGGCAGGATTGACGGTGATGGAGGCAATATTCGGATTGCCTGCTTGCGTGACGGTCACTTCCTTGGTGGCGATCTCATCGTTTTCACCATAGGTGTAAGTCAGCGTGACAGTAGCGGTACGGGCATTAATGCCTTGGTTGGCTGTGCAAGTGAAAGGAACCGTGGCGTCGACTGTGCCAAGGGTGAGCCAGCTTTCAGAAGAGGCAGCTGACAAAACACCATCCTCAACAGGGTTATTAATCGAATATTCGATAGCACCCGAAGTGGCATCGTAGGCTATTTCCACATTGGCGGCCGTGATGGAAGGATTTGTTGAAGGAGTTGTCCCTACTTTGACAATCGTGGCTGAAGCAATACCCACTTGATTGCTGGTTGAGCTAAACGTAATCTTAACCGCATTTGTGCCAACAGGAAGGTTGTTGTCAGTGATGGTAAAATTGGTAGAGGTTATACCCGTTGACGTGTATGTTTCTCCACCATCTGTACTATAATGCAACGTAATGGTTTGTGGTTTAGTAGTCCATTGAGTGCAAACAAAGGTAGCCGAACTCATCGTTGAACCATCAGTTAATACCAATGTAACGGCACCGCCTTTGGTTACGGGCTGGTTGGTAATCGTGCTAGCCTGGTGAGAGGCCGAAGCAAACGTCACAATTGCATCGGAATATGTAACAGTGTGTGACAAATAAGAATTAGTCCATGTAGCAAAGCCATCAATTTCAGTAAAGTCATACGTTACTTCTTCACCGCTAGGACCTGGGCCAGGAGGCGTTGTGTTTTCCGTATATTGGGCGGTAAAGGAAACATCACCGATGACGGGGAATGTATAACCGCCTGCATACTCATATTCGGTAAAGTCATCCATCCAACCTGTGAAGGTGAAGCCATCTTTGTGGGCCGAGGGCAGGGTGTGGGAGCCTGCTACGACTTCGTTTTCCAATTCTGGGAAATCGTCGTTGCCATCAAAGGTGCCATCTGCTACATCGAAAGTGACGGTGTAGGTGGGAGCAGGTGGTGTGTCACCTGACAAACCTTCGGTTAGTTTTACACTATTCACATAAAAAGTACCATGACCTGTTCCTGAGCCTGTGTTATTTGTAAAATTAATAACGATAGGACCCACGGTAGCTGAACCTTCGAATATTGCATCGGCTGTTGTATTACCAGTAATAGTTTGGGTACCCCAAGAAGTTCCATCTACGAGAACTTCGATAGTTACTGGATTTGCAATAGTTTTGTTGTACCTCCAATTAATAGTAACAGCTTCAATTGGATAGGATTGTGCATCAATGTTAATCGAAGGAATTGCATTGTTGTTGTTCAACAAAGTGCTTTGTGTAATGTTCATGTCGTGAACATCACCTGCATCAGCCCTCATCCCCATCGGGATAGCAAGAAACGCGAGCAGCGCAAAGGCTGCCATCAGAAATGTAAATCTTCTTTTCATAACGTTAGTATTTGTTGATAATTAATGCGTATTAAAAGCGCCCAAAATTAGGGATTTCGGCGATAAGAAAAAAGAAAAAAGTGAATTAATTAGCATTTTTGTCGATTGCTCAGGACAAAAACGCAACAAAGCCCAAATACGGGCTTTTATCCCTTCATCTCACAGAAATCGGGCAGATGGTCCAAAGGCTGCAAAGTTTGTCCATCGGTCTTGAAACAATAGGTGACAGCACCATTGCTGAGCAACAAAAAACTCGGTCGCAACGCGGAATGGTAACGCAGGGCTTGGTCCAACACAGCTTGGGTTATTTCCACATTGGGTGCCTTGCACTCCACAACCATCAGCGGACAGCCCTCGGTGCCAAAGACAACGGCATCGGCGCGTTTGTCCAAGCCGTTCACCTTCATCGAATACTCCACTGCCACAAGGCCCGCCGGCACTTTGAGGTGTTCCACCAACAGATACAGCATCTTCTGCCTCACCTCCTCCTCGGGGGTGAGGAGCACCATGCGCTTGCGCAAGGGGTCGAAGACATAGGTCTTACCTTCACGCTCTTCGGTACGGAACCAATGTAACTGCGTAGTAGACATGAGTTTTGTTTTGGGACTGCAAAGATAACGCTTGAGGGGATTGCTTCGCAAGAAATCCGACAAAAATCTTTTTTTGAGTCACCTTCCATAGATTTTTCCTTGTATCCCGCTGCCCATAGATTCCCGCCTATCCACATACCCACGCCGGAATGACATGGGCAGCTAACTTATTAAGGCCTTTCTTTAGGTTGTTTAAGGCTCCAGAAAGCATGTCACCATGCGATTTGGCAAATGCAGGGCCTTGAAGCCATGTCATTCCTACGGCGGGCCGTGTGGTGGAGGGAATCTATGGTTCCAAGGCCCGTCGAAACAGGTAATCCTTTTTTAACCGCTGCCCATAGATTCCATGCCCAAACACTTGCCTACGCTGGAATGACATGGGCAGCTAATTTTAAATTCAACAAAAAAGACTATTTTTGCAGCATGAAAAACAGATTTCCTTTTCTCATAGCCCTCGCCGTAACACTTTCCGCCTGCACGCCAAAATCCGACCCGCTCTTCGGCACCTGGACCGTTAGCAAGGTGAATGTGCAGTTCGATGAACAGCTCAGCACCCCCGAATTAGTGAAACAGGTGGGGGAGATGGAAAAACAGAATGTCATTAAAATCAGCACTGACTCCATACTGACTTTCAAAGGCTTGGACATCGAATGGCAAGATAGGATCAGCCTCAAAAACGAAACACTGCTCCGCAATGGCGCAGTGTTCGGTAGTTGGAAGAACGGAGAAATCGTCACTCGCAGTGGGTCACCGTTGGGGGAAGTCGTGGTGGTTTATCGGAAATAATGAGATTCCCTTCAGGAATGGAGTCCTGCTTGTTTATTAATCGGCGGCAGATAGAGTTTATTGATAGTAAAACTTCATCCGCCGCCGCTTAATAGATTTATGCCAACTCCATTCCCCAAGGGGGAATCTCATCACTCATCCACGAACTGCAAGCTATAAGCCATCGCTTCCAATTGCAGCAGTTGGCTGCGTTTCTTCTGGTTGGGCTCATAGTAATAGCCTTCCACGGTGACGAGGTTGCCCGTGCGGCTGTCGGCAAAGGTGTACGACACGAAGGGGCCTCCCATGAAGTCGTTCTCCACACGCCACATGCCACGCATCTCCATCGTGTAGCCGGCAGGAAAATCCTTGACATTGGTCACCAATGGCGGCACGAACTCGGTCTCAGTGGCCATATAAGAACCTTCAAGGGGGCCTGGGATGTACTGATGCATCATCATGTCGCGCATGGCGATGAGACTCGGTGCAGTAAACTGAACGGTGTCCTTGTACGGCATCTGGTAAATCACGATACAGGCGCTGGAACGTTCCTGTTCCTTGCGAAGCCACATGAAGTCAGGCTCGTCCTTGGCGATGAAAAAGCCTTGCGGCACAACCAAGGTGAAGCCGAAACGCTTGGCAATGGCATTGGCGATGTTCTCATCCTTAGTGGGACGAAACACATTGAGGATACGCTCACGCTCCACCTTGTCGAACCATTGCTGGTAAACGTCTTTTTGCTTGTCGAAAAGCTCAACCCACGAGGTGATATTAGGCGCACTGATTTTGATGTAGCGCTGTGGCTCCGCCCAAAGGTTTTCGGCAGTCTCGGCCACAGCTTTCTCAAGACTCGGGTTGATTTCCACTTCGATGATGTTCTTGTGTTTCTTAAACAAGTCGGAGAAGCCCGACACATTCACATGGGCCAGCTCATTGCGCGACTCAGGTTGCGGCAGTCCATATTGATATTCCAAGAAACAGTGGCGTATCGAGTCGCCGATGCGACCGTTCCATTGGTCTATGTTTTGGGTGACGACCAAAATCTCGGACGTTCCACCCGTCGAGCGGTCTTTCCTGCCCGAGCGCGTGTTTTCGGCACATGATGCCAACACTACAGCCATCACGATGACGAATGCGGTTTTAAGATAGGTTTTCATGGTATTATGTTTTTATTTGTTAAAGAGAGCCTGGCCGTTGAGCACATCAAAATGCCGTCTGTTAGCTGTCGGCCCTTCGGCCCTTCGATAGGCCTCAGGGACCGCAGGCTCAGGGATCTTGTATTTTACTTTTTGATTTTCAGCTTCTGCCCTACTTTCACAGTGTTGCTTTTCAAGTTGTTCCATTTTTTGAGGTCGTTGACACTGCAACCGTATTTATTTGAAATCGAGTTGAGTGTCTCGCCTTTCTTCACGGTGTGCGTCCTGACGGTTGCGGGTTGTTTTCCACTGCTGCTCGACTTGCTGCCGCTCTTGTTGACCTGAGCCTTGGGAGCACCCGAACGATAAATCTTCAACTTCTGTCCCACATGGATGGTATCACGTTTCAAGCGGTTCCAATGCTTGATGTTCGAAACGGTGACGTTGTACTTTCGGGCAACACTACCCAAGCTCTCGCCTTTTTTCACCGTGTGGATGATGTAGTCGTTCACGGGCACCACCTTTTCCTCTGTCACCACTGGCACTGGTTCCGCCTTCTTGGTGTAAGCATAAATGCTGTCCTCAAGTTGCACAAAGCGTAGGGTGTACTTCATCGGCAGGCGCAACGAACATGGGAAGTCCTTCGAGGCGGGCACGATACGCTTGATGTATTGTGGATTAAAGAAGACAAGGTCCGTCATAGGCACGCCGACGACCTCGTTGATTTGATTGAAGCCCACGCGTTGGTTCACCACCACTGTGTCGGTGCCGTGCAACAGCAAGCCTGGGTTTGTGGGATAGATATTGTGCTCAGTGGCATAGTTCATCAGGTAGGTAACGGCGATGAAAGCGGGGACGTAACCACGGGTTTCCCTAGGTAGATAAGGCCAAATGGCCCAATAGTTCCTCTTGCCACCAGCGCGGATGATGGCCTTGTTGACCGTGCCAGGACCTGAGTTGTAGGCCGCCAACACAAGGAACCAATCCTCATAGCGTGCATACAGGCTTTGCAGGTATTGACAGGCAGCCACGGTCTCCTTCATTGGATCATAACGTTCGTCGAGCAGCGAGGTGACACGCAGACCATAATCTTTGCCCGTCCCTAACATAAACTGCCACAAGCCTTTGGCTCCTGCTTTCGAGCCTGCTGTGGGGTTCAATGCCGACTCCACCATGGCCAAATACTTCAGCTCCAAAGGAAGGTTGTACTTAGCCAAATATTCCTCAAACATCGGGAAATAAACGTATGAAAGGCCCAACATGCGGCTCGACTGCTGACGGCGACGGTTGGCATAAAGGTCGATAAACGACTTCACATAGCTGTTGAAGGTCAAAGGTATGGTCGTTTCCCTTGCCAAGGCCTCGATGCGCTGTTGGTAGATAGAGTCATCGAAGACGGGTACTTCATCTTTGGCATAATCATAGATGTTCATCACCGCCGTGTCGATGTCGAGATACACATCCTTGAAATAACTAATGCTGCTCACCATATCCAGCATTTCCATCACCGCCGACTCGTCGATTACCGCCTTGCCCGAATTTATATCTTGGATTTCCTTGTCGTTGAGTTCGACTTCAAGACTGTCAGGGACGGCATAGTCAGGGTCATTGACTTGAGCAAAAAGTGTGGCAAAAGGGGAAAATATTAATAGGATGAGATGTATGTATTTCATTGGGCTTTTTCTGATTTGATGAGACTCCTTTTTAGAAGCGAACGCAAAATTAATAAAAATCATATACAAAAAGAGAAAAAAAACTATTTTTGTTGCTTCAAAGAAAAAGCATAACCGATGGAAAACGAAAGAAGTACCGAGAAACTTGCACGTTACATCATCAGATTGGGTGGCTTGGCCATCATCGTAGCCTTGTGCCTATACTTCAAAAGCGTGCTGATTTACATCATTGCAGCCCTTGTGATCTCTCTTTTGGGACAACCTTTGATGAGGCTCATGCGAAAAATCAAAATCAAAGGGAAATCGGCACCTGATTGGCTGTTGGCCGTGTTAGCCATCGTGGTCATCATCGTCCTTCTCGTACTAATTGTATCCCAAATCATCCCTTTGGTCTCCAGTATCATACGGGATGCATCAGCTATCAACGAGAAAAGTTATTTTGGGGAGAACCCTATCGACAGTGTGAACCAATGGCTTATCGGGCTGTTCCCCGGTTTGGACTCGAGTTTCAACATTGCGACCGTTGCCATGGAAAAGATTAGGGAGTTGGTCGACTTCGGCAAGGTGGGTGGCATCGTAGGCTCGGTGGCTTCCTGGGTGACCAGCCTTTTCGTGGCCGTGTTTGCCATCGTGTTCATCTCGTTTTTCTTCCTCAAGGAAGAGGGGTTGTTTGGACGAATCGTCTGTTCATTTGTGCCCGACAAACATGAAACGACCATGAACAAGACCATGAATGAAATCAAGGAACTGCTCTCCCGTTATTTCGTCGGTCTGCTCCTCGAGATGCTCGGCGTGGCCGTACTCGACTTCCTCGGTCTATGGCTCATCGCCCGCATTGGTGTCAATTATGCCATGGGTATCGCCTTCATTGCTGGCTTGCTCAATATCATCCCTTACGTCGGCCCCATCTTAGGCTATGGCATTGGCATCATTTTCGGCGTTATCATAAAGTTAGGCATTGGCGCCGGATTGGATGTCAACATCTGGGTGTTCATCCTCATCATCTTCGCCATCATGTTTACGGTACAGATGATTGACAACTTCATCTACCAGCCCCTTATCTACTCGACGAGCATCAAGGCGCATCCTTTGGAAATCTTCATCGTGATACTCATGGCAAGCTCGATAGGCGGTGCCATCGGAATGTTAGTGGCTATTCCCGCTTACACCATAGTACGCGTTATCGCCATCCGGTTCTTCTATCGCCTCAAGCCCATCCAACGGCTTGCGCCCGACTTGAGCGAAGAGGATAAAATCATCGAGAATATTGATTGATGACTTTCTGAAACGCCAGACGCTCGTTGCCATCCAATAGATAAATGATGCCGCAATACTGATAGCCATGCTTCTCCAAGCCCTTGCGCATGATGATGTTGGCCTCGTGCGTATCGATGCGGATGTTGCCGACTTGACTCTCACAATAGTCCAAAAGCGCATCCAAGATGCCGTGTGAGCTGGGCGTGCTGGCGATGCGGTGGATGACATGATAAGGCTCATCATCGAGCCATTGACCGCTGTATATTTTGTTGTAAGTCACCTCTGGACTGGGCAGCAAGGCGAAAGTCCCCACTATCTCTCCCCTATCATCAAGCATCACATGACTGCCTCCCAACTCAATGTCTTTCTTGAACATATCGTCGCGGGGATAGCCGTCGGGCCACTGGAAGGTGTTGCCATAGCTGCGCATGATTTCGCGGGCTTGGTCGCGAAGGCTGAGGATGGTCGGAAGGTCGGCCAATGTGGATTTGCGGATGGTGTAGCTCATTTTGCACCGAGTTCAAAAACGGTCAAGTCAGCCACAGTCATATCCACCACTTGAATCAAATCTTGTGGGTTAAGTTTGAATTGCAAGCCGCGCACACCCGCGCTAACGTAAATGTAATCAAACAACTCGCAGGTTTCGTGGATGAAAGTCGGGAACTGTTTCTTCATGCCCACGGGCGAGCAACCGCCACGGATATAGCCCGTCAGAGGCAGCAGTTCCTTCATCGGGATGAGGTCGCAGCTCTTGTTGCTCGTAGCCTTTGCGGTCTTTTTCAGGTCGAGTTCGTCGTTGCCTGGAATGACGCAGACGAAATACCCAATTTTGTCGCCTTTCAGCACCAAGGTTTTGAACACCTGATCGATGTCCTCGCCCAACTGGTCAGCGATATGCTGCGCCCCGAGGTCATTCTCATCGACTTCGTAGGGAATCAGCTCATACGCAATCTTCTTCTGGTCGAGGATGCGGCAAGCGTTCGTTTTATTGATTTTTTCTTTGGGCATGGGTTATTCTATTTTCAATAAATAATCCAAACAAGCCTTCCCCTTTTCTGTCAAATAGTATTTTTGTTTAGGATGTTTCGGCTTATCAGGATATAACATTGCAACAAGACCTTGTTCCATGGCTGGATATATCACTTGTTTTTTAAAGTACACAGGGCTCTTACCCGAATAGGATTGTACAAGTTCAGGTACAAGTAGCAATTCAGAAGCGGATTTTTCTTGCTCTTTTAAATTGATTATCAATATCTTAACTTGACTTGACAAGCTTTGTACAAGTTCTGGTACAAGTTCAAGTACTAGTTCTTTTCGGTCATCTTTTATAATGTTCGTCTGGGTACTTGTCTGTGTACTCTTACGGAATGTAACCATCACATTTACTTCCTATTCTCCTCCACCCATTTCCGAGCATTCACGAAAGCCTCCATCCAAGGCGAAACCTCATCATTCTTGCGCTCGTCGGGATAGTAGGCCCACTGCCAAGGCAGGAAGGCACGCTCAAGGTGCGGCATCATGGCGAGATGACGACCGTCATTGGAACAGACCGCCGCCGTTGACCAGTCGCTGCCGTTGGGGTTGCCAGGATATTCGTCCTGGCCGTAGCTCATCACAATCTTGTATTTATCGCGATAGCAGGGGAAATAGAAACGGCCCTCACCATGGGCAATCCACACGCCTAATCTTCTACCCGACAACGACTTGAGCATCACGCTCTCGTTCTGGGCAATCTCCACGTTGAGGAAGCCCGACTCGAACTTGTGCGAGTCGTTGTGCATCATAACGGGGTGTTCCTCGTGGTCGGGATAGAGCAGGCCGAGTTCCATCATCAACTGGCAGCCATTGCACACACCGAGGCTCAGGGTATCCTCGCGGGCATAGAAGTCGTCAAGGGCTTTCTTGGCCTTCTTGTTGTAGAGGAAAGCACCCGCCCAACCTTTAGCAGAGCCTAAAACATCGGAGTTGGAGAAACCGCCGATGAAGGCAATCATGTTCACATCCTTGAGGTCTTCGCGACCCGTGGCGAGGTCGGTCATAGTGACATCGCGCACATCGAAGCCAGCAAGATAGAGGGCGTAAGCCATCTCACGGTCGCACTGGCAGCCCTTCTCGCGGATGATGGCCGCATTGACGCCTGTAGGCTTGCGGCGGTGCATGTCGATACCGAGGCTGGCAGCGGTGCCTGTGAAGTTCCTACCAAAGCTATAGTGCAGGTACTGTTTCTTGTAGTTCATGAAACGCTCCATGGCCTTGCGCGGACCGCTCTGCTTGCGGTCGAGCAGGTACGACGACTTGAACCAAGTGTCGCGCAACTCTTCAATCTCAAACACATATTTATGTTCGGCATGCAAAATGTTGATTTGCCGTTTGGCTTGAGGCTTGCCAATCATCTTAAAGGTGATGCCCAGCTCGCGCAGCATTCGGTTGGCAATGCCGTCGTTGGAGACTTGAATCACCACAGAGGGCTTCTCGCAGAAGAGCACCGCCATCAGGTCTTCCTTGTCGAAGGCACTCAAATCCAGGTTCATGCCGTATGTCGTGTTGGCGAAGTTCATCTCCAGCAAAGTGGTGATCAAGCCACCTGCCGACACGTCGTGACCAGCCAAAACAAGATCGCTCTCGATGAGCTTCTGTATGGCGTTGAAGCACTTCTTGAAGTAGTTAACACTCTTTACATCGGGTGTAGTCTGTCCTATGGCACCGATGCTTTGGGCAAAGCTGCTGCCACCGAGCTCAAAGCCGTCCTTTGAGAAATCGATGTAAAGGAGTTCGGTATTCTCGTCAGCTTTCATCACGGGGCGGACGACTTGACGGATGTTCGAAACCTCGCCAGCAGCGGAAACGATGACCGTTCCAGGAGCCACAACTTTCTCGCCGTCAGGGTATTTCTGCGTCATCGAGAGGCTATCCTTGCCCGTCGGCACATTGATGCCCAATGCCACGCAGTAGTCACTCAAGGCTTTCACGGCTTCGTAAAGTCTTGCCGTTTCGCCTTCCTGCTTGGCAGGCCACATCCAGTTGGCGCTCAGCGAAACACCTTCAAGGTTGCCTTCGATGGGAGCCCAAAGGATATTCGTCAAAGCCTCGGAAACAGAGAGACGAGATGCTGCGGCTGGGTCGATTAGGCCCGCAATCGGGGCATGTCCCAAAGCCGTGGCGATGCCTCGTTTGCCATTGTAGTCCAAGGCACTGATGCCGAGGTTGCTCAGCGGCAACTGAATCTCGCCCACGCACTGCTGCTGCGCCACACGACCCGTCACAGAACGGTCCACCTTGTTGGTGAGCCAGTCCTTGCAGGCCACGGCTTCCATTTGCAGCACGTTGTTGAGATACTTGTGAATATCGCGTTTAGTATAACTGATTTTCTTGAAATGATAAGGTTTGGTCTTATCGTGCAAAATCGTCTTGGGTGCACTGCCGAAGAAGTCGGAAATGGCCAAATCGATAGGAGCCTTGCCTTTCTTACGGACGAAACGCAGGCGTTCGTCGCCCGTCACCTCACCCACTTCGTAATAAGGAGCGCGCTCACGCTCAGCGGTCTCCTTGATGATTTCCTTGTCTTTCTTGTTGACCAACAGACCCATACGCTCCTGCGACTCGTTGCCTATGATTTCCTTGTCGGACAAGGTCGGGTCGCCGACAGGCAGGTTATCGACATAGACCACGCCGCCAGCGTCTTCGATGAGTTCGCTGAGGCAGTTCAGGTGACCGCCTGCACCATGGTCGTGGATGCTACGGATGGGGTTATGGTCGCTCTCGGCCATGGCACGGATGACGTTGCTCACACGTTTTTGCATCTCGGGGTTGGCACGCTGCACGGCATTCAACTCAATGGCGTTGCTGTATTGTCCTGTATCCACGCTCGACACGGCGCCGCCACCCATACCAATGCGGTAGTTGTCGCCGCCGAGGACGATGATGACATCACCCTCTTCGGGTTCCAACTTCTTGGCATCCTTCACCTTAGCGAAGCCAATGCCACCCGCCAGCATGATGACCTTGTCGTAGCCAAGGGTCTCTTTCTCGCTATGCTCAAAAGTCAGCAAGCTGCCGTTGATGAGCGGCTGGCCAAACTTATTGCCGAAGTCGGAGGCTCCGTTGGAGGCCTTGATGAGGATCTCTTCAGGCGTCTGGTAGAGCCATTTGCGCGGCTCGATATCCTTCTCCCACTCACGGCCTTGCTCCGTGCGGGGATAGGAAGTCATATAGACAGCAGTGCCTGCCAAAGGCAAACTGCCCTGACCGCCAGCCAGGCGGTCACGAATTTCGCCACCGCTACCCGTGGCAGCGCCGTTGAAAGGCTCCACGGTGGTCGGGAAGTTGTGCGTCTCGGCTTTCAGCGAAATCACCGTCTCGATGGGCTTGATTTGGAAGGCAGATGGCTTGTTGGGTTCGGCGGGAGCAAACTGTTCCACCTTGGGACCAAGGATGAAAGCCACATTGTCCTTGTAGGCCGACACAAGTCGGTTCGGGTTCATCTTCGAGGTCTTCTTAATGAGGGCGAAAAGCGTGTTGGGCATCTGCTTGCCATCGATGACAAAGGTGCCGTTGAAAATCTTGTGGCGGCAGTGCTCGGAGTTGACTTGAGCAAATCCATACACTTCACTGTCAGTAAGTTGGCGCCCAATCTTTGCAGATATGCCTTTTAGATAATCCATCTCCTCCTCGCTCAAGGCCAAGCCTTCTTGCTGATTGTAAGCCTCGATGTCGTCAATATATTTCAGCGGCTCAGGCTTGCGGTCGACAGCAAAAACTTGCTGGTCGAGGTTCTCGTAGCGGTTTTGAAGCATCGGGTCGTAAGGTGCCTTCTTCGACTCCACACGATGGAACTCCTCAATACGGATGATGCCTTTGATGCCCATGTTTTGGGTAATCTCAACAGCATTGGTGCTCCATGGCGTAATCATCTCACGACGCGGGCCGATAAAGTGGCCTTTCACCGTTTCTTTTTCAATCAATTGGGCATTGCCGAAAAGCCAAGTGAGTTTGGAAACGGTTTCATCTGAAAACGGAATATTGGAATCAACAGCGATAATCCTTTGATTATCAGATTGGAAAAAGCATATCATAAGTGCAAGGTTTTATGCATAAAACAACGGCACAAAGGTAGGGTTTTTATTGGAAACGAGCCACATAAAAACCACTTCGCCAATAAAAATTCTCCGCTCCATAACTGAAACGGAGAATCGTGAAGTTTTTCAGAAAGCCAAAAGGCCTACCGAACGATGATTTTCGCGGTCATGTCGCTGTTTTCGCCTATTGCCTTTAGGAAATACATACCTTTTTGGCACGAACCAAGGTCAAGGATAGAACAACCATCCATACAATTTTCATAGACCTTGCGACCCGTGATGTCGTAAACTTCCACTTTCCATTGGCCTGCGCCAAGGTTGAGGTTGAAGGTGCCGTTGGAGGGATTGGGATAGACCGACATGTTATTGTACTCATTTTCACCCACAACATCGGCATCTATTTTGGCAATCTCAGCCAAACAAGCAATATTCATTTGGCAATACTGCTGCGACATCTCAAAACTGTTTACGCTCGTTCCAATCAAGTCGTTGGGCGAGTGGATGTGAGGGCTGTAGTGTTCATAATCCTCGAAGGGATAGATGCCCATATAGCCGTGGTTATTGAAAGAGGTGTGGTCGCTGTCGCCTTCGTTGAAGTTGACGTGACGGATGGGCAATTCGGGATAATACACGCTGCCGACATTCATATAATAAGTGCCAATAGGTTCCACCGAGTTGGGATAGATGCAGTCGATGTGGATTGGGTCGCCAGGATTCAGGTAGCCATTCATGTCGTTGTTGAAATAGCCGATGATGTCCAAACCCTGCTCTTGACAACGCGAAGCGAAAGCCTCACTGCCATAAAGCCCCATCTCCTCGCAGCCGTAAGCACAATAGATGATGCTATATTCGAACGCATACTTGGTCATGATTCTCGCGCTTTCGAGCACGCTGGCCACGCCTGTGGCATTATCATCGGCACCTGGAGCTGTGCCTCCGAAATACATGTTTTCCCAAGAGAATGAATCAAAATGGCTTCCGCAGACCACGTAAGTGTCGGGATGGAGCGTACCACGCTGGATGCCGATGACATTGGGGGCCGCACTGTCTGCACCCAACCAAGTGTCGGCATAAAAAGGCTGTTGTTCCACTTCCAGGCCAAGGGCTTCCATACGGCTGGCAATCCAATCGGAAGCAGCATAGGCATTGTCGGAGTTCCACAAACGGTGGCCGTAGTCCTGCAGGTGCTGCACAGTGGCCTCAAGCGAGTCCTGGTTCACTTGGTCCAGCATCTCGCGGATGATTGGATTCACCTCCGTCACCTGCGGGAAGTCGCGAGTCAATCTTGGAAGACTGGCAGTTTTGTTGAAAATGGCTACTGCTCCATCGTTTTTGTAAGGCATTGCGGATCCGCTCACAACGACATAATTCTGAGTGGAATAAAGCGCATTATAACGTTGCTGTTCCCCCTTGGGGCAATACACCAACGTGTAGTAAGAGTTTTCAGCAAAAGCGTTTTCTTCAATCATCACCATACTGCGCGAATCGAAGCGTTCAGCCGTGGCAAAAACCTCAGAATCAGTGTAGAAATGCACCGTCAAGTTGGGGTCAGAGAAATGTTTTTCCAGTTCAGATTGCCCTGAATAGGAAAGCACCACGAAATGGCTAGCCATCGTCACCAAGGACATGGCCAACACAACCAAAGTAAAAAAGAACTTTTTCATTTTACCGCTATTTAAAGAGTCCAAAAACAAATACAACTAACTATTAAGTAACTGTTCAAAATTAAACTGCATTATTATAAGTTTTATAGCTGTAAGCAATCAGCCTTCAGCTATCAGCTTGGTGGCACCATGGCTGACTGCTGATTGCTGACTGCTGACGGCCAAATTCTCCTGCTTTTATATAAACTAATTCTGCTCATCTTTTTACTGATTAGGTGCAAAGATACACAAGAAAACAACACCAAACATAAAAAATCTCCGTTCCAATGCTGAAACAGAGATTTTTTCCTTGTCACATGGAGGCTTTAATACCCTTCATCCGATTGCTGCTCTTCGCCGCCGCCTTCGTCACCGCCACCTTCTTCGCCATCGGGACGACCTCGCTTGATATTCTGCTGGTTGATGCGGTAGTTGAAGTTGAGCGAGAACGAACGGCGGTTCCAAGTGCTGGTGCTGTATTGCCAGAAGCCGTCACCCCACGACTCGCCGCCATGACTGCGTGAGTTGAACAGGTCGCGCACATTGAAGGTAATGGTGCCGTTGCCGTGCAAGATTTCCTTGCTTACCGCCAAGTCAATCCACCAGTTGCCTTTGTGCATACCTAACGGCTCCTTGTGTGGACCCATGACATGTGCAGTCAGCTGCAAGTCAAACCAATTGCTGACCTTGAACTTCGACACGGCACGCCCGAAGAGCATCCAAGTGGCATCGTCGTAGACCTTGTCATTGATGGTACCTTTGAATCGGGAACGGAAGAAGTTGACATTGCCGTTGAGGTTCCACCACTTGGTCATCTGACCTTGTGCCACCGCTTCCACACCGAAATCATCGGCCTTACCGAAGTTGATAGGCATGCTATAGAATACGCCATCGTCCTCGTAGGTGTAATGACGAATCGTATTATTGCTATGACGATAATAGGCAGTAAAGTTGAAACTGGCCTTTTCCCAGAAATGGATATAGCCTAATTCATAACTATCCGTGTACGAAGGCTTTAACGCAGGGTTACCCATACGGATATTGCGGTTGTCGTTGTAGGAGCGGAACGGGCTCATCTGCCAGAATCCCGGACGACGGATGCGACGCGTATAACTCACCTGGAACTGGTTGTTTTCGTTCACCGAATAATTCAAATGTGCACTCGGAAACACATCGATATAAGGTTTGCCTCCGTTGATGGAGTCAGTACCGTCGTGGGCATAGCCTTTCAGGTTGGTCATGATGTCGGTCATCTCGGCACGCACACCCACCTGTCCAGACCAGCGACCCCAGTCGTTGCCCAAACTGGTGTAAAGCGCAGCCACTTGTTCCCTATACTCATAGTCGTAACAATAGTTGGACAAAGGCTCCCAAATGCCGTCATTCTTTTGCCAAACGCTGTCGTTGCTCAAGATGTTGCGGTTGGTGTATTTCGCGCCAATCTCCCATTGCGCCTTGGTAAGGAAAGGATGCACATAGTCGATGCTGGCCTGCAGGTTGCGCATACGCTGGTCGTTGTTCGTCTTCTGATAGAGGGTCCACAAAGCCTGTTGCGCATCCGCATTAGGATAAAGCGACTCATTGATGTCAGAGCCTGCATTCTCGGTATTGGTGAAAAAACGCACATTGGCCTTCAAACTGCGGCCTTTGCGTTCAAAAGTCTTGTCATAATCCATAGTAACCTCATACATCGGGTCATACTCCCAATAGTCCTCGGAACGCACGTCATACGAGGAGGAGTCCCAAACCGGAAAAACGTCGGAATAACGCACCACCGGATGCGTCTCCAACTTACCGTAACGGTAGACAAAGGCAGCACTCACGATGTCGTGGTCGGTGATGTAATAGTCGGCACCCACACGCACGTTGTGACCCATGCGGCGCATTCGGCGCTCAGTGGTCTGGTCGGTGAGCTGGGTGAAGATGGTATCGCCATCCACAATGTCGCTGAAACGTTTGGTCTTATTGACGCCCCCACCGATGTTCGAGCGGTTGTTGAAGCCATAGCTGGCAAAGAGGTTCCATCGTTTCAGGCGGTAGTTGGCCGAAAGGCTCGCACCATACATCCAAGGATAGCCACCCCTAATGTTGACCGCGCCATTGAAGCCTTGCCGCTTGTCCTTTTTCAGAATGATATTGATGATACCTGCCGAGCCTTCCGCATCGTAACGCACGGAAGGATTGGTAATCACTTCAATACGTTCGATCATGTCGCCCTGCAAGGTACGTAAAGCATCTTGGGTGCTCATGCCCGACAGTCCCGACTCTTTTCCATCAATCAGGATGCGCACGCCGTCGTCGCCACGCAGGCTCACATTGCCTTCCACGTCGACCGAAACGGCGGGGATGTTCTCCAGCACTTCGATGGCGTTGCCCGCAGTGTTGGCCACATCCTTACCCACGTTGAAGACACGTTTGTCGAGGGTCATCTCGTAGGTGCTTTGCTCTGCCACCACATCCACTTCGCTCAGCATGCGGCTATCTGGCGAGAGATTGATTTTCCCAACATCGACAGTGCTTTTCGAGCCGTCGAGAGTGACATTTTTGTATTTGGTGATGAAGCCCATGTATTGCACCTCAAGCACATAACGGCCTTTCTCCAACTGCAACTCAAACGCGCCCGTAGGCTCAGTGATGCAGCCCGAAACAAAGGCGGTGTCAGGCAAGGTGCAGGCACGCACCGTGGCATATTCCATGGGATGGCCCGTCGAGTTGTCGAACACGCGGCCTTTCACGGTGATGGAGGCAAAAGAGAGTTGGGCACAGCATAAAAGTGCCAATAAGAACAAGATAGCTTTTCTCATAGTAATAATTCTGCTCGTTTTAAAGCTGCAAAAATAGGTCTTTTTGGGCAATACAGCGCTAAAAATGATACAGAAAATGAGCATCTTCAGTTTCGCTGACCGATACGACGCGGCCATAGATGCCCGCAGACGCACAATCCAGCGTCGGCATGACATGGCTGCTGCAATGACAGACCTACATCGGGTCCACATCAATCTGCACCTGAACGGCCTTGTAGTCGGAATTCTGCTGGAACAAATGAATCTGCTTGGCAATCAACTCCTTCACCTTCTGAGTGTTGAAATCACGCCTAAACTTTACCATCATCTGCTTGATATACAGATTTTTCACCCTTGAAACAACAGGGTATTCCGGCCCGAGTAAGTCCTGCTTGAAAATGGGTCGAAGCATCATGGCCAACTCAGCCGCCGCAGGATTGAGTTTTTGGTAGTCCTTGTGCTTCAAGCGGATAAGAATCAAGCGATAAAAGGGCGGATAGCCAAACTGTCGGCGGATGACCATTTGCTTTTCGTAGAGTCCACGGAAGTCGTTGCGCAACACATCTTGCAAAACTGGATGCGCCGGCTCGTAGGTTTGAATGATGACTTTGCCTTGCTTGCCTTTGCGTCCTGCCCTACCCGCCACCTGCGCCATCAGTTGGAAACTGCGCTCATGGGCACGGAAATCTGGGAAGGAAAGCATGTTATCGGCGTTGAGGATGCCTACTACCTTCACCGAGTCGAAATCCAAGCCCTTGGTGACCATCTGGGTGCCCACAAGGATGTTGGTCTCATGGTCTTGAAAAGACTCCAAAATGCTTTGATAGTCGTTTTTTGAGCGCGTGGTGTCGAGGTCAAGGCGGGCGACCTTGGCTTCGGGCATGACAAGGCTCAAATCCTCCTCAATTTTCTCAGTACCAAAGCCATGCATACGGATGTTGGGGCTGTGGCAAACGGGACATTCGCTCGGCACACTGGCCGTGTAACCGCAATAATGGCAACGCAACACGTTTTGGCTCTTGTGATAGATAAGGCTCACGTCACAGTTGATGCACTGCGGCACATAGTGACATTCGTCGCACTCCAAACGCAGCGAGAAACCGCGTCGATTTTGGAACAAGATGGTCTGGTTGTGTTCGTCCAAAGTCTCCTTCATCGCATCGAGCAAGGTGCTTCCAAAGTCGGCCTTCATGGTTTTGCGCCGACGTTCCACGCGCATGTCGCTAAGGATGATTTCGGGCATCTGCACACCGCCATAGCGCTCTGTAATCTCCACCAGATGGTAGCGGCCATTCAAGGCATTATAATAGCTTTCGTATGAAGGTGTTGCCGAGCCTAACACGACATTCGCCTTGTGCATGGCTGCCAACACGATGGCTGCATCACGGGCATTGTAGCGCGGCGCAGGGTCTATTTGCTTGAAACTGCTGTCGTGCTCTTCGTCAACGATGATAAGTCCGATGTCAGAATAGGGCAAAAAGATGGCCGAACGCGAGCCAATGATAATCTGATGCTTAGGCGTTCCGCCAGCGTGGAATGAAGGGCCAAAATCGCGCACCTGCTCCCAAACCTCTACCCTTTCGTTGTTGCCGTAACGCGAATGGTATACCCCAAGCATATCTCCAAAGTATTCCTTCAACCGATTGATAATCTGTGCCGTAAGCGCAATCTCAGGCAAAAGATACAGCACCTGCTTGCCTCGGTCGACAGCCTCTTTGATGAGTTTGATGTAGATTTCGGTCTTGCCGCTTGAAGTCACGCCGTGAAGCAGCACAGGCTTGTTCATTTCAAATCCCGTCTTGATGCCGTCGTATGCTTTTTGCTGGGCTTCCGTAAGATGTATGCTGTCCACATCGGTTTGCACCTTAAACTCTTTTAGTCGGCTCACCTTGCGCTCATACACTTCGAAAATGCCTTTGTCTGCCATGGCTTTCAGTATCGTGGAAGTGGCATTGGCCTTCTCCAACAACGCTTTGGCCATAACGTCGTTGTCGGCATCGCCACCGAGGGTGATAAAAGCCAGCAACACCTCTAACTGCTTATAGGCGCGCTTCGTCAACGTGTCCATCAGCTCATGAAGTTTGGCCTCGTCACGATATTCGGGGCAAAGTCGCACAAAACGCTCGTATTTGGCCTTGTATTTCTCGTTCAGCTCCTCCTCTATCACGAGGATTCCTTTCTCCATCATACTATGTATCAAAGGCATCACCTTTTTGAAGCCGATAATTTTGCTCACTTCGCTAACCGTGATTTTCGGCTTGATTTGCAGGGCTTCCACGATGAGGTATTCGAAGTCGTTCAAGGCCACGGAGTCAAGGACGTAATCGGGTGAAAGGGCGACGGTGGTCTCGCTGCTCAGCTTCAATGCCGAGGGCAAGGCGGCTTGCATCACTTCGCCGGGGTGACACATGTAGTAGGTCTTGACCCAATCCCAAAACTTCAGTTGCTTCTCGTTGACCAAAGGCTGGTCATCGAGCAAATCCATGAGGAATTTCACTTCCACCGAGGGTACGGTTTCCGAGAGCCCCACAATCAGCCCCGACATGATTTTGGTCTTGCCAAACTGTACCACTGCCCTTTGCCCCACGCGCACTTGGTCGTTCAACGCGTATGGCACGCGGTAGGTGAAGGTGCTGGGCACGGGTATCGGCAACAATACCTCCGCAAACAAGGTGATTCTATCCGTCGAAGCCGAATCCAATTTTAAATTTTAAATCTTGAATTTTAAATTAATGTGAATTCACCGTGGTGTAGCCCACCAACTCGTCATAGCCTTTGAGGGCGTTATAGTAGTAGAAATACAGTTTGTAGACGTTATTGGTTTCCCAGTGGTTGCCTGCGGTCAGATCAGTGAGCACTTCATGGTTAGTGCGATCGATGGTGACGAACATGAAGTTGTAATAGCCTTGCTTGAGCACCATGGAACAGGTGTAGCCCCGCAAGCGATAGTCGTAGCGCATCTTGTTGCTCTCGTTGAAGCACCAGTCGTTGAGCGCACCCATGATGTAGAGGTCCTCATGCGTCAACGGGGCTTCACTTTTATAGAAGAAGTTGACGCGGCAATAGTCGGCTTCAGTGGCATTGTCGAGGTCTTCGTTTTCCACATAGATGAATTTCTCGCCATGGATGTCCTCATAGGAAGCGTAGGCTTTCCTCGCCCTCGATTCACAAGTCGCGATGTCGATTTCGAAGCTCTCGTCAGTCTGACGGATGTGGGCCAAATTCTCCGACTGGAAATAGAAATTGCTCGTGTTGAAGCGCCTGTATTGGTTGGTGGCATCAAAAACCGTTTGCGGATTGTGTTCAAACGAGAGGTAATCGGGATAAACGTAGGTGGGCTTCAATCCTTCGGCGGCATTGTCCCAACGTCCATTCTGGCGAATGGTTAAATAGCTGTATTGCTGTGTATTACCCGTCAAATAGTTATTCATCGCCACCCTTACATCGAGTTGCTGATGCGTGTTGGTGAGGGCCAAATCATCCGGATAACGCGGCACTGTGGCACTCACTTGGGCTTTTTGGTCTACCACCATGAATCGTCTCGTGAAATAGAGGTCGTTCAGGTCGTCGCCATAAACGATGAGCAAGTAGTTGCCTGAAACGGTCGGCATCATGTCTTCCTTCGGGAACCTGAGCTGATAGTTGGCATAATCTATCAAGGTATTGCGCGAAAAAGCATAGTCATCCAAACGGTCCGATTCGAAGCCAGAGGCATATTGTATGCGTTGTATGTCGGTAGGTTCCCAATCGTGGCTGCAATGGATGAAGGTGTAATTCAAAATTTCCCCATCGCCGTCAATGATGTCGAACGACAGCGTGAGGCGTTCCACCATATCCTCCAAAGGAATGATGGGGTCGTTCAGCTGGTTGCCGTCGGCATAAAGCAACACGGTCTGCACTTCAGGCTTGTAGTTGAGGTTGCCGCAAGGCAGGTCGAAATCCTGGGCAAAGAGGCCTGTCGCCCCGCAGAGCACCAGAATTAATAAGGTAATTCTTTTCATCGCATTGGGATTATATTGGGCAAAAATACAAAAATTAATCCAAATGTAGAGTTTCCCCTTCGGGGAATGGAGCATCAAAATGGTATTATTAAGCGGCGGCCCGTAGAGCCTACAAAACGTAAGCGCCACAAGCCGCCGCATTAAACATTCTTGCTTATCTCCATTCCCGCAAGGGAATCTCACTTACAGTTGCTCCACAATGCGTTTCTGCACCTCTTTGAATTCATCCTCGCTCATGTGCACATGTTCTTTCTTGAAGTCCATGTCGCCTTCCTGCGAGATCGGGATGAGGTGGATATGGGCATGGGGGACTTCCAAACCGATGACAGCCACACCGATGCGCTTGCAAGGCACAGCCTTTTCAATAGCCTTGGCCACTTTCTTGGCAAAGACCATCATGGCACCGATTTCGTCGTCGTCGAGGTTGAAGATGTAGTCATCCTCACGCTTGGGAATGACCAAAGTATGACCCACAGCAACAGGGTTGATGTCCATGAATGCGAAGAAACGCTCGTCTTCGGCAATCTTATAGCAAGGGATTTCCCCTTTCACGATTCTTGAAAAAATGGTAGCCATAGTGATATAAAGGTTAACGGGTGATTTCCATGATTTCAAACTGAACTTTACCGGCAGGCACCTGAATTTCGGCTATTTCGCCCACCTGCTTGCCCAACAAACCTTGGCCGATGGGCGAGTTGATGGAAAGCTTGCCGTCCTTGAAGTTGGCTTCCTTCTCAGGCACGATGGCGTAAGTCATCATCATACCCGACTTGGTGTTCTTGATTTTCACCGTCGAATAAAGCAACACCTTCGAGTTGTCCATCTTCGATTCATCAAGGATACGGGCATTGAAGATCAGGTCTTGCAGTTCTGCAATCTTGGCTTCCAGCAGGCCTTGAGCCTCTTTGGCGGCGTCGTATTCGGCATTTTCAGAGAGGTCGCCCTTGTCGCGTGCCTCCTGGATGGCCTGCACGATGCGCGGACGTTCGCGAAGAATCAGGTCATCGAGTTCGTCTTTCAGTTTCTGCAACCCCTCGGGGGTAAAGTATTTAATTTCTGACATAGTTAGAACATTTAATTTTCAAAACAAGTTGCAAAAAAGAGACCCTTACCGAAATAAGGGTCTACTTTTGGTTTGCGACTGCAAAGATACGAATTATTTCAATTCCGCAAGAGAATTAGAAAATAATTCTTGCACCCACGCTGTGCGTGCCTTTGAAGGTGTAGGTGTCTCTGTAGGAATAATCCACAGCCAACTTGATACCGTCTTCCTTCTTCGTCAGCGGCACTTGCACCGAAACACCAGCGCTGAGGCCTCTGTTGATGTTCATGCAGTTGGCATCATCAAGGATGCCTGACTTCGACCAGATACCTTTTTCGTAGGTATAACCGGCACGAATCAAGAACATTTCTTTCCAACCATACTCAAGGCCAAGGGTGAATTGGTCGTTGGTGAAGGAGTTGGAGGCGAAGTTACCAGCCAAGGTGATTCTGTTGGTTTCAGCAAACAGGAAGTCGTAGGCGGCAGCAATGCTCAGTTGGGTGGGAAGTTCGAAGTCGTCGACACGTTGCACCATGGTGAACTGCTGGGTGCTACCTTCAACGAGGAACGCTCTGAACGAGAGACCGTCACCCGAGAACTTCATGGTGGGTCCGATGTTCTTCAGCGTGACGCCGAAGTGGATGTTGTCGTAAGGACCAGTGACATACTGGATGGCAGCGTCCAAAGCGACACCAACACCGCTCATATCCTTGATGGACTCGCTGATGATCTTCAAATTGAAACCACCGCTGATGCTGTTGGAGAACGACTTGGCGAAAGCTAAGTTGATGTTCATCAGGTTGGGTTTGAACGTACCCAAGGTATTAGGATCGGGGTTTTGTGTCGTAGTGATCGGGATTTCACCGATGCTGAACGACATGAACGACAGACCCAAAACACTGGATTCGCCCACGCGGACCAAGGCGCCGAACGAGGAAATCCTCGTGTCGTTGCCCACACCCACCAGCCAGCTGGTGTGCGTGAAGTTCAAATCCAAGGTGTGGCAGGAGGTAATACCAGCCACGTTGCCGAACATGGCGTCGACGCCATGCACGAGCGACATACCAGCATTACCCCAACCCGACGAGGCTGCCCATGGGTTAATGAGCAACTCGGCAGCACCGGCTTGGCCTGAACGGTCTTTATTTCCTGCAAATGCTTGAGGAGCACTTAATCCCATAAGGATTACGAAGCTCAAGACGATATATCTAAATGATTTCTTCATGATGATAAGTTATTTACGGTTAGCAATTACATT
>JAEETH010000140.1 GCA_016290215.1 Bacteroidales bacterium
TTTCGCTACCTTAGGACCGTTATAGTTACGGCCGCCGTTTACCGGGGCTTCAATTCAATGCTTCTCTTGCGATGACATCTCCTCTTAACCTTCCGGCACCGGGCAGGTGTCAGGCCTTATACTTCATATTGTCTATTTCGCAAAGCCATGTGTTTTTGATAAACAGTCGCCTGGGCCGATTCTCTGCGCCCTCTCGCGAGGGGTCCTTTCTCCCGAAGTTACAGGACAATTTTGCCTAGTTCCTTAGCCATGATTCACTCGAGCACCTTAGAATTCTCTTCTCGACCACCTGTGTCGGTTTACAGTACGGGCCGACATGCAGTATGCTTAGCGCTTTTTCTCGGCAGTCTGGTTACCGCGGCTATCCCCTCCCCCGAAGGCTTGAGGTACTTTCAGGTTCGACACTCCCGGGGGATTTGCCTCCCGGGCGTTTATCTACACCCTTAAACGTGCTATTCCGTCAGCACGCGCGCGTTTCACTCCTGCTTCCACACTTCGCCCACATGTCGGGTGCCGGAATATTAACCGGCTGTCCATCGTGTGCGCCCATTATACAGACTTCCACTTAGGTCCCGACTAACCCCGATCCGATTAACGTTGACCGGGAAACCTTGGTCTTTCGGTGTGCGGGTTTCTCACCCGCATTATCGTTACTTATGCCTACATTTGCTCTTCCGTACGCTCCAGCATGTCTCACGACACACCTTCGTCGCTGAACGGAATGCTCTCCTACCAATATTGCTATTCCACAGTTTCGGTAGCGTGTTTGATGCCCGATTATTATCCACGCCGCGTCACTCGACTAGTGAGCTGTTACGCACTCTTTAAATGAATGGCTGCTTCCAAGCCAACATCCTAGCTGTCTATGCAACACGACCTCGTTTTACCAACTTAACACGCATTTTGGGACCTTAACCGATGGTCTGGGTTATTCCCCTCTCGGCCACGGACGTTAGCACCCATAGCCTCACTCCCGCCGTTTAATATGCCAGCATTCAGAGTTTGTCAGGATTTGGTAGGCGGTGAAACCCCCGCATCCAATCAGTAGCTTTACCTCTGACATACCACGACGAGGCTGCCCCTAAAGGCATTTCGGAGAGTACGAGCTATCTCTCAGTTTGATTGGCCTTTCACTCCTACACACAACTCATCCAAAAGCTTTTCAACGCTTACTGGTTCGGCCCTCCATTGCGGTTTAACGCAACTTCAGCCTGGTCATCTGTAGATCACTAAGTTTCGCGTCTGCCTAACCTGACTGCTCGCCCTCTTCAGACTCGCTTTCGCTTCGGCTTCCCGTCTCAAACGGTTAACCTCGCCAAGTTCGGCAACTCGTAGGCTCATTATGCAAAAGGCACGCCGTCACCCCACTAAAGGGCTCCGACCGCTTGTAAGCGCACAGTTTCAAGTTCTATTTCACTCTTCTGCTCGAAGTGCTTTTCACCTTTCCTTCACAGTACTTGTTCGCTATCGGTCTCTCAGTAGTATTTAGCCTTGGCGGATGGTGCCGCCAGATTCAGACAGGATTCCTCCGGTCCCGCCCTACTCAGGATTCCCCTACGTGCCGGTTGATTACCTGTACGGGACTTTCACCCTCTTTGGCTGGCCTTCCCAGACCATTCCAGTTCTCAACTTTCCACGATGTCGAGGTCCTACAACCCCGGGCATGCCGTAACATCCCCGGTTTGGGCTCTTTCCCGTTCGCTCACCACTACTTGGGAAATCATTCTTATTTTCTCTTCCTCCGACTACTTAGATGTTTCAGTTCATCGGGTTTGCCTCCTTTCTAGGATAACCGCCATTCCTGACGGCTGGGTTGCCCCATTCGGAAATCCACGGATCAAACGGTTATTTGCACCTCCCCGCGGCTTATCGCAGCTTATCACGTCCTTCGTCGCCTCTGAGAGCCAAGGTATCCCCCGTGCGCTCTTAGTAACTTACTCGTTTTTTTACTCGATCATTTTTTTCTTTTGTCGTCTCGCTCGCGAATACCCCTGAGGGTCTCGCGGCTAAACTTTGTTAAGCTTATTTCTTTTCCAACATGTCAAAGAACGTTGTACAACCGAAGTTGTATCGAGTGATTGAGATTAGTTTTCACTAACGTCAACCTATATATATAAGGAATGATTGATAGTAGCAAATGGCGACTTTTCGGAATCACAAGTTTTCTTGATAAAGTCGCTCCAGAAAGGAGGTATTCCAGCCACACCTTCCGGTACGGCTACCTTGTTACGACTTAGCCCCAGTTACCGGTTTTACCCTAGGCCGCTCCTTGCGGGTACGGACTTTAGGTACCACCAGCTTCCATGGCTTGACGGGCGGTGTGTACAAGGCCCGGGAACGTATTCACCGCGCCATGGCTGATGCGCGATTACTAGCGAATCCAACTTCATAGAGTCGAGTTACAGACTCCAATCCGAACTGAGACGTGCTTTGAGGATTGGCATCCCCTCGCGGGGTAGCTGCCCTCTGTACACGCCATTGTAGCACGTGTGTAGCCCCGAACATAAGGGCCGTGCTGATTTGACGTCATCCCCACCTTCCTCTCTACTTGCGTAGGCAGTTCCTCCAGAGTCCCCACCATTACGTGCTGGCAACTGAAGGTAAGGGTTGCGCTCGTTGCAGGACTTA
>JAEETH010000077.1 GCA_016290215.1 Bacteroidales bacterium
CAGCATCAGGAACCAATAGGTGGCTGCCACCGAGCCAGCCACGGCTTCGGCATTAACGCCGCTACCCAGCACATTAAGTTCAGGATTCTGGAGCCATTTGTTCAGAACATTCGGGATTCCCACCTCAACACCGACATAGATGAAGATGGCGATGGCACCGAGCACGAAGTGACGGAAAGCCATAGGGCCTTTGCCCTTTTCCACTTGTTTGACAACGTCCTGCTTCTGCTCGTTCTCCGGAATCTTGGTCAGCAGGATGACAATAAAAGCGAAGGCGAAGATGCCCAAGGCGGTGTACATCAGCGGGAAGACATCACTGATCTTGGCATCAACAATGCTGGGAATCAGCAAGCCCGTGATGATGATGACGGCAGTGCCACACAATGAGTTGAATGAGCCACCGATCTGGATGAGTTGGTTGCCTTTGTTGCCACCACCGCCCAAACGGTTCAGCATCGGGTTGACCACGGTGTTGAGCAGACACATGCTGAAGCCCGCCACAAAAGCGCCGAGGAGATAGACGGCAAAGCTGCCAAAGACACCCGACAAGGTCTGGATGCCGACGCCGATAAAGCCTACAATCACAGCGATGAGTGCTGTTTTCTTGTAGCCTTTCTTTTGGAGCAAGTTACCCGAAGGGATACCCATCACGGCATAGGCGATGAAGTTGGCGAACACGCCCAAGGTGCCTTGCCAATTCGGGATTTTAAACTGGTTCTTCAGGATGTCGCCCATGGGCGAAGCCAGGTTGGTGACAAACGAAATCATACCGAACAAGAGAATCATCACGATGATCGGAATGAAATAGTTCTGTTTTTTTACGGTTGTTTCCATAGGTATTTGAGATTTAAAGATTTTATTTCTGTTTCATTTGGCTTTCAGCTGTCAGCCATCAGCATTCAGCCTCGATATTGCCATGCTGATAGCTGACTGCTGATAGCTGAAGGCCTTTCATAATTATAGAATTGAGAATTTAAAAATGATCGTTTCGTTGTATTCTTCACCCGAGCGCAGGAAGGTGCTGGGGAAGTTAGGCTTGTTGGGCGAGTCGGGGAGGGCCTGGCACTCCAAAGCGACGCCCGAGTAGTCCTCATAGATGTGGCCGTTCTTGCCTTTCGGACATCCTGAAAGCCAATTGCCGGTATAGACCTGCACGCCTGGTTGGGTAGTATAGATCTTCACCATACGGCCCACACCTTCATGCGATAACTCGGCAGCCAACGTAATCTTGTCCTTTGCCACGCCATCGATGACCCAGCAACTATCATAGCCTTTGCCATTAATTAGGTCAGGATAAGGTTCCTTAATGTCGCGACCAATGAGTTTAGCTTGGGTGAAGTCCATGGGGGTATCGGTTACTTGTCGCATCTCGCCAGTAGTGATCAACTCGTTGGTGGCAGGCAAGAAGCGCGAGGCGTTCAGTCGTAGCTTGTGGTCAAGTATGTCACCATTGCCTTCGCCTTTCAAGTTGAAATAGGTGTGGTTGGTGAGGTTGACAATGGTTGTATCCGAGGAATAAGCGCAAAGACGGATGTTCAGCTCGTTCTCATCATTGAGGGTGTAGTAGACCTTCGACACCAACTCGGCAGGATAACCTGCCTCGCCATCGGCACTTAGGTAGGTGAACACCACGCTCTCGCCATTGATGCGGCTAGCCCACTTCTGGTTGGCGAAGCCGATGCTGCCGCCATGGAGATGATGCTTGCCGTCACCAGTATTGATTTCAAGCTGGTATTCTTTGTCATCAATCTTGAAGCGGCCATTGGCGATGCGGTTGGCGAAACGACCAGGCGTCTTGCCAGCGCAGGGACCGTCGCCATAGTAATCCGTGGCGTTGGGGTAGCCTAGCACGATGTCATCCATATGGCCGTCACGGTCAGGTGTCACAATACTCACGATGCCCGCGCCAATGTCGCTCAACTGCACCTTGATGCCGTTGGCATTGGTCAGAGTGTAGAGCTTGATGTCTTTGCCGTCGGGAGTCTTGCCCCAGGTTTTTACTTCGATGTTCATACAGTTTCAAATTCGGAATATGGAATGCTGAATGCTGAATGAGGGCGAAGCCCTGCGTCGTATTGCGACATTCAACATTCAGCATTCATAATTCCTAATTCCATAAGTTATTCGGATAAACGCCTTTCTCAATCAGCTCGCGAATCTTGCGCATCACCTCGGGCTTGTCTTCCTTGTAGGTCACACCGAACCATGAGGCATTGCTCGACAACACCTTCAACTTGGCCGAGCCGTCGTGGATGCTTTGGTTAACCATCAGCGGGATGAAGAACTCTGCCTTGATGTTGGTCTGAGCAGGTCCTTTTAGGAACTCGACGAAGCCTTTCTCGGAATAGGCAAAGAAATCGGGGGTGAAGCCGAAGAAGTTCATGGAAACGAGGGAATCCATGTCCAAAGGATGGCTGCCAGTCTCGTCGGTGTAGGCCGCGCCACCATCTTCAGTATGACCGATGGCTGTGCGTTCGACGATGGTCTGAAGGTTGCCTTCTGCGTCGGCGGTGCAAATGCCGCGACTCACCGTGCCAAAGTCCGACATGGTGTTGCGAAGCTTGTAGGCGACCATGCTGTAGGCACCTTTCTTACCTTCACATTCCATGAGATATTTGGCCAAAACCTCGTAGGCTTCCTTGCCATAGAAGTCATCGGCGTTGATGGCTGCGAAAGGTTCGTGGATCACGTCCTTGGCCATCAGCACAGCGTGGCATGTGCCCCAGGGTTTCACGCGCCCTTCGGGGACGCTGAAGCCTTCTGGCAACTTGTCAAGGGATTGGTAGACATATTCAACTGGGATACCAAATTTCTCCGTGTTGTTGACTTTTTTGAAGGCTTCGGCGAAGTCTTCGCGGATGACAAAGACCACCTTGCCGAAACCGGCGCGCTTGGCGTCGTAAATGGAATAATCAAGGATGGCTTCGTTGTTAGGGCCGACGCCGTCCATTTGCTTCAGGGCACCATAACGTGAGCCCATGCCTGCGGCTAAAACTAATAATGTTGGTTTCATTATGTTGAATTGTTTATTGTTGAATCGTTTAATTGTTGGTTTGAGTTTCCCTTCGGGAATGGAGTTCTGTTTAATAGTTACATGCGGCGGCAAGAACATTTTGCCAATTAGTAGAATCATTAGCCGCCGCAGTTAACAAACACCACATACCTCCATTCCCGTAGGGGAATCTTATAATCTTCTTGCCCCGTCAGAAATGACTACATCATAAACTTTTGGCTCATGGCCGAATTTGGCCGCAAATTTTTCTTTTGCAGTGGCGATAAATGCCTCATACAGACCTTCTTTCACGAGATTGATGGTGCAGCCGCCGAAACCGCCGCCCATCACACGGGAGCCCGTCACGCCACATTCCTTTGCGATGTCGTTAAGGTAGTCCAGTTCTTCACAACTCACTTCGTAAAGTTTGCTCATTCCGTAGTGCGTGCCATACATTCGGTCGCCAACGGTCTCATAATCATCTTTTTCCAAGGCATCGCATACATCGAGAACACGTTGCTTCTCACCGATGACATATTCCGCGCGCATGTAGTCCTCGGCAGGAATCTCGGCCTTCACTTCATTGAGCATTTCCATCGTCGCGTCGCTCAAATACTTCACCTCGGAATGCTTGGCTGCGATGTGGGCGCAGGCATTTTCACACGACTCGCGGCGTTTGTTGTAGGCCGACGAAGCCAATTCGTGTTTTACCAAAGTGTCCAAAAGCACCACATTGTAACCCTTAGGGTTGAATGGATAATACTCAAACTCCATCGTGGCGCAGTTGAGGCGCATCAAGTGGCCCGCCTTGCCAAAGAGAGAGGCGAACTGGTCCATGATACCACACTTCACGCCGACATAATTGTGCTCCGTGGCCTGACCGATGCGCGCCAACTCGAACTTGTCAATGCCAAGGTTGAGCAACTCGTTGAGGGCGAAGGCGAAAGTACTCTCCAAGGCTGCCGACGACGACATTCCCGCACCAATCGGAACATTGCCATAGAACACGGTGTCAAAACCTTGCAGTTGGTAGCCCCGCTTGATGATCTCGCGGCACACACCAAAGATGTAGTTGGCCCAGTGTACGTGTGGATGGTCTTCTTCATTCATGCCAAACTCGCGATAGTCCTCCTTGTCGATGGAGTAGGCGCGGACCTTGTCGGTGCCGTTGAGGCGGATGCAGGCATAGATGCCCGAGTCGATGGCTCCTGGGAAAACGTAACCGCCGTTGTAGTCAGTGTGTTCGCCGATGAGGTTGATGCGTCCAGGCGAAGTGTAGACAACGCCCTCATTTCCAAAGCGTTGCTTAAAAATAGTTTTTAATTCTTCGATAGTCATAGAATGGTGATTAATTTGGGCGCAAGATAGGAAAAAACTCGACACCAAACGTTGATGGACTGATAATTTTGTATTTTTGCCCAATCAAACTTTCAGATTCCTAACAAAATAAACCTATTAGAGATGAAAAAGACTATTGTTTTCCTGTTTGCGATGGCGTTTTCGCTGCTTTCGAAAGCGCAAAGTATCAATTTTGACCAGTATTTCCTTGATGAAGGCTCGTTGCGTATGGATGTATTCCAATGCGGTAATGCCGAAGGCTCACATTACGTATTTGAGCGTTTCAGCATTGAGCCGTATTTCGGTGGCTCCAAGGTCAATTTGATAGACCCGTTCAATTTCGGGACAAACCGTGTGAAAGTGATTGATGCACAAACCAATACGCTCATTTATTCAAGGGGTTACAACACCTTGTTCCAGGAATGGCAAACCACAGATGAAGCTCGAGTGATGGAACGTTGCTATGAAGAATCAGTGAGTGTTCCGCTGCCGATAAATGAGGCCTATATCATCCTCGAAATCAGGAATTTCAATGGCGAGTTTGAAGAAGTCTTCTCAAAGCTTTACGAGCCTGATGAGATCTTCAACACCACCGAGCAACGCTATGTGTTTCCTGTCTATGATGTCAGGGTCAATGGCACGCCCGAAAGCAAGGTGGACATCGTGATTCTGCCTGAAGGCTATACCGCTGACGAGATGTCTCAGTTTCAACAAGATTGTCAGAATCTGGCGGATGTATTCGCCCAGGCTGAACCGTTTGCAAGCCATATCAACGACTTCAATTTCCGTGCTGTGCTGGCCCCTTCCGAGGAGAGCGGTGTCGACATTCCTGCGTATCACTTTTGGGTGCGTACCATCCTCAATGCGCATTTCTACACCTTTTACATTGACCGCTATTGCACCACCCGTGATTACTTCTCGGTGAAGGACGTGGCCGCCAATGCGCCTTACGACCAGATTTACATTTTGGTAAACAGCAGTAACTATGGTGGCGGCGGATTCTACAACTTCTATTCGATGAGCACGGCAGGCAACATGTCAACTTCCGATGTCATTGTGCATGAGTTTGGCCATGCTTTCGCGGGGCTTGCCGACGAATACGAAGAGCCTGACAATCCGCTGGCCTTGCTCTATAACCTGAACGTGGAGCCTTGGGAACCCAATATCACCACTTTGGTGGACTTTGAATCGAAATGGGCTGACCTTGTCGCTCCTGGCACACCTATTCCCACACCAAATAACTCCCAGTATAACAACACGGTAGGCGCTTTTGAGGGCGGAGGCTATCTGTCGCAAGGCATGTATCGGCCGCAACGCAACTGCATGATGCGAAATTATGCACCTTTCTGCGCCGTGTGTAGCAGGACGATTGAGGCCGTGATTGAGGCTCATTCCGATACACCGGTGGCGGTGATGCCAGAACAGCTGGAGTCCGAATCCGCACTTCGTGTATGTCCCAATCCCGCTACGGATTTCATCGATGTGTTTGTGAATCAAGCGGATGGCCAAGCTGAGATCCTCGACATGAACGGAAAGGTCGCGATGACGGTTCAACTCAAAAACGAGGTGAACAGAATCGACATCAGCGACTTGCCCAAGGGCATGTATGTGCTTCGCGTGAATGGTGAGACTCGAAAATTTGTGAAACAATGAATCATAGGCATCTGATATTGGTGTTAATGGGTGGATTGTTGTTGGCTTCTTGTGCCCACAGTCCCGAGCCAAGTGGCCCCATTCCGAGCCAACAACAACAGGAATGGCAACAACTTGAAAACTATGCGTTTATCCACTTTGGCTTAAACACGTTTAATAACATGGAATGGGGCTATGGCAACACGCCTTCCTACACCTTTAATCCTTCCAATTTAGACTGCGAACAGTGGGTCTTGACCTTGAAGTCCGCTGGTATGAAAGGCGTGATCCTCACGGCAAAGCACCACGACGGATTCTGCCTCTGGCCGACTGAGACTACCGACTATTGTATCAGGAACACCTATTATAAGAATGGGGAGGGAGACTTGGTGCGCGAGCTTTCTGATGCCTGCAAGAAGCATAGCTTGAAATTTGGTCTTTATCTTTCACCTTGGGACCGCAACCAACCCGAGTATGGTTATAAGGGCTATGTGGATATCTATCATCAACAGATTGAGGAACTTGTGAGCAACTACGGACCCTTGTTTGAGTTCTGGTTTGATGGTGCCAATGGCGGCACTGGATGGTATAGAGGCGCTGACGAGATGCGCTCCATCGTGGCGGAAAAGTATTACGATTACGAAACGGCGAGAGACATCGTTTGGAAATACAGCCCCGAAGCGAGCATCTTTGGCGGTACGGTGCCGACTTTGCGTTGGATAGGCAACGAGGAAGGCAAGGCCAACGCCACGCAGTGGTGTATGTACAAAACTGATTTTGAATCGCTTAACGATACAAAAGCCTTGCAACAAGGTTATCGTGATGGTGATGCCTGGCTGCCTGCCGAGGTGGATGTCTCCATTCGTCCGGGATGGTTCTACCATGAGAGCGAGGACGACCAAGTGAAGACCGTGGACCAATTGATGGACTTGTATTACCAAAGTGTGGGCCATAACACCAATCTCTTGCTCAATTTCCCTGTGAATCAAGAGGGTAGGATTCCCAGTATCGACTCGGCCAATGCCGTACAATGGTACCAGAAACTGCAAAAGGACTTTTCTAACAACTTGCTGAAAGATTGTAAGGTGATTGCCAGCAACACGAGAGGCTGGAGGTTCAAAGCCAAAAATGTGCTTTGTGACGATTACGACCGTTACTGGGCGACGGAAGACGGAGTCCACCAAGCCGAACTCATATTCGATTTCCCCCAAACTACGGCTTTTAACCGCTTGTTATTGCAAGAGTATATTTCTTTAGGACAGAATGTTGATGCATTCTATTTAGACTATTACTTTAATGGAAAATGGTTGCCCATTGAAACCAACGAACCAACGACCACAATCGGTTACAAGCGACTGCTTCGTTTCCAGACTGTTAAGGCTGATAAGCTAAGAATTAGGTTTAAGGTGTTTAAGGGGACATTGTGCATTAATAAAGTAGGAGTATTTTATGTACAATGACTTGTGACAATGACTATGACAGCTTGCCCATGTGCGTGAAAGCGGTCATTGTCATAGTCACTAGTCATAGCAAAAAGACAACTTATGATTGAACATCATCCATTGAAACCGTTCTTGCCATCAAACGGCAAAGTACTATTCCTCGGCAGTTTCCCGCCGCCCAAGAAACGTTGGTGCATGGACTTTTTCTACCCCAACTTCATCAACGACCACTGGCGCATTGAGGGACAGATTTGGTTCGGCGACAAGAACCATTTCGTGGACGCCGAGCATAAATGCTTCAAAATGAATGAAATCATTGCATTCCTGAACGAGAAAGGCATAGCATTTTTCGATACAGCCATAGCAGTCAATCGGCTGAAAGACAATGCCTCAGATGCTTTCTTAGAGATTGTGGAACATACCGATATTGAAGCCCTACTGAAACAGATACCGCAATGCCACGCCCTCGCCACCACAGGCGAAAAAGCCACTGCGGAAGTATGCGCTTATTACAATACGAATTCTATTCCTTCACCCAATGAACGAATCACCCTAAGGGAAGGATTAACACTTTATAGATTACCCTCATCCTCACGTGCTTATCCTTTGTCATTTGACAAAAAGGTTGAAGCCTATCGCAAGATGTTTGAGACGGTGTTTGATTGCTAATGTGGTATTGCCTTCGGCAAGAAATCGTTCAAAAATCTTTTTAAAAATCTCAACTAATCAATTTCATTTTTGAACGATTTTATGATTGATTTTTGACAGATTTCTTCGCGAAGCGAATCCCCCAAACATCATCGCGTCATCAGAGCATCAATCGCGGGCAGGATCTCACCCGACTTGCCTTCGAGATAGATGTCCGTGATGTAGTTCGTATAGGTCGATGGCTCCATGTTGATTTCGATGATCTTGGCGCCGTTGCGTTTGGCGATGCTGGGAATCATATTGGCCGGACTGACCTGTCCCGAAGTGCCGATGATGACGAAAGCATCGCAGTTTTCGGCAGCGCGTACCGAGCCGTAATAAGCGTCTTCAGGGATGCCTTCTCCGAAGAAGATGAAGTCGGGCTTCATCAGTCCACCGCATTGGGCGCAACGGGGCGGTTCCTCGGTGAGTGTCAGGCTCTTGGCATCGACCTTGTGGCCGCATTTGGTGCAGACGAAGCGCGACATGTTGCCGTGGAACTCATACACGACGCTGTTGCCCGCCACGGTGTGCAGGTCGTCGATGTTCTGTGTGATGACGCTGCTCAGGCGGCCTTCCTTTTCCCATTTGGCCAGGACGAGATGCCCGGGATTGGGCTTGATGTCCTTGTTGCTGAAGAAGTTATAGAACACCTCGCGGATGATCTTCCACGACTCCTTGGTGTGGCGATAATAGAAGTCGATGTCGAGAGAGTTGGGGTCGTACTGGTTCCAGATGCCGCCCTCGCCACGGAAAGGCGGGATGCCGCTCTCAGCGGAAGTGCCCGCACCGGTGAAGCCCACGATGTTCTTCGCCTTGGAGAGGATTTCAGCGGCTTGCTTGATTTTTTCGGTATTCATGGATTTAAAATTTAAAATTCAAAATTTGAAGATTGTATTGCAGGCGCAAAGTTAGTGAAAAAAGATTGATTTGATGAAAGATGGATGAAAATGTGTATTTTTGCAAAGTCAAGATAAAAACGGAATCAGTATGAGGAAAGAATTCAATGTCACAGGAAGTTGCAATCCGCAAAGACATTATATGGTTGATACGGAGAAACGATTCAAAGCCGTTGAAAACCTGATAGATAGAGGGAATTATTTCACCATCAACCGAGCACGGCAGTATGGGAAGACGACGATGTTGCAAACCATTCGCCGTAGGCTTTCAGACAAATATCTGGTTATCAAAACTAGTTTTGAAGGGATTGGAGATGAGCCTTTTAAGAATGAGGAATCGTTCGCAAGAATGTTTGCCAAACAAATGGCATACGAGTTGGCTTATAAGAACGAGGATGAGAAATTCATTGATGTATGGAAAGATAAGGGGATAGTAGATTTAGATGCTCTCTCTAAGTCAATCACTACTTTTTGTCAATTGTTTCCACGGCCAGTTATCGTCCTTATTGATGAGGTGGACAAAAGCAGCAACAACCAACTATTTGTAGGCTTTATCGGAATGTTACGAGATTTGTATCTGAAACGTGACGACAAAGGCATGAACTATACATTCCACAGCGTCATTCTTGCAGGCGTTTACGACATCAAGAACCTCAAACTGAGACTTCGTCCCGACGCTGAAAAGAAATACAATTCGCCTTGGAACATTGCCGCCGATTTCAACGTGGATATGACCTTCCATCCCGAAGAAATCGCCCAGATGCTCAATGATTACGAGAACGATGTGCATACGGGTATGGACATCAAGGCCATTAGCGAGGAGATTTACAAATACACAACGGGCTATCCTTATTTGGTGAGTGCGATTTGTAAGATTATCGATGAGCGCTTGGAGGCAGATTGGACGCTTGACAATGTGCAGAAAGCCGTGAAAATCATTGCAAAAGGCGAGAATGTCACCTTGATTGATGACCTTTCCAAGAATATCGAGAACAACGCCGAACTGCGTGATTTCCTCTATTCCATCGTCGTGAACGGACAGGAATACAGCTATTCGATGGTTGACCCGATTGTGCGCTTGGCCAACATGTTTTCCTATATTCGTGAGAACCAGCGCGGTAAGACGATGATTCACAACCTGATTTTCGAGGAGGCTTTGTTCGTTTATTTCGGAAACAAGACCATGCGCGAACAGGGGACAAAAATCTCTCCTTTTGTGCTGAACTATGTGCAAAACGGCAAACTCAATATGGAGCACGTGGTCACTCGTTTCCGCGACCTGATGCGAGAGGAGTATCGCGAAAGCACCGAGCCATTCCTCGAAAAGGAAGGCCGTCTGCTGTTTCTTACCTTCCTCAAACCCATCATCAACGGGATTGGATTCTACTACGTGGAGCCGCAGACCCGCGACAACCGCCGCATGGACTTGGTGGTGACCTACGACAAGCAGGAATATATCGTGGAATTGAAGATTTGGCATGGCGACAAATACGAGGAACTTGGCCGCGACCAACTTTCAGGCTATCTCGCCACTCGTGGTATGGATGAAGGCTATTTGGTCACCTTCGACTTCTCGAAAAACAAACAAGAAGCAGAACCTCAATGGATTGAGTGGAACGGAAAGCGGATTTTTGAGGTGATTGTATAATGTATGAAAGAAACACAAAACATAGAATTCAAGCGGCAATGGCGGGATGATTTTCTGGCCGAGTTGTGTGGCTTTGCCAACGCGCAAGGTGGCACTTTGTATATTGGTGTGGACGATAAAGGTAGTGTTATAGGTATTGAAAACGCCAAACAACTGCTTGAAAAGTTGCCCAACCTCATTAACCAAACGATGGGATTGCTTGCCACTGTCAATTTGTTGGCAGAAGATGGTAAGGAATATCTATCCATCAGCGTTTCCGCTTCGGAGCAGCCCGTTTCCTATCGTGGCAAGTACTATTATCGTTCAGGCACTACGCTACAGGAGATGAACGGCAGTGCTCTGCAAACTTTCTTGTTGCGGAAGATGAATTTGTCGTGGGATGCAGTGATTCAGCCCAATGCGACTATTGAGGACATTGATCGCGAAGCCGTTGACTATTTCATGCGACACGCGATAGAGGCACAACGTATTGACCCGGAAACACGAAATGACAGTACAGAGAAAATCCTTCGCAACTTGAAACTTATTGATGACCAAGGACATCTGACTATGGCGGCACTGCTTCTTTTTGGCAAGGACATTGAGCGATGGAACATGAGTGCCATTTTCAGAATAGGGCGTTTTCAGGTGAGTCGCGACAATCTGATCATCCAAGACAATATTGTCTGTCCGCTGATTATGATGCCCGACAGGGTGATTTCCACGTTGAGAAGCAAGTATCTTGTTTCGCCCATACATTATGAGGGTTTGTTTCGCAAGGAACCTCTTGAAATTCCCGAGGATGGCTTGCGTGAAATCATCTGTAACGCCATCGTACATAAAGACTACACTGGCACCTTCATTCAGATGAGGGTCTGGGACGACCGTGTTGAGCTGTGGAACATTGGCACGTTGCCTGAAGGCTTTACTGTTGAAACCTTGATGGCCGAACATGACTCCCGTCCACGCAACATGCTTATTGCCAAAGTGTTTTATCTGGCGGGCTTTATTGAGGCGTGGGGCAGAGGTTATGAGAAGATACGCAAGGCGTTTGAGAGTGAGAAGTTACAATTCCCTTCATTTGAGCAGGTTCGTGGCGGCATGTTGGCGACCATCCCAAGGGAGCGATTTGTGGCGATTAATAATGGCACATCGCAGAAAAGTGGTCAGGAAACAGAAAGTGGTACAGAAAGTGGTACAGAAAGTGGTACAAAAAACACAAAAGACAAAATCATTCAACTTATTTTGAGCAATCCTCAAATCACTTCGCGGGCCATAGCGAAAGAACTTGATATGGCACTTAGCGGTATCGCGAAACATTTGCATAATCTACAAGCAACAGGGCGCATTCGACGTGTAGGCCCACAAAAAGGCGGCCATTGGGAAGTGATTGAAAAGTGATGAAGAGAAACCTCGGAAACGAGCAATGTATGAATGAAAACAAACCAAGTTGACATCGTAGAAATCATCGTAAAAACAATCATAGAAAACATCGTAGAAAAACCGGCCATTGGGAAGTGATTGAGAAACCATGAACGCCAAACAGAATAAATCCAACATAAGCAAACGGGAGAATAATATGGACTTCGATACTCTTGACAAACAGATGAGACGTTTCGAGCAGTCGCTTGACAGGACAATGATGGAAGGAATATATGTCGTGGCACGCCTTGATGGTCATGGCTTTACGCGGCTTACCAAAAAGGAATGGAACTTGGAGAAGCCTTTCGACACCAAGTTCCGCGATGCCATGATTGAAACCACCAAGCACCTGATGGACTGCGGTTTTCGCATGGTGTATGGCTATACCCAAAGTGACGAAATCTCGTTGTTGTTCCATCTTAAAGATGATACTTTCGGGAGGAAGGAACGAAAGTTGATATCCATTCTCGCCGCCGAAGCTTCTGTGGCGTTCTCTATGCAAATGGGTAAAGCCGCCGTGTTTGACTGCCGTCTTGTTCCGTTGCCGACCGCCGAGAATGTGGTTGACTATTTCAGATGGAGGCAAGAGGATGCCCATCGCAATTCGCTTAATTCATACTGTTACTGGACATTGCGGAAAGAAGGTGTTTCGGCTGATGAGGCACAGAAACGGATGTCGGGCATATCAAACGGTGAAAAGAACGAAATCCTGTTTGAGCGGGGCATCAACTACAACGACCTCCCTTTGTGGCAAAAACGCGGCGTGGGCATGTATTACCGTGACGAACAGCGCCAGGGCTTCAATCCCATGACCAAAGAAACCACGTTTTTCGTTAGGCAAGCATTGCATTTGGAGATGGAATTGCCTATGGGTCAGGAGTATTCTCAAATGATTGCGACGATATTGGAGGATTCAAACAAAGAGAAATAAATGACAAGCACACCGATGAACGCCAAACAGATTGCACAGGGAGAAGGGGAATTGGTTTTGAAAGACGGGGAGGAATGAAAAAGTTGTATATATTCTTATGAATTGACAATGGCTTTTTGCAAGTTTTTTTCTGTAGGAGTAAATAAGTTGTAGTTCCGTTGATAAGCTTCGTCTCTTTTAATGACGGCGAACATTCGGCTTACGAGTTTG
>JAEETH010000023.1 GCA_016290215.1 Bacteroidales bacterium
TGAGGGCAGGGTAGAGGTCCATCATGCAGGCGTCGAAGCCGTAACTGGCGTAGGCGGCCACCTTGTCGTTGGCAGTCAGGCCATAATGATTCTGGTACCAATGGCAGAAAGCCACAAGGTTGCCATGTTCGAGTTGGCAGCCCTTGGGCGTGCCCGTCGAACCCGAAGTGTAAAGCATGATAAAGAGGCTCGAAGGAGTGATGTCAGCCTTTACGGGTTCACCCATAGGCAGCGAATCGATGTCTTTCGTCAGTAGCACTTCACCTTGGTATTCATCGACGATGGGTCGCAATTCTTCATCAGCAATGAGCAACTTGGCGTTGGCATCCTTCATCATGAAGTTCAGACGCTCGGCAGGATAACTCGGATCTAAAGGCTGATAAGCGCAACCGGCCTTCAGCACACCCAGCGAGGCAATGGCCATCCACTCGCAGCGCGGAATGAGCACCGAGACAACATCCTCATTGCCAAGGCCTTGTTTCACAAGGTAATTGGCGATACGTTCCGAAATGGCATCCACTTCTTTGTAAGTATAATGCTTGTCATGGTACACCACTGCCATATTGTCGGGTGTTTGGGCCACTTGCTTGCGGAACAGCGAGATGATGGTCTGGGTGTCGTCGTAAGGCACATCGGTTTGGTTGAAGCTGTCGAGGATGGTGGTTTGTTCGGCATCCAACAGCGACACTTGCTGCAACTTCATCTCCGGTTGACGGACGAATGCCTTCGCAGCGTTGCAGATCGACTGGGCCAAACTTTGCATCAGTTCGTGGCTGTAACGGCCATTGTCATATTCGACGCACACACTCGGCTTACCTGCCTTGTCGTTCATGATATAGAAAGCGATGCGGAACTTCGGCGTGTCTGACTCCAGATTGTCAATGGTCAGCGTCTGGCCTTTGAACTTATGCTCGTCGATAACGCCCATCTGGTAGGCAAACATGATTTCGGCGGAAAGGTCATAGTCGGCAGCGATTTGTGCGAAAGGATATTTCTCATGGCGCAACGTCTCATCGAACTGCTTGCTGGTCTCGTTAAGGAACTCAAGCACAGTCTGTTCGCCGATAGTGGAACTCAATGCCAGCGTGTTGACGAACATGCCGGTAGTGTTGCTGATGCGCAGGTCGGAACGTCCGTTGCTGATGGTGGTGATACACAGTTGCTCGTTGTTGGTGAAACGCGAAAGTGCGTAGAAGGTGGCAGCGAGGGTGAGATGCGCCGGAGTGATGTTGTGCTGACGGCAGAAGCTCTCTATGGCTTCGAAATCCAACTGGCTCGACAAGGTCTCTATGACGCCTTGCTCTTTGGGGTTGGTTAGGTCTGACGGTACCTCGGTCACGCCTTCCACATTGCCCAAACGCTCTTGGAAGAAGTCTTTGGCAGCCGCATATTCCTCGCTGCTTTCGGCGGCTTTCTCTGCCGCCACGAAATCGGCGTAGGTGAATGACTCAGGTTCAATCTCACGACCGTTGAGCAATTCAAAGAGTTGGGTCAAAAACAGGTCAATAGATCCGCCGTCAATGACGAGGTGATGGAAATCGAGCATAAGATAAACCCATTGCTCAGTTGTGACAATCTCCATGCGATAGAGCGGACCTTGCCTCAAATTGAACGGCTTGACAAAATCCCGCTTATATTGGTTCAACTCTGCCTCGCTATGCCGGCTCTGCAGAATCTCGATAGGTTGCTCGAAATCAATGATTTGAATGATACCCGAACCTAAACTTCCAAAATGCGCCCGCAGCTGAGGATGCGTTTTGACAAGGGTTTCCAATGCCTTGGAAAGCAAGGTGGTATCTACATCTTTTGGGAAACGAACCGCCATCGGGATATTATATACGGTTGCCTCGGGCTGCTTTATGCAATCCACATAGACGCCCATCTGCGCGTATGACAACGGAATATTGTTCGTGTCGGCATGGGTCTCTGCTTTCACCGTCTCTTCCCCAGTACCTTCGCTCATCATCTTGGCCAAAATCTCGTTCTCGATGGTCTGTAAAGTGCCCGTCTTGGCTAATGATTTCGAGTCGAGGATGACACCGAAACGTTTGTTGATTTGAATCGCCAACTTGATGGCCATGATGGAGGTCAGGCCGACATAGCCCAACACGGTTGTCACGCCAAAGTCTTCGGTGTTGATGATCTTTGCGATGATGCTGTGGATTTCTTGCTCCAGGACATTCATCGGCACATTGCTCTCCATAACGGCCTCGGAAGCTTTCTTTTCGGGCTTGGGAAGGGCTTTCTTGTTCACCTTCTGGTTTTGGTTGAGTGGAATCTTTTCAATCTGCATCGTCACGGCAGGCACCATATAAGGCGGTTTTTGGTCGAGGATGAAATCGTTCAGCGCTTGGATATCAATTTGCTCATCAGCAACGATATAGGCAGCGATGAATTTGCCGCCGCCTTCTTCATCGAAGGCCTGCACCGTAGCATCCTTAATGCCTGGAAATTCACGAATGACGGCTTCTACTTCCGTTAGTTCGACACGGAAGCCACGAATCTTCACCTGTCCGTCCTTACGACCAACAAACTGGATGTTGCCGTCTGGCAGATAGCGCACGATGTCGCCCGAACGATAGACGCGAGCGTATTTTTCTTCGGTATTAAACGGGTTGGGAATAAACACCTCTGCCGTTTTCTCTGGGCGGTTGAGATAGCCACGTGTCACTTGCGGACCAGCAATCCAGAGTTCTCCTGGAGCACCGACGGGGAGTCTATGTCCATATTTGTCCACGATATACAGTTTACTATTGGAAACGGCACTTCCGATGGGAATGTCCTTTTTACGCTCCCTGATGAGGTAAGAGGTGACATAGCAGATAGTTTCAGATGGACCATAGCCGTTGAAGAGGGCATAGCTTTGAGGCGGGTCTAATGATGCCAGTTTTTCACCACCAGTCATCATTCCTTGAAGGGAATGGTTCTCGATGCTAGTGACAAACTGATAGCCCACTTGTGTGGTCATAAACGTATGGGTGATTTTGTTCTGCTCGAAGTATTCGTTGAGCGCAATCAGGTCGAGGCGCATTTCCTCAGGGATGATGTGGAGTTCGGCACCAATCGTCAATGTCGCATAGATTTCCATCGGCGAAGCGTCGAATCCGAAGCTGGCATACGACGTCACACGACTCTCGGATGTGAATCCTAATTGATGCTGATGCATGTAGCAGAAGGCGACCCAGTTTCTGTGTTCCGACATTCCCCCCTTGGGCACTCCCGTTGAGCCGCTGGTATAGACCAACGTAAAGAGGCTTTCGGGCTTTGGCTCCTCAGGCAGTGTCTCTGCCGGTGGTAGCTGCATCAGGTCTTTCGTATAAATCACCTCTCCTTGATATTCATCTACGATTCCGCGCAGTTCCTCATCGGCAATCAGCAGTTTTGAACCTGTGTCCTTCATCATGAAGTTCAGGCGCTCTTTAGGATAGGTCGGGTCAAGGGGCTGATAGGCGCAACCAGCCTTGATGACACCTAACGAAGCGATGGCCATCCATTCGCAACGGGGTATCAGAATGGCGACAATGTCCTCAGCTCCCAATCCTTTCGATGCAATAAGGGCTGCAATACGGTCGCTGATGTCGTCCAATTCGCCATAGGTGATCCGCTTGTCTTTATAGACGACAGCCGTTTTGTCGGGCGTTGCCTTAGCCTGACGGCGGAACAGCGACACGATGGTCTGCGATTCGTCATAAGGCAAGTCGTTCTGGTTGAAGGTGTCAAGGAAAGCAACCTGCGCATTGGTGGCGATGTCAATGTCACGCAGGTAGGTCTGAGTCAGTAAGCCTTCCAAGGTGGCCTCGTAACTCTCCAAGAATTGGTCAATCAGCGTTTCGGAGTATTCGTTGGACTTGTATTCCGCCCTGATATGATATTGATTGCCGACATAGAAAGTCATTAGATAAAACGGTGTGTCCTCGTTGTGGTTGCGGAGCTGTATGGTTTGCACAGGTTTGCCCATCAGTTCCTTGTAATCAAACAAGAGTCCGTGCCATGCAAATGCGGTATTGCTTTGCAGGTTGAGGTCGGTCATCAGGTCGGTATAGGCATAGATGTCGTGCTGGCGGCTACCGAGCATCTGCTCCTGATTGGCTTTCAGGAAGTCGAGCACCAAGGTCTCATCGGTGAATTTGGCGTAAACGGGCAAAGTCTTCACCGACATGCCAATGGAATGTTGGAACTTGGGGTTGGTGCGCCCATTGTAAACCGTGGTGAAGAGCGATTCCTGCTCGTTGTTGTATTTCGCCAAGAGATAAGCGTATGCCGAAGTGAAAAGGGTGCTTTTGTTAATACCGTTGGCCTTGCAGAAAGCGTTCACACGGTCCATTTCAGTGTCGAGCACACGGACTTTATGGGCGTCAGAGGGTTCTGAAATTTCGAGGTCGGGGAGAAGTTGAGTGAAGGTGTCGCCACAGTCGAAGTTTTGGGCATACCATTGCTTGCCTTCCTCGAAAGCAGGCGTTTTGCGCATCTCGGCTTCGGCGAGGGCCAATTCCTGCATTGTCATCTCCTCTGGAGCAAGCGTTTCGCCGTTGTATGCCGCCTCCACATCGCGAATCACGATGTCAAACGAGGCTCCATCGCCGATGATATGGTGCATGTCCCAAAACCAATAGACATGATCTGCGTCGCGCATCACTTTGGTATGAAACAGCCTGCCACCGTAAAGTTTGAACGGCTCGATGAATTTTTGTTTTTCCGCCTCAATGTCCGTGACCTGTTCAACTGTGAGGTTAATTTTTTCATTCTCCATGTCAATGGACTGGACGGGCTCGCCCTCGTCGTTCACCCCAATCCGCGTGAAGAAAGTGGGGTGCGCCTTTATCGTCGTTTCGATGGCGCGACACAAACGGTCGGCATCGAGGCTGCCGTCAAAGACAAAGAGAAACGGCAGGTTATAGAAAATCTCGTTTTCATGGCTTACACATTCGGCATAGATGCCATATTGCGATCTTGATAAGGGAGCAATTGAACCATTAGTTGCTTTCATATTGAGCGATTTTATTTTGATTAACTCGTTGGATAGTTTAAATAAGATACAAAAATAGAAAAAAATGGAAAAAGCAAGGGCGAAGTGGGGGGAAATTACGGTTTTTTGAGAGGAAGACAGGGAATTAATCATTATAGGTGTTTTTTCTGAAAACAACTTCCATTCGAAAAGGATTTTTCTGTAATTTTGCACCCTTAAAACGGCATAAAAGCGATGCTAAATTATTGTAAATCACCGATTCTAAAAAAGATAAACAAACAAAAAAACGCTTTCCATCCCCAAAAGGGGAATCCCAATCCCTGAATCTTTAAATCTTGAATCTTTGAATCTTGAATCTTTAAATCTTGAATCTTGAAATCTTGAATCTTTAAATATTAAATCTCCAAAACTCTAAACTAAGAAAATGAAAACAAAAAAAAATGAATCTGAAAGCCATCGTACTTTCGCTCGGGCTGGTGGCCATGATATTGCCGTCCAGCGCAATGGCGCAAAAAACCACCGAAAGACCTGGAGGATTGTTTGGCCTCAATGACCAGCCTGAAACAAGCCTTCTGCACCGAAATATATTTGAAAAAAAGGGATTGGATCTCAATGTGGGAACCCAACCTTTCCAAGAACCCGCTCCTTTGGGTAGCGGTATCGCCATTCTGATTGGCGCGGGCCTCGGCTATATTGCACTGAAGAAAAAGGAGGACAAGCAATGAAAAAAATAGCAATTTTCGTGGCAGCCTTGGTGCTGACCCTCGGCCTTGCCCAGTGCAAGAAGGAACAACCCGCCACGCCCCAAGACACAGAAGGCAACCTTGTTCACCTCACAGTGAACGTGGGTGCTTCGACAGGCTCAGCAACCAACGGCTCAAGAGCTGATGTTGACCCCTCAACTGGTGTTTTCTCTTTCAGTAATGGCGACATACTCTATGTCGGCTACGACAGTGCCTGTGTTGGCACGCTGGAATATAACGCCACCACGAACAAATTCAGCGGCGACCTCAGTCTTTCGCAAAACGGCGACCAACCGCTGCATTTCTACTACCTGGGAGGATATGGAGAATATGTTAACCAAGTTGATGAAACGCAATACACCGTTGACATCTACGAACAACAATTCAATCCCTATCCCGTGATTTCCTACGGCACTTCAACGACTAACTATTCCGAAAGCAGCAACACTTACTCCACCACATTGGAGAACCAATGCGCCTTGGTGGAGTTCACCACCAACAGGATTCTCAAGGAAGCGAACTTTATGATCCAGGGAATAAACAACCGGGTGATTATTGACTTTGCCAACAACACCTTTACCCCCACCCGCTACGGAAGCGAGCAAATCTCACTGTACCCCGAAACTCCCACCAGCCGCTGGGCCATCCTGCTTCCCAATGAAGACTCAGTGACCGTCACCGTTGATGCTAGATCCCAAGGGTACAACTATAAAGTAATTACCATTCCTCCTGTCCATAAAAATGATTTTCTGCATGGCGAGAATGCTATCAGTTTTGAGTTGACGGCTATGGAGGCCGGCAACCCGCTGACGATGATGGCCTATGGGGGCGCTACAATCCGTGTGATAAATCCGCCGGATGGAATGCAGTACGATATCGGCGAAGGCAAGCAAACCATAAACGGCGTGAACGAGATCAGCATCGATGTCAGCCCAGGCAATTGGGTGCGTTTCTACGGCAACGGCACCAGAATCAAAGACTATAGTTCTACCAATATTGTCAGCACTAACAATGTGGAATTGAGTGGCAACATCATGAGTTTAGTGGACGAGGAAAACTTTGCGACGATCACCACAATGGAAGGCGCTTCTTTCGCAGGTCTTTTCGCTGGAAACACATGTCCCATCAATGCAAGCGGTCTGCTGCTGCCCGCCACGACGCTGAGCCAAGACTGCTATTCTGGCATGTTTGCCGGGTGCTCCGGAATGGATGACACCCCCACCGAGTTGCCCGCCTTAACATTGGCCCCTGGATGCTATTCTAACATGTTCGAGGGGTGCAGCATGTTAAATAATGCTCCCCATCTGCCCGCCACGAAATTAGTAGAAGGGTGTTATGCTTATATGTTTAACGGATGCAGCAACCTCTACCAAGTGACCTGCTTAGCCACCACCATCACTGGCTCTAACTGCACCACAAACTGGCTCAACGAAGTGAACGATCATTCCCCTGACGGCGGTCCCTGCACATTCACCAAGGCCAAGGGTGCATCCTGTTGGACCTGGGGTCCCAGCGGTATCCCCAATAACTGGACGGTCAACGAATACTAACCCTACAACAATCGTCTAACCTGAATATGAAAGGCAGCCCTTAAACGAAGGCTGCCTTTCGTGTTTTTTCGCAAATCTTCAACCTTGGCTCTTCTGCAATTGGACACCATCGCTCCGAGACACCAGCCTGCAGCCATTTCATGCCAGCGAGGTCATGAGTGGGGTGGGAGAAATTTCGGTTTTTTCAAAGCCCTGCAAGAGTGACAAGATATTTTGTGCAGATGCCATCAGCACAATTTGCGGAGAACTCAAACTATATAATCCTAAAATATATATGGCCATCGTACATATTCAATACAGCTTTTTTCTTCTATTATTCAATATCTCGCAAACTTTTTCTATCTTTGCCCACATCAAAACAATTAAAAATCTAATTTAGTTAACGACAAAAAAGAGATAAAACAAAGTAATACAACAACATAAGCATTAACTACCATTTCGCGTTCAAAATAAGCCTAGGAAACTGATTTTGATAATCGGGAAAAGGTTCAAGGTAAGCCTTAAATTGCAACTTAGTCATATTTGGGTAGCATACGCCTATAGGCGTGAGCTCAAATATGACGAGGGTTCCATCCTAGGCTTTCCCTGAACGCTATGAAGGCTCGCGCCTTCTCATTTTTCCGAATCAAGTGATTGATAGTAATGCTCAAAATCAATCACTTGGATGGCAAATTCTGTAAAACATCATGGCAGAGTGTATACTCCAGACTATCTCGTTCGGACTATACTCGATTTTGGCAACTACAATGGGAAAGACATTGTGGGGAAGCACGTCATTGACAATAGTTGTGGTGATGGGGCTTTTTTACGTGAGATTGTTGAAAGGTATTGTCAACAATTTCACGGCAAAACCTTGAAAAGGCATCTGGAAACCTATATACATGGGATTGAACTCGATGGTGAAGAACGAGAAAAATGTGTTCGAAATCTCAATGATATTGCTATTAAACATGGCGTAAATAAAGTCAATTGGGATGTCATCTGTGCCGATGCTTTGTGTGTAGATAAGCATTATGGGAAAATGGACTACGTATTTGGGAATCCTCCATACGTTAGGGTGCACAATCTTGAATCCAGCTATGATATAGTAAAGAAATTCAGTTTTGCTCAGCAAGGGATGACCGATCTTTTCATCGTGTTTTTCGAGTTGGGATTCAAAATGTTGAATGACACTGGGAAAATGTGTATCATCACGCCCAGCTCTTGGTTTTCCAGTAAGGCAGGAAGTGTGCTTCGTCAATATATTATACAGAAGCAGAATCTATCTGGAATCATAGACCTTGGACATTTCCAACCTTTTGAAGCAACTACTTACACCGCAATATCTAGATTTGAGCGAGCTACCGATTATGTAGAACTCTATCGTATGGTTAACAAAACCTCGCCATTGGAGTTTATAGACAAACTCTCAATACATGATTTATATATCGTAGGAAATCTCTACATTTCCAATAGAGACAAGTTAAAGGAACTGAAAGAAATTAAGACAGGGAAAGCATACCAATACACAGAAGTCAAAAATGGTTTTGCAACACTTGCAGACAAAACTTTTATAGGAGACTTTGATTTTGAAGGTACAATCGATGTATTGAAAGCATCGACTGGGAAATGGTCAAAATGCATCTTTCCTTACGATTCACAAGGTCACCCTTTGCCGCCAACTGAAATTGAGAAAAATAAGCCTTTGTTTGAATATCTTCAATTGCACAAGGAAGATTTGGCAAAAGGACGTGATATTGAAAACCACGAATTGTGGTATTTATTTGGACGCACACAAGCAATAAAAGATGTTTCGAAGGATAAATACGCACTGAATACAATTATAAAAGATAAGTCAAGCATCCGCTTGGAGAAAGTCATTGCAGGTAAAGGGCTATATAGTGGACTGTACATCTTAACAACGATTCCAGAAAATGAAGTGCGAGAATTGATTGTATCTGACGAATTCATAGAGTATATCAAGATGCTGGCCAATTACAAAAGCGGAGGCTATTATACCTTTACGTCAAAAGATGTCGAACAATATTTGAATTTTAAACTATCACAACGATATGGACAATCAAGAATTTCTAAGGGTAATCTCAAACTCTTTTAGGACTTTCCTTGAAACGGGTTCTCGAAGCAATGAGAAACTGAAAGTCCTGCATGGAGCTATAGCACGCGACCTTATGCAAAGGTTAGGGTCTGGATATTACATCAATTCATTAGGTATTAATGATGGTCGAGAGGGTAATATCGAAGGTCGGTATATTGATAAGAAGGTTGATATTACAATCTTCCACCGATGTCAAGTTGTTGCAGGAATCGGAGTGAAATTTGTGATGCAAAACTACTCGCAAAATTCAAACAATTATTTCGAGAATATGCTAGGAGAAACAGCAAACATTCGTTGTACTAATATTCCGTATTTCCAGATATTTATTATTCCTGATAAACTGCCTTATTATAAGAACAACGGAGATTTTCAGAAGTGGGAGTTTTTCACCCAGCATAATGCATACAAGTATTTAAAACTATCAGAAGATAATACAGAAATTTCGATTCATACTCCAAGCAAAACACTGTTGTTTGTTATTAATCTCCCATCCATGATAACAGATCCAATTGACAAAGACGAGTATAACGAATTCTATCGCAATTTGCCCTCAATACCCATCACCTTGTCAAACAAACAATATGGAGACTTTAATCGAGCTGTAGTGTTCAATGACTACGAGACTTTTGCTACTAAAGTTGTTCATTACATTCTTTCATGTTGATTTCAACATTATCCCTTTCTGAAACCATGATGAAACGTAAAAATAAAAGGCTCCTTCAAGACCGAATAGCGATGCGTATTGCTGACCGTTACGGATTGACGCGCGAGTATAAGATGGCGCGACGGAACGGCCTCAACCCAATAGAAGCATTGGAAGACTGGGACATGATTTTGCCTGAAGAACGAGAGCTGTTTTCGTGAATTGTAAAACCTTTAGTATTATAAGATGAAAACCCTAACCGTCAACCAGTTAGGGTTTCCTTTTCCATAGCATCCCGTACAAAAGCCGAGCCTACATCTTTTACAGTTCAAAATACCCAAATCCAGCGATGGCCTCCAACATCTGGTCCACGTAATCCCACGAAGTGCTCGACCAACGGAATCCAAGGCGGTACAGCACTTGTGAGGTGTACTGGTTGTCCTGTTTAATGTTTTTTGTCTTGCCAAACGGTATTAAACAATGTGGGGTTAACCGTCAGCATCACCCAACCCCAGTGCAAACGACGGTTGTCCGTCAAGTTTTGAAGGGTTTGCATTGTCTCGGTGCCGCGCATAAAAGTGTAACCCGCGCTCACTGTGGCAAATTTTGCAAAAGTGTAGCCCACGTTAAGCTCCATTTCATGGCCCAATGCCTTATTCAGTTTTTCAGTATGGATTTGGAGATCAGCAGCGATGGCGTAGAAGTGATAAGCGGCGTTAATCTTCAATCCCGTAATTGGGCTGACATTACCCCCCACATAGAGGTTTTGCAAACCAGGTGAGAAGTTGTGCACATAGCTGTCCAGATAGAAAAAGTCCATAGCGCCATAAAACTCGTGGTGCGAACCGAACAATGTGGAGAAACCTCTGGCTTTGTCGTGGAAAATAAGGCCCAAACCGCCATTGATCGCGATGGGGAATTGTTCACCGCTCATGTAATCATAGCCTGCATAGAGATTGTACTTTTCACTGGGCGTCACCGTCACCTTCGCACTTCCCATGTAGGCATCCAGAGTCATGCCGTGTTCCTCCTTACCCATTTGGTAGTAGAAGGCGCCTTCCAATGCCACTATGCCGGGTTTTAACGTCACGTAGGTACCGACCAACTGCTGATAGTAGGTTTCCGAAGGCTTAGAATCATTTTTACTCTGCATGCCGATGTTCATGCCAATCAACGAAATTCCGAAAAGATCCTTTGGCGTATTGTAGTGATACCAAAGGGTTTGCATCGTCTTGTAAGGCTGTATGCCATCGGAATAGTAATTACCGCCAGTGGAGATGTTTTCAGCATTTTGGTTGTAAGCGAGGAGCACGTGTACTTTGTGACCGTAACCCTCGAAGCCGAACTTCAAAGCATCGTGGGTGGGCGCGGTCATCGTCCAGTCATCGTAACCCAAAATACGTTCGTCGTCATACTCGAAACACTGACGGCCAATTTTGGTGAAAAGACCAGTCTTGTTGTGTTTCATGGAGAGCCAACCCTCCGAGAGGCTCAAGGTGCCACCTGCCTGTCCCCAAATGCCGGAGAACTGTGGCGAGAATCTTATCTCCAACCAGTCGGACCGTTTGTATCCCAGGTTAATCCGATATTGTCCCATGACAAAACAGGCCTTCCGCTGGTTTTCGTCTTCCAAGTCAGCGTCAAATCCACCCATACGGATTTCTCCACGGGTGTTCAATTTGGCATCCAAGCTAAACTCATTATCGGCCTCCTGTGCTTTCAATCCAAATGAAAACAGCAAAGCCAAAACCATGCAAAACCACTTTGCAGGTTGGCTGAAATAGTATTTCATAAGATGTTGATTTTATTTATTCTATATCGAATAGATCGATAAAGCCCGTCATTTTGAAAACTTCCTTGATTTCGTCGTTCAGGTTCTTCAAAACCACCTTGTTGCCATTGCTTTTGGCGCTTTTCAGCAAGGCCAAGAGGATGCGCAAGCCGCTGGAAGCAATGTAATCCAAATGGGTGCAGTCGATAGTGATGTCTTTCCCGCTCAACTCATGGAGGGGCTGCATGGCCTGTTCGACTTCAAGGGCATGGGCGGTGTCGAGTTCGCCTTCAAGGCTGACGATGTATTTACCGTCTTTCTCTGTGATATTGGTATTCATAGTATGTGTTTAAATAGATTGGATTTTAATATGCAAAAATAAGAAAAAAATGTAATTTTTAATGAATAGTGGGAAAAAAAGCAAAAAGCATGGTCTATTACGTTTACGTTTGATCGTCTAAATAAAGAAAAACCCAACCTTCCAAAGAAGGCTGGGTGATAGAATGCTCTTGGTTTTAGAATATAATAAGTAACTAATCAAAACTAAACTACATGTTTTTTGACGCGGGACACGGGACTTCGGGACACGGGACAACATAAAATGTCTCGCGTCTCATAGTCTCGCGTCCAATATGTAGACTAAATTTGTCCATTTACTTACCAAAAAACCATTGAGTTATTATTCCACTTTCTCTAAATCGCCAATTAGGGTTCCAGTCAAGGAGAGGGGTATTTCAACACCTTGTTGAATGGCTGAGCCCGTGCCCTCAACGATACCATCGATTCTCAGAAGATTGTCAACACGAGTGCATTTCATCGTATAAGTGAGAGTGAGCGTCATAACCTGTCCAACCGTCTGGGACTCGGAATAAGGCTCGCAAACGAGAGTCTCACCGTCAAAAGTCGCGTTGATGACCCAAGGAGCTCCCTGAGGTTGGGTAACGGTAACCACAGCGGTCTCTCCACCTTCGTTGATGAGGATTTCAATCTTGGACATGACGCTGTCGGTAGGCATCGGCATTTCACCCATTCCTTGAGCACTTGCAACTGCGTCCATGATCAAAAAGCCCTCATAGGAGCCAGCAAAAAGCATAGGCACATTCTCCAACACCTTGAAGTTGACCGTAAGTGATGCGGTCTTGTCATTGGCATCGGTAAGCACTGCAGTCATCGTGATGTCACCCGTTGTTACGATGGTGTAAAGTTGCTCAAACTCAGAACCATTCGGATTGCAGGTTTTATTGATTACATCAATCAGCTCTTCACCTTTTTTGAAGGTGATTTGCAGCGTCTGCAAGTCTTTGCCTGCGCAAACAAAGCCCATGCGGAATTCTTCATAAGCTTTAACTTCCATTCCCTCAACGAGATAATTCTCTCCAGTTTTCAAGGTAAGGGTAGGATTGGTTTCCGGATCAACGGGAGTGGGAGTAGGAGTGGGGTCGTCTTTCTTGCAACCCGTAAACATCATGCCACCAATGAGAAAGGTAACGATCAAAAACGTTAGTTTTTTCATTTTTTTGGATTTAATGTTGTTAATTAGTAGGATAAAATTGAATGCTTTGAAAGTGCAAAAGTAATAAAACTCATTGAATTCACACGCTTTGGTATTTTTTTTCCATGCGAAGGATATTCTTTCCATCGATGCGCTCGTAGTTGATGCTATCCATCAGGTTGCGAACGAGGAAAACGCCCAAGCCGCCAATGGGACGCTCGTCAACGGTGAGGGTGGTGTCAGCCTTGCTCACGCCGGTGGGGTCAAACTCCGCGCCCGAATCGCTGAGGATGAATCGTATCCGGCTCTCGTCGGCCTCAATGGTCACGCTTATATTGTCTTCAGTATCATTTGGATAGGCATAATTAATGATATTAGTGACGGCTTCCTCGACAGCCAGCTTGATTTGGTTGGCGAGCCCGGTTTCCATGCTTAGGGTTGCTGTGGCCGACTTCACAAATGCATTGAGTTTCGTGATTTCGCTCACCTTATTAATTAATGTGAGCGTCTCGCTAAAGATGATAGGCTTTTCCTGTGGCGTGTATTGAAGGGCAAGCAGGGTGAGGTCGTCACTTTGCTCGGCACCATCAACAAAACCATTCACCCGATTTTTCATTGTTTGGATGAGTTTTTCCGACACATTGGATTCTTTACCGATGCAATCCTGCAATCCTTTTTCAACACGTTTCAACCCAAACTGCTCGTGACTTTCGTTCATTGCTTCAGTCAGACCATCGGTGTAAAGGAACAAGCTCTCGCCCGACTGTAACACAGTTTCTTGAGTGGTGTAAACCATATTGTCCATCACGCCCAAAGGCAGATGGGGCTTGGCAGGCAATTGCTTGATTTCTTCGCTGATAACGAAAGGCTTGTCATGGCCAGCATTGCAATAGCGTAAACGACCCGTCGGCAGATCGAGCACCCCAATGAACATGGTGACGAACATGTTCTGCTCGTTGCGCTGACAAGAAGTCTCGTTCAATGCATGCATGATGCGGGCAGGATTGCTCTCATGTGCTGATATGGAGCGGAATAGTGTGTGCATCACGGCCATCACCAAGGCCGCAGGGACGCCTTTCCCACTCACATCGCCAATGCAAAAATACAGTTTCTCGTCACGGATAAAATGGTCGTAAAGGTCGCCACCCACCATTTTGGCGGGGTCAAGCGAGCCGACTACATAGCAGTCGTCGCGCAACGCGATTTCATCACCTTTGGGCAGCATTTCCATTTGGATTTTCCGAGCGATATTCAACTCACTGTCAATGTGTTCACGCTCCAAATTTGCCTGTTGCAGTTTGGAGATGCTCCTGGCGGAACGCTGGATGATGAAAGCGAGAATCAGCAAACCAGCCAAAGTCAACAGCAGGTTTCTCCACCGAATTTTTATCAATGGTTCAAATACTTCATCATCGTAATTGACCACAGCAATTCTCCAAGGATTCAGGTTTCTGGGTGAATTGTAAAACACATACCCTTTCGAGCCGTCCTCATTGTCGATAAAGGAAAGGAGTGTGGCATGGCCCGTAGAACTGACATGGCGCTCAAAGGTGCTGTCGTTAATCATGTCAAGGGTCTCCTTCGCAAGTTGATGCGAGTTTTCCATGTTCTCCGGACCGCATATCAGTTTGCCCTTGCCTGAAATCAGTATGCAGTAGGATGAGGGGAACATGTGTTTGGAATTCAGCATTTTGCCAAGTTCTTCGGCGTTATAGTCAACGCCGACCACGGCTGCTATGTCCCCAAAACTGTCGTATATGGGGAAAGTGTAGGTGATGAGTGTCACATTCGGGTTGTTTCCGTCAGGATAGGGTTCGCTCCAAAAAGAGCTGTCGTTTTTAGCCGCCAAAATGAAATCCATGTTTTGGCTGTAGTCATGCTCCTCCGAACCAAGCTGAACGGTTTCTATTGAATCACCGCGACGTACTGAATAAGGTTCAAACAAGCGGCCTTTTTCGGGGTAGTAGTTGGGCACCACAGCGATGCAGCAGCCGTCGAAACGTGGGTTCTGTTCCACGATGCGGCGCGTGATGGCAAAAAGGGAATCAGGATAGGGGAGAACCTGCTCGAATTCCCAAATGCGGTTCCGTAGCGCGAGTTCCACATCTTCAAGTGAGTGTTTGACACCAATAGATTTGATAACCAACTCTATCTCGGCATTTCGCTCCAAATCTTTGCGGATTTGCTTGCGAGCAGAATATTGCTGGATGCCAGAAATCAATAGCATAAGTGCCGCCGCCGTGATGAGGATGGCGATGCTGGTTCTGTTGCGGGCACTTTTGAGAGTGTTTTTTGAGTTATTCATATAATTAGTTATTTACCGATGCAAAAACGAGAGAAGATGGAACCAAGCACCTCATCAGTGGTGATTTCTCCGGTGATGCTTCCAAGGTGATAAAGTGCTTGCCGTAAGTCTTGCGAAACCAAGTCTGTAGGAATGTTCATTTCAAGTCCTTGTTGAACTCGTTCAAGGCTGTCGTTAGCATGGACAAGTGCCTCATAATGCCTCACGTTGGTGACCAAAGTGGTGTCAGGGTGGGCGAGGGGCTGACTGTGTTTCAGGGTGTTGTAAAGGTCGTTTAATCCAAATTTGTGTTTTGCGGAAATGCAAATCACCAAGATGTCATCATTGTTCAAATCTTGTCGGAGTTGCCCTAACGTAGCTTCGCCTTGGTCGGCCAAAGTATCCACCTTATTAATACAAAGAATGAGTTGCTGGTGGCCAAAATCGACCTTGGATCGGATTTCGTTTGCCGACAAAAGCATTGATTCATAATCTGTTGTAGCATCTAACATCCCGATAACCACATTTGCCTCAGCGATCTTTTTGTACGAACGTTCAATGCCGATTTTCTCTATGGTTTCATCGGTGGCACGCAAACCTGCTGTGTCGATGAAACGATAAAGTATTCCGTTGATATTCAAGGTTTCCTCGATGGTGTCGCGCGTAGTGCCCGCAATGTCGCTGACGATGGCGCGGTCTTCACCCAAAAGGGCATTCAACAGGGTGCTTTTACCCGTGTTGGTTTGTCCAACAATGGCTACTGGAATGCCATTCTTGATGGCATTTCCTAAACGGAATGAGTCTTTGAGTTTGTTTACTTTAACTAATATCTCTTGAAGTAAAGCTTTAAGCTGACTTCGGTCGGCAAATTCTACATCTTCCTCGCTGAAGTCCAATTCCAATTCCACCAAAGATGTCATTTCCAATAGTTTAGAGCGCAGCACTTGAAGTTCTTTGGAAAACCCACCTTTCAGTTGGTTGATGGCTACACGATGCGCAGCTTCGCTCTCGGAACTAATCAAGTCAGCGATGGCTTCAGCCTGGGCAAGGTCGAACTTGCGGTTGACGAAGGCCCGACGAGTGAACTCGCCAGCTTCGGCCATGCGGCAACCATGGGCAATCAATATTTGCAGTAGTTTCTGCTGGATAAATACCGAACCATGCACGCTGATTTCAACGGAATCTTCGCCCGTGAAAGAATGAGGGCCTTTGAAAAAGGTCACTAACACCTCGTCAATTAATGCTCCGTTGTCAACAATATGGCCATAGTACGCTTTGTGTGAAAGTATTTTCCCTATGTCAAAAGGCTTACCATTCCTCTTAAATATCTGACTTACAATGGGAAAAGACGAGACGCCCGAAACGCGGACAACAGCAATAGCACCCATGCCATGGGCAGTGGCAATGGCACAAATGGTGTCGGTATTTAAAATGTTGACTTGCATGGTTTTAAAAACAGGCCACCTATGTCATTCCCTTGGGAATCTATAGGTGGCCGTATTTAACATAATGTTAGAAGGGCAGGTCGTCCACGCTGTCTTCCGCAGGCGGATAGAAATCCGGCGAAGCTGGTGCGGGCGCAGGAGCGGCTGCTGGCGGAGTTTGGTGCATCATTGGCTGCTGTTCAGCTTGCACGGGGGCAGCCATAGGAGCGGTAGCGCCAACGGGGTCAAAGCGCCACACGCGGACGTCAGTGTACCATTTTCCATTAAATTCGCGCGATGAAATCTCAATCTGTGCCTTGATAGTTTGGCCGGGCGCGAATTTCTGAATCTCGTCGATTTGGTTCGTCCAGCAGGTCAGACAAACCGTGCGCGGATATTGTTCCTCGGTCTCGATAATCAAATCTTGTTTGCGCCATGAACCGCGGGCGCTTGTACCTTCGGTCAGATTACCGAGTCTGACCACTTTTCCGATAATTTCCATAAATGATATGATTTAAAAATTTAAAATTCAAAGATTTAAAGATTCAAAATTATATGATGTAAAACCCAAAAAGTTGGAACTGCAAAAGTAATCATCATTTCGGTATTGACAAATAAAAATGTGTAAAAAAATGGTCAAAACAGCCTCGTTTTTCGATTTGCACTTTTTGAAAATAATCAACATTATGTTAAATTGTAAATCTCCAGACCATACCCTAACGCATGAAATTCAAATAATAACTGCTAACTAAACAACTGAATAACTGCTAACTGAACAACTGAACAACTGCTAACTGAACAACTGAACAACTGCAAACTAAAAAATATTCATCGCAATCACAGCACAAGCCTCTGCATCAGCGACAGCGTTATGATGGTTCTTAGCCAAATCATAGCCGAAATGCTTCGCAACAGTTTGCAATTTGTGGTTTTCCAATTCCGGCAACAATGCCTCCGAACCTAAATGCGTGCAATAAAACTTGTAATTTGGATAAGGAATATGATACAACTTGTGCAACGCCTTCAGCACGCGCTCGTCGAAAGAAATGCCGTGAGCCACCATCGGCAAACCGTGCACTTTGTCTTTCACTTTGTCCCAAACCTCGGGAAACAACGGCGCATGATTGGTGTCCTTATACGTGATACCGTGCACCTTGGTCGTCCAAAAATCATATCTGTTGGGCACCGGCTTGATCAAACTATAGTAACGCTCTGCAATTTCATCGTCTCTCACAATGACGATGCCCATGCTACACGCACTCGTCACCTCGCCATTGGCACCTTCAAAGTCGATGGCGGCAAAATCATGCAAATGGTATTTGGGTATGTAGGCCGGCCATTCGGCATCAGGCCAATCTGCACCTGCTATTTTCTCTTTATTTCGGTCATAATACATTGCGCTTGCAAAATTACGGAATTTGTGCAGCATTTCAGAAAAATAATGTTACCTTTGCCACGAAAAGTAGGTTTATCCCCTACCCTTTTGAATCATCGAATTTTGTAACTAATTAATAATCAACAACTAAAACATTTACTATGGAATTAAAAGGCTCAAAGACCGAAGCCAATCTTATGGCTGCATTTGCAGGCGAATCGCAAGCCCGCAACAAGTACACCTATTATGCCTCCAAGGCGCGCAAGGAAGGCTACAACCAAATCGCCGACCTCTTTGAAGAGACTGCCCGCAACGAGCAGGAACATGCCAAGATTTGGTTCAAACTCCTTCACGACGGCGAGGTGCCCGACACCAAAACTAACCTGAAGGATGCTGCCGACGGTGAAAATTACGAATGGACCGACATGTACGCAGGCATGGCCAAAACCGCCCGCGAGGAAGGCTTCACCAAGATTGCCGTACTATTCGAGTTAGTGGCCAAAATCGAGAAAGAACACGAAGAGCGTTATCGCAAGCTCTTGAAGAACATTGAGGACGGCTTAGTGTTCTCACGCGAAGGCGACATGGTTTGGCAATGCTCCAACTGTGGACATATTGTCATCGGCAAGAAAGCTCCCCAAATCTGCCCCGTGTGCAACCATCCTCAGTCCTATTTCCAAATCAAAGCGGAAAACTATTGAATAATATGGCCCTTCGACAGGCTCAGGGGCCTTAGGTCGTTGAGCCTGTCGAAACGCCGATTGATGAAGAATAATCCAATTAAATAACTAATAACTAAATGTTTAACAAATTATGAAAAAGTACGTTTGCGACGTCTGTGGTTATATCTATGACCCGGAAAAAGGCGATCCCGACAGCGGCATCGCTCCTGGCACCCCGTTTGAGGCCATCCCTGACAACTGGTCCTGCCCGCTTTGCGGCATTGGCAAGGACAGCTTCTCCGTCATGGAATAAACGAGAGACTTGTGACATGGGACTATAGGACTGGGGACATCCTAAGTCCTAAGTCCCTCGTCCTAAGTCAATTAATGTAACAAATAATGGATACCAAAGCTTTATTCAATATCGGTTATGGACTTTACGTCCTTACCACCAACTACGATAATATCGACAACGGCTGCATCGTGAACACGGTGATTCAAGTCACCAGTAACCCTTTGCAAGTGGCCGTTACCGTCAACAAGGGCAACTACACTCACAACCTCATTAAGGATTCCTGCGTGTTCAATGTCAGCATGTTGACTACCGAAACGCCGATGAAAGTCTTCGAACATTTCGGCTTCCAGTCGGGTCGCAAAGTGAATAAATTTGCCAACTGCGAAGCCGAACATCGTGCCGTCAACCATGTGCTTTACATCCCGAAGTACACCAACGCCTATTTAGCTTGTCGCGTCACCAAGAGCATCGACTTTGGCACGCATACCATGTTCATTGCTGATGTGCTTGATGCCCAGGTGCTTTCCGACAAGCCCTCTGTGACTTACGACTATTACCAAAAGAACATCAAACCTAAACCCCAACCCGCCGAGAAGCCCAAAGACGGCAAACGCCGTTGGGTATGCAAGGTGTGCGGCTATGTCTACGAAGGTGAATCCCTCCCACCCGATTTCGAATGTCCGTTGTGCAAACACGGCGTTGAGGATTTTGAAGAACTCTTGTGAAAGATGGCTGAGACCGAGGTCCCTGAGCCTGCGGTCCCTGAGCCTGTGGTCCCTGAGCCTGTCGAAGGGTCGAAGGGTCGAAGGGCCGCTTTTTATGAATAATAATGACAATATGCAACAAATCCAATTATCCGAAAACATTTATTATGTCGGCGTCAACGACCGCCACACCGACCTGTTTGAGAACCACATGGAACTGCCCAACGGCGTTTCCTATAACTCCTATCTTATCGTCGACGAGAAAGTCGCTTTGATTGACCCCGTGGAAGCCAATTTCCTTGAGGAATACCTTTTCAAGGTGAAGTCGGTGCTGCAAGGCCGTAAGGTCGACTACCTTATTATTAATCATGACGAGCCTGACCACAGCAGCACGGTAGCCGCCGTGCTTCGCGAGTATCCCGAAGTACAGGTGGTCGGCAATGCCAAGACCTTTGCTCCTTTGGAGGCTTTCTATGGCCCCATCGAGAACAAAAAGATTGTGGCCGAAGGTGAAACCTTAAGCCTCGGCAACCATACCTTGCAGTTCTTCATGGCACCTATGGTGCACTGGCCTGAATCGATGGTGACCTACGAGCAAAGCAGCAAAATCGTCTTCAGCAACGATGCCTTTGGTGGTTTCGGTGCCTTAAATGGCTGCATCTTTGACGACCAAGTGAATCTTGCTTTTTATGAAGGCGAAATGCGCCGCTATTATGCCAACATCGTCGGCAAGGTGGCCATGCAAGCCTTGAAAGCCATCGAAAAACTTAGCACACTGGAAATCAAAATAATTGCCCCGTCGCATGGACTCGTTTGGCGCAGCAACCTCGCATGGGTCATCGGCAAATACACGCAATGGAGCAAGCAGGAATCCGAGGAAGGTGTCGTCATCGTCTACGGTTCCATGCATGGCAACACGGCCCGTATGGCTGAAATTGTGGCACGTGGTGCAGCGGAGGCTGGCATCAAGGAAGTAAAAGTCTACGATGTGGCCAAAACCGAGGTATCGTTCATCATGAGCGACATCTGGAAGTACAAAGGTGTCATCATCGGTGCCTGTGCCCATTATGGCAGTATGTTCCCCAACATGACCTTGCTCGTCCACGAAATCAACGAGTTCAAGCCGAAGGACAAGTGCTATGCAACCTTTGGCGGCATGAGCTGGAGTGGTGGTGGCGTAAAGACCCTTGCCAAATACGCCGAGGAAGGCAAATGGAACCTCGTTGCCGACAGTGTAGAGGTGAAAGGTGCTCCCATCCGCGAAGAGGATTGGGACAAGCTCTACAACCTTGGCAAGGCTGTGGCTGAGGCGGTGAAGAGGTAAAGCCCCTTCCCTATCAAAAAAACCGACCGACTATATATTCCAAAATGGAATGACATAGTCGGTCGATTTTGTGATGACAATGTTGTTCACCTATTTCCTGTCATCGTCAACATTTGCGTCACCGCCGACGGAAAACACCAGTTTGAAGCGGTTGGCATCGTCTGTCGTCTTCGCTTCAAAGGTGTAACTGGCAGGTCCCTGAGCCTGTCGAAGGGCTGCCAACAAGTCAATATCCTCACCAGTGAGATTATCAATAAGGTGCAGGCATTCCCCTTCATTTTTATCTGCGTTTACCGTAAGCGTATAAGTGCCGTCGTGAGTAGCCTTAAAGCTGATGGCTTGTTCGTTAGCATCGACAGAAACGATAGCCATTTCTTTATCCTCTTTGTTGGCAAACAGCTTGGTGCGTTGTGGCTTTAATGATAGCTTCTCCAAAGGCTCGCCTTCTTTCTTCACAATGAGGCGATCGACGAGATGGCCGTTTTCCATGATTTCCAAACGGATGGAATTACTTTGGCTTGCCTTTGCTTTCGCTTGAGGATTGAAGGTGATGGAAGCGTTTTCACCAGTTGCTTTCACAAAGAAGCCTTCAGCGGGTTTCAGCGGATGGGCTTCACTGATTTCGCTCACGATGATGTCGTCTTGGGTCTCATTAAGACGGAAGCATCCATCGGCCACATTCTCCGAAGCATACGAAGTGACATTGTGAACAAACGGGTTGCCCACTAAGTTGTAGCCCGGATAGTCTATGCTCTCCGTGTAGCTTAATGGGATGGTTACTTGGGCGGTACCGCGTTGGAGTTGGCCTTTAAAAGAAATCGTGATGGGTTCGCCTTCTTGACCAGATGTCTTGAAGATGGTGGTGGGTCGGGATGTAGAAGTGTTCATTGAATAGGTTTCGTTCATCACGTCATAAGGAGTGTTATCCTGATAAAGATAAGACATGCCAACAAAACCGCAATTATGGCTTTGCCATTTAATCGGGTTATTCCACTCACCATTGTTCCTTTGTATACAAACAAGAACATTACTTATCTCATCCCAAGCAAAACTGTCTTCATTGAAGACAAACTCGTTCCATCCAATTTCAGGTGTCATGGCACCTGTGTAAACAAGTGTCATGCTGCTGGGGTTGTGAGACATGCCTGACAAAGCATTTTCGCTCACGTTGGCCATCCAAATACTGATATTACTCTGCAAATACCCCGTACGGTTGGTGGCATACCAACTGAGGCTAGTCATAGGTGCTTTCGCAACTCCTGCATTTTCAAGTTCTTCTGCACGGAAAAGACATTCGCTGATGCTGTTCTCATAATAAGTGTAGAATGGGAAATAATTTTGCGTTCCAGAGCTATTGCCAACTTGAGTTTCTGTGGCTGGAATAACGCAATCGTTGGCATAGAGGTAGCCTTTACCCGCTTTTAAACTCGTAAAACAATCTCCAATTTGACCAACGGGTTCGAATACTATGTTGGGGCGGATAGAGCTATTACTCATGGAATAAGTTTGGTTTACCATATCGTAGGCTGAGTTATCATTAAAGTCGTAGGACATGGCAGCAAAATCTGTTTCATGGCTCTGCCAATTCACAGGGTTATTCCATTCCCCATTGTTCCTCTGTACGCAAATCAAGACATTGCTCGTCCCATCCCATGCAAAATTGTTTTCGTTGAAAACAAATTCATTCCAACCTTGCTCAGGGGTCATGTTGCCAAAATAGACAAGTGTCATGTCGTTTGTGAGGTGCGATGACTCTGTCAACGCGTTGTCGCTTACATTGGCCATCCAAATGCTGATGTTGCTTTGTTCGTAGCCAGTACTGTTGGTGGCATACCAGCATAGCGCTCCTAACGGTTCAGTGCTGAGACCAATATCTGCAAGTTCTCTTGCCAAGAAAAGATTCTCACTAATGCTATAATTATAATAGGTATAGAACGGGAAGACAGCAATGCTGCTCGTACCGTCAACCAATTTATTTTGTTTATAATTGTTCCAAAATAACGTAGGTTCATCGTAATAATACAAGTCGTATTGACCGCTAAGTAAGTTTTTTTGTGAAGCCACTTTCCCGTTTCCAATCATTGGATAGGTCATAAGATTCCAACCATCGGTTTCATTATTATAAGGCAATATTGTTTTCTTCACGGTTGCTTGCAGGCCGTCTTTATCGTAAAACAACTGTCCGCCGTCTTCGATAATGAGGTTTTGTGCTGAGCCAAGGTTCACGATTTCCCCCTCTGCCCTATTTTCATTTCCATTGATGTCAAGTGTATAGCCTGATTTGATGACAAGTTTAGCCTTGCTATTGATGACAATTCTCGAAGCTTCGACATTCTCATCCATCTCGCAAATGGCATTAATAATGATATCATTGTCATCATTGGGCTGGGTATGCCAGTTGTCGGGGTTCGACCATAGATTATCCGCTCCATTCCCTGTGAAAGTATGGGGGCAAGGCAAAACGGCCCAATAATTGGTAAAGTTACTCCATTGATTGGCTCCTCTATAATCCTCTTCCGAACATAAAGGTACATACACAGGTATAGAATAATCTATTTCATATAAAGCGTCGTTACCCGTAGTTGGAGGCACTGCCCCGTATGAATGTATGGATGTTATTCCATAGCAACCGTAGAAAGCCCAATCGCCTATTTCCGTCACGGAGGAAGGAATGACCAAATCACCAATAAGGCCGCAATCGTCGCTTTGATCGTGTATGAAAGCTTGAGCGCCAATTCTTGTTACCCTATTGCCCAAAAACGTCAGTCGGCAGAATTGCGAAGTTTGGGATCCAAAGGCGTAGTCCGGAATTTGAGTTACATTTTCTCCAATGATGATTTCTTGAAGGTTGGAGTTTTGCCATAACACAAAATAACAGTCACCACTGCTGTCGTCACAACCCATGTTTGTGCAGTTAATAGCATTGAAATTCACTTTTGTAAAGCCACTATTGACAAAACAGCCCATTCCAATCCAAGTGACATTTTCAGGAATGGTCAATGTGCCAGTTAGTGCCGTGCAACCCTGGAACGCACGATGACCTATCTTTGTCAAGGAATTGGGAAGGGCAAGGTCACCCGTAAAACCACTGCAACCATCGAAAGCATATTTGCCTATTATGGTCACGGAATTGCCGATGGTCAAGTTACCTGAGAATCCAGTGCAATTCCTGAAGGCGAAATTGCCTATAGTCGTCACGGAATTGGGAATAATCAAATCACCCGTAAATCCACTGCAACCATCAAAAGCACTTTCTTCAATTGTAATTACAGAATTGCCTAGGGTTAGCGTTCCTGAATAATTTCCTCCTATATTGTTACTAATAGATGGGATATTAGTCAAATCAATATTTAACCCGTTGAAGCTACAACCAGAGAAAGGACGCTCTCCTATCTCGGTCAGTGAATTAGGAAGGGTCAAAGTGCCGTTGAGACCGATACAACCAGAAAATGCAGCTGTCCAAATTCTGGTCACAGAATTGGGGATAACCAAGTCGCCAGAAAAGCCGGTGCAATTCCAAAAAGTCCAACCTTCAATCTGTGTTACAGAATTTGGGATGGTTAATGAACCTGTAAAACCATTGCAACCATAGAAAGCACTTTCACCTATCGTTGACACAGAGTTTGGGATGACCAGATCTCCCGTGAAGCTACTGCAACCAGAGAAAGCACCACTTCCTATTGAGGTCACGGAATCAGGGATAGTCAGGCTACCTGTGAAGCCACTGCAACCACTAAAAACCGCTTCACCTATCTCAAGCAACGAATCAGGAAGGGTCAATGTACCGTTGAATCCACTACAAGAAAGGAAAGCATACTTGCCTATTGTGGACACGGAATTTGGGATGACGAGGTTGCCGGTAAAACCATTACATTCCTCGAAAGCATTTTCGCCTATTGATGTTAATGCATTGCCAAGTGTCAGATTGCCCGTAAAGCCATTGCACTGAGCAAAAGCAGCTTTGCCTATCGATGTAATGGAGTTGGGAATGTTCAAATCGCCAGTAAATCCACTGCAATACCAGAAAGCATAATTACCTATCGAATCAACGGAATTGCCTAAGGTTAGATTACCCGTAAAATCACTGCACATAGCGAAAGCATAATTGCCGATTGAAGTCACCGAATTACCGATGGTCAAGTCGCCCGAAAACCCAGTGCAATACATAAAGGCATAATCTCCTATAGTAATCACGGAATTAGGGATAATCAGCGATCCAGTGAAACCATTGCTGTTACGGAAAGCGCCCTCACCAATTGAAGTCACGGATGTGCCGATGGTCAAGTCCGTGAAGCCATTGCAACCAGAAAAAGCTTCACTGCCTATCTCGGTCACGGAATTGGGGATGGTGAGGCTTCCCGTGAAACCACTACAGTTTCTGAAAGCTCCATCGCCTATCGAAGTGACGGTATTAGGAATGGTTAAACTACCTGTGAGATTGCTACATCTATCGAAAGCATATTCGCCAATTGTGATTACAGAATTGCCGATAACCAGACTACCCGTGATGCTTTCGCAATTGCGGAATAATTCGTTAGGAATGATTGACACGTCAATATTCAAGCCGTTAAAACTACACCCAGCAAAAGCATAGCGTCCTATGGAAGTGACTGAATTTGGGATGGTCAAGCTACCATCGAAGCTACAGTTCTCAAAAGCACCTTCGCCAATCGTAGTGACAGAATTAGGAATGACCAAATCGCCAGTAAAGCTTTTGTGAGCTAAACCACCTTCTATGAAATTTACGGAATCACCGATGGTCAAGCTGCCAGTGAAATCACATCCATAGAAAGCAATCGCCGTAATGGTAGAAGTATTGATGTCCAATCCATTAAAACTGCAATTATAGAAAGCCAAATCACCCAGCGAAGTAACGGAATTGGGGATGGTCAGGCTACCCGTGATGCCAGTACAATCGTAAAACACATGGGGGCCTATTGTAGTTACCGAATTGGGGATGCTTAGACTTCCCGAAAAACCACTGCATCTTTCGAAAGCGCTTTCGCCTATCGTGGTCACTGCATTGCCTATGGTCAGCTCTCCGGTGAAACCAGTGCAGCCAAAGAATGCCCGTTCGCCAATCGTAGTCACGGAATTGGAAAAGGTTAAGCCCGTTAAGCCAGTACATTCTTCGAAGGCTTTTTCACCTATCGTTATCACTGAATTTCCAAAGTGTAAGTTACCTGTAATCTCGCGACAATAATCACGCATGAATGAATCAGGAATGTTTGGTGCGTCAATATACAATCCGTTAAACACGCAGCCCATAAAAGCAGAGCCCATGGAAGAAACGGAATTCGGGATGGTCAAGCTTCCTGTTAATCCAGTGCAATATGAGAAGGCATTATTGCCTATCGAAGTAATTGAATTAGGGATGACCAAGTCACCCGTGAAACCGCTGCAACCCTCGAAAGCACTTTCACCTATTGATGTAACAGTAGCAGGGATGACCAAGTTGCCTGTGAAACCAGTACAATAAAAGAAAGTATGATTGTTTATCGTTGTCACTGAGGTCGGGATAATCAAACTTGTGAAACCAGCGCAACCAGAAAAGGCCCTTTCGCCAATTGAAGTGACAGATCCTGGAATATTTAGGCTGCCCGTCAGGCCTGTACACCCAGCAAAAGCTCCATCTCCTATTGTGGTCACGGAATTGGGAATAATAAGGTTGCCCGTTAAACCTGTACACCCACCAAAAGCTTCATCTCCTATTGTGATCACGGAGTTGGGAATTGTAATTCCCGTTAAGCCTGTACACTCAACAAAAGCTCTCTCGCCAATGGATTTCACCGTGTATTGACGCCCGTAATCCATAACAGTTTCTGGCAAGATAATTTCACCAGATGGCTTGGTGTATCCTTCCCAAGCACTATAGTATTGCTCTCCATATCTAGGATATGTCAGTTCCGCTGATTGTTCTGCGGTAATTCTGAAGTACAATGTTTGTCCAGTTGCACATCTGGCACTGAAATCATAATTCGAATACCCTTTCGTCATTCCCACCACATTCAATAGCAGGCCGAACAGGACGACACGAACCGCCCTTTTCCATAGCATAAACTTTGCATTCATAGTCATTAGTATTAATTTGTGTTATTGTTAAATGCTGTTTTGTTTGGCTTCTCTTTCAACGCTTCAAAAATAGTAATAATAACGTTTGTGGTGCATGAAAGGGAACAAAAAAACTCCACCTCAAATGAGATGGAGTTTTTATAAATGAGTTTAGAATCTTAACGAATCACTACTTTCTGCACTTTCACATTGTTACCGTTGATGAGGCGGAACATGTAAACGCCAGCAGCGGGCTTGAAGTTCAGGCTGTGGCCGCCTTCAATCTGCTCGTTGCTCACGATGTGGCCGGTGACGTCAACAATTTGCAAGGTGGCCTTGCCGTCGTTGTTGACAATCCAGTTGCCGTTGTTTTGGAAGACGAAGTTGTCGTCGGCACCATTGTCAGCGGCAAACACCAACTTAAAGCGGTTGGCAGCATCTGTCGTCAAGGCGTTAAAGGTGTAGCTCGGAACCATGAACAGGTCAACATCCTCACCTGTTTGGTTGTCGATGAGATGCAGATAGTTGAAGTCGACCTCTTCGGTGCCAAGTGACAAGGTGTAAACCCCATCTTCGGCAGCCTTGAAGTTGATCGGCATCTCGCCCATGTCAGCTTTGGCACTTACCACGGCAAAGTCCTTGTCGTCCTGCGGGATGTAGAGCTTGGTGCTGTTCTCATTCAGTTGGAACTTGGGCAACACGTTGCCTTCATCGAAGCTGATGGCCGTGCGGTCGATGACATTGTTGTTTTGACCGATGTTGAGTACAAGCTGCTTGCTCTTAGCAGGAACTGTAGTGCCGAAGGTCATGACTTCGCCATCGTAGTCAGCCACCACGAAAACGCCTTCCATTTTGTTGACATAGTTACGTTCGCTAAGGATAATCTCATCACCATTTCCATTCATGATATAGAACGGACGGTTGAGATAAGCGGTTCTTCCAAAAGGATTACCCACAAGGTTCCAACCCGGGAAAGCAGCCGTATTGCTGGCGCATTTGGTCAAAACGACCTCTCCGTTGCTGCCTGGATAGCCCGTGAAGGTAAGCGTGACATTGTTGCTGTTGGCATAGAGATAGCCCTTGCCAGCTTCAAGATTATAATTGCCATCTTCACCCTTGTAGTTGATCCATTCGAGACAGTCTTCAGCAGCTTGGTCGAAGTAGAACAAGTCATACTCGTTGCTCAGCATTTGGTTCACAGAAGCGGGGCTGATTTCACCGATGGGAGATGCAATGAGATAATAGCGGTTGTTGTTACCACCATAGCCAATGATATCCAAGGTGAAGCTTTCAACGGCCCTGAAGTTCAGGATAATGGGATTCCAAAAGTCGCCATGTCCTTCTTCGGTATAGGTGAGGGTGACATCGCAGGTACCATAGACTTCTTCATTGGCCTTGTCATAGAGGTTAAAAGTAAGCTGATCGCCTTCATTGCCATAAACCATCATCATCATATAATAGGTGTAAGGCGTGCTGGAAGAAGCCACCCAGCCATTCTCCATGTTGCACAAGCCACGGCATTGGTTGCCGCAGAAGGCACCCACTTCCCAGTTGGTACCATCCGTGATGTCGATGCCATTGGTTTGGACACGAGCGATAACGAAAGAGTTGTTTTGCCATTGGTTAGGGTTAACAGACCATGGATACTCGGGAGCCGGAGAGGTGAATCTCAACTCGACAGGAGCAACTGCTGATCCAATTTGGTCTGTTGCTCCCGTAGTAGTGTACGTGTAGGGACAAGCATCGAATTCTGTGCCAGTGGCATGGTCGTAGCATTTGAAAGTGATGGTATGGCCTGCGCCATCATATTGACCATTCAACATGGCGCGATAGAATGGCACATTGTAATAGCCACGGACTCTTGTGGTCTGTCTGCATGAACCATCCACAAACTCGGCAACTTCAATGTCACCTGAGGTCTGTGTTTCATCATCGATGAACACTTCACACCAAAACATTGCAATCGCTGAGCCAGTGGCACCGTCTGGAGTCCAATGGTCTTCTTGTACTTGTGCATACATCTTTCCTATTAAGAGGAAAGAAAGGATTAATAAGAAAATGTTTCTTTTCATTATTGTAAGTATTATTTATTTGTTCTTGGGATTACGTTTATTTCACAACGAGTTTGGAGTAATTGACATTGCCATTGCGGTCAGTCACCTTTACGGTGTAGACACCTGCCGTTGTCATACCAGCTAATGAGGCGTCTTTACCAGTCAAGGTTTCGGTGCGCACCAAGTTGCCAAGGGCATTATACACTTCCACTCTTGCACCGTTCAGGTCGCTGTCGGAGGGCATCTCCACGCTAAAGGCTTCACCTTTTGTCACGGGGTTCGGGAACAGCACCATGCTATTGCTGCCGGCGTGAAGCACGTAAGGAGTCTTCAAATCACCGATCATCGCGTTGATGTTCAATTCCATGGTTTCTTTCACCTCGAGCTCTCCCCTATCGTCAAGCACTCTGAAGCTCACAGGCTCACCCGTTTCACCGTGGATAGTCAGGAAGGCCATGTAACGGCCAGTCTCTTCCACTCGCATCAGGCGCACGCTGCCACGGCATTCGTCGCCGACGAAGGCACCGACTTCGATATTGTCGTCCATAGCCTCGGCACCATCAAACTCAACCACGGCCATCACGTTCATGTTGTTAGCAAAGCGTGACTGCTCTGGAGTCCAGTAGTTGCCTTCTCCATTAATATTGGCCTTGACTTCACCGATTCTGCTTGAAGGATAAGTGAAGGTCTTCGATGAGGCGGCATTGGACTTGTACATGTAACCTTGACCAGGCTCCAAACTATTGAGTGTACCAACCCAGCTGTTGCCTGTGTACATGGCCATGCTCGTCTTCGACTTGACTAAGTCACCCATCTCAGCATTGAGGCCGACAAAAGCGTCAGCTACATTCATGCTCTGCTGGACAGGATAGCCAATCCAAGTGTAACCGTTGGAGTTAAGGGTGATCGGATGGTCAGTCGGGTCAGCCAAAACATTGCTCACGGTCAGTTCAATATTACCAGTCATGTTGAGTTCATACATCTGCGACAGGTCAATCTCGGTTAAGTTACCGTCCCAACCCAAACCATTGAGGTAGGACACTGAACCATGTTGCGAAACGATGCTTGCACCATTTGTACCCAAGGCGTTTTCAAGCTGTTGGAGAGTGATTTCAACATAGGCTGACCACCAGCTCCAGCCAACAGGCAGTGTTACGGTTTGCTGCTCGGGGCTTTGTGTGAAATGAGCCACGTATGCACCGGCTGCAGTCACAGTGAAGCTGTAAGTGGCATTGGTGGATACCACTGAACCATTGTGGGTCCAGTTGACGAAGTCAAATCCATCGGCAGGTGTAGCCACCAGAGTGGCAGTGGCACCATGGTTGTAATTGCCAGCGCCCGTAACAGTACCCGCCGAAGCAGGATCAGCTGAAGCAGTGATTTGATAGCTATTCAAAGTGAAGTTGGCAACATAAGTGCCTGCCGCATTCACGGTGAAGCTATAGTTGGCATTGTTGGAAACCACTGAACCATTCTTTGTCCAATTGACGAAGGTGTAGCCTGTGTTGGCTGTAGCTACCAAAGTACAAGTTTGGCCTTGGGTATAGCTGCCAGCACCCGACACGGTACCACCTGCGGTAGGATTGGCCGTGGCAGTAATCGTATATGACGGAACCGATTGCGAGAAGTTGGCCACAAGGTCACGATTGTTGGTGACATTGAAGGTATAATTGGCACTTGTCGAAACTGCGGTGCCGTTCTCAGTCCAATTCACGAAGCTGTATCCCGTATTGGGCGTGGCAATCAATGTGCAGGATTCGCCTTCCTCATAAGTAGCACTGATGCTGCCATCGTCAACATCGCCTTCCACGATTGTGACATTGTCAACGGCTATGAACCATTGGTCGTAGCAATCGAAGTGACGGATGGCGATATAGCCCATGCCACTGTATGCACTCAGGTCAACGGTATAAGGCGTAGAGTTGTATCCAGCTGAGGACAAAGATAATGTCCAAGTCTCAACAGTCGTGAAGCTGGCAGCGTTGGTGTTGTCGGTCGTCGAAACCATCACGGAGAACTTCTCTGCACAATAACTTGTGTTTCTGGCACCTGCATAGAAGGAGATGCTTCCACCCAAGCGAACCTGAGGAGAAACGAGATAGTTGTCAGGGGTGACAGCCTGGCCAGAACCACTTGAAGAGCCAGAGATGTACGACTCTGAGAGCATGAATCCATCGGAGTTGTTGTAGCCGTAACCGGTGGAGAAGTCATTGTTGGAGGTGGGGTATTCCGTGTTATGCATCCAGCTGTTAGGAGAGGTAGTGCTGCCTTGGAAGGTCGTCCATCCTTGCCAGCCGTCTTCGAAGTCATAGACGAGTTCGTCTCTATTGTCTTTGCTGCCGAAGGCAACCGTTCCACCTTCAACAGGATTGGGTGAAGCTGTCACAGTGTATTGAGTCACTGAAGGTCCAGCAATTAACTTGGTGACCTTCATTTGGGCATTGACCTGAAGTTGGGTAGCTGTCACAGAGACACTGCCAGTAGGATCAGGATTCGTACTGTCATTTCTGTAATAGATGGCTCTATTAGCACCTGTTGAGTAAGTATAAAATTGGCTGTTAGTAGTCCAATCTCCAGTGTTGTCGTCAACAGTAAGTAGCAGATTGCTCGAGCCGTCGTAAGCGAAAGGCGTGGTCAAAGTGATGGTGTTCCAGCCCTGATAAAAGGTGTAGCTACCTGAGTAGACCAGTTGTCCAGAAGTTACAATCGACCATGTTGAGATAGTAGAGCTTGGGGTATGTGCCATATAAATCATAAGGCTTCTAGGATTGGAAGCTGTAGATGTATTGTAGTAGAAGCTGATGGCGGTGATGGAGCCAGCTTCGCCCAATTCTGAAGCGGTATAAATCTGTTGGGTCAGTGAGTATTTGTAATAGTCGCCAGTAGGCAGATAATTACCACCAGTTGTTCCACTACCAATGGTCACTTCGACTTCTTGTTGGAAAGCGAAGGTGGCATTCACCGTGACGTTGTTGTCGGGCATGGTAAACTGGTTGTTGGTCACCGCGATGGTATTGTTATTAGCATCCTTGACGCTCCATGACTCCAAAACGTAATTTGCAACAGGTGTAGCCGTCAACGTTACGGTCTCGCCTGCGTAGGCCGTGGTCGGAGAAGCACTGATGCTGCCATTCTGAGTCGCGTTGCAGGTCACCGTGTGGCTGGTCAATGCCGTGAAGGTGGCAGTGAAAGAAGCAGCAGCAGTCACAGTGAAGGTGTATGTGGGATTGTTGCTGACCACACTGTTGTTCTTCTTCCAGTTGGTGAAGGTGTAACCTCTGTTCGGCGTGGCGGTGAGGGTGCATTGGGTGTCTTGATAATAGGTACCTGCACCAGTGATAGTACCACCAGCAGTCGGGCTAGCTGTAGCAGTGATTTCGTATTGGTTACCGCTGCCAACCACGTTGATGGTGCCCAAATAGGTCACCTTATTATATCCAAACACGCAAAGGGTAAGCTCCGTGCCGACCGTCAAGGTGCCATTGATATTGATAGTGGCTGATCCGTTGCTGCCCACCGTGGCCTTGCCCAAAATGTTATGGTCGGCATCGGTGATGGTGGCCACAGCGCCACTGCCGTTGTTGACGGTAACTGCATAAGAAGATGCTGTCGGGGCAATAGCACCAGCATGATTAACCGTCATGGCCTGCGGGGTCTTGGTACGCATCATCAAGGTCGGGTCGCCATATACAACCCAAGCTTTGTAGCATCCGACAGCTGAAGTCTCCGTCGTGCTATAATTGTCGAATATAGCCATCATACCATTGATAGCCGCTCCACCAAAAGAACGCTTGATGTTGTTGTTGTAACTTTCAACAAGAATATCAACAAACTCATCTTGGGCCCACATGGGCGGAATCCAAGGCTGTGAAATGTAGGAGAACGCGCCACAGACGGCTCCAGACGGAGTGTTGGAATTGGTGGCGTGCATCCATGTCTCAGCAAAGCAATCTCCACTGGAGTAATCATATTTACCCACCAAACAAGCCACAGAGAAGATGAAAGGCAGCTTGTTATTGTTGGTCAAGGCATTGACGTTGGAATTCATGTAATAGTGCGACTGCCATCCAGTTTCCTCACCATGGTTGCAGTAGTTGATGATACCTACACCGCTATTGATATGGTTGCTGATGGTGGTCGTTGAAGATGAAGGATACCCACTCACACTGGCATAATCTTGATAAACAGTGTTATAACCATAATTCAAAAGGTCGGTGCGGAGGTTCTCGATATGCTCATAGTCATCCTCGTTGTAATGTCCTCCACTGCCAGCCGAAGCACTGATGCCTAAACCATTCTGACACCATGTGTCTGAGGTTGTGAGGTCACGTTCGTAAGTGATAGTACGGTTGACTTGGGTTGTAACTTGAGCATCACTGCTGGCGGAGAAACGACCGATGATGACATCGTTGTAGATATCGTTACCCACAATTTGACCATATTGGTTATCTCCTTTACCTGACCAACTAGAACCGCCATCTGTAAAAGTATATCCTGGAATCTGGGCCACGTCACCGACGAGCAACACATGGGTCAGGTTGTTGTTGGCATTGTATTGGTTTCTAATATAGGTTTGGATGGCCGAATAGGTGCTGCCAGCAGTGCTAGTACCCACGATGGTTGTGTTGATACCACGGGTCTTTTTCCAGTTAACGAAGTCGGTCATCGAACTGATGAAGTTGTCGTAGCAGATAATCAGCAGGTCGCCATCCTCATCGAGGACAGTGTATTTGGCAGCGCTTTCTTCAAAGTTGATGAAATGACGCTGATAAACACTCTTGAAATCAGGATCCATCTTCACCACGTTGCTGCGGCGGCTTTCGATGACATTAGTGCCTTGATCGTCAACCTTGTACATTTCCACGGTCATGTTGTAATACACGCGGAGGGTCTTGGTGACGGGGTTGTAGGCAAAGGGATAGACGGCCATATTCTGTCCGCGGAAGTCGCGGATGATGTAAGGCTCGTACAGGTCGAGGTTGCTGCTCGGAAAGAAAGCATCCTGATTGTAGCACTCGCCGTAGGTGTAAGGCACCGTGGCGGGGTCAATCTGACGGCTGAAATCGCCTTTGGATGGGGCAATCTCGATGTTTTCGAAGTCCATGTATTGGGCATCGACAATGCGGGTGCTCATGCGAGCCTTGTCGCCAATCATCACCGGAATACCCGTCATGGGTACATTCGGTTCACCTGCCTTGGCCGTACTGATGGCCTTGGGCAAGGAGATGATTTTGGCCTCACCCCTCGGAGTGGTCACATTGCTAGTGTAGAAGCCTGGCACTTGCACGTTCACTTTGACGCTGCGTTCCGATGAGGAGACGAGCTGTGTGCGGAAGGTCTCAGGCTGGTTGCTGAGAATGTTGGTCCATTCAGGAGCATTTTGAATCTGTGCAAAGGTCATTACACCGATGGCCATGAGCACAAGTAGAAATAAGCCTTTTTTCATTATAGAATCTTTTTAATGTTATAATTCAGTTTTCTTATTCTGAGACGACAGGGAAAGTGAAAGTCTTTTCCTGCGAAGCATTCGATTTATAGATGTAGCCTTTACCAGGCTCAAGGAAGGTTAGCGAACCCACCCACGACGTACCCGTGTACATGGCCATGGCGCTCTCTGATTTGATGACATCGCCTGTAGTTGGAGTGAGGCCCGACAAAGCATAATTGATGTTCAAAGACTGCGATACGGGATAACCAATCCAGTTGTAACCTGGGACCAAGGTGATCTCAGTAATTGCAGGGTCTAAAGGCGTGCTGTTCAACACTAATTCAACAGCGGCATTCGTGTGCACCATGTACATCTTGCTTAGGTCAAGGTCGCTGATGTTGCCATCCCAACCCAAACCAGGCAGGTAAGTGACTGCACCATTTTGTGAAACAATGGTGAGGCCATTCGTTCCCAATGCCGCTTCAAGTTGAGCCAAATCAACGTTGAGGTAGGTCGACATCCACGACCAACCTTCGTTAAGCGTGATGGTTTGCTGCACATCTTGTGTAGGACAATCGCCCTCCGTGTAGAACACAATGTTGTTTTGGCTCGAAGTGCTGAGCTTGAAAGAGTTGCTACTGCTGTCGAAATACAAATAATAGGTGGTGGTACTACCCCAGCTACTAGTAGTCAAATATATGCCATTGGCGTTGATGTACCATCTGCCATTAGACGATTGCGAAGTGCTCCAAGTGAGGCTACTATTACTGCCATAAGAGGATGATCTTGCCAGATATCGATCATTATAGGAGATGTAGTACTGTCCGTTGCTTCCGTAAGCCGTCAAAGTGACTTGTGGAATCGTGGTCCCCTGCTCTATCGAGAAACCATAATCCGTCGAAGTCACAGTTACGGAGGTGGAAGAAGCAGTCGAAGAATTGTTGTGCGTAGGCATGTAGAGTGACGAGCTATTGAGATAGCCCATCACGTAGGTGCCCGCAGACACATTAGTCTCTGGGTAGTAACAGTTCATCGGCAATACCGGTGCAATGTTGAAGTTAGCCACCAAGGTTCTGTCGTAGGTCACTTGGAAACTATAAGTGGCATCGGTAGAAACCACAGTCCCGTTTTCTGTCCAATTAGCAAAGACATAGCCTGATGCAGCAGTTGCAGTCAAGGTGCATGTCTCGCCTTGAACATAAGAACCAGCGCCTTCAACGGTGCCATATCCTACAGGATTGGCAGTGGCAGTAATGGTGTTATGTTCAAGCGTAACACAGGCGACTGAGGCCACCCAACCCGCTGCGGTAACACCTTGATCAGAGGTGAATCTGAAAGTCAACGCACCTGCTGAGTTGGTGGCAGTTACCGTACCTGGGCTCGTTGTGCCATCATAACGACCAATTTGCGTGGCAGAAGTGGAAGTACCGTCATAAATATAGAGGTAATCGTATCCTGATTCGGTGTTGAACTCAGAGAAAACAACCCTAATGGATGCACCTTCAGTTTGGGGATAGAAGGTCATCGTGTAGGTAAGGTTATTTGCGTAATCTGAATTGGGGCCACCTGAATCATAGAACAAACCACTGCATGTGGTCACCGTGGTATTGGACATGTTGTAGGAGGCTTCCCCGACAGTAATATAGTCTTCCTTGGTGATGGTCTGGCTGTCGCCGTTCGGACCAGTAACGGTCAGGGTAACGCTATAGTTGCCAGGCGTTCCGTATGTGATGCCCATAGGATTTTGCTCCGTGGAAGTGGAAGGTGTGCCGCCTTCGAACGTCCAGTACCAAGACGAGATATTACCGTTTGAAGCATCGGTGAAATTGACGCTTTCTCCCAATGTGATAATGGTGGATGAAGCAGTGAAATCTGGTGACAAAGTGTAATCTGGCTGAAGTTGGATGTTCAGATCCACCCTATTGCCATCGGCCACAGTGACTTGCACCGACTGCGGATAATAACCTGATTTAGTAAAGGTGAAGGTGTAGGTTCCTCCCTTGATGGGACGATGGAAATCGCCCACGGAATGCGAGGTCACAAATGAGGTCGCGTCGTCGTGGTTCTCCACAGTGACCTTCACGCCTTCAATAGCCAGTCCTGTAACTGCATCATACACGAAACCATGCACGCCATTGCGAGCCTGCTCCATGAAGGCCAACATGCTGTTGTGATTGTAGTTCCAGAAGTTGGGCAACTGTGAAGCACTTGGGGTCTTGGTAGTGGAGCATTCCACGGTGACCTCACGGCATTGTGCATAGGCATTCATGTAGTCTTGACGGCTGCCTGTGATAATATACCAATCGGCACCACCAGTGACACCATCACTATAGGTGTCTGTCATGTATGAAGAATAAGTCTGTCGGGCATTTTGCACATATTCGGTGCAGACATACTCATACCAAGCCCTATCAGCATGGTCGTCATAAACAGCATCCCAAGGATAGTTCATCACCTCGGCACCTCCGTGATAATTGGCGCTCATGGTAAACAGGTTTTCGTCACCGAAAGCCATGGTCCAAATTGTTTCATCCTCATAACTGTTGCCATCGGGATGATCTCCTTGATGGTAATCTTTGTAATTACGGTTAAGGTCGATATTGTTGCCGTTGTAGCGTTGGGCGTTACTTACAGTATTGTTGCCCGCCTTATAAGTACCATCAGGGTTAGTCAGTGGGAAAATGTAAATATCGACATCGTTCAACAAGTTAAGAATGCGGCTGTCCGTGCTGGTACACAACTCGTCGATAAGACGCAACATGAGAATCATACCAGTAACCTCATCACCGTGCATAGTGGAAGTGTAGAGGAACTTCGGTTTGCCCTCGGGACTGCCGTTGTTGATGCGCACACCTAAAAGCTGACGATGATTGCTCGTGGACAGTGTACCAAGGTTAATCAACGTGCAGGTCCTGTCGTTCAAAGCCTTTGACGGAAATTCTTCCATCATTGAAACATACTGGGTATAGGTCAAATACGTATCCCAATTATAAGTTCCATTACCATCCCACATGGTGACACTGGCTCTCATTGAGGGCGGAGTTTGCAATTCGGGTTGATAACCCGCTTGCAGCAGTTTTTCATACTCCTTTTGATTGGCATAGGCAACCACGGTGCGGCCGTCTGTGCCATCAATAGAGCAAATCTCACTGATGGCTTGTATCTTAGCGGGATTGTCGACACTAAGTGTAAAATAATACTCTCCACGGTCGCGCATCAGCTGTCCGAGTTCCCTTTGGCTTTGGGCACTAACGGTACCACAGATAGCCGCGACACAGAGGAGAATTACAATTCTAAAAAATTTCATTTCTATTGGCTTTAAAAATCAGGACTGGAGCCTTGGCTAAAGGCCCCAGTCCCTTGAAAAATTATCTCACAACGAGCTTGGCAAAGTTGACATTGCCTTGGCGGTCGGTCACTTTCACGGTGTAAACACCCGCTGTCAGCATGCCAGCCATCTTGGTGTTGTCACCATTCAAGGTTTCGATACGTACCAAGTTGCCAAGTGCATTATACACCTCGACTCTTGCGCCCTTCATATCAATGTTCGAAGGCATAGTCAAGTTGAAGACTTCGCCCTTCGACACAGGGTTCGGGAACAGCACGAGCTCACTGTCGTTGGCATGGAGAACAAAAGGTTTATTCATTTCGCCAACCACCGTATTGATGCGCAGGTCGATGGTTTCTTCCACTTCGCGCTCGCCATTGTCGTCAAGCACTCTGAAGCTCACAGGCTCGCCGGTTTCGCCATGGATGGTCAGGAAGGCCATGTAGCGACCCGAGTTTTCAACACGCATCAGGCGCACGCTACCACGGCATTCGTTGCCGACAAAGGCACCGACTTCGATGTTGTCGTTATAGGCTTCAGCGCCGTCAAGCTCGACCACGGCCAACACGTTCATGTTGTTGGCAAAACGTGAATGGTCTGAAGTCCAGTGGTTGTTATCACTCGTCATGTTGGCTTTGACGTCACCACCTCTATTGGAAGGATAAGTGAAGGTCTTAGTAGTGTTAGCTGTGGACTTGTACATATAACCATAGCCAGGTTCAAGGGTATTGAGACCACCTGTCCAGTTGCCATTTTCGTACGTCGCGAAAGCGGTCTTTGACTTAATCAAATCGCCATTGGCAGGAGTAAAGTTCGCAAATGCGTTGGCCAAGCTCATGCTCTGCTGCACAGGATAACCAATCCAGTTCCAACCGTTGCTGATGGTAATCTCATGGTTGGCGGGGTTGGCGACAAGGCCGTTCAGCGTCAGCTCGACATTTCCATTCACGTTGATTTCATACATGCGAGCTAAGTCAATGGCTTCCAAAGTGCCGTCCCAGCCATAGCCAGACAGATATGACACCGAGCCAACTTGCGACACGATGCTGAGGCCGTTCGTGCCCAAAGCGGTTTCAAGGTCGTTGAGGTTGGTCTCGATGTAGGTCGACCACCAGCCCCATCCATTGGGCATCTCAACAGTTTGTTCGTCGGTAGTTTGTTCTTGTGAGAAGTTGGCCACAAGGTCGCGGGCACCAGTAACAGTGAAGGTATAGTTGGCGTTTGACGATACTACAGTGCCGTTTTCAGTCCAGTTCACGAAATGGTAATCCGCATTGGGCGTGGCAACCAAGGTGCAGGTTTCACCATGATTGAAGGTACCGCTAATGCTGCTGTCTTCTACCTCGCCTTCCACGATGGTGACATTGTCAACCGAAATGAACCATTGGTCGTAGCAATCGAAGTGACGGATGGCGATATAGCCCATGCCACTGTATGCACTCAGGTCAACGGTATAAGGCGTAGAGTTATATCCAGCTGAGGACAAAGATAATGTCCAAGTCTCAACAGTCGTGAAGCTGGCAGCGTTGGTGTTGTCGGTCGTTGAAACCATCACGGAGAACTTCTCTGCACAATAACTTGTGTTTCTGGCACCTGCATAGAAGGAGATGCTTCCACCCAAGCGAACCTGCGGTGAAACGAGATAGTTGTCGGGAGTGACAGCCTGGCCAGCGCCACTTGAAGAGCCGGAGATGTATGACTCTGAGAGCATAAATCCATCGGAGTTGTTGTAACCATAGCCGGTGGAGAAGTTATTGTTGGAGGTGGGGTATTCCGTGTTATGCATCCAACTGTTAGGAGAAGTAGTGCTGCCTTGGAAGGTCGTCCATCCTTGCCAGCCGTCTTCGAAGTCATAGACTAATTCGTCTCTATTGTTTTTGCTGCCGAAGGCAACCGTTCCACCTTCAACAGGTTCTGGGATAGCAGTTATCACATAACTGTTCGGAGTGAAGTTGGCAACGTAAGCAGCAGCCTCGTTCACGGTGAAGGTATAAGTGGCATTGGTGCTCACCTGAGTGCCATTCTTCGTCCAGTTGGTGAAGGTGTAGCCAGTGTTGGCCGTTGCGGTCAAAGTGACGGAAGCACCGTGGTTATAGGTGCCGGCGCCGGTGACGGTACCAGCATTGGCAGGATTGACCGAAGCAGTGATGGCATAGCTGTTCAAGGTGAAGTTGGCGACGTATGCACCTGCCTCATTCACGGTGAAGCTATAGTTGGCATTGGTGGAAACCACCGAACCGTTCTTAGTCCAATTGGTGAAGGTATAGCCAGCAGCAGGCGTGGCAATCAAAGTGCAAGTCTGTCCTTCAGCGAAAGAGCCTGCGCCAGTGATGGTACCGCCATTGGTCGGGTTGGCAGTAGCAGTGATAGTATACATCTGTGCCGTTTGCGAGAAGTTGGCTACAAGGTCGCGGTCACCAGTAACAGTGAAGGTATAGCTGGCGTTGGTCGACACAGTAGTGCCATTTTCAGTCCAATTCACGAAACTATATCCTGTGTTAGGTGTGGCGGTCACAGTGCAGGATTGGCCTTCATAGAAGGTACCACTGGCACTATCTCCCGATTCACCAGACACGAACACAATGTTGTCGATGATGAAGCAATCGCCTGTCGGATTCACGCTACCATCCTTCTTATACGTCCACTTGAAAGTGTGTGAACCAGCAGTGATGTTACCGCTGTAGCTCTCCCAACCGCTGTGCTGTCCATACTGGAACATTTGCTCGCCGTCGATATAGAAGCGGCTCACATCCCAGTCTTGGCTGTCGTTGGTGCTTTCGCCACGTGACCATAAGTCAAAACTGAATTGGCCATCCACAGGGATGTCGACAGTCACCTCAATCGTGGAGGTACTGTTGTCGGTGCCGGCATTGCCACTCTTTAAAGCGAAGCTGCCATCCTGTCCTTCAGAAACTACCGTCCAAGGATAGGTGGCGTCATTTTGCCAATTGTAAGGTGTGTTGCTCCAGTTTTCAAAGTCCTCTGTCAGTTCAATTTGGAATTTATCCGTATTTCCTCTACCTCCAATGGTGACATAGCCACCTTCGGCAGGATTGGCAGTGGCCGTAATGTTGTAGTATTCAACGGATGACTCCTTAGTAAGAATGAGTTGGTTCTTCTTCGACAGAACATCATAATTGGAACTTTGCGATGTTGTGGGAGATGACGGGTTGTAGTTGGTGTTGTCTGAATAAATGTAAATCGTCTGGTTTCCATTGGCTGCGAACACACGGCAAGCCATGTGAGGCGAATAGGTATATTCACCAGTGTTATCATCAGTAACAAGAACCACATTGGATGTGCCATCATAGTTAAATGGTGTGTTTAAAACGATGGTTGTCCAATCGTTGGCCACCATAGTGACGCTACCGCTAAACACCTTATCGCTACTGGAAACAGAAATCCAGTCAGTCTTGCTGGAGAAGCTGCTCTTGGTCGTGGCCTTCAGATAGAAGTCAAGGGTACGGGTCTTTTCTGCACCACCATTATAGAAAGCGATGCTGGTGATAGCACCTGCGCTGCCCAATTCAGCTGAAGTGTAAATCTGTTCGGTGAATGAGTACTTGTAATAGTTGTAGGTCGGCAGGTATTCGTTTGTCTCAGTACCGCTACCAATAGCGACACCAGAGGCAAAGTTGGCCACCAAGTTCGTATTACTTGTGACATTGAAGGTGTATTCAGCATTTGTGGAAACTATATTGCCGTCCTGAGTCCAACTCGTGAACATGTAACCATCGGCGGGCGTGGCAGTCACGGTGCAGGATTGGTTGTAGTTGTATTGGCCACCACCACTAACGCTACCGTAATTGGAGTTGTTGGCAGAAGCATTAACCGTGAAGATTTGGTTGGGAACAACGGTGAAGTCACCTTCCCAAGTGTTGCTACCGTTGACGGCCCTATAATGCAAAGTCACAGGGGAGCCCAAGGTCACGCCATTATTGAGAGTGAAACTGAAACCGCTCACTGTAGTAGTGGCATTGGCGGCCAAGCTGCTGAAAGTCTTGGAATAAGTGCCGAAGCTGACATTTGAATCAGTGGAGCTTAAGGTGACGGTGGTCGTGCCAGAAGTGGCAGTGGTACCCACGTTCTTCAAAGTAAGGCTCAAATTGGTGCTTTGGCCCACAAGAGCGGTGTTAGGCGTATAGCTATCGAGGGTGATAAATGGGCCATCGTTGGCAATTGCTTGGATGGTTGTAATATAAGGCTGACGTTGGTTGCGTGTGACCACAATCATCACATCACCAGCGCTGGTGAGACCAGAAATCTCCACACTGATAGTGCCACTTGAAGGCACTTGAGCCACACCAAGGATTTCGTTGTTTTTGGTGATGGACACATAGGAGCCAGCATCAGCACTCACCGAGAACGAAGTGGCACCAATGTTAATGGTGCTGGCGTGACTCACATTGTTGGCAGCCGGGTTGTTCAGGTAAGGCATCACGGAGCCGTCGCCCAAGCACTGGTAGGCTCTCCAATAATATTCGTCGGTAACGCTGCTGGTGTAACCTACAGCATGGGCGTATGTCACGGCAACATTGCCGATGTAAGGCATGGAGTTCAAGGTGTTGAAGCCTGTGTCGTCAAACGCGGCGTCATACATACCCGTAGTGGTCGATGAAGTGGTTTGCACCGTGCTTGCAACGTAGGAGAAAGCACCAACGCCAAAGTAATAGTCCTCATACCAGTAGGATTCCGGAATGGAACCGATGTAACCGAAGGCGCCCTTATTGGCGGCACGGATCATGGTCTCGCCCAAGCAGGGTTTGTATGTGCTATTGCCCCAGTTGGCTGAGAGGCAGCAGTTGGCCACAACCCACAAATACTTGTCGTTGTTGGTCATTGCATTCGCGTTGGAATTGGAGAATTCCGGGTCAGCCAGCTCTTGAATATCGCCATGAGCGGTATAGTTGACAAAACCGACATTGTTGATGTTGTTCCAAGCAGCGGTTTGGCCTGATGCAGTAGTGATATAAACCGTAGGATTAATGCCATGTGCACTGTTATAATAGTTGTTGTTAGCATACTGGATGGTGGGCTTGCCGACTCTGTTAGTCCAGCTAGCATCCCAACCGGCAACGAGCAATGTGTTGTTCAAGTAAGTCGGGTCGGACATGGTGTACTTCTCGTAGGTCAAAATCTTGTTGACCAAGTTGCTGAGCTCCGTGGTGGACGACACCGACATACGGCTCATGAACATATCATGATAAACGTCACTGTCGATAGAAGCATACTCATTATCGTTGATGCAGTTTCCGTAGGTACTACCACAACTCCAATTCGTCTTATAAGCAGGAACAACGGTCTCGTCACCAACAATGACCAAGAAGGTCGGGTGGTTGGCATTGTATCTGCTTTGGATCTCAGTGCGAATGGTCGAGGAAGCGGTGCTGCTGGTAACAGTGTAGATATCAACATCGATACCCTTTTGTTTCTTCCAAGTCAGCCAGTTTTGGAAAGCGGTGCTGCTTTGGTAGTCAGAAGTGGCAACCACAAGCATCTTCACTGGTGTTCTGTAAAGATCCTGGTGGTCATCGTATGCACTACGAACGGCTCTTTCGTTGAACAGCTGCTTATAGACAATGTCGAAATAAGGGCTGTAGGTCTTCACGAGCATGTCCTCGGTGGCACGTGCATCGGCACCGTCAAAGAAGACTTCCACTTCGATGTTGTTGAACACACGAATGATGTTGTTGACGGGGTCGTAGCTCACAGGCTCGATGGTCATCTTGCCGAGTTGCACACCACGCATGGTACCCATCACGTTGACCGTAGCCATAGGCGTGCTGCGGAAACCGCGGGTCGACTGGTAGGCCGCCTCATTCATGACGAAAGGCACTTCCTCTGGGTTCTTGTCCTTACGCAGTGAAGGCTGGCGAGGCACCAAGGTATGGATGCCGTAGTCTTCAAGGCGATAGTCGGTGCTGCTGAAGCTCGTGATTTCGACGCGCGGACGGGCACCGAAAGGCACGGCGATAAGTTCGTTCACGACGGGAATTTGAGGGTCACCCTCGTTGCCGCCGATGACAGTGTTGGGCAGGTTGAGCCACGAGAAAGTCCCGCGCTCACTTGCATAGTCCTGCGCCTCAATGGTTGAAAAAGAGAACGACGCCTTGAGGCTCGTCATGTCGCTTTTCACGCATTCGGCTTTGTCAACCGAACGCAGCTGAATCTGTTGCTGTGCAATGACGCTAATGCTTAGCATCATGGAAAGCAGAATAAAAAACGCTTTTTTCATGTTGTGTAGTTTAAGTTATGTTTATAATTATCCAAATTTAAAAAACTGCCAAAAATACAAATTTTCTCTAATATATAATGTATTCTTGTCGCTTTTTTTGCTTATTTGGGTGACAATTTTTTATGTTTCATGCTTAAAAAGTGCCATTACAAAACAAAAGACATCCCAAAGGGTATCTCTTGCGTATAATAAAAAAGTCCTCCGTATCGAACGATACAGAGGACTTTTTTTACGTACTACAATTAATAAATAAGGTGTGTAGAGACGCGGCACGCCACGTCTCTACTAACAACCGATTTATTTGTACTCAGCGAGCACGTCCTTCACGCGGTCGGGGGTCATACGGCCGTAGACCTTGTCACCGACTTCGATGACGGGGGCCAGACCGCAAGCACCGACGCAGCGGAGGCAGGTCAGTGAGAACTTACCGTCGGGAGTGACCTCACCAACGTTGATGCCCAGCTGACGCTTCAGCTCGTCCAGCACCTTCTCAGCACCACGCACGTAGCAAGCAGTACCCAAGCAAACGCTGATCGGATACTCGCCCTTGGGCGTCATGGTGAAGAAGGAATAGAACGACACGATGCCGTAGACTCTCGAAACCGGGATACCCAATTCCTTAGCCACCAGCTCCTGGACCTCAGCAGGCAGATAGCCATACTCGCCCTGAACCTTGTGCAGCACATTGATGACCTCACCCGGCTTGTTGCCATACGACTTGCAGACGTCCTTGATGAAGTTAACCTTAGCTTCTGATAATTTAATAACTGCCATATTTATTTCCTTTCTATTATTTACTGGTTATTGAATTACTCGCTGATCTCGACGTGTTCTGACTTGTCGAAATAGTGGGTGTGCAGCAGTTCGTGTGACTTGTGGCCACAAGGCTCACCAAAGTACTCTTCGTAGATCTTCTTGATCGACGGATTCTCGTGTGACTTACGAATCGGTTTGCCAGCATCCTCGCGGTAGATGGCTTCCGTACGCTTCTTGATGATCTCGCTGTTGCCATGGTGGTAGGGCTGACCAGCGCCGCCGACGCAACCGCCGGGGCAGGCCATGACCTCGATGGCGTGGAACTGTTCCTTACCTTCGCGCACTCTCTGGAGCAGGGCGCGGGCATTCGACAGACCGTGGGCGATGCCGATGTGGATGGGCGTACCATCAAAGTCAACCCAAGCGTCACGGATGCCTTCCATACCACGAAGTTCAGTGAAGTCAATCTTAGGCAGCGGCTTGCCAGTGAACACTTCGTAAGCGGTACGGGTGGCAGCTTCGATCACACCACCAGTGGCGCCGAAGATGACAGCGGCACCCGTGGATTCGCCCAGCGGGTCGTCGTAGTCCTCGCTCGGCATGTCCTTCAGGTCGAGGTTGAACTGCTTGATCAAGCGGGCCAACTCACGGGTCGTCAGAACGTAGTCGATATCCGGGTTACCGTCCTTGTAGAATTCCTTACGCTTGCTTTCGTACTTCTTGGCCAAGCAAGGCATGATGGAAACGACGACGAGGTCTTCTCTCTTGATGCCCATCTTGTCGGCCCAGTAGTTCTTGGCGACAGCGCCGAACATCTGCATAGGCGACTTGGCGGTTGAAGGCACATCCAACATGTCGGGGAAGTTGTGCTCGAAGAAGTTGACCCAACCCGGGCAGCAGGAGGTCAGGATAGGCAGACGGACACTCTTGTCGCCTTCCATGAATCTCTTGATACGGCCGAGAAGCTCAGTGCCTTCCTCCATGATGGTAAGGTCAGCAGTGAAGTCGGTGTCGAACACATAGTCGAAGCCGAGACGACGCAGGGCAGCGGCCATCTGACCGGTGACGATGGTGCCGGCGGGCATGCCGAACTCTTCACCGAGGGCCACACGCGTAGCGGGAGCTGTGTTGACGATGACGGTCTTCTTGGGGTTGTTGATGGCAGCCATGACGTTGCGGGTGTCGTCCACCTCGCTCAGGGCGCCGACGGGGCACACCTGGACGCACTGACCGCACATGACGCAAGGCGAGTCGACGAGATCTTGCTCGAAGGCAGGAGCCACGACGGCGCTGAAGCCACGGTTGATGGCGCTCAGGGCACCAACGGTCTGGACATTGTTACACATGTTCTCGCAACGACGGCACATGACGCACTTGTCCATGTCGCGCACGATGCTGGGCGACATGTCTTGGCGGTAGTGGCTCTGTTCGCCCTTGAAGGGAACTTCGCGGATGCCGAGGTATTGGGCCAGGCTCTGGAGCTCGCAGTTGCCGCTCTTGGCGCAGGTCAAGCAGTCGGCCGGGTGGTCACTGAGGATCAGTTCGACCACGGTACGACGGGCGTTGATGACGCGGGCGCTGTGGGTCAGCACTTCCATGCCTTCCACACAGTCGGTGGCGCAAGCCGGGGCCAGGTTACGACGCGGACGGCCGTTGAAGTCTTTCACCACTTCGACGACGCAAACGCGGCAGCCACCGGGTTTGTTTTCAAATTTCATTCCTGCCAGTTCAAAATAGCAAAGGGTAGGAATATGGATACCAGCCATGCGGGCGGCTTTCAGGATAGTAGTGCCTTCCGGGACCTGGATCT
>JAEETH010000003.1 GCA_016290215.1 Bacteroidales bacterium
CCCCTGCAGTTCAAGCCCGGGTAAGGTTCCTCGCGTATCATCGAATTAAACCACATGCTCCACCGCTTGTGCGGGCCCCCGTCAATTCCTTTGAGTTTCAGCCTTGCGACCGTACTCCCCAGGTGGGGCGCTTATCGCTTTCGCTTGGCCGCCGACATTCTGTCGCCGACGACGAGCGCCCATCGTTTACGGCGTGGACTACCAGGGTATCTAATCCTGTTCGATCCCCACGCTTTCGTGCCCGAGCGTCAATGCAGGCCTGGCGAGCTGCCTCCGCTATCGGCGTTCTGTGGCATATCTACGCATTTCACCGCTACACGCCACGTTCCGCCCGCCTCGACCGCATTCCAGCCCGACAGTATCAACGGCACTTCCGGGGTTGGGCCCCGGGCTTTCACCGCTGACTTGCCAGGCCGCCTGCGCACCCTTTAAACCCAATGAATCCGGATAACGCTCGCGTCCTCCGTATTACCGCGGCTGCTGGCACGGAGTTAGCCGACGCTTATTCCTTCGGTACCCTCAAACTCCCATCCCGTGGAAGTCCTTGTCCCCGAATAAAAGAGGTTCACGACCCGTAGGGCCTCATTCCCTCACGCGGCATGGCTGGTTCAGTCTTCCGACCATTGACCAATATCCCTTACTGCTGCCTCCCGCAGGAGTCTGGTCCGTGTCTCAGTACCAGTGTGGGGGACCGTCCTCTCAGATCCCCTACCCATCACCGGCTCGGTGGGCCGTCACCCCGCCGACTACCTAATGGGACGCATGCCCGTCCCCGACCGCCTCTCGGCTTTATCCACAGGAGGATGCCCTCCCACGGAACCATGGCGTATTATCCGGCGTTTCCACCGGCTATCCGCCCGTCGGGGGTTGGTTGCATACGCGTTGCGCACCCGTGCGCCACTCTCATGCCTCCCGAAGGAGGCAATCCCGTTCGACTTGCATGTATTAGGCCTGCCGCTAGCGTTCATCCTGAGCCAGGATCAAACTCTTCGTTGTAGTATTGTTGTACTCAAATTTCTGTATTCTGAATCTCGGGTTCCGCCTCGATGTCCATCCCGGGGGTCTCCCCCGGGTGGCTCCTTCCCGCGCGACGCCTCGCGGCGTCAGCGCTTCTTTCTTGTGCTGGCCTCAGACTTTCAAAGAACTTTCCGCTTTCCAATCGAACCCTTCATCCAACCCCTCTTTTTTGTGGAAGCGGATTGCAAAGGTACGACCTTTTTACAAACTGGCAATCACTTTTTTCAATTATTTTTGATGTAATAATGCATATAATTGATAATCATGTGAATAAAATTTTTATTTATTCGAAAAACGAGGGTGTTTTTCGGAGCTTTTATTCGTTTTCTGGGTCTTCGACGAGCCGAAAAACGGTATTTTGGCTGGTTTGGATGAGGCTGATGGTGCCAACAAGGATGAAATCTGCAAGGATGGCTTCGGCTTTTCGCTTATTGATATGGGCCATTTCCTGGAATTCTTGCAATGTGATTTCTTTGTTTTCCGACAGATGGCGCAGGAGCAGGGTCTCTGTGTCGGTGAAAGCGATTTTGGCGGGTCTGGAAAACTTGTCGGCCTTCCACACCTTAATTAATATAGGGTCGGCAACAAGGTTTTCGTCCTTGACTCTGACATAAATCTTATAATTGCCTTGACTATCAGGTGCTTTGTGCTTGTGATGCTTGTCTTTGGGTATGATGACCTCAAGCACGGTCTTGCCGTTGATTTCCCATTCCTCCGTGGAGTAGTCCACTTTCGGTTGGCAATACATTTCAGCTGCAGCTTGAATCATGTGGATTTCCTCGTCGGAACGCACGCCTGCAATGGCACCATTGTCTTTCACGCCCACGAGGAGCCGTCCGCCATCGGTATTGGCGAAAGCGGCGAGGGAACGGGCGATGCGTCGGCTGTCGGAAATCTCGAACTTGAAATCGAGCATTTGATGTTCGCCTTCCTGAATCAGATTCTGAATATGGTGCTCTTTTGCTTTCATTGAGGGCGCAAAGATAGGACTTTTTCTTTGTCGCCGGAGCAACTATATTTATTTAAGGTGTAGAAAAATGGATAGGAAAAATGGAAATGTTTTGTGAAAATGGAAGAATGGATGGGAGAGGGAAGAGGGCTTTTTTAGGCCTTCTGAGCGCATTTGTTTTTGAGACGAACACGGTGTCGTTTTTGACCCAAAAACGCAAAATAGGCGATGTTTTGATTTGTGAAAATGTGGAATGTTGATTTATTACATGTGTAACTATATAGTTTGTAAAAATATTATAAATCAAATAAATAAGTTATTATTTACATAATTAAATATTCAAGGTGTACAACGATAAATAGTAGAATACTGTAAAATAATGAGAAAATTAACAAAATTGTATTGTTTATTATTGATATTCAGATGTATTATGTATTATATTTAAAGTAATATATTAAAGTTTTAGTTCATCCCGCTGCATTATTTATATGTTATTGAATAAATCTTTAAATCTTTAAATTTTAAATCTTTAAACTCTATCATATAAAGTAATTCATCAAGTATTTGGATTGAATTTGAATATTTACATAAATAAATTCCTTTTGCATGTGATTTGTATCGAATAAATGTTTACTTTTGTCAACTGAAATTGTGTTGAAAATCGAAAATTTGAGGAGTGTACACTTATGGAAAATGAAGAAATGAAGGATAGGATTGCGCACATTATTCGCGCCAAAAATCTGACCGCTGCCGAGTTTGCCATCCGTCTTGGCATACAACCCTCCAATGTTTCCCACCTCCTTTCGGGACGCAATAACCCGAGTTTGGATTTCGTGCGGAAACTGAAAGAGACCTTCCCGGAATATAATCTGGATTGGATTGTCATGGGTAAGGGACCGATGACGGTTTCGGAGCCTTTCGTGACATCTGTTCCTGCGGTCGAGTCTCGATTGGACGAAAAGACCGAAGTGGAAAACAATTCCAAAGCCTTGGACGGTACATCGTTTGCCACCACGGAGCCTCCTTGTTTTCCCGAGGAACAACTTCCCTTGTCGTCATCGGGGTTAAAAAAGATGATTTTGGTGTATGACGACAACACTTTTGAGGTGCTTTCCCCCCGATGATGCTTTTTGTATTAATTAAATAGGTGTCGAAACGGAAAAAGTTGTAATTTTGCAGGCTTTTATAAAAGTTATGCAACAAGATTCCTTTTTTGAACGCTTTGATGCTGTAATTCAGTCACCTAAACGCTTCGTTTTGGCCTGCCATGTCAATCCTGACGGAGACGCTATTGGCTCTGTGTTGGCCATGGCCGAGTTCCTCAAACGGAAAGGTCATGAGGTTAAGATGGTGGTTGCCAACGATTTTCCGGAATTCCTCCATTGGATGCCTGGAGCCGATGATTTTTTGGTTTTCGAGAAAGATAGCGAAGCTTGCAAACTGACCATTGCAGATGCAGAATGCATTATGATGCTGGATTTCAACAATTTGTCGAGAGGTGGAATCCTGCATAATGAGTTGGGGAAAACGCGTTGTCCTCGCATTTTGGTCGACCATCATCGTGACCCTGACTTTGACCAGTTTTATTGTGCTTATTCAGATGCTTGTGTTTCAAGTGCTTCCGAGATTGTGACCGAAATCATCTTGCATTATGGGAAGGAGCATTTTACGCAAAGCATTGCCACCAATCTGCTGGTAGGCATTATGACGGACACGGGATCGTTTTCCCATTCCATTTATCATCCGCGTACATTTGAGTTGTGCAGTATGTTGGTCAATTATTCGATTTCGTATGTGCTTATCCATCAGTTGGTTTACGATACGATGTCGGAGAATCGGCTGCGTCTTTTGGGGTATTCCATCAGCAATAGGATGGAGGTGTTCGACGATTATTCAACGGCTATTATTGCACTGAATAAGAGTGATTTGGAACGGTTCGACTATCAGCCTGGCGATACCGAGGGCGTGGTCAATTATCCTTTGTCGATGAAGAAAATCAAGATGTCGGTGCTCATTACCGAGCGTCAGGACCAGATTCGTTTTTCATTTAGGTCGAAGGGCAGTTTCTCGGTGCATGAATTGGCGCAGAAACATTTCAAAGGTGGTGGTCACACCAATGCAGCGGGCGGCACCTTGACGTGTTCGTTCGAAGAAGCGGTGGAGAAATTGAAGGCAGTGTTGCCCGAATATCAGGATTTATTAAACGAAGCGGAATGAGAAACTTATGCAAATATCTGATTTTGATGTTGTTATTGGCCCTTTTTTCATGCGATAACAACGAACCCAAGCAGCAATCGCCTATCACAAAAAGCGAGATGAAAAACAGCATGGAGAAGGCGAATCGGTATTTGCTCAACGAAGAGGAGGAGGATATTGAGAATTATGTGAAACGCCATGGTTTGACGATGACTTCGACAGGCACAGGACTGAGATACCAAATCCTCAAACAAGGGTCGGAGATAAAAATCGAAAAAGGCGAGCAGGTGACCTTGGAGTACGAATTACATTCCATCGCTGGTGACTTGATTTATTCCTCTGAAAACGATGGCGTTAAGTCTTTTGTTGTAGGTGAGGGTACGGTTGAATCCGGCCTTGACGAAGCCATGACCTACCTGCATCGTGGCGATGTTGCGAAGCTCATCATCCCATTCCATTTGGCTTATGGCTTGCATGGTGACGACGATAAAATTCCAGAATACGCGACTTTGGTTTATACGATAAAAATAATAGATAATCAATAATTTATGAAGAGAAATTGCTTTACCATCGCATCAGTTTGCCTGCTGACAATGATGCTGTTTTCGGCTTGCACCCAGAAGTTTCCCGGGTACAAAAAGACAGAGAGTGGCTTGTATTACAAGTTTTACAGCCACAATCCCAAGGCTCAAAAACCTAATCAAACCGATGTTATGAAAGTCGCCATGACCTGCTATCTTGCTGATACGGTTTATTTTGACTTCCAAAAATCTCCGAGCCAGGTGTATGCGCAGCTGAAAGAGTCGGTGTTTCCCGCCGACTTGAATGAGGCCTACGCTATGATGAACTTGGGTGATTCGGCTTCGTTCTACATCAAGGCCGACTCGGTGGCCATTTGGTATTACGACAAGCATCCTGATTCGGTCGGCCTGAAAGCAGACGATTATTTCCGCTATGAGGTTAAGTTGTTGGAAATTAGGCCTATGGAAGAGTTTCAAGCGGAAATCGATAGAATGGACAATGCAATGAAGGAGCACTCATTGAAGGAGTTTGCCGACTATGTTGAGCAAAATCTTCAGGGTATAACGCCTGAACCTTGTGGCGTTTACATGATTCCGTTGGAGCCTGGCAGTGGTCGTTGTCCCGTGAAGGGCGAAAAAGTGGAGCTTGATTTTGCTGCCTACTTGCTGAACGGACAGTTGGTGGGTTCCACCTTCGACAATCCCGACAAGTTCTCTTTCGTTTTGGGTGAAGGCTTTGCCATTCAAGGTTGGGAAGAGATAATTCCAAAGATGCACCTTGGTGAGCGCGTGAAGGCGATCATCCCCTTTGAGATGGCTTATGGAAACCGTCCCGTTGGTTCTATTCCCGCTTACTCGAATCTGATTTATGACATAAAGCTGTTGAAAATCACCACGGAAGAAGAACTTCGTGCTGAGGCCGAGAAGGCTTTGGAAGCTTTGAAGGTTGAATCGGAGAAGGCTTTTAACGATTATGTGAATGCCAACGGCATCGTCAACCACACGTCTTCGGGATTGTACTATTCTAAGATGCTTGTTTCCGATGGCAAGAGCCCGCAAAGAGGGCAGAAGGTCCGCATCAAGTTTAATGCGTCCTATATCGATGGCACTCCGTTGGGTAATTCCGACGATTTGGGTGAAAGCTTCGAGATGGTGTATGGCGACGGCTCGGTGCTGAAAGGCTTGGAGGAAGGTATAGGCATGATGCATGTGGGCGAAAAAGCCCGTTTTGTGCTGCCTTACCATTTGGCCTACGGCGAACAGCCTTACGGCAAAATCCCAGGTTGTTCCAATATCGTTTTTGATGTTGAATTAGTTGAAATAGAATAAATTACAATTTAAACTACAAGTTAAAATGAAAAAGAGAATCGTTTCGATGGCCGCTTTGGCCTTGATGGTGGCAGGCACCTTGATGGCTTGCTCAGAAAACAACCCTTATCCGGGTTATCAAAAGAACCAAAATGGTTTGTATTACCAGTTTTTCACCCAAAATGAAGGCGAGAAGCCGCAAGTAGGTGACTTGTTAGAGGTCGGTATCTGCATCATGATTAATGATACCACGCCGCTTATTCCCAACAGGCAGGATATGATGAAGCTGACGGAACCCAAGTTTGCCGGCGACATCATGGAAGGTCTGGCCATGATGCACAAGGGCGACTCTGCCTCGTTCATCGTGAACATCGACTCCACGTTCAAGCATTTGTTTGGCCAAGCTACTTTGCCCGAGGAGTTCAAATCCACTGACATTATGCGTTTTGAAGTGAAGTTGAACGACTTCTACCCGGAGAAAGTGTTTGCCCAAAAGTTTGCCAACGATGTCAAAACCAGGAATGCCGAAAGAGTTGCCAAGTTGCAGAGCGACTATCCTGAAGAGACCGCCAAGGCTGCTAAGGAATTAGCTAACTATCTGACAAAGAACAATATCGTTGTCGATCCTACCGAATCAGGCCTCTATTATGTAGTGACTGAAGCTGGCAATGGCGAGAAACCCGAAGTGGGCAAACCTGTCACGATGCACTACACGGGCAAGTTGTTGGACGGCACCGTTTTTGACTCTTCGGTTGAGAGAAACGAGCCTTTCCAGTTCATTCTTGGTGTCGGTCAGGTCATCCCGGGTTGGGACGAAGGCGTTCAGCTGATGTCGAAAGGTGAGAAGGGTGTGCTTTACATTCCTTATTACCTTGGCTATGGCGAAAGACAGGCTGGTGAGAAGATTGCTCCGTTCTCCAACCTGATGTTTGAAGTCGAACTGATTGATTTCGAAACGTTTGAATAAGATGAAACGTCTTATTGCTTGGTTTTCCGTTCTTTCCGTTTTCTTGATGCTCGCATCGTGTGCCGACAACTCCATCTATTCGGGCTTCAAGAAGACGGAGAGCGGAGCCTATATGCAGTTCTACACCAAGAATGATGGCCAGCAGCCGCGCCTCAACGACGAGGTGACCTTCGAGATGGCGCAGTTCTTCAACGACTCGATGCTGTTTACGACAGCAGGCGACGAGCCTATGCGTCTCGTCCTGAAGAAGGCCGATTTCGTTGGTGATGTGGCTGATGCCTTGCTGATGATGCATGTGGGCGATTCGGCTCGGTTGGTGGTTTCGATTGACTCGGTGTTTACCACCATGTTGGGCATGGATGAAGTGCCTGAGGAATATACGGGTAAGCCGATCTATTACGACCTGAAACTGCTCTCCATCAAGCCTTTCGAAGAGCTTGAGGCAGAGCGTAAAGTGCTGTTGGACAGCCTTAGACAAGCGGAATTTGAATTCTTGACCCCTTTGAGGGAAGACCCCAAGCATACCTTGACCGAGTCGGGACTCATCATCATGGAGAAGACGGGCAACGGCAAGGTGGCCACGATGGGTGATTATGTCGATTTCGACTTCACGATGTGCAGCCCCGATGGCGACACCATTATGAACTCGTTTGGCGTTGAGTCGGTGGATATGCAATATGGCGAGGAGTTCATCGGCAAGGGCTTCAACGAGGCCATAGGCATGGTGCCCGAAGGTGGCACGATGCGCTTTGTTATCCCCTCGGCCTTGGCTTTCGATAGCACGGGCTACGAGCAATTCATTCAACCTTACACGCCTTTGGTGGTTCTCATGAAGATGAACAGCGTGATGGACAAGGCTGCTTACGAAAAGCATCAGGCCGCACTTGAAGCCGAGAAAGAGGCTGAAAAAGAGCGTCTGCTGGCTTTGGAAAGCACGGCCATCGCTGACTACATCAAGGCAAACAACATCACGGAAACGCCAACAGAATCAGGCCTTTACATCATCCGTCAGGAAGAGGGTAAAGGCAATGTGGCCCAATGGGGCGACGAGGTGTCGGTGCACTACATCCTGAGCACCTTGAAGGGTGACGAGGTGGAGTCGAGCTACTACTACGATGAGCCCATCAGTTTCAAGATTGGCAACAACGAGATGATTCCCGCCATCGAGGAGGCCCTGATGACCATGGCCCCTGGTGCAAAGGTCACTTTGGTTTCGCCTTCAGCACTGGCTTTCGGTGAAATCGTGATTGACGAGGAATTGCTGCCGGCTTATTCACCGCTGGTGATTGAACTGGAACTGGTGGAAGTGAAGTGAGGGGTTGGGAAACAAATCTGACAGAAATCTCGTAAATAATGAAAAATGCCGCCTTTGGTGGCATTTTTTTTGTGCCCTGTTCCAGCGAATTTGCAATCCGCTGGGGTTGGATATGGGGATTTGCAATCCCATTTTATGGGGCAAAAATAAGCAATTTTCTTGAAAAATGCAAGGGAAAGGCATAGTTTTGCAAAAAGAGGGGAAAACACATGGGCAAAGGAAAGACTGGAAATGATTGTGGATTATTGTTGCTCTTCCTCCTCAAACTTCTCCTTGTCGGGAACTCCATATCTCCCCGTAGGATAAAGTAGGGTTTATGGCGGGGAGAGGTGGGTACTTTTGATTATAACCTATTAATTATCAACGAAAGATCATACTTCATTTTATAAGCAATTGTATTTGGCTTATAATCTTTAGACAATAAACAATATACATCAAGACTACTCCATTTTTTTTGTTGGTTTTTGATATGCAGCGTTATAGCGGTTCCATCTAACATATTTTGGAAACAAGTATCTTCTTTGTCAAAAGTATTAGCGAAACATTTTTCAATACTCTCTGAATTTGGATACGAGTTTATTGCAATTATAGGTTCTAGTTTTTTGACATTATAAGGTCTGATAATATAAACATACATCAATGAATCATCGTGATACCAAATTACATCAGTTTGGTTTGAATAGTTTGAGAATTGAAAAACTGTATCTACTTGTGTATATCCTTTTTTTATTACATTATTTGTTCTGTAGTCCAATCCTTTTTGTGAATTACAACTATAAAACAATATAGGTATAACAACACTGACAAGTATTATAATAATTATATAAAAATAGTATTTCATTTGATTTCCTCCTGTTTTCCCATCCTAATAAAATCGATATAATCAACGCTTTCAAGGATTCCATTTTCATCATAAAAAGACACTTTTTTATTTTTTACTCCTATTACAAATGGGTTTCCCTTATAACCATATTCTTTCCAATTTTTTAATTCTGTTATATCTCCAATCGATGGATTAGCATCTCCAGGATGGACATGCCAAACATATTCAATTGAACTAACATCACCTCCAACTTGATTCTGTTTTCCGTTTATTTTAAATGGTGTTATTGGCCATTTTTTATCAATAAAGCTCTCTTTTCCTGAATTATCTATCATTGGATCTCCAGAATCCCAAATACGAGCTGTTTTGTCTCCAAATAATGAATGACCTCCATTTTCTACTTGAGTATCAGTTGAACTACCGCTTGTTGATGTAGCTTTTACAGTACTTATTACATCTTCTAAAATTTGTCCTGTTGGTATGTACATGACATTTGAGCCTTCGCTCAAATCTCCATTATAAAAATGTTTGTTTAACGTTGATAATTCAACTTCTTTTACAATGCTTCCACGTACCAAATAGGACTTCCCAGCATTTTTCCCATCATCACCAATGAGTTTAACTCTTCCCCAAAAGTTTTTTGCATATATGGGATCAAGACCATTAGGATCCATGGCATTCATCGGATTATTCACGCAATACCCGTATGGCGTTATTGAATAATACTTCTCTGCCATCGGGTCTGTCGTCATAAATCTTCCAATCAGCGGGTCGTACATTCTTGCCTCGAAGTCGTACCAGTCGAGGGTGTTGCCTGCGAGAGTCTCGTCCTGCAGTTCCTTGCCGCCGTAGAGCCGGCGGTTGGGCCGCTCGCTGCCATAGTCGTTGCGGCGCAAGGTGTAGCCAAAAGGATAATAGTCGGTTTGTTGCACCAGTTCGGGCTGGCCGCTGTCGTGGGCCACAAACTCAGACCTAACGTTACCCAGATGGTCTGTAAGGCTATAGTAGGTTCTCCATTGTGTTCCTTGTTCAGTTGCCATAGGTCGTATCCTTCCAAACGGGGCAAAGATACAAACTAAATCTCCATCTTCGTACATAAATTCACCACAATAATCGGTAGTAAGATTCTGAGGAGTTGCAGAAGCTGTTACTTCTTTTCGTAGTTTGGTGCCTGTCGATGTATAGGAATAGCGTATCTTGTCTATCGGTGAGAAACTAACATAAACGGGCTTGTTCAGGCGACTATAGGTTAATGATGCGTGGCGAGAGGGATCATACGTTGGATTGCCGTTATAGTCGTAGAAATAAGGATGTGCGTGGGCATTATAGCCTCCTGTATTTTCAGCATGTTCATTAATATTCTCTATGCGATTGGTGCCTTGGTAATACTTGTAATCCAATTCGTCGATGTAGTCGCCATCGTAAACTCGCCATAAATATTGCAGGTTACCATTGGCATCATACCCATAATCCTCGGTGAACGCGTCTGGATTTTGTTGAAAATCAGTCCCTTCGCCGTATTGGCAACCACTAAGCCTGCCGTATTCGTCATAGTTGAAGCCAAAGCCACGGGGTGTGGCATAACATCCATTGGAGCACATCTGTGAGATATTACCATTATAACGGGCATTTGCCGTAAGATTGGAACTAGGCCTTTCGTAAGCCAGTCTCAAAGCGAAAAGGTCATACCCAGGATCCTCAAAATTGTTCACGCGCTTCAACCATCCCCTAATATTGTAATGGTATTTCAACTTTTGGGCAAAGGTGTTGCCTTCATTGGGGCTATACAAGTAGGTGTTGAGCAGGTCGCCTACGGCGTTGTATTCGTATGCCCTGGCAATAAACTCGGGACCATCATTCACTCTATACAACTCTTGAAGTTTGCGGCCAACATGGTCATAAGTGTAGCGACTGCGAGTGAGAAGAGGTTCCTGCCCGTTTGCTGTATGCGAAACGCTCTTTTCTGTCACCTCTCCATTAAAATTGTACTTAAAAAATCGGTCGGTACGTCCTTCGAGATGGTTATCGTTGACAGAGCAGAGAAGATGGCCTTTGTTGTCGTAGTAGTTCACATGCAGTAACTCAATATCTCCTGTGTGAAGATTGGCTTTTTCCATACTACCCGTTGGCAAGCCTTTTGTCCATGTATCAAAGGTAATGGCCTCTCCTGGAGGATAATTTGGGCATGAATAGTCTTGCTGGAACAAGTTCAAAAAGTCGTATCGGTCGTACCAATTGACATTCTGTACGTTGTCGGCGGTGATACTTATAGAAGCGGGGAAACTCACACCTGAGTATCCATATAAAGTGCCGTTATCTGTCCATTGTTCATCCACCACATTTTGCGCATCGAAAAGAGCCTGCAGCTGAGTCCTATCCATAGTATTGCTAAGATAGCCGCTGACCACAGCCCTTCCATATACATCGTATAAGGAGAAAGCCCATTCGCCGTTGGCATGCAGGTTGCCGTCTTGCGACATCACCATACGATTGCGTTTGTCGTATACACAACGTTCTGTTCCGTGGTCAGGTATGGTTCTCTCCACGACGCGCCCTCTTGCGTCGTATGTGTAAAAATAGCAAAGTCCAGTTTCACTAGGAGAAGAGGCTTTTGGTGACACCACACAGCGCAGGTGACCCAAATCATCGTAAATGTATGCGGTACGAAGTACCGTTCCATTGGTGGCGACAGCTTCTGTTCTAACTTGTCGTCCCAAGTTGTCATAGTATATACGGTTTGTCTGACCATCCTCGTCAGTGTGTTCCTCCATGCGAAGCGAGCCTATCGGATAGCTGATGGCCACAAGCGTACCATTAGCATTGGCTTTCCAATGGGCAATACTTGTAGTGTTGCATTTATACTTGACTTGAGTTGGATGGTCCAACCATTGATAACCTTCGTTAATATAACCAGCACTACGGTTTAATGGAGAATTGTCGTAAAGGTATTGCTTGTATGGCCAACCGTCGCCATCTTTGCCTTCTAGCATATCTTCGTTATAATAATTGACAGCCGTCTCTAAAATTGCTGTTTGGTATTTTCCGTCGTCATCCTCTACCTCACATGGCAAATACTGCTTATCAATACGACTACCGATTCCGTAATATAAAATGTTGGACACAAGGTCTCGATGGTTGGGGGTACCTTTCACTAGTATGGTCATCTCCAAGTTGCCAAACGCGTTAAGATAATCGATTTCAACTAATTTTTGTTTCGTTATAATCTGGCTTTCCTGTGAGGTCGCCTCTCTTAAATAAGTAGTTTTGATGAAGTTTCTGTTTGCGGATGGATTATCCTCTATGTTAACCAGGTTACCGCTTTCTGGAAAATATTCGTTAGAAGGGGGAAGATTATCCGTTCCAATATAGACATGTACCATACTCCCCGTAGTGGCATGGAAGCCTGGTTCCAATGCAATGCGCATACCTGCAACGATGTCGGCATGGCCTTCATATAATTCCGCGGTATTGACATAGTCGTTTCCCGTTTGTGCTATCGCCATGGTTGATGTTGTGAAAAGCAACATACATGCTATGGGTGCTATTATATTCTGTCTATGTTTCATACGCTTAGTTTTTGATGATTACACGATGCCCTTGTTTTTCCGAAGACGAGATTCTAATAATATATAAACCTGCTGGGCAGGAAGACAGGTCAAGATAGCCCTCCTGGCGATTATTATAACACTTCTGTGTCAACAACACGCCTTTGGCATCAAATAGTTCCAACATCCAATCACTCGGTTGATTCGTGCTCCAATGCAAAACATTCTTCACGGGATTGGGGAAAACATCAATTAACAGATTGTCTTCCAAAATGCTGTTGTTTGCTTGATTAGTAATATCACTCAGATTGTCGTTTTCCTTAATCGAGGAGTCTTCGTCTGTTATATCCTTCTCATTATCTGTCTTTAAGATATATTTGTGGGCAAATGTGCTGTTTTTATTATTCACTGTAGCAATTCCTGATGTGTTTTTTGTGGTAGCCGATTGACAAATCCCATTAAGCATAACGGAATTATGGTCATAAACGAGGCTTCGGCCCATATCTGCATCAATACCTTCTATGTCAATATGCCAAGAAAAACGACCTTCGTTATCAAAAGCAACCAAAAAAGTGTTTCTGTCTATCGTTTCTTCCAACACTTCATCTTCAACCATAAGTTTCCCATAATGATAACCAGTACAGACGATTGTCTCATCGTTTGTTTCTACATTCAGCAAACGACAATAGTCGTCACTTCCTATTTCACTATACCAAATTGGACGGCCTTCCAAATCAAACTGTATAAGCAAAGAAGAAAAAGAACCTGGCGAAGAGAAAGTTTGTTCACCGAGGATTAATGTTCCATTATAATTCAGGCCTATCACACAACCTTGCCCATTATCAACCAAATCAGTGGCTTCAACAAATCCAGTACAATCAAAGACACTACATTTTTTATTGTTCCATCCCGAATCATAATTTGCAACAACAACTCCATTGCCTTTAAAAGCCAACGAGGGTGTATCGGGCATGTCAAGTGTTCCTTTTCCCGCGTTCAGCATCAAAACATAGTCACCATTACCTTTGTGAACAAAAGAATACAATCTATGCAAACCACTTCCAAAGGTAAGCCACGACGAAACCAACTCCCCCTCTTGTGACAATTCAATAAAGAAAGCATGTTCATCACTCTTGTTTATTACCGATTGGGAACCTATGGTAACAGTTCCTTTCATAGAGCCGCCCAATAACAACTTGTCGTGTTCTACTTTGAGTAAATCCATTTGGAGTTTTCCTTCAAAAGGAAAGGTCAAATCCGACAATTGGTTGAACGAAACATCATACGAATAGATGAAAAACTTATTCAATCCATCCAAAGTTGTTTGGCCACAAATATATAATGTGTCGTTAAGATTAAAAAAGGCTGAAACTCTGTCATCACCTTCTTTTCCTATGGAAATAGCATTTCGAACTACTCCAAGAGTATCCAAATGAAGCAGAATAACATCATGTTTTCCGTGCGAACACATTGTTATTCCACCAACCCTAATGGTGTCGGCAAAACTTCCAAGCAGCACATAACCATCCGCAAAAGCTGTTGTGGCTGTTATGTTGAAATCCTCGTATTCGGGAAACACCAACTGCCATTGGGGTTCAAATTGCGCTTTGGCTGTCACCGTTGAAAGTACAAACAAGAAAAACAATATTATTCTTTTCATCTCTATTCGGTTTGTTGGTCATAGTAATGATATTCGTATTTCTGTAGTATGTTGTTTTCGACATCACGTGTAAGCTTGAGTCGTAATGCATCGTCGTACTCGTATCGGCTTGTTTTTCCTGATGGGTCGGTAATGGATACAAGATTTTGGAACAAGTCATAGGTATAGGAAGTCACCATAGCTGATGGGAGTGCTGTTCTTAAAGCCTGAAAAATTCCTATCAACTCATCCGTATCTGTTTTTCCTTGAAGTGCCTCCATCGTACAATTCAATGCATTTCTGACCTCACTATCTGTGGCATTTTGTATTTTAGCTAAAAGTAAGCTGTTGTGGAATCCCCATACATAAGCAGTCATACCATCGCATTCATCCCAAACCTCAACCAAATTACCACTCGTAGGGTCATACTGCATTTCGTTGGTTAATTCATAATGGCTGTCTTGGCCAGTTTGAGTAATCGTTGGTTGAAAATTTGTCAATGGAGTAGTTGTTCGTAACTTGAACAGTTTTTCCGGCTTGATGAACTGGTTGTTCGAACCAAAAGTATTAAACCTACAAAACGATCCTTGAACAACCTTGTCATCAATAGACGTATATTGTTCCACGATGCTATTAAACATATTACTGTTCATCATGTTTCCATATACATCATTTGGATGCCATGAGGCATAATCAAAAGGATAACTATAGATATGCTTTATGACACCTCCGTCAGAGTTTTCGGTCCTTTTCTCGCTTACATAATTATTCGTGTTATATTCAAAAGCTGTTATTGTTGTGTTGACCAAGTTTTCATCATCTTCGCTATAGTATTTGTGGATGACAGTGTCTAAGTGCCTTACACCAGTTTTATAGTAATTTACACCCCATAAAAAGTCATAAAAATACGAAGGAAAACTATAATCATAAGTAAAAGGGGTACTTTGAAATTCAGGAATCACACAAATCGCCGCATATTTACAAAGATACTTTGATTGAATATATAATATTGAATCGTTACTTGGTTTTAAGGAAAACTTGTATTCGATTGATTCCACGGGTTTATCAACCTGATCAAAAAGTTCCTTCCTAATGAGATAACCATTAAACCAAGAATAAATAGGTTGTGTAAAAAACGGCGTGTTGTCAACGTATTCTGCGGTATAACAAGGAATGCAAAATCCATTAGGTGCACTAACATCAGCACAGTGATAATTATAAGACCATCTGCAATCTGTTTTTTTTATGAAGACCTCGTCGTCTACCTTTAATTCAGAATCGGCCGCTGTCAAGTTTAATTGGTATCGATAAACCGTTTTCCCCATACTCGCATTGTTTTTTAAACATGCTTCTGTAACTTTTTCATATTGAACTAATGATTCGCATGTTGTACCCATATCGGTTACTGTAGAAAACTGACGTGCTGTCTTACGATTTTGTATTTCTTCTTCTTGTAGCGCACTGTTCAATCCTCCAATGCATTTAACAAATAAGTTTCGGACACCAATAACAGGTATATTGGTGATTCTACCCGAACTATGATTCCCGTCATTGTATGAATATTCCTTCCGATAATCTTCATTAAAAGATGAAGAACTATAATAATGAACTGCTTTTACTCGTACTCCAGGACCGTTAATATCTTGGTTATCAAAGAAAAGATTATTCAATTCATAGTCGAACCTTACTTTTTCGCCAGTGGGCAAAGTCACTTCTTTCAGCGTAAATTCTTTTGAACCCGTTAGGTCTGGGGTCATATCGCTGTTCCCCTCGAAAACATATGTAGGTTGAGTGTCTCCTGAGCGTTCCCAAACCGAATAAACCGAATTATATAGTGGATCTTCTTTACCGTTCGAGTAATAATACACTTGAGGCTTTATGACAAAACGTTCAATATTTAAATCAAAGCAATGTTCTCTTGGCTTCAAATAGCCCCAATAGTCCACTTGACTAGTATTTCGTGAAAAACAATGCTCGGTAGATATTGTATTATACGAAAATTTGTAATGAAATATTGGATTCTCGTATAAATCGTTGAATGCAATGCTATCAAGTCGTAGCCTCTTATAATACGACAAGTATGTATTGGGGTAGCCAATCGTTTGATTTGGTACCGCATGACTATCTGTAAAATATGACAAATGCAAATCAACCGAATAATTCTCGGTGTTTTTTTGGCTTTCTTCCATTGCAGATACTATTATTTTTTCAATTCTTCTCCCTCCAAAAGTATTGTAGTTAGTATTTATGTAATCTAAATCTTCTCGAAAACCTGATGATGGCACAAAATCCATCTTACCGTTGTCCCATGTTATTTTTTTGATTCTTGGAATGAATGAAAAACTATAACGATTGATTCTATGAACAACCCAATCATTATTTCCTGTTAAAGTAGGATTATAAAAACTCACAGGCGTTTGTCCTCTCATATAAGATTCATCCGTTCCAAGATATGTCCTTACATCATCTGTTTCGTATTCAAACAAGATTTGCTTATTATTTTGTCCAATTTCTATTCTGGTTAAATACCATTTTACCGGGTAATTCTCGTCCCATTCCGCATAACGATTATTAAAACTATGATAATATCTATATTGAAAGTAAGTAGCCTCCATCGTATTGGCTTCAAATTCTGAAACTTTCATAATCAAAGGACAATTATACATTAATCGGACGATTTCTCTTGATGATTCGCTTTCTCCAAAATAATACTTGTCACCATTATCAACGGTTATAACAAAACCAAATTCTGTTTGTTGAATATCAAAATTTTGTTCTGGAATCAAGTGAATATGATTGTCCATGTCAAAAACAAAATTGCCTGAATAGCCTGCAAAATTGAAAGAGTATATGTCTGGTTCTGAATCATATAACTTATCTGTCACATTGATAAGCGTGTTACAATGTGCGTCGTCTATATACATTTGTTCATTACTAAAATAATCCTCTTGTGCCAAATCTCTTATTTCATTATGGATAGTGACAGCTGTGTTATCTTGGGCACAATATCCTACTTCACTAATGTTATCGTTAAACCCTTTGATGGTTTTCGTTATACATCCTCCCGCATTAAGATTCCATCCCATCCCAACATTTGATGCTATCGTTGCAACCCTAAATCCCGAAGTCTCATAGTGTAAGGATATAGGCATAGTATATCCACCTGTTTTTACTGTATAGATTGGAATGTCAAAGCAAGCAGCACCCGTTAACGGGTTTACCGGAGAATCCAAAAAATACGCCATTGACGACTTAATCGGAGCGGCTCCGCTTTCGTTAATCTGTTTTATTTGTTCGTAATAACTGATTTCTTGTGCCTTGAGCCCCCTACAGAATAATATGCTAAAAATGAAGCATACCAATAATTTATCGAACTTTCTTATAAATATCTTCGTTTTACACATAATGCGTTGTTTTTCAGCGGTTCTTTTTCAATTCTTGTTCAAGTTGTAAAATACGCTCTTCTTGTTGAAGGATGTAAAGCGTCAGTTCCTCTATTTTCTGGAGGAGTTGGGCTTGCATGTCACTTATTTCAAAACCATTTTCCTTTACTTCTTGTTCTGATGGGAAATCGGGCAAATGATGATTCGTGTTTATATAATGCTTTAAGTCTGAAAGTGACATCAGTTCGTATTCTTGGCTAAACACAAAATCAGGCCAGTTTTCAACAGTCATAACATAAACTTCCGTAGAAATTATTCCTCCATCCACCGCCAAAGCAAAGCCATTGGTTGTATTCTCCCTATTAATCCCCACTTTACCATTCATCACGATATTTCCATTGGTTTTCAGGCAGAGGGGGTCGCGCCAGTTGGTAATTATGGTGCCACGTGGATCTTGATTTACGGCGGTGCGGAATAGCATGGCATCATTTTTGAACTCGATGGCATAAGAAGAGCCCCGCGTTTGGCGGAAACATGAATTTCCATTACGATATGCATTGGAATAGAACGCGGGAGTGCCCGAAGCAATCAAGTTGAGCTTTAGGTCGTCAGGAGTGCCAAGGGTGAATTCGCTGGAAGAGATATTGGCATTGCGGCTTTCGAGACGGAAAGTGTTATTGTTTGATAATAGATACATACTGCCGTCACCATTTACGGCCAGTTCGTGTTCTTCGTCAGACAATCTGATAAAAGATTTCTCTTTTTTAGGGGGTTGCAAATAAATTCCAGCTTCCTCGTATTCATCAGATCGGATGTGTAGTTTAGCTTTGGGGGCAAAGACATTACCGATACCAACCATGCCTGTCTTATTCCCCAATGCTTTTGAAATGAATAGTGTTGGCTTGTCACTTCCCATTCCCATTGTAATACCCTGTTCTTGTGTCTTCAATGGGCAGCTACTGTTTTCCCCGGAACCAATAACGATAGCTCCATTTTGGTAGGATTCAACATAGAAGCCAAGAACGAGATTGTTGGAGCCAAAAGCCATTGCTTTGTTTCCTAACACATATGAGTTGGTTTGGTTGGCTTGGCTTTTGTTACCAAAAGCAAAAGCACAGCCTCCGTTTGCTATTGATCCGCTTCCTCCTGCAAATGATTTGGAGCCTGTTGCCTCGCAATCTTCGCCTATGTTTGAGGACATCTGCATCTGACTAGATTGGCCTCCACTCACATGTATGCCATTAGGTTCTTGATTTAGATACTGTGTATATGCGTAATTGCAATACAACAAAGCAACCTGCGTCATTATAAATAAATACGTCTTTTTCATGATGTTTTAATTGTTTAGTTTTTGATGAATTTTCCTTTCATAAATATCTGGTCTTTTTGATAAAGACAATATGTATAGGTTCCTGTCGGTAATGTAGTGATACCAACGGTTAGAAGATTGCCCGTACCATACACCCTGCGGTCTATGAATGTTTGACCAGTTATGTTTGTTATACGCAAGCGAACGCTACCATCCGTAGGCATGTCTGTTAGGTCAAAGTTGATTTCTTCATTGGCGGGATTGGGAAACATGTTTGCCTTGATTTCTTGACTTGATGTTTCTTTTACTGACCAAACTGGATGAAAGTCTTCACGTAATAATCGTATAATACTTTGTTGAGAAGTATCATAAAACAATGTTGAATGTGAAATAACCATCACACAACCGTCTTCTTTTGTGGGTAAAACCAAATTAGATTCACAATTTAAATATCCCCAAAAGCTCAAACATCCTAATATTTCTAAATCTTTATTGACCAAATACACTTGTGGATAAAAAGGATCGAGCCAACTTATAGTATGACATCGAGCGAGAATATAGATGGTGCTATCATTAGCATAGGCCATTCTACTTGAATACAACAGAGTGTCCGGTTTGTTGATTTCTGTTTTTTCAGTAATCAGTCCATCACGATTTGCACGCCCTATTAATAAATGTGGATGGTTTATTCCCGTGCTGTCTTTTTGAGTGGCTGTAATAAACATCTCGTTTTCATTATACCAATAATTTGAATAGAAGTCATTTACATATCTTGAAATATTAGATTCTGAAATACTTTGGTCTATTATAAAATGGTCTTCTACAAGATTAAAATCATAATCAAAATAGAGTAAAGATTGTAAACCGCGTTGTCCCGCACACATAGCAATAGTCTGATTATTATACGGGTCATTCCTCAGTTCCTGGTTGTTAATTTGATACAAATAACAAATCGGGTCTGGTGGTGCAGCAATTAAATAATGGTAGTTCAAACATTCACCTGCTTGTGAAAATCGAAACAATACACCATTATTAAAAAAAATTCCTGATGTATAAGTATCTGATCTTCTAACTGTTGCTAATACTACAATTGTGCCATCGTCATCCATAACAGCAGCAGCAGCCTTAAAACCATGAAATCCTTCCATAACTTGAATGGTTTGTGCTTCTATAATTGTATAATTTTCGTCAAGAATCATAACAAATAGTTTCCCGGTTTCTTCTCCTATATCATATAAGGTTCCTGAAACGAAATAACCATCATTATCCAATGGAATCAAATTATATAGAACCAAACGCTTCCCTTCTGGTGCAGGAAAAATGGTCGTTTCATATTGACCATCATCATACATTTTAACCAGAATACCATCGTTTCCTGAACGGCCAATAAATTCAGCAATATTAGCTTCGCTGATGACACCTCGCAGCAAATAGACAGAATCGGGCAAAACCACTTCCCATTGTTGGGCGCAAAGCATAAAGGGTATAACCAAACAAAATAATATGAATAATGCTTTCTTCATTCTTGCAGATTGACTCAATCATTCAATAAATCTCGCATCTCACCAACTGTGGTAATATTGGCTAACATACGCTGTGTGTAAGTTATTTCATTAACATGAGTGATGTATGTGACACCATTATTATTCTTAAATTGTCCATCAATTTGAATATATGTTGGGAAATAGCCGCAAACACCATACGCAGGATTTTCGGGAATTATTACAAAAATAAGTCGTCTTTCTTTTTGAAACAATCTGTTCATATTGTTGAAGTCTATGCATGTTGCATCTGTGTTTGTACGATAAAAGACATAGTCGGATTTGTCTAATCCATCGAATTCCACTATTATTGGATTTACATAAACAGCTCTGCTTTCTGTTTCTGGTGTTTCTGCCGTTGCAGCAAGATAAGCACGTAGATTTCTTTCAATTTCTTTGTCGGCACCAGAATCTAACACAGATCCATCACATTTGCCCATGCCATCGGCATAATGCCAATTGTCTGTGCCATTAAAAGGGCCCATATATATTGCGGTGTCGTGATAGTGCCAAGTGGGTTGCGCACAGCGTTCGCCTGCTTTGCCACGGAAATCCATTCGTGCCGTGCTTCCACTTTGTTCGCCTAATTCTACTGTCATAAAGAGAAATCCTTTCTCTGCAAAATCCGTGTTGGCATAATAGGTTCGTGCCGTGGCTTTTGCTTGGTCATAAAGATTATAAAGGTCTGTTGCCAACACATTGCCTTGGGCATCGATGGAGAAATTAAGACTAAACACAAATTCTGTTACTTCGGAGTAAGCTTCTTCGGGCGCAGCATAGGTTAGGTTAAAAAGGTTTTCAATGTCCCATACTGCCTCAGTAAGGTTCACAGTTGCATTTGATTTCATATTCGGATTTTTCCGATATGCTTCAATTTGTTTGCGGAAGTCAAGGATACGATTAATGGCTTCTTCTCCTTGTGGACAGAATGTTGTTGGTTGTTCGTTTTCGTCAAGAACAGTTTCTCTATTTTTTTTGCATGAAACCGTTATAATCGCCATGCTGGCAACCAATAAGGTTACGAGAAATAGATATACTTTTTTCATGGTTTTAAAAATTTAAGGCACTGTGTATTACATAGAGTTTAGTTATTTTTGACATCGCCTTCGGCACAACCGTTGGCATTGCTCAACATTACGCTGTAACCATTGTTTGTCATGTTGGGAATGGGAATGATTACCATTTGCTGTACGGAAGTGTTAACCGTAGTGCCGTAGATTTGCTGGCCGTTTTCGTTGTAAATGAAAATGTCGACATTGCCACAACTTTGCTTGAATTCAATGTAAATGGCATCTTTGCTGGCACCCGCATTGATGGCGTTGGGGCCCACACTGTACATCAAATCTCCTTTTAGTTCGATTTTTTCCAAAATACCAGGCAAGTCGGAAATCGCTGTAAAAGAAGGAGCAGTTTCAATTGTTATGGCATTGGCGGTTGAAACGCAAAGACCGAGAGCGCAGAAAGCGACAAGAAGAGTGTTTTTGATTTTCATGACGTTTTGTTTTTAGGATGAAACAATCATAGTTTTGTGCTTAATTTTAAGCAAGCCAAAAGTATGTTGCACTAAAAACAGTATGAATGTCATTACGATTTTTTTTAGCAGAAAAAAGCCATAATAAATTGTGTATGATTAAGATACGGATTTGTAATTACGAACTTTTCTTTCGTAGATTACGAACTATTGTAGTAAATGGAACCTAAAACAGACTACAAAAACAGCAGTTTTCAATGTTTTTCGAGCTGTTTTTCTTCTTTCGTTTGCATTTTTTTCCTTGTCCCATTACGCCATTTGTCCACCATGTGAACACTCTTATTAAATAGAAGGGCTTCTTCATCGCGCGACACATTGAAATACGATAGAATGAAATCCTTTTGTTCCATCTCGGTAAGTTCGGGATATTGGATGGTTAGGTTTTTTCTAACGTCTGGATACAGCGTATCAAATACTTTCATCAAGGCTTCCCAATGGTCGTTATTGCCAAAAACCGCCTTGTTGAGTGCCGACAAACAGAGTTTATCTCCCGTGTTTCCGAGATAAATTTCAAGTTTCCGCATGACAAGCGCTTCCTTGTTTAGCGCATCCGAAAGTTGTTGGACATAATCCATGGCCACTTTTTCGCTGGTCTCATGTTTTTGCTGTAGCTCCTTGTTTTGTTGCATGAAGTGGAACAATCGGGTTTTGGCTTCGGCTTCCTCCTTGCGGATTTGAGCCAATCGTATTTTGGAAAGAGCCAACGCAACCAAGCCAAGCATGGCCAGGATACTTACTGCAATGATGATATGGTGACGATGGATGAGTTTTTGATTCATCCTGTTTTGCATGGACTCGTAATCGTATCGCTTTTGGATGTTGTAAATTACTTGTTCTTGCTGTTGGCTGAATATCTGTGCAACTATTTTTTCGTATTGTTCACGATAATACAAAGCTTTGGAAATGTCGCCTTGCTTTTCGGCAAAACGGGATAGGGCGCTGTATGCCGATGCCAAGGTTTCTTTTTTGGAATGGCTGTCAGGCAGGCTGTTTTCCAAACGGCTATAATAGACCGCAACAGAATCCATCATCCCAGCCACCATATAGGTTTTGCCCATATTGAGGTCATACATAAATAAAGCTGACTCGTCTGCTTCAGACATGTCGGCCATTGTTCTCAATTTGTCAATGGCCAGTTCAAATTCTCCCCTTTGTCGATGGAGTACCGCGTAATTATTCAAAGCTTTCTGTTTTGCCTTGGAAGAGTTTGCCTTTTCGGCGAACATCAAACTATTTTTCAGGCAGGTTTCGGCTTCCTCATATTGTCCGTTTAACATATATACCGTACCCATTATGTTTTGTGTCATGGTTCTATAGATGAATCTGTTGCCAAAACCCTTGTCGGAAACCTCAAACATGGTGAGTGCTTCCTGTTCCATGCCATCATTGAGCAGCATCTTCCCCATCCAATATTGTGCTTGTGCCACGGTAAGGCTGTCGGCAACAAGGGTGCCATATTGTTCTGCTTCCTTAAACGAACGCATGGCAGCCTCTTTTTCGTTATAGTGTTGTTGCACAAAGCCGCTATAGAGGGCGGCACGGGCGGCTTTGTCATAGTGTTTTTTCTTGGCATAATAAGTCACGGCATGCTCCAATTCAGGGCCGATGGGGAGATGGGCATGGGTATCAATAAATTCGTCATCCATTATGGTAGAGACGTTTCGGGAAACGTCTCTACTGAACAATGCATCGGCCTGCAACAGCGCCATGTCCATACGCTCCCGCTCACTGAAACTCACAGGCATACGCAACAAGCTGTCAATGATGAGTACGGTGCTGTCGGGTTGGGTGTCGGCAAGCCGTTTGGCGTTGACCACCATGCGTCTTGCTTCATGCGTGGGTGTATGGCAGGCCGCACAAAACAACGTCAAGAGGATACCTATAATAAGAAACCTTGTTTTCATGTTTGCAAAGGTAAACAAAAAACCACCACCGCCTTTAAACGAAAGCGGTGATTTTTTGAATCGGTGTCAAAAATTGCTAAAAACAGGTAGTAATTACGCTAATGGCCGTACTTGAAACTGGTTTGGGTTTATTCCTTTTCTTCCTCAAACTTTTCCTTGTCTGCATAAAAGACATCGATGGCGGCAATCAAGGCGGCAAGGCTCCAAACGGGGATGGCCAATTTGTCGGTGTCTAAGAAGTTGTTGAGAAAGCCGTGGATGAAATAGCCGAAGAAAGCGAGGGTGGCACCTAAAACCAAAACTTTGGAAGGCTTGTTCTTGCAACGGCTATAGGTTTTTAGGCCGCAAGTCACCGTCACGATAACTAATGCCAGCACGAGGAGCGAGCCTACCAAACCTTGCTCGGCCAAAGGACCGAAATACTCGGAGTGGGCATTGCCGCCGTCGCCCGCATTGGTGCTGATGATGGTCTTTTCCTTCGACATCTGATAAGGTGCGTACACAAACTGGTAGGTGCCTGGGCCCCAACCAAATACAGGACGCTCGCCGAACAAACGGAAAGCCGACTGCCAGCGGTTGATACGTTCAAGGTTGGAGGCATCGGTGGAGATGTTGGTGATGGATTGGACGTTTTCCACAAGGTCGCCCGAAGCGTCTTGGTTGTTCTTCTCCATCGAGTCGATGATTTGGTTTTGGAAGACAAGGAACAATCCCACAAGAACCACTATCGCAGCGGCAACCCAACGGAACTTAATCTTGAGCAGCACACAAACAAGCACTCCGAGGGAAGCCACAAGGCTCAGCCAAGCCGCGCGGCAGTTGGAGAGTGTCATGGCCACGCTCAACAGCACTACTACGCCGATGATGACAAGTTTGCGTCTTTTCTTTATGCCGGGCAAGAAGACGTAGGTCAGGGCGAGGATGAGATAGATGGCCAATGCGGCGCCGTAGGCCGTGTGGTCGTTATAGAAAGGTGTCATCACCCAGTGGGCCGAGTCGCCGTCGAAGCCGAACATGGAATGGTGGATGATGGTGTAAACGCAAACGATGCAAAGGCTGGCGATGTAGAGCCAGATGAAAAGGTGGATGTTTTTGGGCTTTTTGAAAAGGAGGGCGCAAAGGAAAAACGCAGGCACCACAAACCACAGCCTCGACACCAAGAATTTCAGCGACACCACGGGCATCTCGCTCGTGACGGTGGTCACCAGCATCCAGGCGAACATGCAGTAGATGACGATGGCGATAGGGTGGTGCGAAATCCGTTTGTCGTACTTGCCGTCATACAGCATCTTGGCGATGAAAAGCACCAAAATGCCCATCAGCATCGGCTCGGCGGGAAGTGAGATGGCCAAGCCTGCATCAAGTGCTTTCAGGTTGACCGAAAGCGGCACGGCAAAGGCAGTGAACAACAGGACCTTGTCGAGGGAGAAGATATAGAGCAAAAGCACGGCAAGCACCACAGGCAGGGCGAAGAACAGATAGGAGTTCATCTTCACCACCATGAACAGGCCAACGGCAACAAACAATGCCGCAATAAGATAAAGCCAGGCTATTTTCGCTCTTTTTTCCACGGTCTTATTTGCTTTCGCCTACGAATCTCTTTCTGTTTTCGATGATGAAGATGGCGATGATGGAGAGCAGCATGGCGCTCATGCCACACAGGGCGACCACAACCCAGCGGACGGGATAGGATTTCTTGTCGGCGGGGTAAGGCTCAGAGATGACGTTGGTGTACGACATATAGCCGTTGAGGAAACGCAACTCACGCTCGTAGTCGCATTTGATGGCCACAAAGGTGTTGGCTTCGGCAGCAAGTTTGGTGTTCAGTTCGGCAAGTTCAGCGCCATAAAGCCCGAGGTTTTCCATCAACTCGTTGGCTTTGGATGAGCCAGACAGCAAGCTCCTTGTGGCTTCACGAGACTGGTTGCCTAAATCGGTGACGCCGTAAGTGGTGCCAATTTCAGACATGCGACTTTTCAAGGAGTCGATGACGCGTTGTTTTTCAATCAGTTGGTTTTCAAACATGACCACCACTTCGGCTTCTTTCTCATGATGGAGGTCTCTCACTTTTTCCTCATAAAAATAGAGGATGTCGTTGGCGATATTACAGGCTACAACAGGGTCTTTGTCTAAGACGACGACAGACACTGCCTCGTAGGTCGTCTTGCTGATCTTGATTTTGCTCTTGTACTCGTTGTACATGTAGGCAAAGGCGGCTTTGTCGTCCTTGTTGATCTTGTAGTCCGTCCAAAGGTCGTATTTGTTGATGATGGAGTCCTTGATGGAACGTGAGTTCATGATTTCCAACATCTGTTCGGTGCGGCTCTCTTCCGAATAGGGGCTCGTGTTGGCTGGATAAGCGATGGCTTCCGACTTATACAAAGGAGTGATGAAAGTCGAGCTTGAGAAAATGGCACCGCATAAGGCAGCCGCCACAGTGATGATGATGATGTGCCACTTCCATTTCAGGATGAGTTGGACGAGAGAAAGGTTGTTGAAATTGTTATCCATAATTTGATTGGTTATTTTCGGAGTATTGGCGTTTTTGTCTGGTTTTATAGTCTCGGTTAATTTATTTATTTTCAGAGGTCTTTCTTTTTTTGGCCGCATCTGCCTCGGCCTCGTGACGAAAAAAGCCTTTCGATTGGTCGTAGACGACGATGCAGAAGATGAGCAGCAGGAAGGTGCTCAAGAGCGTGACCACCACAATGATCCAGCGGACGGGATAGCTCTTGCGCTCGGCCTTGAAGGCAGAGGTGACGACGAACTTGCGGGGAATGTCCTGCGTGGCGTCCATTTTGGCTTCCTCGTATTTCGATTTGACCAACGAAAGCTGCAAACGGTCGTTGTCCAAACGCTCGTTGATGGCGTAGGAGGCTCCACCGTATTCAGCCAAAATGTCAAGTTGTTCTTGTATGTTTTTGATACCTTGCGTGTTGCCTTTGCCAAGTTCAACGGCCATTTGCTGGCTGAGCATCTCCACTTGCGACTCGTAGTCGAAAACGCCAAGCTTGCGCAGCGTGTTGAGCGAATCTTCCAATTGGGCCATCTCGTTGCACAATGTGTTGTATTCGTCTTCTACGAGTTGGAAGGCCTTCACCGCCACTTCCTTTTGGATTTGGTTCATCGTGCTGTCGAAAATCTCGGCGATGTCGTTGGCCATTTGGGCCGAAAGTGCCGGGTCGGAGTCGAGCACGGTGATTTTCACGGCGTTGTATTCCGTGCGGCGAAACTTGATGCGGTTGTCGTAGAGCTTGTTGAGTCTCGTAAAGGGGTATTTGCTGTCGGGCTTGATGTTGTAATGCTCCATGAGGTTGAAGCGGCTGATGACCTTGTCGCGCACGCGGTTGGAGTTCAGCACTTGCAGCATCTGTTCGGTCTGTTCATCCTCGCCAAAGTTCATGATGTCTTTCTCCGACTGGTAAGTGGTGCTGATGAGCACTTTGGAGGTGGAGTTGCTGGAAGTGGGGTAGATGACCGTCGTTGACTTATACAGCGGCGTGATGAAGAACGGTGCGCTGAAAACAATGGCACAGAGGGCCGCCACAGCCAAAATGATGAGGATGGGTCTCCGATATTCCATCAAAAGCCTGCACAAGTATTTGGAACTGTAAGCGTTACGTTGTTGTTCTTCCATAGTTATGTGTGAAATAAGTTGCCAAAAATAGGGAATTCTCGTGAATTGGCAATGAAAAAAGTCAATTTAGGTTGTTTTTCTTAAAGACGGCCCTTCGACCCTTCGAGAGGCCTCAGGGACCGCAGGCTCAGGGACCTGAATAGTCAGGACTTTTTGGGAAGGACGAGGGCGACGATTTCCTTGAGGCTGAGCAAGCGCGTGAAGAAGATGGCTCCGCAGTTGACGGCAAAAGCGATGATAAATCCTATCATCCAATTGATATCCAGTTGCTTGACGAGGAAGGTAATCAATGTGACAGTGGCGATGAATATGACGATGTGGAGCCAATAACGTCCACCCAAATCTAATTTCAGGATGCGTTTGGCGAGCAGGTACTGCAAGAAAGCCGTGACGGTCTGCACGCTGAGGCTGGTGCAAGCTGCGCCAACTGCCTTGAATCGCGGTATGACGATGAGATTCAGCAAGATGTTGATGATCACGCCCGCTGCAGCCACGAGGTTGAGTTGTTTCAAACTACCGTTGGCGGTGAGCAAGGTGCCGAAGACGTATGTCGTTGAGAGACAGAAGAAACTGCCCATCAGCAGAGGGAATACATTGGCGTATTGTCCGATGCGTCCGAGGTAGGCGGCTTCGGTTTCGGCCTCTTCGGGGTTATACATCATCTGCATGATTTCTTGGCGATAGAAGACGCACATAATCAGCACGATGCCCGCCATGGCCACGATGACATTGAACGAGGTCTTGACCAAGTTGTTCAGGTCTAACTTGTTTTTCAATGTGGCGGCAAACATGGGCAACAGCATGATAGCGAAGAGGTTGGAGATGTTGTTGCCAGCGTCGAAGAGGCGGTAGGCACGGCTGTAGATGCCGGCTTGCACGCCCTTGTCGTCCAGAAGGCGCTCAAGGAGCACAGGCTCGATGCGGCTGTAAACGCTCATCAGCAGCACCAACAGTGCAAAAGGCAAACTTTGTCGTAATATCTCCTTGAAAAACTGGAAGTTAATCTTGAAACTGAGGTTTTCAACATGGCGCAAGACGATAGTCAGGGCGAAAATGAGGGTGACGATGTAGGCTACAGTTTGGGCTTGCAGGTACCAGATGGCGTTGAGTTTCTCTTTTGGGAACCAGCCGCTCCACAGCACAAGGCTCATGATGACGATGGCCAACACGCGGTCGAAGACGGAGAGGATGCTGTCCTGCTTGAAAAGCAATAACCCTTGTATGTTCGACCGTAGGAAGAGGATGAAAGAGAGCAATATTTGGTTGAGGCCACACCAGCATAACAGCTTGAGTTTCAAGCCTTCGTTGTAGCCGCAGAAGTAACCGACCACGAAAATGACGACGGCATAAAGCAGTCCGAGCAAGAGCTTGATTTCGGTGAGTCCGCCGAAGTGCTTGGAGAGGTTTTTCGGGTCTTGCGCGACGGCGCGGCTGTTGAAGTTGGTGATGCCGAGGTCGAGCAGAATATAAAAGAGGTAGGAGAAGTTGAAGAGGGCCTGATAAGTGCCGTAGGAGGCGTCGCCAAGCAGGTTTTGCACTTCGCGGTCGATACCAAGAATCCAGAAAGGCTTCACCAACAGGTTGAGAAACAACAGGAAGATGATATTTTTGATGAAGCGGTTCTGCATTGCTTATTTATGATTGTGGAGGGCAAATGTAGGAAAAAATGAAACTGAGTGATTACTTTGTTCCAATAAAATCATTCAAAGGTCGTATTCTCGTTGTACAACTTCCAGTGAAAGGGTCAAGTATTGAGTCGCCTTCATGGGTACATGCGAGGATAATGCGATACAACAGCCGAGTGCCTGAATCATAACAGCCAAAAATTATCATTTTGCCAGTTTGTTGGAAAGCCCATTGCGGTAGTATCCACTTGTGGATAATCTGCAAGTAAGTTTTTAACACGCAAGGAAAATCTTGTGTTAGGATTGACAATGCGCAAAAGGTATTGTATGATGCACAAAACAAAATACAATCGATTATTTGCCACACTATTGGCGATGAAAGGATATGTGGTTCGGCGTGGAAAAAGTGGCATAATTCGCAAAGTTCGATTCCACAAACGACTATGATGAGCGCATATATTCCTTACATATACGATACTATGTAACCATGATTCAAACACACTATCGCTCACTCCATAGAAGTTTGCAATCTTCCGTTTCGACAATCCAGGACGCAATAACTTGTATAACATTGAAAGTGTGCCAAATGATGTTATTTCCATTGTCATCCAAGCTGGTGGGAATGGGTCGCTGTAGATTGCTTTGAATTGCAGTATTTGGTCATCATCGCTGCGATCAAGCTCGGCCTTTAACCCATTTAGAGTGTTCGTGTAACGAATTGGATTCTGAAAATTGGCACTATCAGCAAACCAATAAATGTCTATATCATCAGCAAGAATATATGCAAGTTGTGTGCGGATAGACACTTCTATTTTTTCTAAATCTGTAGCGATAAGTTTACGCAGTTGACTATCAAACTTGTATAGTTCGTATGCATTTTCAAAGGTCGTTCCAGCCTTGAATACATGATTCACTTTATCGCTCATCAAAGGTATAAGGTAACTTTTGAGGCGAAAATAACTTATATTCTGCAATAAATGGAGTGCTTTTTCTTCATCGTTAATGGTCAATCCATTAGCTTTGAGTGATGATACTTGTTGGCTGAAATTCAGCGGTCTATTGGTGTAGTTAGCCATGGTTATAAAAAAAGACTTACCCTAAGCGCGCTGTTCTTGCGGGAAGCGGGGTAAGTTTGTTGCTGCAAAAATACAGATTTTTTCTGAAACTGCCATGTTTTTTTTTAAAAAGTTTCTTCACCTGTTTTTTCACACTTCTATGTTGAACTTAGGCTCCTTTAATTCCGTCAACGGGCAGCATCGGTGATGGTTATTTTATCTCAATAAACTCAGACAACTGACATATCTTTACCCGATAAGTATTCATGCGTTGCTTGAGTTGTGGCATTTTCTCAAATTCCACAGGCTGGTTCTCGAATTGTAACACAACATAATAATCCGCTTTTTCGGGATTGAAGCCATTCTCTTCAAGTTCTTGTTTTGTCCAAATCTGATAAGTTCCTTCTTTCCCTTTTCTCAATCTAAATAATTGACAATCTTCACCATTAGTATGAAGAAGGACATACTTCATCCGCTCAAAACCAGGTTTGATTTGTACCGACCCTTTTACATTGCCAGCACGAAGATAACAAAGACCTTTTTCAATCATCAATCGACGGGTTTCGGGTTTTGCATGATTGACTAATACGGTTACTTCTTCGGGGTTTTCACACATTTTCTTGAACAATTCTTGCGCTTTCTTAGGGTCGTTCATTTCTTGACGACGACGGATTCCCAAATCAAGATACTTTTGTTCTTGGTCGATGCCAATGAATTTTCTACCTAATAGGTTGGCGGCAATCCCTGTTGTGCAGCTTCCGGCAAACGGGTCGAGGACCGTGTCTCCTTCGTTAGTGGAAGCAAGGATGATACGATAAAGAAGTCGTAAAGGCTTTTGGGTTGGATGTTTCCCGCAAGTCTTTTCCCAACGCCCAACAGCAGGGATTCTCCAAACATCGGTCATTTGTTTGTCGCCGTTAATGCGTTTCATCGTCTCATAATTGAACTTATGAGGCTTTTTCTCGGATTTGCGAGCCCAAATTATCAATTCGGTTGAGAAATTAAAATAGCGGCAGGAAAGGTTGGGCGGCGGGTCGGATTTTTGCCAAGTAATGGTGTTCAGCACCTTGTATCCCAATTCTTGAAGGCAGCGCATGACGACGTGAATGTTATGATGGGTGCCGCTAATCCAAATAGTACCGTTATCTTTGAGTTTCGGGCGGCAGAGTGCAAGCCATTGGCGGTTGAATTCGTAAATGTATTCGGGAGTGCCTCCCTTGTCCCAATCACCCTTGTCGACACAGACCACTTGGCCATTTTGACAGCTTATGCCGCCATTACTAAGGAAATAAGGCGGGTCTGCAAATATTGTATTGATTGAATTGTCAGGGATTTGCGCCAACAAATCCATACAATCGCCATAGTACAATGCAAAAGCATCATCAACCGAGTAATATGGACTCTTAAACTTCGTCATTGAAAAGACCAAGATTTCTTGAACTAATCACACCTTCGTTTTTCAATTTTTGAATGAAATCGCCAAGGGTTGTCAAGTTATATATACAAGGAATGGTATAATATGCCTCTTCCAACTTGTTTCGTGCTGATTTCCATCCTATTCCATCTGTAATCCACACAAATTCAAATCCACCTACGGCATTTATTTTGGGAGACAATTCAGAATAAGCCCTTGCAACTTCGTTTAGTTTTGAGCCACCACCACTATAGAAGTTGACCTCTATCAAGTACTTGCATTGTGTTGTCTCTATCACAAAGTCAAACCTTTTCTTGTCTTCTCCAAGCACAGATAGCTCTGGGTATTCTGTTGAATAAACTTCTTGGCGATAAGCAATACCGGACTTGTCAAACAATGACGCAACCTGGTTTTCCATCAAATGACCACTTCTGTTTTTTCGTGCATTCGTATCTAGTCCTGTTTCAACACCAAATACATAATCCACTAGATTCTTGATTTGTTTCCTTTGTAATACTTCGTCAAGACCAGTCCCGTGAATATAGTCAATCACTCCTTCAACATCTTCAAAAAGCCTGCTTATCAATTCTACTCTTCCATCCTCCAATATGGCTTTTTTGTTATCAGAGGTTCTAACGGCAATAAGAATATCCAAAACGCTAAACACTTTAGGGTTTTCCAACCATAGTCTACGAATCGCCCCATTCAAATCTTCTTGACCAATCAAATAATTCAATTGGTTCAATTTAATAGCAATGGCTTCAACATTGCTGTTGATTTTCTTGAAATCGCAATAGAATCCAAGTGTAGCATTGGTTTCTTTCAATTGGGACATGAATAATTCAAATTGTTCTTTCGTGTGCATCGCTATGAGTTTGTTTAGTAGTTTGTGATTAGCAATTCAGTCAACTTTCCTCGTTTAGTCGCATCTGCATTGACACTTCGGGAAGCATATACTCTATGGATATTGAATCCGTCATAAATGGTTTCAAAGAACAAGTCTTCCGGATTTTTTGCCGAACAATCGGCATTGCTCAGCATCCATTTCACATTATCTTTTTCCGAAAGATGACGACAAAATTCTGCCAACTCTTTCTGCCTTTCGTCACCGAATTCTTCCTTGACGTATGAATTGAAACTTGATGTAGCACTAAGAGGCCGAAATGGTGGGTCAAAATAAAAGAAACACATTCCTTCATTTAATACATTTGCTGTTTCTAAGAAATCAACATTCAAAATGCTTACATCATAACGGTTAAGCAATTCACTATCAGCATAAATGACCGCTTCATTACAAATGGTTGGATTGACATATCTTCCGAAGGGAACATTGAACTTCCCTGACGAGTTTTCGCGATAAAGACCATTGAAACAAGTCCTATTAAGGAAGATCAGCAACGAAGTCCTTTCAATACTGGTTAAGTCATCTTCGTTGAAACAGCGACGAATCTCAAGGTAATATTTCTTTTGCAATTCGGATTCCTGAATAGCGGAATACTCTTTTTCAATTTGTTTCAGTTTATAAACCAATCCTTCAGCATGGTCCTTGACATTCTTGTATGCCTCTGTAAGATTGTGGTTAATATCATTAATGACCACATGCTTGATGTTGTTGAAGCGTTGAAGCATGAAAAAAAGCATGGCACCGCCACCAACAAAGGGCTCAACATAGGTGACATTATCCCATAGTTCAAAGTCCATTGGAAGCAGGGCTTCGAATTGTTCAAGGAGTTGTGACTTACCACCAACCCATTTGATGAACGGTTTTGCTTTATATGGAAACACCCAATGTTTTGCCAAGTCTGTAAGTGACACGAATGCTTATCCTACGGCAAAACGGGCAATCAGGGCAACAAAAAAGCGCGGACTTCGTCTTATCCACGCTTCAGAGGCCCTAGGAATTGCCCGTTATCATCGATAAGCCACGTCCACGCTTTCGCGCAGACGTTTACAGACTTATTCGCATGATAACATTCAAGAAATTTCCTAGGTTTCTGAAGCAGCCGAATAAATAGCAAACGCTATGATTATGTTTATACTTTTATCTCTTTTCTATTCTATAGTTTTTATTATTTGACATTGCAAAAATAGATCTTTTGCCAATCATTTACAATTTATCTTTCCAAAATCAGGGTTTTTTATCGTATCTATTTTATAATCAACAAAATCATCAGCGGTAAGAATGATTTTTGAATCAAGATATTGTTTTTTGACTTGACAAATCGCTTCTTCTGCAGAGTCAGCTTCTACTTTGATTTGCTTTGATAGAGTTTCTATTATTTCAATAAGGTATTCCATAAACCAAAAGAATTATTCCCACCAAACCGTCCAATACGAATTTCCTTCTTCATCATCGCTCATCTCGATATATTCTTCTTCGGAATAATAACTGTGTAGGCAATCATCCGAACAATAAAGCTCTCGCCCGTCATCAATACAGTAACCTTCAATCATTGGCCGATTACAGGCGTCGCAAATTCTTAGACAGTCCAAATGTTCACTTAACTCATCCCAAAAGTCGAAATCAGATTCTTTTGCAAATAATTCTTCAGGAGTCCATTGCTCTAATTCCGGATGATTTGCAATCTCGTTGCTCAAAAAAACGTATTTGTTTTCATTCGAAACTAACATTTTGCCTCCTTTATTTGAAATTTAGGTGTTCTATTAAATGGGTGGTGTGTAAAACGTGCAATATGTCCCATTTTCCATGGCTCTGCTTGCACTACGGTGGTGATATGTAAGGGAAACTCTTTATCCTTGTCTATAATATGCAACATGTGTAGCCAATTCTTTAATACTGCAAAAATATGGAATAATTCTTGATTTTTTGGCTTTCAGTCGCTTTTCTTCCTTTTATTTTGGAAATTATGTGTATTTTTACCCCGTGAAAATCGTTTTTTGAAATGAACAAAGAACAGGAAAGCGTTGATGTGCTGGAAGAGGAACTTGTTGAGAATGAGAAGAGTCTGCTGCTCATCAACGACGACGTGAATACGTTTGAATATGTCATCGACACCTTGATGAAGGTGTGCCACCATACACGCGAGCAGGCCGAGACTTGTGCTTGGATTACGCACTACAAAGGCAAATGTGCCGTTATGCACGGCAGTTTTGAGGAACTGAAGCCATATTACGACATCCTGTTGGGGCATCAGCTGACGGTAAAGATAACGGATTGATATGGCAGGCTACACTTCATTGGAATTATTGGCGATTCAGCAGGCCTACGAGGCTATGCTTGACGATATACATCCTTTTGTCAACGCGCCCCAACATTTGGCGTTGATTGACAAAGCGTATCGCTATTGTTTGGAGAAATACGATGGACGCTACATGGTGTCGGGCAAGGCTTACATGTTCCACCTTATCGAGATGGCGCGCATCGCTGTGCTTGAGGTGGGATTGGGCTATATTTCTGTGGTGGCAGCGTTCCTACATGGCATTGACTACAAGGAGAATGTGAGCATCAAGGAGCTGGAAAAGGAGTTCGGCAAGACGGTGGCCATCATCCTTGAGGATTTCAGCGAAATCTCGAGTTTGGACACGGAAAAAGTCGCCTACAACTCCGACACCTTCCAGGTGATGTTCCTTTCGCTGATTGACGACATGCGGTCGGTGCTGCTGAAAATCGTACACCGTGTGTATGATGTCAGAAACCCGAACGATGTCGACCCGGATAGGCTGGGGAAGTATTACCACGAAATCAAGTACATTTATATCCCCATTGTCCACCGTTTGGGCTTGTATAAGTTGAAAGCCGAACTGGAAGAGCAGCTGATGCTGTACGAGAATCCTGATGTTTTCCACGAGATTGAGGCCAAGATTGCCGCGACGCAAGAAGCCCGCAAGCAGACGGCGGAAGATTTTATTGCCCGCATTTCTGAAAGCATCGATGCCGAGCGTGAACGCACCAAGAAAAACGGGAAGTACAAGTTCAGTTATACGGTCAAATGGAGGCTGAAGTCGATTCCGTCGATTTATGCCAAGATGAGGGCTCAGAATGTGCCTTTCGAGGAAGTGTACGATTTGATGGCGGCTCGTGTCATCATTGATTGTGCCTTGAAGGATGAGCAGGAATGCTGTTGGAGCGTGTATTCCGCCATCACCAATCTTTATGACCCCATGCCTGAGCGCCTCCGCGATTGGATTACCAAGCCGAAAGCCTCTGGTTATGAGTCGCTTCATACTACCGTTAAGTATGACGACAAGTTGTGGTTCGAAGTGCAGATACGCACCATTCGCATGGATGACATCGCCGAGACAGGGCAGGCGGCACACTATTTATATAAAGGTGAGAAGCAGTCGTCGGAGGAATGGTTGCTCCATGTGCGCGAGGTCTTGGAAAATCCCAGCCAGGTGTCGTTTGAGAATTCTTACAGAAAAATCCATCAATCAGATAAAATCTTCATTTTCACGCCTGAAGGCGACCTGAAACAGCTCCCCGTCGGCTCCACTGTGCTCGACTTCGCCTACGAGGTGCATACCCGCGTGGGTGAGACCTGCAACGGCGCCCGCGTCAACGGGCGTATGGTGCCCATCCGCCATGAGTTGAAAAACGGCGACAAGGTGGAAATCATCACGAGCAAGAAACAGTCGCCGCGTCCCGATTGGCTCAATGCGGTGATCACGGAGAAAGCCAAGAACAAGATTCGTCGCTATCTCAAGGAACAGGAACTGAAGGAGTCGGAGTTGGGCAAGGGCATGTTGCAGCGTAGACTCAAAAACTGGAAGTTGCCTTTTTCGGAAACGGTGGTCGACATGTTGGTGAAGGAATACAAATTGGAGAACTCTTTGCAGCTTTACCATCAGATTTCCACCGAGAAAATCGACATCACCGACGTGAAACGTTTCTTGACCTCGAAGTTTGGCGAGAACGCTGAAAAGACGGAAAAGACTGTCCCTGAGCAGATTGAGACATCCAAAAAAGAGGCATTGAACGATGCGGAGGAGAGTCTTTCCATTGGTGAGGACATCGGCAATGTGACCTACAAGTTGGCTAAGTGCTGCAATCCCATCCCTGGCGACCGCGTTTTTGGCTTTGTCACCAACGACGGCACGCTGAGCATCCATCGCGTCAACTGTCCGAATGCCAAGGGAATGCAGCAACGCTACGGCTATCGCATTATCAAGGTGAAGTGGAATGGCATGGAAGGCAACAGCTCTCAGGCCACCATTCGCATTTATGGCCGCGACGTGATGGGTTTGCTGGGCAAAATCACCAAGGTCATCTCTGAGGACTTGGAAGTGAACATGAAAAACATCGTTTTCAACTCCGACAAGGAAGGTTACTTTGAGGGAAGGATTGTGCTCCAAATCAATGATGTGGAGGCTTTGGAACAGCTGATAACCAAGATAAAAGCTATTGATGGTATTATGGAAGTAGTGAGGATTGATTGAAGAGTTAGCAGTTGTTCAGTTAGGAGTTGTTCAGTTAGTAGTTAGCAGTTTAAATCTTTGAATTTTAAATCTTTGAATCTTTAAATTTTAAATCTTTAAATCTTGAATCTTGAAATCAGAAATCTTGAAATCCTAGTTATGACGAAATTCCTTTTGATATTATCCATTTTGTTTTCGCCTTGGGCTTTGAGAGCTCAGGAAATAGGGGAGATGTACGGCATCGACCATGATAAGAAGATTGTGGTGGCCACAGGTAGGATGCCCGATGGGATGAAACCATTCAAACAGACGATTGAAATCCGAGGTGAATCCTACGATTATTATAGGAGTGAGATGCCGCTGATTACCATCACCACCGATGGACCCATCGTCAACTCGCCCGCCGTGCATGGCATCATCAACGTGGCGGATGCCGATGGTCATGTCATTACGATGCACGCAGGATTTAAGATCAGAGGCACTTCGTCGCAGCAGTATGACAAGAAATCCTATCGTGTTGAGTTATGGGCTGATGAAACGGGAACGGAGATGGCCGACACCACTTTCCTCGGTTTGCGCAGCGACGATGACTGGAACCTTGAAGCCATGTGGGCGCAACCGCTACGTCTCCGCGACAAAGTGGCCAATGAGTTGTGGATGGAGATGTACCAGTTGCCCTATGCTGCAAATGAACCCCAAGCCAAGCCTGGCATTCGTATGGAATATGCCGATGTGTTCATCAACGAAGAATACCAAGGCGTTTATGCCTTGACGGAACGCATGGACCGTAAGCAACTCGCTTTGCGCAAATACAACGGGGAGCTGCGAGGCTTGCTTTACAAAGGCAATGGCCCTGGCGCTCCTACCTTTGAGAGTCTGTCGCCTTACGACAACACTCAGGACACTTGGGACAACTATGAGTGGGTCTATCCCAACGAGAGCGACACGGCCATCAACTGGAACCATCTTTACAACTTCACCAACTTCGTGATGAATGCCTCCGACAATGTGTTCTATGCCCAATATGCGGCCCAATTCGACAAGTCCAATGCCATTGATTATTATCTGTTTGTCAATGCGTTGATGGGAATGGACAATATGGGGCGCAACCTGTTTATGGCGCGTTACAAGAAGACGAGTACCTATATGTACCTGCCTTGGGACTTGGATGCCATTTGGGGCTTGGACACCGATGGTAACTGGACCTACAACACGGCTGGCTTGATGAGCAATGGTTTCTTCGACCGTCTGACGCAGGATTGTAATGAGAACGGTTTTGCAGCTTCGGCTAAAACACGTTACAATGCTCTCCGACGCAATATTCTGACCAAAGAGCATATTATGGAATTAGTTCAAAACCAATACGATGAATTGCTTGAAAGTGGTGCATACGAGCGTGAGCACGAGGCTTGGCCTGAGTTTACTGTTAATGAGAACCAGCTGACCTACATGAGCGATTGGTTAGATGACCGTTTCAGTTATTTGGATGGCGAAATCAATGCAGCCTGTGGCACTTGGAGCATTGAGGCCCCTGATCCTGTCGAAGGGCCGACCCAAATTGTAGAGGTCTTTCCCAATCCAGCCAAGGACCGCATCAATCTGCGCTTTGCGGAGAATGTTGAAGCGATAGTCAGTCTATATGATATGACTGGGCGCTTGGTGCAATCATTCGCCGGACAAAACCAATTCCTTGTTATTCCTACCCAAAATTTGTCTAAAGGCATTTACACTTTGGTGACATTTGTTGGTGGAAATCAGCAGGTTGATAGAGTAGTGGTGGAGTAAAATTGTACGAAGTATTGCAGTTTGAAAGTCTAAAATGTACGAAGTATTGCAGTTTGGAGGTAAAATTTGTACGAAGTATTGCAGTTTAAAAGTCTAAAATGTACGAAGTATTGCAGTTTGTACTGCAAAAAATAGTATTTTTGCGGCAAATTTATCACCATGTTGGAGAAAAGAATCATAGAAGAAGTGCTGACCGAGCAACATCAAGAGCTGTTGGCATTGTCGAGTGTAAAATTGTGTTCTCGTAAAGAAGAATCTTTGATAGACTTGGAAAGCTCTATGGCACAATGTGTTATAGGTGTGCGTCGTTCGGGGAAATCCACCTTGTGTTACAATATGTTGCATTTGCAGAAGGTGAAATTTGCCTACGTTAACTTTGACGATGAGCGCTTGGAATCTATAAAAAGCGAAGACCTGAACAATGTTTTGGAAGTGCTTTACAAGATATATGGCGATTTCAAGTGCTTGTTTATCGATGAGATACAGAATGTGAAGGGCTGGTATCTTTTCGTGAACCGCTTGTTGAGAATCAAGATGCGCGTTGTGATAACGGGTTCCAATGCCAATCTACTCAGTGGGGAATTAGCCACTCATTTGACTGGACGGCATGACGAGATAGAATTGTTTCCTTTCTCTTTTAGGGATTTTTGTATCGCAAAGAATGTTGATACAGAAATACTTACCACGAAAAACGAAGCTTTCAGGCGTGAGGTGTTCGACCTTTATCTCAAACAAGGCGGTTTTCCTGAGCTTCTCCATAGGAAGAACAAGACGGGTTATGTGAATACGCTCGTTGAGAACATTCTGAAAAGGGATATAGAGCAACGTCACAAAATCAAATATAGTCGTGCTTTCGAGCGACTTGCTCAGCATTTGCTTAATGTGGCTCCCATGACTGTAGTGTCGTCCGATTTGGCCAAGTTGATGGAAATCAAATCGAGCCACACGGTTGACAATTATATCAATTATTTGACCGAGGCCTATCTCCTTGTAGAATTGCAGAAATACTCTGTAAAAAGCAAGAATAGGATATACGATAGGAAGGTGTATGCCGTTGATGTGGCTATGATGGATGGCCGTGAGGATGCTTTTGTGGGCGACAACCTCGGCTGGCGTTTGGAAACGTTAGTGTATATAGAATTGTTACGCCGCAATCGTCCTTTGGAGCGAGACATCTATTATTACAAGAATATAAACGGCTATGAGGCTGACTTCGTGGTCTGCAAAGGCAATAAAGTGCAGAAAATCTATCAGGTTTGCTATAACCTCAGTTCTGAAAAAACCAAGAAAAGGGAACTTCGAGGCTTGCTCACAGCCGCGAAAGAAACAAAGTGTGAGAATCTTTTTTTAATAACTGATTTTCATAGGGATACAATACAGCAAGAAGGTAAGACCGTGAAAATCGTGCCTGCATACGAGTGGATGCTTGGAGAAAGGGAAGATTGATGTTTTGTAAGACTGTCGGAGACGCAAGATTTTGCATCTCTACATTTTCCAAATAATTTCAGCCTTCAAATCCGTCTTATGGTTCCCCTCAATCAACGTCAATCCGCTGCCTATTTCGTCGCGGTCGCTGTAGATGGTGCGCCCGATGCGGGCGTAAAGGGTCAATGAATTGAATAGTTTCACCTTCCCTAACAGATAGAACCTCATTCCCTTACCGTACATGGCTGGCACGCTGAAGGAATACAGCACGTCGTTTTCGTAGGCATAGACACGGGCATTGTAGTCCTTGGCATCGAAGATGGCGTAGCGGAAGGTGAGGCTGAAAGGCAGATTTTCTGGTTTGTAGGCGATGTCCTGACAGAGGAAATAACCATGCTCGTTGGTGCCATCTTCATTGCGGTAGTGCGCGTATTCTGCTTTGTTGGCGCAATGGATGTCCCACCCTAATTCATAGTTGATGTTGAACCGCACCGTGTTCTTGGTGTAGAAGATGGGGTAGTGGCTGAAGACAAAAGTATCCGTCGAGTTCTTCATCTTGGTTTTGGAACGGAACTGAAGGTAGGCGTTGGTGCGACGGTTAAAGCTATGGCTGAGGCGCAAATAGTAGTCGTGGCCACGGCTTGGGGCGTTCACTTGCGAGGTCAGCCAGGTGAACTGGAACTGGTCTGCGTAGGCGAGGAGGTTCCAGTAGGGGGCGGGTGCCACCTCCACTCCAAGGTAAATGCCGCGTTGCCCTTGATTGCGGCTGCCTTCGCCGAAAGCGTTGCTCATAAGGTTTTGATAGGTCTTGCCGTAATCACGATACATGACGGTGAAGTTAAGGTAACCCGCTGGTTTTACAGTCAATCCCAACAATCCTGCAAAACCAAGGGTCGTTGAGCTTGTTGAAATGCCCGACTGTATAGATGTCGGCCCTTCGACGGGCTCAGGGACCTTAGTCCCTGGATTATAACTCATCGCCATCTCGCCAAACACAGCGTACTTGCCTTTAACATACTTGAAATCAATGCCTTGATTGGTGAGGTTTTTGCCTTGGAAGTAGAACTGGTTGTAGTGGCTTGGCTTGAGTTCGAGCGGTGTGCTGAGCCATGTATGTTGTGCGGTGTAGCCGACCTCGAAATGGGCGATGGCGTATGCTAAATGCCCGCCAATGACTTGTTGACGTATGGCATGACGGTCCAGTAGCTCGCCTATAGTGCGATGATAGCCCGTCTCTTGCAGGCTGCTGATGAGCTCGGCTTCGTTTTCCAAGGAGTCGGCCACACTGACATTGGCATCCACCCAACGGTGAGAGTAGAACACCGTCCCGCTGAAAGGACCGCCGCCAAGGGTGACGGCAGCACCGCGCATAAATCCAAATTCACTGGCAGAGCCTTTGGGCGTGATGCCGCGCCCTTGTTTCATCACGCTGCTTCCTGCGCCTGCCTTGCCGAAACTCATTCCCGACCACATCGTCAAACCTTGTCCGAACGACAGTTGGTAATCGCCAAGCACAGCAGCCTTTACGATGCCCAAGTCCTTGGCATAGAGGTGGAAACCGATGAAATCGAAGTCTCTTTTGTAGTTTTTCCCAAGCAAGGTTTGGATGGTGTCGCTGACCTTATCCGTGAAAAACATCTCACCGGCGTCTTTCTCCACTACCAGCGCGGCCCTGATTCTGTTCCTATAATTATAGGTGTATCTGAATTGTAGTTTCTGCGGACTGCCAAGATAGCGCGAGTTGGGCTTGGCCAATAGGGCAGAGTCGTCGATAGGTAGGTAACCTTGCTGTTTTTCAAGGACTTGTTCGTAACGTCCAAGGATTTGATGCTTACCGTAGTGTGCCATCTTTTTGAATGTCAGCTTGTCCCTGTCTTTGTTTTGGCCAACTATCACCAATGGGCGGATGATCGACAAGGTTAGGTCGTCAAAGCCCTCCACCATCTCTAATTCGTCAAGAAACAGGAAATCACCATAATAGCGGCGGTATTTCAGGAGCTCCTCGTATTGAAACACATTGAGCAAGTGCAATTCCACCAACTGCTTGACATCGTCACTGTTGATGTCGATAGGATTTTCGCTGAAAAAGATGTAGTTTTCCAAGAGGTCTTCGTAGTCAATGTCGTCGTCGCTGTCTTCGGCAAGACGTTCCACTTGCTCGATGAGCAAATCGTTCAACGCTTCGGTGCTGAGTGTGTCGATGGCGATTTGTGCTTTGGCAGCCACGACAAAAAATAACGATAATATGATGATAACCAGCTGTTTCATGTTACTTTCCTATGCTGAAAATCATACCGACTTGAATGGAAGCACCCAGCTCGTTGTGCAGTTGAGCCGCCACGTTGATTTGCGCGAAACGGATGCCATAGCCGAGTCCGAAGCTCAAAATGCCAGGGTTGGTTTGCACACCTGCGCGGATGAAGAAGTTCTTGAAAGCCTCGTATTCCAAGCCTCCTCGCAAACTAACCCCCTCGCGTTCCGTGTTTTTCTCGATTTCGCATTGCCCGAGGAAGTCTTTGGTGAACTTGTAGGCCAAGCCGAAACGCATGACAATGGGCAGTTTTTCGTGGTTCAAAGTCTGCTCCAAACGGAAACTGACGGGGTTGAAAACGTAGGCGCCAAGAGTCAGTTTGTCAGTAACATGCGATTGCAGGCCCAACTCGAATGTGAACGCCCTAAAAGAACCATAGTCGTTGCCGATTTTGACTAAAAGGTAATCGAGCTGAAGCCCGACTTGCAAGTATCGACCAAAGTCTTTTGCGTAGGCGAGTCCAAACTTGTTTTCACTGTATTTTGATGAACCAAACTGATTGAAACTCAGTCCTAAGGTGCCAAATTTGGTAGGCAAGGCGAAGGCACCACATTTGTAGGCGGTCTCGGGCAACATCCAACGGTTTTCGTAGTATAATCCGAGGCTGATTTTTTCTAAATTAGCCATTCCTGCAGGGTTGTTTTGCATGGCCCATAGGCCTTGTGAGGCCACCGACGAGCCTCCCATGGCGGCCGCACGACCACCAAAGGGATGGATGAAGTCGTAGGCGAAAATCGTTAAGGTTGAGAGGATTAGTGTTGTGAGGAGTATTAGTTTTTTCATACAATTGGCATTTTAAGTTGCAAATGTAGGGTTGATTTTCGTAAAAACAAAACATTTTTTCTATTTTCGCAGGATATTTCAAATAAGTGAATGGGTAAATCTAGTTTACATAAGGATGCGGGAACTATGACTTGTGACAATGACCATGACTATGCCAGGGCTGTTAGCTATTTGCAATAAGCCTTTAGCTTAGGAGCTACCAAGCTAATAGCTGACCGCTAAAAGCTAAAAGCCAGTCGAAACTGTCGTGGTCATAGTCAATGGTCATAGTCAAAAAGCCTCGTGTCAAAAGATAATGAAGTTTTATTTTGAAGAGTTACTTACTATGTTGTACGTTTTAATCGTTGTAGCCATTCTACTTGCCCTTGTCGGGCTGGTGGGAGCTGTGGTGCCTGGCATAGCGGGAACGCCGTTCAGTTTTTTGGCCTTGTTGGCCTTGTCGTTTGTCGACGGCATCGATTATTCCACTCGTTTTTTGGTGATTATGGGCATTATAGGCGCTGCGGTGTTTACTGTGGATTATATTGTTCCCGTATGGGGCACGAAGAAACTCGGTGGCACCAAGGCGGGTGTGAGGGGAAGCACGATAGGGTTGATTTTAGGATTGATTGTCACTTTTGTTTTTCCCATAGGTTTTATCGCGGTGTTGTTGGGACCGTTCATTGGTGCTTACATCGGCGAGAAATCAGCGGGCACCGAAGACCATCTGGCATGGAAGTCGGCGTTGGGCTCGTTTGTGGGTTTTTTGTTTGGCACGGGCATTAAGCTTGTCTATGCCTGCGTTTGTATCTATTTTATTGTCAAAGATTTAATTGCGTTGATATGAATCCATTGGAAGCGAAGGCGAAGCACATTCGCGAGTTGATATTGACCGCCTTGGCCGAGGCTGGCTCGGGACATACGGGCGGTTCCCTCGACTTGGTGGATGTTTTTACTGTTTTGTATTTCAGCCATTTGCGTCACGATCCGAAACGTCCTGATTGGGCTGACCGTGACAAGGTGGTGCTTTCCATCGGGCATACGGCACCGGTGTTGTATGCGACGTTGGCAGCCGCCGGTTATTTCCCCGAAGAGGAAATGTTGACCTTGCGGAAGTTGGGCAGCCGTTTGCAAGGGCACCCGAGTTTCGAGTTCCGTTTGCCTGGATTGGAAACCTGCTCGGGCTCGTTGGGACAAGGTCTTGGGGTGGCTTTGGGCATGGCTTTGGCGGCCAAGATGGACGGCCCTTCGACAGGCTCAGGGACCGTGAACCGCGTTTTCTGCATCATGGGCGACGGCGAGCAGCAGGAGGGAAGCGTGTGGGAGTCGGCCATGGCGGCGGCACATCATAAGGTGGATAACCTTTGCGCCATCATCGACCGCAACCGCCTGCAAATCGACGGTGGCACCGAAAAGGTGATGGCCATCGACCCTTTGCGTGACAAATGGGCGGCCTTCGGTTGGCATACCATCGAAATTGACGGTCACGACATGAGCCAGATTAAAATGGCTTTGGAATTGGCTGATAAAGAGCAGGGTAGACCAACGGTCATCATCGCCGACACCGTCATGGGCAAGGGCGTGAAGAGCATTGAAAACAACAACCAATGGCACGGCAAGGTGCCGACCAAGGAACAATTGCCAATGTTTTTAAATGAATTATAAAATGACACGAGACTACGGGACTGCGGGACGCGAGTTTTTGTCCCGTGTCTCGAAGTCTCGTGTCTCGAAGTCAAAAATATGAATTACACTAACAAAGGAAATAAACCCACAAAAACCGGTTTTGGCGAGGGTGTCCTCGCTGCTGCGCAAAAGGATAGCAGAGTGGTCGGATTAGGTGCCGACATCACTAATTCTGTGGGTATGAACTTATTTGCGGAGGCATACCCCGAACGGTTTTTCTCCATGGGCATCGCTGAGCAGGATGCCGTGGCAACGGCGGCTGGCTTGGCCTTGAGTGGAAAGCTCCCCGTGTTTAGCACCTACGGCGTGTTTGCCGCACATCGTGCCAATGACCAGATTCGTATCTCGGTGTGTTACAACAATGTGCATGTTGTCATTGGCGGCGCTCATGCTGGCGTCTCTGTTGGCCCCGACGGTGCCACACATCAAGCTTTGGAGGATATCGCCACCATGCGTGTGCTGCCCAACATGACCGTCATCTCACCCTGCGATGCTACACAAGCCAAAATCGCTACTGAGAAAGCCATTTTGGAATGCAAAGGCCCTGTTTATGTGCGCTTTGGGCGTGAATCAGTTCCAGATTTTACCACTGAAAACCAGGACTTTGAAATCGGAAAGGCGCAGTTGATGCGTGAGGGCACGGATATTACCCTTGTGGCCACGGGTCACGAGGTGTGGGAAGCCTTGGAAGCTGCTCACATGTTGGAGCATCTGAATGTCTCCGTCCGCGTCATCAACATGCACACCATCAAGCCGTTGGATGGCGATATTCTCAACAAGGCTGCCGACGAAACTCGAATGATCTTTACTATTGAGGAACATCAAATCGCTGGTGGTCTGGGCAGTGCCGTGACGGAGTTTTTGGCCGAAAACCACCCCATCCGCGTGTGTCGCATTGGCATGGTCGACCGCTTCGGCGAGTCTGGGCAGGCCATGGCGTTGATGCACAAGTTCGGTTTGGATGCTGCGGGCATCGTCCATCGTGTGTTAGAGATTACATCCAACCAAGATTTCAGCATTTATGTCCGCAAGTTGGGCAAACCCTTTGATACCTATATCAAGAAGTTGTATGACAGCAAGAAATTGTATGAAGGTTATGATTACCACGATGAATCCACCTTCGAGAATTGTTATGATACGAAAGTCTATCGGCATTATATCGCTCAAGGCAAACGTGGCCACGATGTGTTGGAGACATTGTCGCGCGCCCTTCATGACCATTTCATCACTCACCAGTTGTACAAAATGCTTGATTTGTATGACGAGAAGGATGTCATTGGCGTCATGGGCGGCCATGCCAAACGGCGTGACGACCCGCAATACCGGCAAATCGTGTTTTTGAGCAAACGTCTCACTGAGATGGGAAAATTGATGGTGACTGGTGGCGGTCCAGGGGCCATGGAAGCCGCGCATCTTGGCGCTTGGATGGCAGGGAGGAGCGAGGCCGAGGTGGAGGAAGCCATAACCATGCTCATACCATCGCCGACCTACAAGGACGAGGGTTGGCTTCGTAGTTCATTCGAGGTGATGGAACGTTTCCCACTGAAAACAGACTATCGTAGCCTTGCCCTGCCGACGTTTTTTTATGGCCACGAACCCACCACGCCTTTTGCCACCGACATTGCCAAATACTTTGACAACAGCGTGCGCGAAGACGGTGTCGTCACCATTGCCAAAGGCGGCATCATCTACACGCCTGGCAGTGCGGGCACCATGCAGGAGATTTTCCAAGACGCAGGCCAAAACCATTACGAGAGCGAAGGTTATGCCAGCCCGATGATTTTCATGGGAAAAGATTACTTTACCAACGTCATGCCTGCTTATACATTTCTTAAAGACCTAAGCGATAGAGGCTTGTATAAGAATATGATTCTCACCATTTCCGACGACAACGACGAAATCATCGAGGCGATAGTGCGGTTTAAGGAAGGAAGATAAAGATAGTTTTTTTCGAAATAGCTATGTGTCTTACAGCTTTTCGATGCTCCAACCTAATTTGAGGATGGTCTTCATGGTGGCGACGGAGGTGTTGCGGTCGTAGTCTTTTTCGGATTCGGGAAGCTCGTCATACTCAACGAGGCACGGATGGTGCTTGTGTTCACCATCCAGAGTCGGCCCCCAGGTCCAGCCTTCATTGATGCGGCTTTGCGCCCAGGTGTCGTGTACATTGTGAGCCAGCAACTCGACGAGTTGTTTCAGCTCTTCTGGAAGCTCAATGTCGGTAGTGTCAATGGGCTTGGGATTGTATGAATCGTTCATGCCTTATTCTTCTTGGTTGTTTACTATAGTTGATCTTCAGCTTTTGAAGGATTCCAGGTATGGCCAGCATCAAAAAGCTGTCGTATTTCATGTCGTAGGGATTGATGCGACGCAATTGCGCAAAGGAACACAGGTCGACATGGATAGGATCCTTTGGGTTTTTCTTCAATTGGTTGAAGAGTTGCCTCCTTTCCGCACCAAACAAATATTCTGCTTCCAAACGCTCCCGCTCTGTGAGGGGTCTGAATCCCATGATGAGTTTTTCGACCACCCATCGGGCATGTTCGCTCTTCGACAGCCCTTCGATGCATTCCTCCCATGCTTCTTCCTCTCTGATGCCGTTAGTTTCAGCATATCGCACCACTCCCTTTGCTCTCGACTCGAAGCAGTCGGCGCAAAATACATTCGACAAGCCATTTTTGACTGCGATAACATTGGATTCCCATTTTTTTGCATTAACCAACGGGACAATAGGCTTTCGCAAAAGGCTATGTTGGAAGACGTTAAGTGCCATGGCATAGCGTTGCGCATTGTGAATGTCTTCGTTGGGCAAATTGTCAATCCACGACCCTAAGGAATACATCCTGTCGGTAAAAACGGCTTTGCGCGTGTCGATGCAATAGATTTCTCCTTCGCTTTTTTTGCTAAGGAAAGCTTTTACATCGTCTTCCGACATTACAAGGGCGTTGCCGGTGGCGTTTTCATGCCAATTGTCTACCACGCGGAGTTCGATGTCAACGTGTGAATCGGCGTTCTTTGGCTCTGAACCATTGACCGTGAGCTTGCAAAACAGGGGAAGGTTGCAGAGATATTCTTCTTTTTGCAACGCTTCGATGATTTGTGGGTCCTTGCTTACCACGGTGATGACCGTCCTGATGGGATTTGTCTCGTCAAAATTCGCATAGTGTGCAGAAAGTGCCACCTGTCGGGCAACGCATAACATCAAAGGGCTGTCGCCGGTTATGGTCACTTCCAGGTGCTCCTTCGACCCTTGGCAGATGGCTACGTCTTTCAGCTTTTCGAGGACGTATGCACGGGCGATATACCAGTTTTTGATGGTTTCGGATGAAAATCCTTCGCCGTTCTTCCGTTTCAAATACTCGAAAGGTTTTTCTTTGTAGTCATGTTTGCTCATGATCCGACCTCCTTCCTGCTTGTAGCTTCTTGTTTGGCTAAGCTGTTCATGTAGTTGCTAATGTCGTGGCTTGAAGGGCTTTGATAGAGACGTAGGCCGAACCAATCCAACGCTTCTACGACATGTTCCGTGATCCTTGATTGTTGCCATTCAAAGGCGGAATAGCCACCTCTCATGATGTGGACATACACTTGTAGCGTCATGCCCACTTCTTTCTGTTCCTGCCAACTTACCATCAGACGAGGCTGTTGCGAGACGATGGGGTCGTTCATCAGCCAGTGATAAATATACCTTCTATATAATTGGGCGTTGATGGCCCCTTCGTGGATTTCCTCTTCTGGAAGAAAATGCCGCAATTCATCCCTTTGTTTCAGCCGTTCGACTTCTTCTGCGGATAGGGGATGGAACAGGCTTGTGTCCAAGAGGAAGTTTTTCTTCATCAATCTGCCATAGGTCTTGCCCAAGGCCATTTTCTGGAGGTTGATGAAATGGTCGGAATGAAGTGCACTTGTGGGGATGGATGAGGAGGTTGTGTCCCAATTGTAGACGGTGATCGTGGTCAATGTGATGCGTTTCACCTCGCCGTCAACATTGTATTTAGGCACCTGGATCCAATCGTCAATGCTCAGCAAATGGTTAAGCCGCACATGAAGGAAGGCCAAGACGCCTTTGAGGGTATCTTGGAATACCCAGCCCAGCGCGGTGCCGATAATGCCTATGGCCAAGAAGTAACGTGAATCTTTTTGGATGTTGAAGATGATAAGGAAACCAATAATCCACACGGTTATGTTAAGGAGAATGGTGATTTGGCAGGCTGTGATGCCGTTCTCATCTCTGCGCAGGCAAAAAACATCTGTCATTTTGTTACAAATCGAGATGGAAAGATTCATGAACAATGTCAACGCTGCAATCTGGAACCAGGGGCTTCTTATGGCTTTCGGGAAGACCCCAAATAATAAAGGTACCAAAAACAACACCACTAAAAGTGATAGCCAAATGATTGACATCAGCCAGAAATGGATATCCAAACTATATGGTTCCTCTTTTCTTTTCTTTTTACTCATGGATTAAGATACATATACATATACATTATCTGTGTTTTCGTCAATTATGCATCGGCTTCAACAGGTCGTTCACCGTCTTCACAGGGTTGAAGGTCTCAATGGGCACTTCGACGAAAATGGTGATCCAGTCGGCCATGGCGCCATTCCAAAGGCCGGGCAATTCAAGGGCACGCAGCTCACGTCCATCCTTCGACTTGTTGGAGATGAATCCTGTGTTGGCATCCACATAGTCCGTCAGGTTGAAAGCCTCGCCTTCATAGTTCCAGCAGCCGCATACCAAATCGACTGGGTTGAAGTGGGTCGAGCCTTGGAAGATGGCTTCCTGCTGCGGGTTTTTGTGGTCGATTTGCGACGACTCGATGATTTGCAGCGACACCTCGTCGTCTAAGTTCTTCACCCAGAAGGGACCACCTCCAGGTTCGCCTTCGTTCTTCACCATGCCGCAGATGCGCATCGGGCGGTTGAGCTTGTTGTAAAGGTAGTCGATTTTCTCGATGTCGTTGTAGTCGTTCACAAATTCGGGGATGTCAATCATCAGGTCTTCCTTGGCGAAACTGAAGACTTCGGCCAGTTCCTCTGCCGAGACTGCGCCTTGGTCGAGCATTTCGAGGTATTCGAAGTTGCGCTGCTGAAGGTGGAGTAGGAGACCTGCCAACACCTTTTTATATAAGATGGTCGTTTCGGCCTTGGTTTCGGGCACGATGTTGTCGATATTCTTGATGAAGACAATCTCTTCACCGAGGTCGTTGAGGTTCTCGATGAGGGCACCGTGGCCGCCAGGGCGGAACAGAATCTTGCCATTGGTCTCGCGGAACAGTTCGCCGTTGGCATCGATGGCCACCGTGTCGGTGGACGGTTTTTGGCACGAGTAGGTGATGTCGTAGCGCACACCGTATTTCTTCTCGTAGTCGGCTTTCAGTGCATCGACGGTCTTCTTGAAAGGCTCCTCATGTTCGGGCGAGACGGTGAAGTGCAATTTGGCCACGCCTTCGTTGTCGGTGGCATAGCGTGCGGCTTCCACCAGGTGTTCCTCCAAGGCGAGGCGGTTGAAGGTGGGGTAGTGGTGGAACTTCAGCAAAGCCTTGGGCAGTTTGCCGTAGGCTAATCCGTCTTCGAGAAGAAGTGCCTTCACGACATCCACCTTGTGGCCTTGTTGAATCAGGCTATCCACATCGAGGCCATAGAGGCGTTGGCAGGCGGCGTTAAGGTCGTCGAAGAAGGCGAAGCTATGGATGTGGGCGAAGAAGATGTCGGTGAATTTGGTCTCTTCGGCGGTCTCGACGAAGGCGAAGAGATCCTTGAACATGCGCGAGGCGGCACCCGATGCGGGCACGAACTTCGTGAACTGGTAGAACTCCTTGTCGGCGTCGAAAACGGCGGTCATCATGTTCACTTGCTCCTCATCGAGGCGCAAAATGCCGTCGTTGAGGGTGGCGGGGCGCATGAGTTGGACGTATTGTGTGCCTCTTTTGAGTTGGGCAACTTGTTGTATTACTTGATTTTCGGTGATGTTTCTTTCCGAAAGCTGTTGAAGGTCTTTTTCTGTAAGCATAATTATAGATTTTAAACGCTTCAAAGATAGGAAAATAAACTAAAACACTTCCATTTATTTTTATTTTTCTTCTTTCAGCACGAATTGTCGTGAATTGGCTACGAATGTTCAAAAATAAAAACTCATGGAAAATTTGTGGTTTTTTAGAGGTAATTCGTGTTGAAAATCAAAGGAATGCAATCCTATGTCGTAAATATCGGATTGTTTGTTGTGGTAGGAGAAATATGTTCGGAGATAAATTTTTTCCGAAAAATGTTTGCAGCATTGAAAAAAGTTGTATTTTTGCAGCCGATTTGAAGCCCAGGTGGTGAAATTGGTAGACACGCTACTTTGAGGGGGTAGTGCCGATTACGGCATGCAAGTTCGACTCTTGTCCTGGGCACAATCACCAAGCCCCGATGGCGGAATTGGTAGACGCGTACGTTTCAGGTGCGTATATCGAGAGGTGTGCAGGTTCGACTCCTGTTCGGGGCACAGAAAAATACAAGAAACCCTAATTGATAATCAGTCAGTTAGGGTTTTTCTTAATGTAGTCCTCATAATAAACTAATCGGATGGCAAAGGCAATTGATGTGGTAATCATTGGGGCGGGACCGGCAGGTAGCGTTTGCGGTTATCTGCTGAGGAAGTCTGGCGTTAATTGTGTCATCGTTGATTATGCAACGTTTCCGAGAGAGAAGATTTGTGGTGGCGGATTGACGCCAAAAGCGTATGAATTGTTGCAGGATGTAATGCCGGAACTACAATATGACTACCAAAGTGTGAACCATTTTAAGCTGATGCTTGATGGCGAAACATTGTGTGAGGTCGACCTCGCCAAGGCCTTGAGGATGGTGCGAAGAAAGGACTTCGATAACAGGTTGCTTCAACAGTTTTTGGCCGTTGGTGGCGAGATTCTCAAAGATAGTTTTTCGCATTTTGAGAAACAAAAAGACGGGAAAATAGAGGTCTCGCTGAAGTCGGGAAAACGAATGACCTGCGATTATCTGATTGGTGCTGATGGCGCAAATAGCCAAGTCAGAAAGCAACTCATCGGACACCATCTGATCAACACGCTTTGGATGGAACAATATGTGGCCAAAGGTGCCAATGAATTCATCTTTGAGTTTTCAAGGCATTATAAAACAGGGTATTACTATAGCTTCCCTAACATTGATTGGGATATAGTTGGGGCAGGAGGTGCCTATGCTTCATCAAGTGAGATTCGTTCCATCTTAAAGCAAAAAAAGATTAGGGAGATGGTTCCAGTGAATGATTCCGTTCTGCGTGGTGCCTTTATCTCTGTGGATACCGTCAAATCAGGTGAAAATCATGTCATCCTTATCGGTGACGCGGGCGGATTTGCTAATAAGCTAACGTATGAGGGCCTTTATTATGCCATTGCCACTGGAAGGAACGCCTATAATGCTATTATTGAGGGCGTTGACTTTATCACTGCTAACCACGAAATATTCCGAAAAAAGCGTAAAGAGGTTTTTATCACGCGCTTCTTTTATAGCCGCTTGGGCTTGTGGTTGATGAAAGTCGGGGCGCATTATCCGAAACTGATAAAAAAGGCTTTTGAAATGAACTATTGACCTCTTTAGAGTGCCAATATTCAAAACAAAAGTTGTATTTTTGCCGCCAATTAGTAAATATATTTACTGTATAACAATTTACTATTTTATGGAATATAGGTTTAAAGGACATCTTGTTGAAGAGTTATATAAGGATTACAGGATAAAAGAGGGGATGAAGGCCTGCATGAACTGCGGCGTGTGTACGGCGGTTTGTCCGGCTGCGGAGTTCTACAAATACAATCCGAAGAATATCGTGAACATCGTCGCGCGCAAGAACGAGGCCGACTTGGAAGATCTTTTGAGAAGCGATACGATCTGGTATTGCGGCGAGTGCATGTCGTGTGTGACGCGCTGTCCGCGTGCCAATGCTCCTGGATTGGTCATCATGGCGTTGCGCAAGCTCTCGATGCGAAGCGGGTTGTACATGGAATCGGAGAAAGGTCGCCAGCAGTATGTTGTGGTTAAGGATTTGTGTTCCAATATCTTGAACTACGGCTATTGTGTCTATCCTCGCACTTTCGACTACGAGACGCATAAGGAATTTGGCCCCGTCGGCAAGTGGATCAACGAGAATTTGGATGATTTGCACGCCCGCATGGGCTCCAACCTCGACGGCGACGGCCCCGGTGGATTGCGCAGGATTCCCAAGGAAAGCCTCGACCAGCTAAAGAACATTTTCGATGTCACCGGTGCCACCGAGTTGATGGAACAGGTCTTGAACGACGCGCATCAGGAGGCCGAGAAGGAACACCTTACCGACGAAGAGTATTTCATGATAGTCTATACCCAAAACGACGGGGAAAAACATTTGAATCTTTGAATAAAGCTATAAGCTATAAGCCGTAAGCTGTAAGCTCAATCGCTACCAAGCTAATAGCTAACGGCTAAAAGCGAAAAGCCAATCTTGAAATCTTGAAATAATGAAAGCTATAAGCTATCAGCCGTCAGCCATCAGCTCAGTTGCTACCAAGCTAATAGCTAACGGCTAACAGCTAAAAGCCAATCTTGAAATCTTGAAATTTTGAAATTAGAAATCTTGAAATAATGAAAAGCTATAAGCTATAAGCCGTAAGCTCAATCGCTACCAAGCTAATAGCTAACGGCTAAAAGCTAAAAGCCAAATTTTGAATCTTTGAATTTTAAATCTTTGAATCTTTGAATTTTGAATTTTGAATTTTAAATCTTTGAATACCAAATGATTATTGAAGGCAAACAAAAAATATGGGCGGATTACCAAAAAGACATTCCCGATGACCATTACTTTTACGTGAGGAGCTGCATCCGTCAGGCGTTTTTCCCTGGTTCGGAGGTGACTTTTCTGGACATCACGCGGAATAAGTTGGGCAAGGACTTTTACGAGAACCCATATCATACCACTTGTGGCGGCATTGCCTATCACAGCGACACCATCCCGCAAGAGACCGCCATGACCATCATCGCGCGTCAGTTCGCCTTGATGCATGAGAGCGGCTACGAGAACTACGTCTGCTCCTGCATCACCTCGTTTGGATGCTACACCGAGACGCTGGAAACGTGGCACGAGTATCCCGATTTGGAGGCCAAGATTCGGCAATATCTTTGGGATTCGTGCAAGAAGGAGTTCGCCAAGCCGAAATATCTTGCCCATGCCAGCGACCTTATCTATAAGTTCAGGTTCGACATCGCGAAACAAATGAAGTTTCCGCTGGTCAATGTTAAGACGGGTAAGCCGTTGAAGGTGGTCGAGCATATCGGATGCCATTATTCGAAGATGTTCCCGTCGAAGGGATTCGGTGGCGCTGAGTATCCGCATGTGCTGGTCGGCATGATCGAGGCTTGGGGCGGCGAGGTGGTCGACTACCCCGAACGCCGTCATTGCTGTGGCTTTGGCTTCCGTCAGTATTTCGTGCAGGCCAACAGAGGCTATTCCGAGTCGAATACCTACAAGAAATTCGAGTCGATGGAGCCTTACGAGCCGGATTTGATTATCACTAATTGCCCGGGTTGTCCTTATTTCCTCGACAGATGGCAATATGTCATCGCGGAGCAGACGGGTAAGACATACGGCAAGAACGGCTACGGCATCCCGGCGCTGACCTACGAGGAAGTGGCAGGTTTGGTGATGGACTACGACCCTTGGGATCTTGGCCTTCAGATGCACCAGGTCGCCATCGAGCCGCTGTTGGAGAAGATGGGCATCCCTTACGACCCGAAGAAGAAATACCAAGGCATCAACGGCAAGGACCTCGGTCAGCCGATGTGTCCGTCGTGTATCAAATCAGTTTGAGAAACCTTTATTAAGTAGATGAGTTTTTTTGTTTAAATAATCGACGCGAGACTGCGAGACTACGAGACTACGGGGACGGCCCTTCAACAGATTCTGGCCCCCAATCTCGAAGTCCCGAAGTCCCGTGTCCCGAAGTCAAAAGATAGAGCAGATTAATTCTATGAAAGAAGAAATACTAATCATCGGCGGTGGAGCCGCCGGAATGGAAGCAGCCACACAATTGCATAAGATGGGGCTGAATCCCGTCATTGTCGAAAAAAGCGAGGCTCTTGGTGGCCATATCGCGCAGTGGGATAGGTTGTTCCCAGCATTTCATCCCGCCAAGGACGTGGTTGATAAGATGCTTGACCAAGTGAAAGGCATTGATGTCCGTCTGAATACTGAGGTCGTTGACATTCAAAGAGATAATAACGGTTTCCATGCTGTTTTGAGCAATAACGAAAAGATTGACGCACAGGCTGTGATTCTTGCCACGGGTTTCGACATTTTCAAAGCGGAGCGAAAACAGGAATACGGCTATGGCATCTATAACAATGTCATTACCAGTGTCGAACTGGAGAACTTTTTCAGGACGGGCAAGGACGAGCGCATCAATAACCCGAAGCGCATCGGCTTCGTGCACTGTGTCGGTGCTCGCGACGTGAAGGTGTGCAACACCTATTGCTCGAAGGTATGCTGTACCACGGCGCTGAAGCAGGCTTGCGAAATCAAGGAGGTGTTCCCTGAAGCAGAGGTGTACACGTTCTACATGGATTTGCGCATGTTCGGCCTGGGTTACGAAGACCTTTATCTCAAGTCGCAGAGAGACTTCGACGTGAAATGCGTGCGTGGTCGTGTTTGCGAGGTTTCGGAGGATATGGACGGCAGGCTGGTCATCAAAGCGGAGGACACTTTGTTCGGCAAGCCTTTGAAGATGACGCTTGATTTGCTGGTTTTGATGTGCAGCATGGAGAAAAACAAGAGCATCGACGCGATACAGCAGAAGCTCGGCATCACCAACAACAGCGACGGCTTCATGCAGAACAAGGACATGTATCTGGGCATGAACGACACTGCTCAAGATGGCGTCTTCGTGGCTGGTGCCTGCACCGCTCCCAAGTCGTTGCCCGACACCATCGGGGAGGCGCGTTCCGTGGCAACACAAGTGTACAATTATATAAATAGATAGACGCGAGATGCGAGATTAGGGTCCCTGAGCCTGTCGAAGGGCCCGCGTCTCGAAGTCCCGTGTCTCGTGTCAAATGAATAGGTTGATTAATTTTAAACTGTTTAAAATGTAAGCCATGGATTTCGGTTTTTGTTTGTCACCCAGTTCGCATGTCAAGATGGACAGCGTCGACCTGACGACGTTCAACCGCCTGAAGGAGACCAACCCTGACATCAACACCTGCATCGCATGTGGCTCATGCACTGCGACTTGCACGGCGGGCCACTTCACAGAGATGAGTTTTCGCCGCATTCTTCTGATGCTTCAGCGAGGCAAGGAAGACGAGGCCAAAAAAATGATTCAACATTGTATGCTCTGCGGCAAATGCACTTTGGTTTGCCCGCGCGGCATCAATATCCGTAAGATTTTGTTAGACATTACACGATGAATTCACAGATATTCCATCCTTTTGTGCTCCCCTTCGTTCTCGGCATGGCTTTCGTGCTGACGTATTGTGTCGTGGGGCTTTTACGCGTCATCGGCCAGCTGCCGAAAGAAGACAGAAAGCAGTTTTGGCGTTCTTTGGTGACACCTAAGACGGCATGGGCCAACATCCGCGACTTGTTTGGCGACTGCCTCTTCCATGTGAAGATTTGGAAACGCAATCCCGTGCTCGGTTACATGCACACCGCCATCGCTTTTGGCTGGTTTATGATTATCGTTATCGGCCATGTCATGCTGTTTACGCTGAAACCGCTTGAAGGTGTTGAGGTACAAGGCGTTGAGCGGATGTTCCCCAACTTCTATTATCCGATTTTCTTCAAGTATTTCGCCGTGGAAACGCCTGTTTTCGCCTTCCTTATGGATTTCTTCCTCCTGATGATCATCAGCGGCATCCTGATTGCTGTGGTGAAGAAGATCCATTCGAAGATAGTGGGAGTGAAGCGTATTATGCACTTCGGTTTTGCCGACAACATGATTCGTTTCGCCTTGTGGACCATCTTCCCCTTCCGTCTTATTGCCGAAAAGAGCAATATCATGGCGTTTTGGTGGCTTTATTCCTTTGATTTGATGGTGTTTATGTTTATGTTGCCGTTCACGAGATATATGCACATCCCGACGGAGGCTTTGTTTATCTTGTTGCGACATGCTGGTCTGAAACCGCGTGAGCCTCGCAAGGGTTATGCTTTGGCCCAGATTTATTCCTGCCCGAGTTGTGGCTTGTGCATCGACGCCTGCCCGATGAGCGTCAACGACAAGAACAGCGGTAACACTTCGGCCTATTTCATGAAGAAGCTGAGGAATGGCGACAAGGAAGAGGCCCAACGTATTGCCGAAACCTGTATGCAGTGCGGCAAATGTGTTGCGGTTTGCCCTGTGAGCATCGAGTCATGCGACATCAAGATGAGCCAACGCGAGGCAGTGCCATACCAGATTCATAGCGACCATTCGTATCTCGAAAACGTGACGTCAGAAACGAAAGAAAACGCCAAAGTCCTCTATTTTGCTGGCTGCATGACTCAGCTTACTCCCAAGATTATGCGTGCGATGAAGCAAATCATAGAGGCTGCGGGCGAGAAGTATGAGTTTTTGGATAAAGACGGCGGTATATGTTGCGGCAGGCCGATGCTGTTGAGCGGAAAGAAGGCCGAAGCCCAAGCCATGATAGCCAAAAACACCGAGTTGATCAAGCAATCTGGTGCCAAGAGGCTCGTGCTTTCCTGCCCGATTTGCTATAAGGTTTTCAGAGAGGAATACCAACTTGAAGGCGTTGAAATCCTGCATCATACGCAGTATATTGACGAGCTTATCAAGAAGGGTAAGCTGAAGGTCGACAAAAACGATGTCAATTATGTATATCACGACCCATGCGAGCTTGGTAGAGCCTTCGGCGTGTATGACGAGCCTCGCGAGGTGATTGAAAACATTGGCCATTTGCGCAAAGCGAAATCGGAGAAAGAGCTGAGCATCTGCTGCGGCGGAAGTCTCGGCAGTTTTACCCTGACTCAGCAGGAGCGTGATGAAATAACGGTCAATTCGGTCAACGATTTGATGTTCAACAATCCAGATGAGATTGTAACTGCATGTCCGTTGTGTTTGAAGACCTTTGCGAGAAAATCACCTGTGGCGGTTAAGGATATTGCGCAGGTGGTCGCCGACCAATTACGGTGACGGAAGACCTACAAATGCCATTTTAATCCAGGTCAATAATAATCCAGGTCAATAATCTTTGAGCATCGGGAATGGCCTAACAAACACTTTCGGGAACGGCGTCTCAAACTCCATGTCTTCGTTTTTGAAGGGATGATGGAAGCAGAGTTTGTAGGCATGCAGACATAAGCGTCCCAAAGAGTTGTCGTAGGCATCTGATTCGGGCGAGCGGCCATATTTTGGATCGCCTACCACGGGGTGCCCAATGTCGGCCATGTGAACGCGGATTTGGTTTTTGCGCCCGGTCTCCAGTTGCAACTCCACCAAGGAATAGCGTGGGTTGGAATACAACGTCTTATAATAGGTTTCGGCGTATTTGCCGCCATTGTCGACAGGACTTGAGTAAGTGATGAAAGCCTTGTTGTCCTTCAGCCACGATGCCACCCTGCCTTCCTTCTTCTCCATGCAGCCGCACACCACAGCCACATAACGGCGGTCGTAGACGGTGTTTTTCCAGTCTTCTTCGAACCTTAAGGCCACTTCTTTGCTTTTGGCGAAGAGCATAAGGCCGCTGGTGTCGCGGTCAAGGCGGTGGATGGTGTGGGCGCGGCAGCGTTGCTGTGTGTATATAAAGTATTCATTCAGAATGCCTTGTGCCGTGTCTTTTTCTTTGGTGGGACTGTTGGTGAGCAGACCTTCCTTCTTGTCGATGACGAGAAGGTATTTGTCTTCGTAGACGATGCTCAGCCATGGGTTGCGGAAACGTTCTTTTGCAGTGGGCTTGCCGATTTCGACCACCATGCCAGGTTCCAAAGCGAAATCGAATTGCGTGGTACGTCTGCCATCGACCGAAACGACCTTGTTGGCCAACATCCTTTTGACCTTGTTGCGGCTGATGCCATCCATCTTTTTCATCAGGAAATCCATCAGTTGAGTCGGCTCCGTCACGTTGAATTTCAGTGGGTTACTTTTTGAATGTGGGGCTTTATTGTTTTTCATTTAAAGATTTAAGATTTAAAGATTCAAGATTTTGAATCGCTTTGCGTAATGTTGAATATTAAATTTTGAATTTTGAATTAAAACGGGACTGGCTCGTCGGAGGTGATGGATGGGGTATAGGGTGTCATGCTGTCGTCGTCGTTCATCTTCGAGCTGTAGACTTGTGGCTGGTCAAACTGGTTGTTGGGGCCGATGCTGGTAAAGTTGCTGTTGTCGAAGCCTTGGTCAAATTCTTCGAAGCGGGCATACTGTCCGACAAACTTCAGCTCCACCTCGCCTAATTTGCCATTACGGTGCTTGGCGATGTCGATGATGGTGTAGCCTTTGGGCTTGTCTTCCGAATCCACGCCTTCCTTGTAATATTCAGGTCGATAGATGAACATCACCATATCGGCGTCTTGTTCGATAGCACCCGATTCACGAAGGTCGGATAGGATGGGCTTCTTGGAGCCGGGACGTTGCTCCACGCTACGGCTCAGCTGTGAAAGTGCCAAAACGGGGATTTCCAACTCTTTGGCCAAACTCTTCAGCGAGCGCGAGATGGTGCTGATTTCCTGTTCGCGGTTGAGACCTTTGTCGCCTTTTGCGGTCATAAGTTGCAGGTAATCAATGAAAACCATCTGGATGTCATGTTGTTGCTTCAGTCGGCGGCATTTGGCACGCAACTCAAAGATGGAGAGCTGTGGGGTGTCATCAATGAAGATGGGTGCTTCGGTCAATGGGGTGACTTTGGTATTCAGCTGTTGCCACTCGTATTCTGCCAAATCTCCCGAACGCAGTTTGTCGGCAGTGAGTGAGGTTTCGGTCGAGATCAAACGCGTAACCAACTGAACTGATGACATTTCCAATGAGAAAAAGGCTATCGGCCTATTGAAGTTGACGGCGGCATTACGAGCTAAATTCAAGGCAAAAGCGGTTTTACCCATGCTGGGACGTGCTGCAAGGATGATGAGGTCCGATTTTTGCCAGCCTTGCGTGATACGGTCGAGCTCGGTGTAGCCCGAAGGTACGCCACGCAGCTTGTCGTCGGCGTTCTTGGCTTTCTGAATTTCAGTAATGGCTTTACTGACCAAGTCTTGCATCGAGTCGTAGCTGCGGCGCAGGTTGTTCTCGCTGATTTGGAAGAGGTTGTTCTCAGCCTTGTCCAACAGGTCGAAGACGTCGGTGGTGTCTTCAAAAGCATCGTGGATCATGTCTGACGAAATCAGAATCAGCTGACGTTGAATGTGTTTCTGCATGATGATGCGGGCATGGTATTCGATGTTGGCTGCCGAAACCACTCGGTTGGTGAGCTTTGAGATATAATAGGCGCCGCCAACCAATTCCAATTCACCCCGTTGTTTGAGCTCGTTGGTGACGGTCATGATGTCGATGGGCTCAGACTTGCCGAACAGTGACTTGATGGCAGCGAAAATCTTTTGGTGCTTGTCCAAATAAAAAGCTTCTGGCGAGAGAATATCGATGACCTCGTTGACGGCTTCTTTCTCTAACATGAGGGCACCTAAAACGACTTCTTCAAGGTCGGTGGCTTGAGGTGGAATACGTCCCTGGTTGGCAAAGACTTGTTCCTGGGACAACAAATTACGTTTTGCAGCATCGCCGAAGGGTCGGCGGGTAATGGTATCGTTAGGCATAAAATGGATTTCTTTGTTCGTTTTCGATGGGCAAAATTACGGATTATTTTGCGACCCGATTTGTAGCGGACAAGGAAGTTATCAACTACTTGAAAAGGAGTTGATAAGTTTTTGCAACGATTTCATTCTCAGCGATTAAGTCTTCTCTTGCCTGTTGATAACCTATGAGGTCGTTACTGGTGGCTTCAAGGAGAATCCGGCTGTGTTCGAAGAGTTTAGGCTCGCTGAAAAGGGCCGTTTCGAGGCGTTGCAAAGTCAGTCCACGTTTGATGGCTGGATGGTAAAATCGGGCTTGTTGGAGCACGTCAAAGAGGTTGAAAACCTTGTAACCCACCTTTTGGTTTTGGATGATTTCGTGCCGAAGCAGGGTAGTGGTGAGGTTTTGCGGCGTGAAGCATACAATCAACTCATAATGAGAGAGTTTCTCGATGAGCAGAGGGATGGCCTCTTTCCAACGGCTGTGGTCCTCAAAGCAATCCCAAACAAAACAGCTCTCAGCAGCAGCCATGTCATTCCTGCGTGGGTATGTGGGTGGCATGGAATCTATGGCTGCGCCATTTTCAAACTCTCCTTGCAGTGCAAAAGCCAAAATCATCTCCTCGTAAGGCTTGGTGCCATCCAATTCCGGCACGGCGGGACGATTCAGAAGCAAGTTGAGATATGCGACCGATTTGGGTTTAGGTTGTGGCGCTAATGAGTAAAGTGTCTTGTAATCAATATAATACGAGTTGGTTTCCAAGGCTTCGATTTGATGGGCTTCTTCAGACTCAGGCTCCAATTGGGCGAGCATTTTGGCATTGGTGTTTACGCCATTAAAATAGCTTTGGAACAACGTTTCGTCATCCATGGCGGTGGTGAAGAGGAAACTGTTTTTCGGGATGAGTTTCCAGCAATGGCCTTGAAAGTCGCATGGGTAAGGGTTGTTGCATTGCGTTCCTATGTTGACCAATGGCGAATGGGGTAGGGCAACCACTTTTTTCAACCGCTCCACATTCTCTGCAACAAATGCTTCTCGTTCAACGACATACTCCATCACCGATTCCATCTTGAACAGCTGCTGCACATCAATGGGGCCGTCTTTCATGTAGTCACTGTTGAGATACATCAAGCGGAAGTCGCTGAGTGGCACCCCACAGCCGTGCAGCACATAGTATTGCAGGGCGGCATCATTATAATAGGTGTCGCTGAGCCGCATGGAGCTTTTTACCTCCACAGCCAACCATTTATCACCGTCGCGGACGAGCATGTCAAGCATGATGAGCGTGTCATTAAATTGAAACACAGCCTCATACATTACCTTGACTTCTGGGTCACTAAGATTATCTCGGGTCTCTTGCACCTTCTTCGGGAACTGCGAAGGCGAATTGGGCGACATGTCGATGCCATTGGGAAATACCTCGTGGGCAAGCACACCGACGTCGGTACCGCGTTGGAACTTAGCCCTTTGCTCAATGCTGAGTTTGTCGCGAAGGTAAGGGTGCTTCTTCTGCATATACAATGCCTTTTCGCACTGCAAACCCTTGATATAAGTTGACTTGGAGAGGATGTGCATGGTCAGTTGGTGTAGTCCACGCAGTCTTCGGGAATGAGTGGCAGGTAGTTGAAGCGCCGCATGAGTTGGGCGATGGCGAGCACGTCTTTCTGGCAGTAAGTCTTGATGCGCTCAAGGTCGTTTTCTTGCCAATACACGCGTCCTACTTCGCTGCCGTTGATGTCGTCCTTCGGCGTAGGAATGTTCAAGATAGCGCAGAGCAAGTCTAACGAGGTGTAGCTCTTGTAGTCGCCGAATTTCCAAAGCTCCATGGTGTCGATGAAGCTGGTTTCCCAAGGTTTCTTTCCTGCAACTTGAAGTATGCGAGGAATTTGTATGCCGTTAATCATCATGCGACGGGCAATATAAGGGAAGTCGAACTCCTTGCCATTATGGGCACACAGTTGGGCGTTAGGTGAATCGTAGTGCTTGTTCAGCATGTCGGCGAAGTCGGCAAGTAGGGCCTTCTCGTCGTGGCTGTAGAACGACTTCAAGCGGAAACGCTCTCCGTTGAAGAAACCCACCGAGATGCAGACGACTTTACCGAATTCCGCATATATGGCGGCGCGATCATAGATGTCGGCAGGGGTGTGGTCGGGGTTGTCACGGTTGAGTTGGTCGGCCTTCTTGTCCCATAGTTTTTGCATCCGTTCGTTGAGTTGGTCGTATGTTTTCTCTTGCGAGACGGTCTCGATGTCGAGGAAGAGGATTTTTGAGAAGTCTATCATATCAGTTGTCAGTTATTAGTTGTTCAGTTGTTCAGTTGTTCGATTGAGGTCCCTGAGCTTGTCGAAGGGCCGATAGAAGTTGTGCTGTTATCTAATTTCTTGAAAACTATCGTATTTCCTTGTCGGCGGCACCGCCTTAATCTTCATGTCTATTATATATGAATAAGGTGTGCCTTCGCCGCAGAGCAAGGTGAAGCGGTCGAGGTCAGCTTCCTCGCCTTCGGCCTCAATGTGGACGCTGCCGTCGGCATGGTCGTTTTCCACGTAACCCACCAAATTGCATTGCAATCCGTATCGGTGCACATAGCGTCGGAAGCCCACGTTGAACACGCGTCCGTAAATCCTTATGTCGTATGCTTTTGTCATAGGGCGAATTTGAGTCCAGGGATGGTTCTTAGTAGGGCGTATGTGCGTTCAAGATGTTCCTTGCTCTCGATGTCGATGTTGTAGCAATAGCTGAGGTAATTGCCTTTGCCACTGCTTCTTACGTTGACAAAGCTATGCACGGTTTTCGACTCAGAAAGTGCTTTGCTGATGTTTCGCTTGGCTTCTTCCTGAAGAATCTCGGCGGCGATGATTAGCTTGATGTCAAAGTTTTGTGGATAGTTGACTTTTTCCTGAGGCTCTGTCATAATATCTATTTCTGATTTGCAAAAATATAAAAATTGTGGTGATATTTGTGTTTTTTGGAAAGAATAGTGAAATCTTCCGTGTGGGTGCAATTTTTGTCGTATTTTTGTGCTTTGAAAATTAAACCACAATAGATGTTTGGTGCTTGGCAGACGATAAAGGTGTTCATCAAAGGCATGATTATGGGAGCCGTGAACGTGTTTCCCGTGTCGAGTGGTACGGCTTCGCTGATACTTGGCGTTTTTGAGCGTTTTGTCAATGCTATCAAGGCATTAAACCACAAGAACTTCAAGTATTTACGTAAGGGACAATTCGGTGAGTTTGCCCGTCGTACCGATTTTAGTTTTTTGGTGACAATCGTGTTGGGAATATTGGTGGGTATGGTGCTTACGGCCATCTTTCTTAAGCAAACCCTCAAATCCTACGAGGTTTACACTTGGTCGTTTTTCATCGGCCTCATCATCGCTTCTGTTATCTATGTGATGAAACGCATCGAGAAGGTGAATGTCAAAAATATTATGCTGGTGCTGTTAGGCTTGGTGATTTCCTTCTTTTTGTCCATCAAGTCCAATCCTTATTCCAACGATAATTTCCTTTACCTTTTCTTTTGTGGCATTGTTGGTGCTACGGGAATGGTGGTGCCTGGCATTTCTGGTTCGCATCTCATGCTGCTGATGGGAAATTACGAACTGATTGTCACTGAGGCGATTCCCGCTTTGACCAAGGCCTCGACCTTTATGCACGGTGCCGGAATTCTACTGCCGTTTGTGTTAGGCTCGATAGTGAGTATTGTTTCGTTCTCCCACTTGCTTTCATGGCTCATGCGCGATTATAGAGATTCCACTTTGTCAGTTTTGGCTGGCTTCATGTTGGGCAGTCTGCCTGTTGTCTATCCCTGGAAGGAACCCACCGCCGACATGATGGATTATGTGTTTCATCTTCCGAATTGGAACACCGAATTGCTCATGGCTATCGTGATGGCAGTTTTGGGCGGCCTGACCGTCTATTTGTTGGAATTGATGGCAAGGCATACCGAGAGGAAGCAGGCTGAGCGATTACAAACCCCTAAGTCAAACTAAATCAAATAGAAATGGCAAGAAAACTGAATAGAATCGAATTCACGCTTCGCGAAGGCGAAGACTTCATCCCTTTGATTTCGTTATTGAAAGCCTGCGACGTAGTGTATTCCGGTGCAGAAGCCCAAGAGGTCGTCAGTGCGGGCATGGTGCTCCGCAACGGCGAGGTGGAGACCCGCAAACGGGCCAAAATCACCGCTGGTGAAATCATTGTTTTCGAGAATTATGAAATCCTTGTAGAAGGGTGGGATTAATAAATAGGAATTATTATGAAAAAAGTTTTATCCATTGTAGGAGCATTGCTCATCGCTGCCGTTATTGGCGGTTGCCTTTATTTGAACAGTTTGATGCCAATCATCACGGGCTATGCGGCAAAAAACCTGGCCTCAGCCGTGTTTGTTTCGGGCCGCGATGCCAAGACCGTGGAGGACTTGGACCTCAATTTCTCCTTCATTCGTTTCAATAAAAATAAGGTGGATTATGAGAACAAGACGGTTATGAGCCGATTCCTTTGGGGAAAAGCCACTGCGGCCTATCGAGAAGGTTATGGAGTCACCTTATTGCGTGGTGCCCATGCCAATGACCTCGAGCAACAGGTTTGTCCTTCCTCCGATGAAGACATGCCTCAAAGACCGCTCCCAATGGGCGATTCTGCAACAAAGGCGAGGCTGGAGCCAATCGCCAAGGCCTTTGTGGACGATCGGGCTTATAACGGACATCCCTTTGCTTTTGTGGTGCTCCATAAAGGTGGAGTGGTGGCAGAGCGCTATGATAAGGGCATTACACCCGATATGAAACTGCTGAGCTGGAGCATGGCCAAAAGCTTCACCAACGCCATCGCAGGTGTCATGGTAAGAGACCGTTTTGTTAATATATATGCTCCAATGGACATGCCCGAATGGCAAAACGATGACCGTAAAGATATTACCATCAACGACTTGATGCAGATGCAGAGCGGTTTGGAGTGGAACGAGGACTACGGTGCCCGTTCTGACGTCAATCTGATGCTCCATCGTGAGCAAGACATGGGCCTTTATGCCCTCAACAAACCCCTTGAACACAAGCCGGGTAGTTTTTGGTACTATTCCAGCGGCAGCACGAACATCGTTATGCGATATCTTTGCGGGAAGTTCCCGTCTGACCAAGCTTTCCTTGCCTATGTTCACGCGAAACTCTTCGCGCCTTTGGGTATTCGTAATGCTGTTTTTGAATCAGACATGAGTGGTACCCCCGTTGGTTCGTCGTATCTTTACATCACGGCCACTGACTTCGCCCGCTTTGGCCAGCTTTATCTAGAGGATGGTTGTGTCGACTCGTTGAGGGTACTTCCCGAAGGCTGGGTGAACTACACGACCACGCCCGCGTCCAATAGTGAAAATGGATATGGCTCATTTTTCTGGCTGAATAGAGGGAAAGAGCTCCCTGATGTGCCTGAGGATATGTATTATTGCAAAGGCCACGATGGGCAGAGGATATTCGTCATACCCTCTAAAGACTTGGTGGTCGCGATATTAGGTTATTCGCCCATGCCCGATCATGTCATCGACTTCAATACGCTTTTGAAGGACATCATTTCCAATATAGATTAAAATGCCATAAAAAATGAAGAGACGTGCTTGGCACATCTCTTCATTTTCTGTGTATTCTGCGATTTCTGCGTGAAACAATTCCTTATTCAGCAGAGAACTTGCAGACCAGATTTCTGTCGCCGTAGGCATCGTCGATGCGGGTGACGTGTGGGAAGTACTTGTCCTGAACATCGCTCTTCATCGGGAAGCCGGCCTCTTGACGGCTGAAGGGGAACTCCCACTTGTCGGCCATCAGCATCTCGGCGGTGTAAGGCGCGTGGCTGATGATGTTGTTGCCCTTCTCGGCCTTGCCGTCCTCGATGTCCTTGATTTCCTTGCGGATTTGGATCATGGCTTCGACGAAGCGGTCGAGCTCGGCGATAGGTTCGCTCTCGGTGGGTTCTACCATTAGGGTCTCGTGCACCGGGAAGGCCACGGTAGGAGCGTGGAAACCGAAGTCCATCAGACGCTTGGCGATGTCGATGGCAGCCACACCAACAGTCTTATTGATGCCGTTGATGTCGAGGATCATCTCGTGAGCCACATGGCCGTGGTTGCCGGTGTACAGAATCGGGTAGTAGTCCTTCAGTCTTTCCTTCAGGTAGTTGGCATTCATGATGGCACCCATAGTAGCTTTCTTCAGGCCTTCACCGCCCAGCATCTTGATGTAGCAGTAGGTGATGGTGAGGATCTGAGCGCTACCGAACGGAGCGGCTGAAACGGCGCCTTCCTGCTTTTCGCCACCGCAGTGGAACAGGATGTGCGAAGGCAGGTAGGGCTTCAGGTGTTCGGCCACGCCGATGGGGCCTACGCCAGGACCGCCACCGCCGTGCGGGATGGCGAAGGTCTTGTGCAGGTTGAGGTGGCAGACGTCGGCACCGATGAAACCGGGGCTGGTCAGACCGACTTGGGCGTTCATGTTGGCACCGTCCATGTAGACTTGACCGCCGTTGTCGTGGACGATCTTCACGAGGGTGCGGATGCCGTCCTCATAGATGCCGTGGGTCGAGGGATAGGTGACCATGAAGGCAGCCAGATTGTCCTTGTATTGCTCGGCCTTGGCCTTGGCGTCTTCGAGGTCGATGTTGCCGTTTTCGTCGCATTTCACCACCACCACTTGCATGCCAGCCATGGCTGCCGAAGCGGGGTTGGTGCCGTGGGCCGAAGCAGGAATCAGGCAGATGTTGCGGTGACCTTGACCGTTGGCCTCTTGGTAACGACGGATGGTGAGCAGACCGGCATATTCGCCGCTGGCACCCGAGTTAGGCATGAAGCTCATACCCTTGAAGCCCGTGATCTCGCAGAGGTCTTTCTCCATCTCAGCGATGAGTTCGAGGTAGCCTTCCGCTTGGTCGGCGGGGACGAAGGGGTGGATGTTGCCAAACTCAGGCCAGCTGAGGGCATACATCGAAGTGGCGGGATTCAGCTTCATGGTGCAGGAGCCCAGCGGGATCATGCAGCGGTTGAGGCTGAGGTCGCGGTTCTCGAGTTTCTTCATATAACGCATCATGTCGGTCTCGCTGCGGTATTTGAAGAACATCGGGGCCTGCATGAACTTGGAGGTACGCTGCATCTCAGCAGGGATGCCGCTGAACTTCTGGCAGTTCGGGTCGCAGACGAGCTCTTCGTGTTGCTTGCCAAGGGCTTCGGCGACGACTTGGCCGATTTCGTTGATGTCTTCACGTGCCGTAGTCTCGTCGAGGCTGATGCCGAAGTGTTGCTTGTCGATGATGCGGAAGTTCATGCCGTGTTTCTCGGCGGCTTCCTTCACCTTGCAGGTGCAGGCGCCTTCGGGCAGTTCGAACAACAGCGTGTCGAAGAAGTATTTGTTGAGCTGTTTCACGCCGAGCTTGGTCAGTTCGGAGGTCAGCTTGCCGGCGAGACAGTTGATGTGATGAGCAATTTCGATCAAGCCTTCTGGACCATGATACAAGGCGTAGAAGCCCGACATGATGGCGAGCAAAGCCTGAGCCGTGCAGATGTTCGACGTGGCTTTTTCGCGCTTGATGTGTTGCTCACGGGTTTGCAGAGCCAAACGGAAAGCAGGATTGCCAAGGGCATCCACGCTGATGCCGATGATACGACCAGGCATTTCGCGCTTGTAAGCCTCGGTGGTGGCGAAGTAACCGGCATGAGGGCCGCCGAATCCCATCGGCAGACCGAAACGTTGGTTGGAACCTAAGACCACGTCGGCACCCCATTCGCCGGGAGGCGTGATGAGGGTGAGGCTCAAAAGGTCGGCGGCGACGGCCACTTGCATGCCTTTCTCTTTCCATGCAGCGACTTTGGCGCGGTTGTCGACAATCTCACCGAATTGGTTGGGGCACTGGATCAGCACGCCGAAGTATTCTTCACTGCAATCGAACTTGTTGATGTCGTCAATCACGACCTCGATGCCTTGGAAGTGGGCGCGGGTCTTGATGACTTCGATGCTCTGCGGGAACACGTCGTTGGCGACGAAGAACTTCTTCACGCCAGCCTTCACCTGAGCGCGGCTGCGGCTGTGCCAGAACATCAGCATGGCCTCGGCGGCGGCGGTGCCTTCGTCGAGCAAGCTGGCGTTGGCCAACGGCAGGGCGGTGAGGTCGCTGATGACGGTCTGGAAGTTCACGAGGGCTTCGAGACGGCCTTGTGAGATCTCAGCTTGGTAAGGAGTATAAGAGGTGTACCAGCCCGGGTTCTCAAGGATGTTGCGCATGATGACGCCAGGGGTGATGGTGTTGTAGTAGCCCAAGCCGATGTAGGTGCGGAACTGCTTGTTCTTGGCACCCAAGGCCTTGAGGTGGCTGATGACTTCGTATTCGCTCATGCCTTCGCCGATGTTGAGGTCTTTCGGCAAACGGATTTCGGGAGCGATAATTTCGTCTACAAGTTGTTCTTGCGATTTCACGCCGATGACTTTGAGCATCTTTTCAGCATCCGATGCGGTAGGTCCATTGTGGCGTTTGATAAAGTTGTTTCTGATCATTTTCGAATTTGTTTTCGTTTTTTACTTTATTATATTAAGCTTCTCTTCCAGTGTGTTGATGTCGTCAATGGCTTCGATTTCATCATTTGGTATTTTGTCGAGTTTACGAACCCAATCTTTAAAACTGTTCGAATTCTTCAAAATAGTGGTTCGCAAATAATCATATTCTTTTCCCTTTACCTTGCCCTTGTGTTTGAAATAAAGTACATCATAGGTGTCCATCTGTCTAGCTTTACGGTGGATTAGTGTCCAGAACTCTTTTTTGAATTGTACAGTTTCAACACTCTCAATTGGCTGGTCTTCTTTTTTGATAGGCTTTTCTTCAGGCTTCACTTTTTCGACAATTTCTTTTTCCACAGGTTCTTCTTTTATTAAGATAGTGGTTTCTGTAAGTTTTAACTCTCCAGCATCCTTCTTTGTGCTGATGAAAGCTTTAGATGATAGGGCATCAGAAATGGCAGAGATTGAATCAGGTTGAGTGGAATTGCTAGAAACTGAGGAAACGCTGTCGTTTTTGGCACTTGTGTCAATGCGATTAGAAATATATTGATGTGTCTTTGGATTTATCTTGTCATTGTTGAAAACCCTAAACTCAAAAAGTGCTATAAAGACAATAATAAGACCCAAAAACATGAATAGATACTTCCAATAATATTGTTTGAATCGAGTAATAAAAGGTGTCTTTTCATATTCGGCAAGGATTATTCCATCATAAGACTTGTCTGAACAAAGAGGATCAAATATGAAACCTTTCAAATCGTAACCTCTAGGAGGAATGATTTCGTTTTTGACATCACGACCGTCTTTGTAACATGAATATGAAGGACAATTGCTTCTTTTAGAACCTTCTCCCGAATCAATATAATATCGTTTTTCTTCCAAATTTAACATTACTATTCTTAGTTGACTTTATTGATGAGTACCTCAATGGATGCGGTGTTAGACAATTGCTGTCTGAATTTCGGGGGCAATGATTTCGTTGACATGTTGTTCTTGCGATTTCACGCCGATGACCTTGAGCATCTTTTCAGCATCCGATGCGGTAGGTCCATTGTGGCGTTTGATGAAGTTGTTTCTGATAATATTTGATTTGTTTTAATTATGATTTGTTTATTTGTATTCTTCCAGTTTTTCATTCAAAGCGTTGATTGATTTGATGGATTTGAGTTCATCACTAGGGATGTTCAAAAGTTTGTCTTTCCATGATGAAAAAGCAGTTGTGTTTTCAAGGATGGTCAGGTATAAGTAATAGAATTCTCTTGTTTTGAGATTCAGGCTTTTGTATTTTCTGTAAAGATTGCCATAGCTGCGCATGTGGCTTTCTTTATTATGAATCAAATTCCAAAACTCTTCATTGAATTGCTCTTTTGTCAGTACTTCCGTCAATTGCTCTTCTTGTGTTGCAACTGGATTTGGTTCTGACTTTTCAACAATTTCCTTTTCTTTGGACTCAGCGGCTTTCTCCAAGGGTGCAACCTCTTCGATTGTGACTTCTTCTTTTACGACTACTTCTGTTGGAATAGTATCCGAGATAAAGGCTTCATTAATGATCTCTTCAGGGGAAGCATCTTCAGTGGTAGAGGAAGTGTCGGCAACTTGTATTTGGACTAAGGTGTCAACGGGAAGGGTCGATATTTCATCTTGAGGTTTCAGGGAGGATTGAAATGTAGGCTGTGCCTTTTGATAGTTTTTGAAGATGAAGAAATACAGTACCGCCAAAATTCCAATGATAACAATACCTAATAAATACTTCAATACTTTCAAATTCAAAGTGTTTGAAAAAGGGGCTTTTTCGTATTGGGCAACAATTTTGCCGTCATAGAATGTGTCTTCTGGATAAGGTTCAAGTTTGAAATCAGTCAGTTCATATCCTGATGGGGGAATGATGAATGACCTGACATCACGTCCGTCTTCGAAGAAAGTATATGGACACCCAGGGACCTTTTCACCAACACCAGGGTCAACAAAATAATAATGTTTTTGATCTAAATTTGACATATTAAGAAAATTATGATGATTTATTGGTTGATTCGTTTATTGAGTTCATCAACGGTTTTGATGGACTTTAATTGACTCTCAGGGATCTTTTTCAGCTGTTCGTACCAAGCCTTATAACTGACATAATCCTTGAGTATCGTGAACCTTAGATAATCATATTCCTCACCTTCCACCTTGTTCTTGTATTCCTTATAGAGCGCGTCGTAGGGGTCCATCATGATGGTGCGCTGATGAATCAAAGTCCAAAACTCTTGCTTGAATTGCACGTTGGGGTCGTTAACCTCGGGTTGAGGCTCAACCTTTGGCTGCTCTTCCTTGGCATCCTTTACTTCGGGGACAGCTTCGACAGGCTGAGTATCCACAACGTTGGCAGTTGCCGCGTTTTGTTCGGCAACTATATCCTTTTCTTTCTGTTCCTTTTCTTTTTTCCTGTCTTTTCTGCTTTTCCTTTCTTTCTTATCTTTCTTCTTATCCTTCTTTTCCTTGTCCTTCTTTGAATCTTTGTTGTCGACGACGGTGGTGGTCTCTTTGGTCGGACGATTCGGCTTGGGATCCTTGAACACACCTGCCGCCAAAACAGCAACAATCGCAATCACTGCCACAATAGCAAATGCCAAGGCAAACTTCCAAAGATTGGCCTTAAGCCTGTCGTTGAATGGTTCTTTTGTATACTCTGCAGTGAGCTTTCCATTATAAATCTGATTGGTAGCTTCGGGGTCGAATTTGAAGCCCACAAAGACATAACCTTTTGGGGGGATGATATATTCCTCTACATCATGACCATCTTCATAAATAGAATAGGGACAACCGTCCATTTTTTTCCCTTTTCCAGGGTCGATGCTGAAACGCCTTTCCTTGATATCCGTCATTTCCGTTCGTTTTCAGTGGGTTAGTTTAGGACTTTGTTCATTGAGATAAAATCGGGGTAAGCGAGTTGCTGACCGTTGATGCTGATGTAAGGCTTCACCTTCAGGCCTACGTTAACGGGGTTGCTGCTGGCACCGGCCAATTTGAAGGCTAAGTTGACGATGGCATCTGCCGACTCTCCGCTGAACAATTGGAAAAGGTCAGTGGTGATAGGAATGGAAACGACGCTGCTTGATTTGGCTGGCACGTTGATGCCGTTGTTCATCGTAGTGCTGACAACTTGTTTTCCATTGAGGGTCAAGATATAGTCCATCTTCGTCATGGCGGCAGCGATGGAGTTGGGGTTCTTTACATCGACATTTACGTTGAAAGTCACAGGGAGCTGCTTTCTCATGATGGCGTCGGCCAACGAAAGCAACTGCGTGGCGTTGAGGTCGGTTTTCGACATGCCTTTACTCAAGTTGACACCAAGCATTTGGATTTGGTTGACGCTGTTGAAATCGAAGGTGCAGTTTACAAGGTTGGCCATTTGGGCCACCTGGTTCAGCACATCACACGAGGCCAATCCCATCGTGACGAATAGGATGATAAGGGTTTTCTTAAGTTTTGACATATTCTTATTTGTTTGATAATCAATTTAATAAATGTAAATAAATTACAAGGCTTTGAACCTTGTTTTTCGCTCGTTTACAACTTTGCAATATTACAAAAAAAGTCGGACACACAGCCCGACTTTATGAAAAAAATAATCGTTGGTTTTAAACACGAATTATCAATAATTATATCACGAATTATTATCAATCAAATTTCTACAAATTCGTGTGAAATTAGATGGTAATTCATGTAAAAAAGAAAGCCAATTTCCATCATTCCTCTCCACGACGTGAGGCGCGTTTGCGCTCCAGCTCATCGAGGATGATTTTGCGCAGACGAAGGCTCTTGGGCGTGACCTCAAGATATTCGTCGTCGCGGATGTACTCCATGTATTCTTCCAACGAGAAACGCACGGGCGGAATGAGTCGGATGGCTTCGTCACTGCCCGAGGCACGCACATTGGTGAGGTGCTTGGTCTTGCAGACATTGATGACGATGTCATTCGAACGTGTGTTCTCGCCGATGACCTCGCCAGCATAGACGTCTTCATTCGGGTTGACGAAGAAGGTGCCACGGTCTTGCAGTTTCCAGATGGCGTAGGGGATAGCCTGGCCCGTCTCCATCGAAATCAAGGCGCCGGTGTTGCGGGTCGGCATCTCGCCCTTCCAAGGCTCATAGTCCTTGAAACGGTGCGACACGATGGCCTCACCCTCGGTGACGGTCAGCAGTGTGTTTCTCAAGCCGATGAGACCGCGCGATGGGATGTCGAAGTCGAGGCACATGCGGTCGCCCTTGGGCTCCATCTGGGTCATCTCACCCTTGCGGGCGCTGACCTGCTCGATGACACGACCAGCGAAGTCCTCGGGCACAAGGACGGTCAAGGCCTCGATAGGCTCGCACTTCACGTCGTCGATGTATTTGATGATAACCTTGGGCTGTCCGAGTTGGAACTCATAACCCTCACGGCGCATGGTCTCGACAAGGATGCTGAGGTGCAGGATGCCACGGCCGTAAACCATCAATGAATCAGGCGATTCTGTGTCTTCCACCTTCAAGGCGAGGTTCTTCTCAGTCTCCTTGTAGAGGCGTTCACGCAGGTGTCGTGAGGTGACGTATTTGCCTTCCTTGCCAAAGAACGGTGAGTTGTTGATGGTGAATAGCATGCTCATCGTGGGCTCGTCAACGTGGATGGGCGGCAGTGGCTCGGGGTTTTCGTAGTCGGCCACGGTGTCGCCAATCTCGAAGTCGTCAATTCCCATCAGTGCGATGATGTCGCCAGCCTCGACGGGTTTCTTGGTGCGTTCCTTGCCCAGACCTTCAAAGGTGTAGAGCTCCTTGATGGTCGACTTGGTCACGGAGCCGTCACGTTTCACTAACGAGACGTTCTGTCCGGCCTGCAGGGTGCCGCGTTTCAGACGACCCACAGCGATACGGCCCACGTAGGAGCTGTAGTCCAACGAGGTGATCAGCATCTGTGGCGTACCTTCCTCGAACTTCGCGGGCGGGATGGTGTCGATGATGACATCCAAGAGGTAGGAAACATTATCGGTGACGTTGTTCCAATGATCTGACATCCAGCCTTGTTTGGAGGAACCGTAGACGGTGGGGAAGTCCAGCTGGTCTTCAGTTGCACCGAGGTTGAACATCAGGTCGAAGACGGCCTCTTGCACCTCGTCGGGACGGCAGTTAGGCTTGTCCACTTTGTTGATGACCACGATGGGCTTCAGGCCAAGTTCGATGGCCTTCTGCAGCACGAAGCGGGTCTGCGGCATGGGCCCTTCGAAGGCGTCGACGAGCAGCAAAACGCCGTCGGCCATGTTCAAAACGCGCTCCACTTCGCCGCCGAAGTCGGCGTGGCCAGGAGTGTCGATGATATTGATTTTGACGTCTTTATAACGAACGGACACATTCTTCGAAAGGATGGTGATGCCGCGTTCGCGTTCGAGGTCGTTGTTGTCCAAAATGAGTTGGCCAGGGGCTTCATCCGATTCCTTGAAGAGTTGGGATTGGTAAAGGATGCGGTCCACGAGGGTGGTTTTGCCGTGGTCAACGTGAGCGATAATCGCTATATTTCTGATATTCTGCATTTTAGTAAAAATTGCTGCAATGTTTGAAGGTGCAAAATTACAAAAAAGCAGAAAAAGAGGGACTATTTCATCCAGAAAAACTCAACCTTTGCCACAATCGGCTTTAGAGAACTGCTAAAATTTGCTCCGTAGGAGCTTTCTTTTAATAACAAAATACAATCATTCAACGAGTTGTACTCCGTAGGAGTTTTCTTTTGCTCGATTCTTAGAAGTCCCCGTGAATTCTTATCGTAACGCAATGCGTATCGCCTCTAATACCATCTCCTCCATGACAAGATAGGTGTCGGGATTGGGATGGCAGCCGTCTTCGCTCAGCGAGGAGGGCAATCCAAGGTGCTCGTCGGCGAGGGCGGAATGGTAGTCCACATAGACGATGTTATGGGCTTCGGCGTAGGCTCTCAGGCTTTTGTTGATTTCGACGATGGTCTGCCCCGGGTTCATAATCTCCTCCCTCCAAGGGAATTTCGAGCAAGGCGGTATGGAGCTGATGATGGGCACGATGCCATGGGCTCGGGCCAGGTCACACATGGCGACGATGTTGTCGACCACCTTTTCCGGAGTCACCCAATAGTCGTTGTGCGCCACGTCGTTGGTGCCTGCCATGATGACCACGGCCTTGGGATGCAGGTCGATGACATCGGCAGTGAAGCGCACCAGCATTTGCGCAGAGGTCTGTCCCCCGATGCCCCTGCCGCAGAAGCTGTTCTCGCTGAAGAACTCGGGATGGAAATAGGCCCAGTTGTCGGTGATGGAGTTGCCCATAAATACGACGTCGGGGAACTTGCCGCTGGCAATAATACTGTCGTTGTCGGCCTTGTAACGGTTGAAGCCGAACCAGTCTTTTTGTGCATAACTTGAAAACCACATGGCTATTAAGATGATAATAAGGGTTGTTTTACGCATAGGATGATAGTTTGGTGTAAAGTTACATGAAATTGAGGTAGATTACCTCATCCAATAGAATTCTTCTTTCGCTACGATTGGCTTAAAATAGGCATCAATAATTCCTTGGTCGACAAGTTCTTTCGGCGTGCCTTGACTCAAAGGTTGCTGCGGTGCGACGACCCACATCACGTCGGCATGACGAAGCAAAAGGTCAAGGTCGTGGCTGCTGAAGAGGATGGTTTTCTTTTTCTCTCGCGAGAGCTTGTGCATGATGTTGACCAACTCGATTTTGCTCGGATAGTCGAGGAAGGCAGCAGGCTCGTCCATGAAGATGAGGGGCGTGTCCTGAACCAAAGCCTTGGCAATCATTACTTTCTGTTGCTCGCCATCGCTCAACGAGACAAAGTTGCGGTTGACCAAATGGCTGATGCCGACGGTTTCAAGGCTGTCGTAGATGATTTGCTCGTCTTCGGCTTTTAGTTTGGCCAAGAGACCGAGATGAGGATAGCGACCAGCGGCCACGATGTCGAAGACCTTCAGGAAGAGGTCGTCGGGCTTCTCGGTGAGCACGAGGCTGAAGAGCGAGCTGCGTTCGGTGGGGGAGTAGTCGCGCAGGTCTTTGCCGAACAGCTTGACCTCGCCGCCGACGGGCTTGAGGCTGGCCGACAGCGTCTTGAACAGTGTCGTCTTGCCCGATCCGTTGGGACCCGCCAAGGCCACGATGTCTCCTTCGTTGAGACTCACGTCAATAGCGGGCATCAGGGCTTGACCTTTGTAGCCGATTGACAGATGATATGTTTGGAGCACCTTTTGCATGACATGGATTTTTAACTACGGATTGCGCGGATAAAACGGATTGTTTCGGATAAGTTTTTGAGATGCAAGCATCTGATTACTACGGATTGGAGATAATGGGTAGGAATCCGAAAATATGGGACGCTTGCGTCCTCAAAATTTTGGTACTTATATCCGTTAAATCCGTAGTTTATCATTGCAAATCAATTATGACTAAACCGTTGACGGTGGAAAATCACCCACAGCACGATGGGTGCACCAATCAGTGCCGTGACCGAGTTGATGGGCAGGTTGCCTTCGAAGGAGGGCAGGCGTGCGATGAGGTTGCAGAACAAAGCCAAATCCATGCCGAGGAAGGCCGTGGCCGGGATGAGCAGCTTGTGGTCGCTGCTACGGAAGAGGAAACGCGCGATGTGCGGCACGGCCAAGCCTAAGAAGGCGATGGGGCCGCAGAACGCTGTGATGAGGGCAGTGAGGAAGCCCGAAGCCAAGATGATGAGCATGCTGCTGCGACGGATGTTGACGCCGAGGTTTTCTGCATAATGCTCACCCAACAGTAAGAGGTTCAAGGTCTTGAATAATAGGAATGAGCCGATACTACCAACCGCCACCGCGATGGCAAAGAAGGGCAGTTGTGCTTTGCTCACGTTGGAGAAACTACCCATGCCCCAGATGACGAAGGAGTGCAGCCCTTCTTTCTGGCTGAAGAACTTCAGGATGTCGGTGACCGAGCCTGCGATGTAAGCGATCATGATGCCCACCAGCACCAGGCTGACCATGCTTTTCAGTCGGGAACTTAAAGCAAGAATAAGCAACAGCACCGCAAAGGCGCCCAGGAAAGCCGCAATGGTGACTCCGAAGGTCGACCACAGCGACAACGTGCTGACGGCGATGCCGCCGAAGCTGCCTGCTACCAACACCACCAAGGCCACGCCGAGGCTCGCTCCACTGCTGATACCCAGCAGGGAAGGGTCGGCAAGGGGGTTACGGAAGAGGGTCTGCATCAGTAGGCCCGATACCGATAGACCTATGCCCGCCAGCAGCGCCGTGATGGCTTGTGGCAGGCGATAGTCGAGGATGATGGCGCGGTAGGTGGAGCCTTCGCCACCGAAAACGGCTTCTTTGAACGCTTCAAAAGGGATGGACACCGAGCCTAACATTAGGTTGAGGACGAACAATACCACGCCTATAGCCACTATCGCTATGGAAATCAGTGCGATGGGTGGGGTTTGGAGGTGGAGTTTGTTTTCGGTGTCAGAAACCATTTTTGGGTTGTTTTACGTTGCAAAGATAGGTTTTAATCTAACCGATAGATAGTCTAATCAAAGTAATAAACCGCAAATTTTGCGGATAATTAACCGCAGATTTTGCGGCTTATTGTCCGCAAAGAGGCAAGAAATGAGTGAAAATAGGCTGTTAAGCCATCAGTCATTCCACCATTATCTTCAAAATCTCCACGTCGGTTTCCTTCATGCCGAGGCGACCCAGGCAGCCGATGTGGTCGATGGTCTCTTCCACGTCCTTGCCGATGATGCCGTCGCCGCCAAGGAGGTTGCAGCCTTGCTTGCTCATCTCGTAGCCGAGGATGCCGGCTTCGACGGAGAGGGCGATTTTACCGGCACATGAGGGCTTGGCACCATCGCAGACGATGCCTGCGGCCATACCCAAGGCGTTCTCAAGAGTGTGTTCGATGATGCTGAGCGGCTCACCCATGAGGTAGGCGATGCCACAGCCCGAGGCGCAGCCCGCGCTGACGGCACCACAGTAGGCCGAGAGCCTTCCGATGCCCGTCTTCTGGTGGATGGCCACAAGGTTGGAGAGCGCCACGGCACGCATGGTGCGCTCGTCGTCGATATGATACTCTTCGGCGTAGGCCAAAATGGGCAGGCTCACCGTCATGCCTTGGTTGCCGCTGCCCGAGTTGATGATGACAGGCATCTCGCAGCCGCTCATTCTGGCATCAGAACCCGCTGCCGCCCAGGCTCTTGCCTTGATGCGAACATCGTTGCCGAAGCTCAAGATGGTGCTGCCGATGTTGGCGCCCCAGTTGTTTTTCAACCCTTCCTGCGAGATGGCCTTGTTGCACTCAATCTGCGGCTGGATGATGGGCTTGAGGTCTTCGATGTCAACAGTGTTGGCGAAATCGAAGATTCCCTTCATGCTGAGACATCTTCGGTCGGTGAGCTTGGTGGCACCGCTTTCGGCATAGCCTGAGTCGAACAGCACCTCGTTGTCCTTCTCCATCTTCACGATGTTGGTATGGAAACCGGCAATGCGCACGCTGGAAAAGTGCTCATCATTATATAAGGTGACGGTCACGTCCAATTGGGCGATGATATTCAGCGGAATGATGGTCATCGGGATCTCGTCAAGGAACTCGGCGATTTCCTTCTTTTGTTCAGGCGTCACCTCAGCGATGACCTCCAAGGCTTTCTCGGGGTTGCCGGCCACGATGCCTGCCGCCACAGAGGCTTTCAGTCCTTTCATGCCCTTGGTGTTGGGCACGATGACGCTCTTCACGTTTTTGATGATGTTGCCGCTGGCTTGGATTTCCACGCGCTTAGGCATGGTGCCTAGGATTTCGTGTGCTTTGGCGGCGGCGTAAGCCAAGCAAATCGGTTCGGTGCAGCCCATGGCGGGCACCAGTTCTTCCTTGAGGATGTTCAGATAGGAAGTGTATAAACGGTCGCTTTTGTCCATAATTAAGAGTTAATTTTCGGCAAAAATACAAAATTTTGTGTTTTTCCTTTGCACGGAATGAAATTATCCCTAACTTTGCCAAAAATATAACGTAAAATTTAACTTAAACCTATTGTAGAATAAAAACAACAATCATGAACAACGACAATTTCGAAACCTCTTTGAAGGCTTGGAATGAAAATGAAAAAGCCGCTAACGAACTTATCAACATTGTAGGTAGGTTGTGGTACGACAAGTCAGTGGAACTCATCCTGTTGCGTTCGCTGTTAGTCAACCGTGGCTCTGGTAAGATCTTGAACAAGCACCTCCGCGCCGAGGCTGTCTTGGGCAAGCCTGTCCGTGTGCAGGACTCCCTGCTCATCGCCAAGGCCCTTCTTGCCGAGAACCTGGCTCCCGCCCGTATCGACCTAGGTCGTCTTAACTCGGAATGGACGGATGAGAAAGAAAAGTATAACAACGACGTCACGGCTTTCGTGCGCGACAAACTCCATTACATCATCAACGCCGTCCCGCGCAGCAACAAGGTGCAAGATGTCATCCTTTACGGTTTCGGTCGTATCGGCCGTATCCTTTGCCGCGAAATGACGGAGATGGCTGGCCGTGGCGATGCCCTTCGCGTCCGCGCCATCGTCACCCGTAAGAACTCGCCCGATGATATCCTTAAGCGTATCAACCTGTTCCGTACTGACTCGGTGCATCGTTACTTCCATGGCGTGTGCTATCCTCTGCTTGAGGAGAATGCCATGATGGTCAACGGACAGAAGATTCTCTTCCTCGAAGCCAAGAACCCCGAGGACCTCGATTACACGCAATATGGCATCAAGGATGCTTTGCTCATCGACAACACAGGTGCTTTCCGCGATAGAGAGTCACTGTCACGTCACCTGCAAGCCAAGGGCGTTGCCAAGGTGTTGCTCACCGCTCCCGGTAAAGGCGACATCCCGAATGTGGTTTACGGCGTCAACCAAGACACGCTCGACCTTGAGAACGAAACCGTTTTCTCGGCTGCAAGCTGCACCACCAATGCCATCGTGCCTGGTCTGGAAGTCATGCTGAAGAACTTCGGCATCGTGAAAGGCCACATCGAGACCATCCACAGCTACACCAACGACCAGAACCTGCTGGACAACTACCACAAGAAAGAACGTCGTGGTCGTTCGGCCCCGTTGAACATGGTCATCACCGAGACGGGTGCCGGTAAGGCAGCTGCCAAGGCTATCCCCGAGCTGAAAGGCAAGCTGACGAGCAACGCCGTGCGTGTGCCTACGCCAGATGTGTCGTTGGCCGTGCTCGCTCTCGACCTTGAGCGCGAGACTTCCGTTGAGGAAGTGAACGAGTGCTTCCGCAAGGCCTGCTTGGAGGGCAACCTCATCGAGCAGATCCGCTTCAGCAGCAACACCGAGTTCGTCAGCAGCGACGGTATCGGCGACAGCTGCGCCTGCATCTTTGACGCACCGGCCACCAAGGTCAGCGAAGATGGCAAGACCGTGATTCTGTATCTGTGGTACGACAACGAGTTCGGCTACAGCAACCAGGTGGTCCGCCTCGCCCGCCACATCGGCCAGGTGAAGAGTTATCGTTACTATTAATTTGGGACGCGAGACTCGAGACTTTTGGACACGGGACTTTTTGGGTCTCGTGTCCTTTTTTTGGGCAATCGGGTATTTTGAGAATTGAGGTATGAGCTTTGGAGGTATGAGGTATGAACTTTAGAGGTATGAGCTTTTGAGGTATGAGTGTTTTAATATAATTAGAAACAAGAATTAAGCTATAAAAGAAAACAGCAACATTATAATCTAAAACAATGAAAGAGACTGTATTACAAAAGAAAAGCAAGGCATTTGCCGTTAGAATTATAAGGATGTATCAATTCCTTTGCGAGGAAAAGCATGAGTATGTGCTTTCGAAACAAGTGCTGCGGAGCGGTACAAGTATAGGAGCTAATGTCCGTGAGGCTAAACGGGCTCAAACAACTCCAGACTTTTATGCTAAACTTTTCATTGCTCTAAAAGAAGCAGAAGAAACCGAGTATTGGTTGGAGCTTTTAGTTGAAACTGACTATATCAGCCAAAGCATGTTCGAAAACATCTATTCCGATAATGAAGAAATTATTAAACTCCTTGTGTCCTCAACCAAAACCATCAAAGAAAACAATACCAAATAACCTCCTACTTCCAACCTCATACATCCTACCTAAATGAGACTTTGATTACATAAAAGGATAGGAAATGATAGTTTTTTTGTATTTTTGCCGCTCGTTTTGTGAAAAAATCAACAGATAATGAACAATAAAAGCACATTAATCGGTTTTGCCCTCATCGCTCTCATCCTTTTTGGTTGGATGTATTTTATGACTCCATCTAAGGAGCAACTTGCAGAGCAACAGCGTATTCAAGATTCTATCCGTCGGGCAAGGATGGAACAGATGGCTTTGGATTCAATGCGTATGGCAGAACAGCAAACGGCACAATTGGCAGCCTTGCAAGCCGACACCATCCAGCTGACAGGTGCCGATTCTCTTACCCAGGCACAGCTGCAGCAAAACGCCCTTCGCGACAAATACGGTATCTTCGCCGTGGCTTCACAAGGTGAGGAGCAGACGTGGACCATCGAAAACAAGCTCCAAAAACTGACCTTTACCAACAAAGGCGGCTTCCTCAAGCAGGTGGAACTGAAGGACTACAAGACCTACGATTCGCTGCCGTTGCTTTCATTCGACCCAGAGTCGGCGAAGTTCGACCTCTCGTTTTTTGCCCAAAACCGCATCGTCAACACGTCGCAGTTCTATTTCCAGCCTTACATGAACGGCAAACCTTATACGGGTGGCGACATGACAGTGTCGGAAGGCGACAGCATCGTTTTCGCGTTGCGTATGCCTACCGAAGTGCCCAACAAATACCTTGAATATGTCTATACCGTTCGCTACGACAACTACATGATGGACTTCGACATCCGCACGGTGGGACTCAAGGACGTGATTGCCTCCAATGCTGACTACATGAGTATCGACTGGAAGGTTGACCTGATGAAACAGGAAAAGAGCACCGACCGCTTTGCTGGTGAATCGGTTTACTACAAATCGCTGACCGACAAGGATGTGGACCATCTTAACGAACAAAAGGACAGCGAACAGGTTGTCAATAACAAGCTGAAATGGGTGTCGTTCAAGCAGCGTTTCTTCTGTAACGTGATTGTGGCTAAGGAAGAATTCGAGAACGCCAAGATGGCCGTGCAGACCCGTAAATCGAACAATCCTCGTTACTTCAAGTCGATGTCGGCCAACATTGAAGTGCCTTACGACATCAACGCTGAGACCAACGTCATTCCGATGCAACTCTATTTCGGCCCCAACCACTTCAAGACTTTGCGCAGCTATGGCATCGGCCTGCAAGACCAGATTAACTTGGGTAATTTCTTCCTCATCCGTTGGATTAACTATGGCGTCATCGCCGTGTTCAACTGGCTGAGCAGTTACGGCTGGAATTACGGTATTGTGATTCTCATCCTGACCATCCTCATCAAGACCTTGCTGTTCCCCTTGGCGTTCAAGTCCTACAAGTCGTCGGCCATCACCCGCGTGCTAAAGCCTGAGATGGATGCCATCAACGCGAAATACCCCAAGGAAGAAGATGCCATGAAGAAACAACAGGCGGTGCTCAACCTGCAAAAGCAAGCTGGTGTGAGTCCTGCTTCGGGATGCTTGCCTGCCTTGTTGCAGTTCCCCATCCTTATCGCCATCTTCCGTTTCTTCCCCGCCAGTATCGAGTTACGTCAGCAGCCTTTCCTTTGGGCCGACGACCTTTCGACCTACGACAGCATCATTGAGTTCCCGAAGTTCCTCGGCATGGACCACCTCAGCCTGTTCACCTTGTTGATGACCATCACCACGTTCATCTATACCTATGTGAACAACAAGCAGATGGACTACTCGAGCAACCCGCAGATGAAGCCGATGAAGTGGATGATGTACCTCATGCCCATCATGTTCTTCGGCATCTTCAACAACTACTCGGCTGGTTTGAGCTACTACTATATGTTGGTCAACATCATCACCTTCATCCAGATGTTTATCTTCCGCAAGATGATTGACGAGAACAAGGTGCGTGCCACCATCGAGGAAAACAAGAAGAAACCTCAGAAGAAATCCAACTTCATGAAGCGTCTCGAAGAGGCACAAAAACAACAGGCCAAATTGCAGCAACAACAAAAGAAACGCTAACCATGGAAAACAAGCTCGAATTATTCCTGAAAGCCATCCTCGAAACGCGCAAGGTTTGGCTGCTTGAGGCCAAGGAAGGTTTCTTCGCCATGTTGGAAGACGGTGACGGTGAGCCCTATATTCCGTTGTGGGAATCGGAGGAATTGGCGCTGAAGGCCGCACAAGGCGACTGGGAAGGCTACACCGTGACCGACATGGGCTTTTCGGAGTTGGGACAATGGCTGAAGGAACTGGCTGCCGATGAAATTGACATTGCCGTGTCGCCCATGGCCGATGGTGAGATTACAGCGATACCCTCCTATAAGTTCCGTAACTGGCTGAAGCCTTACGACGACCATTCCTATAAGGATAAGGACGACGACGGTGACGATGATGATTTCGATTATGGAGAGGGCTGGGCGCAACCGTGGGCTTAGTTTAGAGTTTAGAGTTCAGAGTTTAGAGTTCAGAGTTTAGAGTTTAGAGTTGCTTCGCTCATGTCATCCCGACGTGGGCATGTGGGTGAGAGGGGATCTATGAGCGAAAGGGAATCGACTATTATTATAGATCATGAAAAGCAAGCTGTTTGGTGTATTGTTGCTGATTGAGGCCGCAGCCTTATTGCTGACGGCTGCAGTGGCGTTACACTATCAGCGCGTGTCAGGAGAGACCGACGTGCATTGCTTCCTGCTGACGGCAGCTTTGACGGGTGCGATAGGTATGTTGCTCTACAACATCGGCAGCATGAACAAACGTAGCAGCCTTCAAATCCGCGACGCCTTCATGGTGGTGGCTTTGGCTTGGATGTTGTTCTCGTTTTTCGGGATGCTGCCCTTCTTGATGTATGGCACGGTCGACAATGTCACGGACGCATTCTTTGAGACCATGTCGGGCTTTTCCACTACGGGAGCCACCATCCTCGACAATATCGACCAACAACCGCATGGCATCCTGTTTTGGCGTAGCCTGATGCAATGGTTAGGTGGCTTGGGGGTCGTGGTGTTCACCTTGGCGTTCATTCCTTCAGTGGCCAAAGGCTCCAAGAAGGTTTCTTTGTTTGCCGCCGAGGCTCCTGGTTTGAGTGTGGAAAAACTAGCTCCCACCATGGGTGCCACCTCTCGTCTGCTGTGGATTATCTACATTTTTTTGACCCTGTTGTGTACCATAGCCTACCGTCTCGGTCCGATGGACACCTTCGACTCGGTGTGTCATGCCATGACGACCATCGCCACAGGAGGTTTCAGCACCCACCAAGCCAGCATCGGTTATTTCCAGTCGAACTATGTGGAGTGGGTTTGTGTGTTGTTTATGTTGCTTTCGGGCATCAACTTCGCCATGTACCATTTCATGTTCAATGGTCGCTTCGACATCATCAAACGCAACGAAGAGCTACGCTGGTATTTGATTGCTGTCTTTGGTTTCGCTTTGGTGTTTATGGTACGTTTCTATTTCGCCCCGAATTTCAGCACAATATCAGAGGAACAGTTAGCCTCGCATCCGCAGACCTGGTGGGAACGCATCCGTACTTCGCTGTTCCATGTGGTGGCCTTGTTGTCGAATACGGGCTTCCAAGGCAGCAACTACGACTACGACCTTTGGGGCAGGGTGTTCCTCATTCCTACGGTGGTGCTGATGATAGTGGGCGGCTGTGCAGGCTCCACCAGCGGCGGCATCAAGATGGTGCGTGTCATCGTGCTGTTGAAATACATTAAGAAAACGGTCTACGGGATGATCCATTCGTCGAGTGTGTATAACATCAAGATTTCGGGCCAGAGTGTCGACGACCTGTCGGTGAAGCGCGTGATGTCGTTTTTCTCGCTGTTCATCATGCTGTTTATGGTCAATGTGGTGTTGCTCACGGCCTTTGGAATGGAGTTGGAGGATTCCGCCATCTCTTTCTTGACTTGTTTCAGCAACTACGGACCAGGCTCGGGCGTCACGGGGCCGAGTGGCAACTTCGATGCCATCCCCGATGCTGCCAAATGGCTGCTTTCATTCGACATGATGGTGGGCCGTTTGGAGATTTTCACCGTCTTACTGCTGTTCTCTCGGAGTTTCTGGCGGGCGGAGTGATGCCGAATTATTTGAGTTTGGTGTAAAGATAAATGAGAATGGCTACACAGGCCAAAATAATAAGAGAGCCTAACAATATGAAATAAAAGATGGTTGTCAGAACGCTACGCCGCGCTGCTTTTGCGATGCTAAAGCCCATCATTTTGTTAAAACAAACGGTAAAGGCTGTGGCGATGACGAGTGGCATCCAGTTTCCCATTTTGGAAGAAAAGTCGGCTGAGGCAAGGTAAACAAGACTCACGATGCAACGATACAACACGACGATGACCAGTGCATAGACGATGGCAACGACATATTCAGCCCTATTGTAACGCTTTCGGTTGGCTTTGCCATAACAGGCCCTTGCCGCCACCACGAACAAGGGGAGGGTGAGCATATAGAGCAGGGTGTAATGGTTGTTGTAGAAGCTGACAGCATAGATAAGGATCTTGCTTAACGCCTTTTTCGCTGTTGCGGTTGTCCTTGTATCTATATCTGTTTCAGCGTTTTCTGCATCATTATTATACGTTATTTCGACTTCTTGTAACTTGTTTTCAATTTCACGGAATTCATCATGGCTTCCGCTGATGGAGAGAATCAGGACATAGAGCGTCAGGGAGCAAAACAGCATCGGGAAAGGGGAGAAGTACTTCCTGCGCTTGCCGTTGAGGATGTCTACAACCATTGCTCCCGGACGGGTGAACAAGTTCTTGAGGGTGAACCAGATACCGCCGTCCTTGCTTAGAAATGCCGCCAAAAGGTTCTCGAAGATGAAACACATGGTGAAGCGTCCCGTTTCGGCGCTTTGTCCGCACTCGGGGCAGAAATTTCCTTGGAACTCGGTGCCGCAGTTGAGGCATTTTGTGGTTTTGATAGCTTCGTCATTGGCGGCCTCGGGCTGGGTTTCAGGCGTGGTTTGTATTTCGTTTTGCATGAGGATTATGGTTTTACGGAGCAAAGGTAGAAATTAATTGTCAAATTGTCTTGAAAAAACTTCTAAACTCTTGATTTAGTGACATTTTGTCATAAAATCTGCCGTTTTTTCAAAGATTTGCTTTTGGCTGGAGTTTTGATGAACCATAACCCGAGTCTGTGAGACGTCCCATAGTCCCACGTCCTACGTCCCCCGTCCCGTGTCCTACGTCCCCCGTCCCGCAGTCTCGAAGTCAAATCGAAAATCGAAAGGAGAAAAGAAATATGAACATTAACCAATTCACAATCAAATCACAGGAAGCCATCGGGAAGGCCCAGGAGATAGCGCAAAGCCACCAGAGCCAGACCGTGGAGAACTTCCACCTGCTGAAGGGTATGATTTTGAGCGACGACTACTTGGTGCCCAACCTGATGAAGAAGTTGGGCGTCAACTTGACGCACCTCAATGACGCCCTTGACCAGGTCATCAACACCCAACCGCGTTCGAGCGGCTCCGAATTGTATTATTCCTCCGAAGTCAGCAAGACCTTCAACGATGCCATTACTTTGGCCAAGAAGATGGGCGATGAATACGTTTCCATCGAACACCTGTTGCTGGCGGTCTTCGAAAGCAATGGCATGACCTCGCAGATGATGAAAGACCAAGGCATCCGCAAGGACGAACTTGAAAAGGCCATCATGCAGTTCCGTAAGGGCAAGAAGGTCGACTCGCAAGACGCCGAGCAGAACTACGACAGCCTGAACCGTTTCGCCAAGAACCTGAACGAACTCGCACAACAAGGCAAGCTAGATCCGGTCATCGGCCGTGACGAGGAGATCCGTCGTGTGCTTCAAATCCTGAGCCGACGCACCAAGAACAACCCTATATTAATAGGTGAGCCTGGTGTGGGTAAGACCGCCATCGTGGAAGGTCTGGCCCAGCGTATCGTCAACCGCGATGTGCCTGAGAACCTGAAAAGCAAGACCGTGTTCAGCTTGGATATGGGTGCTTTGCTGGCCGGCGCCAAATACAAGGGCGAGTTTGAGGAACGTCTGAAGAACGTTGTCAAGGAAGTGGTCGACAGCGATGGCGAGGTCATCCTGTTCATCGATGAGATTCATACCTTGGTAGGCGCAGGCGGCGGTGAAGGCGCCATGGACGCGGCCAACATCTTGAAGCCAGCCCTGTCGCGTGGCGAGCTGCGTGCCATCGGTGCCACCACCTTGAAGGAATACCAACAGTATTTCGAGAAGGACAAGGCTCTGGAGCGTCGTTTCCAGAAGGTCATGATCGACGAGCCTGACGAGGCTTCGGCCATCAGCATCTTGCGTGGTCTGAAGGAGCGCTACGAGACGCACCACCACATCCGTATCTTGGACGAGGCCATCATCTCGGCCGTGCAGTTGTCGGTGCGTTATATTAGTGACCGTTTCCTGCCCGACAAGGCCATCGACTTGATCGACGAGGCCGCCTCGCGTCTGAGGCTGCAAATCGACTCGATGCCTGAGGAGCTCGAAGACGTGGAGCGTGCCATCCGTCAGTTGGAAATCGAGCGCGAGGCCATTAAGCGTGAGAACGACACCAAGAAGGTGGAGGAGATAGGGAAGGAGCTGGCCGAACTCAACGACAAACGCTCCGCCATCAAAGCCAAGTGGGAGACCGAACGCAACTACGTGGAACTCATCCAGAAGGAAAAGAGCAACATAGAAACCTACAAGCACCAAGCCGAGGTGGCTGAGCGTGACGGTGACTATGGCCGTGTGGCCGAGTTGCGTTACGGTAAGATCCGCGAGGCCGAGGCCGCCATCGAGAAGGCCAAGGCCGACTTGCGCGCGGCACAAGGCGACCACCCGCTGGTGGACGAAGAAGTCGGTGCCGACGACGTGGCAGAGATCGTGTCGCGTTGGACAGGCATCCCGGTCAACAAGATGATGCAAAGCGAACGAGAAAAACTGCTGCACCTCGAAGACGAACTGCACAAGCGTGTGGTGGGTCAAGATGAGGCCATAACTGCCGTGAGCGATGCTATCCGTCGTAGCCGTGCGGGCTTGCAGGACGCCAAACGTCCTATCGGATCCTTCATCTTCATGGGTACCACGGGCGTGGGTAAGACCGAGCTGGCCAAGGCCTTGGCTGAGTTCCTGTTCGACGACGAGAACGCCATGGTGCGTATCGACATGTCGGAGTATCAGGAGCGTCACACGGTATCGCGACTCATCGGAGCACCTCCAGGATATGTGGGCTACGAAGAGAGTGGCCAGCTGACTGAGGCCGTGCGTCGTAAGCCGTATTCCGTCATCCTGTTGGATGAAATCGAGAAGGCTCACCCCGACGTGTTCAACATCCTTTTGCAGGTGCTCGACGATGGCCGTCTGACCGACAACAAAGGTCGTACGGTGGACTTCAAGAACACCATCGTCATCATGACCTCCAACATCGGCGCGAATGTCATTCAAGAGAACTTCGCCTTGCTGAATGGCAGCAACGACGAAGAAGTCTTCGAGAAGACCCGTAACGAGGTGATGGAGCAGCTGAAGCAGTTCATGCGGCCTGAGTTCCTGAACCGTGTCGACGACATCATCATGTTCAAGCCTTTGGACGAGAACCAGATTGCCGACATCGTGAGGATGCAGTTCCGCAGCGTGCAAAAGATGCTGGCTGCCAACGACATCCGCATCGACATCACCGATGCCGCCGTCGACTTCATCGCAAAGCAGAGCTATAACCCGCAGTACGGTGCGCGTCCTGTGAAGCGTATGATGCAGCGTGAGTTGCTCAACTCGCTCTCGAAGATGATCCTGGCCGAGTCGGTCGACAAGACGAAGACCATCATCGTCGACGTGCAAGGCGATGGTTTGATTTTCAGGAATTAAGCCTTTGCTAATACAAGTGAAAAGTCAAGAGGCGCATGAGTGCTTCTTGGCTTTTTTCTTTTGATAGATTGGCATTTTAAAAAAATGTCTATTTTTGCACTTGATAATCACATAATATGGGCGTAACATACGACAACGAGAAGCAAATGTTCGTGTTCGACTTTGAACATGATGGGGTAGAGGACATCGTCAAATTGACGGGCGACGGCTATCAGGTGGAGGCATTTGGAAAGTGCTTCTACTATGGTTATGAGTTCTCTGATCAGGTGGATAGCAGTGTCCGTAGCACGTTCATCAAGTATGTGAAGTTCAATGATAACTTGCAGGACAGCCCTGATTTGACGCAATTTATCAAGAAGGCGGTGGACAATCTGGACAAGAAGATCAACCTTTACGATTATAATCTGGTGGTAATGCCGGAGTCGTCGAGCAAGGTCAACCAGTACATGCTTCGCTATATTTATCGTTTTGCTCAACCTACATTGCGAAAGATGGAGCTGGTGAAGGCTTTGCCGGCGAGTATTTCCTTCGACATGGACGCTTATCAAGGACAGTATCTTGATGATGTGTTGGAAGACGGTCGCCCGCGTTACACCGAAGCCCAAAAAGAAGAAGCCAAACAATCCATCAATAAGATGCTTGACCTCATCCATCAGAAGGATTATTTCACTATCGCAAAGGATGTGAAGAAGAGTCGTTTCCGCCCCTACATGATGGATTTCTTGAAATTCGCTTCTGAAACCGACGAAAGGCTCTGCGCCTCAATCCGTCAGCAAAATGTGTTGGTGATTGATGATGTAACTACCAGCGGCTCAACATTAAACGAAATCTTGAGGACGCTCCGTATCCTCAATGAAGACAATGAAATCACCATTTTCAGCCTGATAGGCAGAAAAGATTTGATGGCTGAAGCTGTATAGGGAATTCACTCTTTCGGACGGCTTCAGAAAGCATAGATTCCCGCCCGCGCACCGCCTATGCTGGAATGACATGCTTTCTGAAGCCTGGTTTTTACTCTTCCTTTAATTCTGCGGCATTGATTTCATCCAAAATCAGCATTGCCTTGTCGAAGTCTTTTGTGAAGACATACACAGAGGCGCCGCCTTTGATGGTGTTGGCCGCCCAGCCTGCACACAGGCTCTCTTCCTGGAAGTTGCGGATGAGGAACTGGATGCCGTTATTGGCAAGCACACTACCGATATATTCCGCATTGATTACCGAGCCGGAATAAACTCTTTTGATTTCGTTTTCCATGACATTACTTTTTTGGTGGTGCTGCAAAGATAGACAAAAAGGAATTAATTTGATGAATACATAAGTAAATTTTGTTTGCATTATAGTGCATTGGGATTCTCTTCGAGAATGGAGTAGAGCTTAATTGTAATATGCGGCGGCTTGATGTTTTTTCAGTTTTGAAGATAACTGAAGCCGCCGCAGTTTAACCTCCCAAAGATACTCCATTCCCGAAAGGGAATCTATTCGCTTTCTCTTCCGCTTACATTCAGCATCACAATCGCAAACAGCATCACAAAAGCCGCTACCCACTGCACGGGTGAATACTTTGTGCCATTCACGAAATAGTCTAACACCACGGCAGTGATGGGATACATCAGCTCAAGGAAGGTGGAAATTGACGCTTTTACATGGCGCAAACCGTAGTAATACAGGAAGATGGCTCCCGAACCCGTGGTCAGACCGATGAGGGCGATGAAAAGCCAGTTGCGCGGCGTGACTTGTGAGAAGTCGCCGATGTGGCCGGTGAACAACACGATGACTAACATAATCAACGTGGTGAAGCCGTAGCGGAAAAAGGTGGAACTGACAAAGGAATAGTTGCCTAAAATCTTCTTTGAAAACACTGTCGAGCTACCGAAGGAGAAGGCCGCCAACAGCGACAGCAAAGCCGCATAAACAGTGGTGATACCCTCGGTGCTGAAATCGGGGAGCGACCAGCCGAAGGTGAGGAAATAGCCTCCAATGAGGGCCACACAGGCCCAAAGCGCAAAATGTTTTTTTATCCGCTCTTTCAGGATGATGCGTGCCAAGATGACGGCAAAGACTGGTTGCAGCTTTTGCAGCAAGACCACAACGGAAAGGTTGTTGAAATGCAACAAAAACAGCGACTTGACGATGGCCAAGGTGCCCAAGGCACCGCCAAACAAAGCAATGAGCAGGAAATAGATCAAGTCAGAGCGCGTCATGGTCTTCAAGTGACGGTATTCCCTGAAAAAGAACACGTTCATCAGCGCGAAGGGGCAAAGGTGGATGACGAAGACCACGAAGGCGGTGTTGAGGTTGTAGAGCTGCGGGGTGAGCAGGATGCCGTCCACGCCCCAAAGCATGGCGGAAAGCGCCACTGCCAACGCTCCGATGAGTTTTGTATTTTGTTGGTTGTCTTTCATTTTGATTAGCTATTATGGCTTGAAAACGCTTAAAACGGGTTTGCCGCGCCATGCCGCTGGCGTTTCCAAACCAAGGATGTAGGCGATGGTGGCGGCGATGTCGTATTGAACTACGGGTTCTTCAATCAAGTGGCCGGATTGCACATTTTTGCCAAATACGACAAAAGGACTCTCCATGTCTTCCATCGCCAGGGTGCCGTGGCCTTGCTCGTGACCGCCATGGTCGCCCGTGACGATGATGATGGTGTCGTCGTAGATGCCAGCGTCTTTGAGGGCTTGGACGATGCGTCCCACGCAAACATCGATGCGGGCAAGGTAGTCGTAATAGCTCTCGGTGTACCAACCACTACTGTGTCCAGTGCCATCAATGCCGTCGAAAACGGGGATGAACAGCATGGGCTTTTTGTCGAGGATGTATTGCACGATGTGGTCGCAGTTGCGCTCCACCGACTGCCAGTCTTCCTTGAAATATTTCAAATGGCTAATAGCCAAAGTGTCAATGACATTTTTTATGCCTTCCCATTCGTAGGTGCAACCTGTTTCGGCATCAGGGTATTGCTCGCGGACCAGGGAAAAGATGGTCGGGAAGATGCCGTGGGCGTTGGTGACCATAGGGCTTACATCAGGCGTTTTTGAGTTCCAGGTGGTGTGGCCATGTACTTCAGGTCCCGCGCCCATGAACATGGTCGCCCAGTTGACCCCCGAACTCGATGGGATGACGGAACGCTTGTGCATGGTGTAACTGCCATTATTCATGAGGCTTAACAGGTTGGGGACGTCGTGTGCTTTTTCAAAGTCATGTGAGGCCCAACCGTCGAGGCCAATGAGGATGACGTGTTTCGCCAAGGGCGGATTCTGCGCTTTAGCCGTAAAGGCAAATAGGAGCAAGATAAGAAAACTGAAGTGTCGCATGGTGTTATTGTCTTAAGAGTTTGTCATTGGCGCAGGCTTCCTTTTCCCAGCGCACGCACATGATGATGGAGTTGACGAGGTAGACGACATACATCATCGTGATGGGGAAGTTTCCTGCCTTGATATACATGAAGATGCTGACGCAATTGATGGCAATCCAAAGCCACCACTGCTCGCTGAACATCCTGACCATCAGTATCATGGCCACAACTTGCATCACTGCCTTGGCTGAGTCGGCGAAAGGAGCGATGTCGTTGGTGAAATATTTCATCAATAGGCCGAATCCCACGGTGCCCACGATGATGACAGCCAAACTGATGAATCTCGACTTGTTCGGCATGTGGATTTTCATCACCTCGTGGGTCTCATGGTTCATGTTTTTCGACCAGGTGAAGAAGCCCACAAACTGCATGACGAAGTTGTAGACGGTTACGCCGAAGTCGGCATAGAGTCTGGAAATCAGCGTGATGTAAATCATCAGGCAGCAATGGATGAAGCCGAAGAGGTAGTTGGAGAGCTTGCCTTTGCCGCCGAGCACCACGTTGATGATGCCGCAGGTCGCCGCCACGATGTGAATCCAATAGAATTGGTCGTTGGCTTTGTCGTATTTGAACAGGACGGACATCACCGTGATGATGACGCTCACCAGCACTAACCAGATGATGTCGAATGGCTTCCAGCCTTTGAGGTCTTCTTTGATTAAGTCTTTGATATTCTGCATATTTATTTGATTTTCTTCAAGAATTTTGAAGCAAAAATAAGAAAATATACTGGACATAAAAATGATTTCGTAATTTTCAGAGTTTTAACCGCCAATGTATCCCTTTTCTTGTAAACTTTCCCTCTTGTTTTCAAGAAATTGTATATCTTTGCATTCAGAAACGAAAATTAAGGCTTATGTGCAGGTATAATATCGCAATTGATGATGCACTTATGGAAGAGGTGAGACCCCATATTGGTGAAGATGTTGCTGTTCAGGCATGGCTTGAGGAATTACTACGCAAAGCCTTGATGAACTATGCGGCTCAGTTTGCAAACTCTAACGAGTCAAATCACGGCACAACAGTAGTGGAGCAATTAAAGGCTCTCGAAAACGACCCCGATGGCTTATTCAAACTTGACGGAATCTTGAAGCCATCGCAATTTTCAGCGGAAGAGCTTCGTGACGAGTATCTTAGTGAAAAGTACGGAATATGAAAGTGCTGGTTGACTCAAATGTTATTCTTGAGATAATTCTGCAAAGAGAGCAAGTGGACGTTGCCAAGGGGATCTTGTCTTTGCTTTCAATAGGGAAGCACGAGGCGTATTTGACCGTCGGAGGCTTCTATGGAATGCTTTATACAATAGATAACTATCTTCGGAAAGTGATGGAGTTGAAGAAATCCGATAGAGTTGATGCGCTACGCTCGATTATGAAGCAGGTTTTGAACAAGTTTCAGGTAGCGGAACACGACAGCGATTCACTCCTTCGTTCTATTGATGATATGGCTTTCTACGACCTTGAAGATAGTTGCCAGTATCATGCCGCTTTGAAGGTAGGCTGTACATTGCTTGTTACTTTTAACAAGAGTGATTTTAATGTGAGTGACGATGCTCCTGTTAAGGTGGTGACCCCGCAGGAGTTCTTGGATAGGGCTTGTCTATGAAAAAGATAAACACTTACACAAGCCGCAGCGAAAACGCCTCAGAATAAGGAATAAGCTGATTTCCGTCGCGATAGCGCAGCCAGGCGTCTTCCTTGTGGCTTTTGTCTATAATCTCTTGGGTGCTCATGGGCTGTATTATGGCCAAAACGTCATTGAGCGTTTTTAGTTCCTGCTCGCTAAACACGCTGGTGTTGCAGGAACCGCTGCTCAATTTGGTGCTTTCCATGTCGTGTGCCACCACAATATTTTTGCTGATGTCGTCGATATTGTCGTAAACGGTGTCATAATGGACGGGAACGGGACCATATTGGATGGCCTGATACTGAAGTCCGCTGATGGACTGGCCGTGCAACTTGTAGTGTAGGAAATCGGCATAAAACATTTCCTTGTTAAGCTTCGTGGGGAACACTTCGCCTTCTTTGTAAATGAAAAACTTGGCCATTTCGGAGACCTTTTCGACGCTTAATTGACCAAAGCCATTGTAAATGGAGCGTCGGATGTCACGATAGATGAGGCGTTTTTGTGCCTCGTTCTCCGACTTCACTTCCGAAGCTATGATGGATTGATACACCTTGTTGAATTCCCCTTCGTCAAATTCGGCACGGCTGTCTTCCAACAAATGAAGCATGAACTGGCGGTTCATGGCTGCCGAGAGTAGCTTGCCGTTAGATTCCGAAGGCATTTGGCCTTTTTCGTATTGCGCGTACTGGTTGACACCGAACCCCAAAATCTTGGTGATTTGTTGGTAATTCAAACCATAACGCAACCTAATATTTTTGATTTCCTCAGGAAACGGGATGCCATGGTTCACACGATATTGGGAATAGAGCTCGTTAAAGAGGAGTTCGTCTTGCTCTGTCGTCGTAAACCGATTACCTGTATCTTCGCAGACATAATAACGCACGTGAACAGAAAACAGCTCTTTCCGGAACTCGTGTTCTTCTATGGTGCTCACCTCCTTTACTTTTCCTCCGGTGAAAGGACTCTTTATTTCAACAAATTTTTCCATGTCATTTCTCCTTTTTGAATGCATAGTTGATGGGATGTTCCGCTATGTGGAACGAGATGCAAATGGTACGGTCGTTAGGATGCCCCATGGCAATTTTGATATAAAGTTCAGTCCCGTCCATGTCTCTCCCAAATACCCACATCTCATCGAAGAAGTCAGTAGGCAATGTTTCCACATAATCGTCTGGCTGTAATTGGCGTACAATCTCATCCCTTGCTTTGGGGGTGATGCCCAATGCTTTCAAGGCTTCTTCGTTCTTGTCCCTGTCCAAATAGAAGATGCCCCAAACGTCGAACTTGATGCCGAACCGACCGAGAAATTCCTCAACTTCTTGTTTCGCTTTTATCATAGCTGTCAGTAATCACGATGCAAAGATACAAATCTTTTTATTTTTAAGTGTGATTTTTGTAAAAATTCTCACTTTTTAGTGTAAAATATGATTTACAATCTCCTTTAAAGCCCTAAACCCTTCAGGAATCGGGAACATCGCAAAGGTATGGAACATGCCCTCGTATTCATAAAAATGTCCGGTTTTGCCTGCCTTTTCGTAGGTCTCCTTGAGGAAAAGGTCGTCGGGCTGGAGGATTTCGTCGGAGCCGTAGTAAACATAAAGGTTGTCGACGCCGCTGAAGTCGCCGAACACAGGGCTGACCCAAGGGTGCTTTACGGGCAAGTCGCCTTGCCAGATGGCATTGAGGGTGATGACGCGGTCGAGTTGCAGCATCGTGTCTTTGTCCTGCAAGGCGCGCATTGCCGCCTCCTTGGTGTGACTGAGGTCGACGCAAGGGGAGAGCAGGGTAGAGGTCGTCGGCTTTTGCCAACCATTTTTATGGGCTTCCTGTGCCACAATTAAGCACAAACAAGCACCAGCCGAGTCTCCTACGAGGTGGATTTCTTCGTATTGCTTTGATTCAGAAATGTTTTGATAGTATTCAAGCAAGGTCTTCACCGAAAACTCGCAGGTGTATTCCGGCGACTTGGGGTAGACGGGCAACAAGGCATCGCAATGCGTGCGCAGGCAGAGGTCGTGCAAGAAACGCCAATGGAAGAACACGGGAGGGTAGATGAAGGCTCCGCCGTGGAGGTAGAGGATGAGTTTGCGCTTCTGTGGTCCCTGAGCCTGTCGAAGGGCCAAGGAATGCTTGTCGACGTGTCTGAAAACCTGCATTTCAAAGCCCGTTGACGCGTTGAACTCCTCTTCTGTGAAAAAGCCTCTGAAATACCTTGGAATCCTCACAGGGCGGCGGTTCTCGCGGCGGCAATGCTCCAGCTCTTCCATCACCTCCTCTGGCGTGGCGTCCCGCAACTGCTTGAACATCAGTTTTAAATACTTTTCCGTGAAAACTCTTCCTGCGTTCATAAACCTTGTTTTTGGATTTGTACGGCTGCCACACTGTGACAGCCCTACAACTCTCAACTCTAAACTCTCAACTCTAAACTCTCAACTAATGCTTTTGATAGATTTTAAGGTCAAACATCGCTGCCGCCGAAATGATATGGTCGAAGATGTCGCTTTGGATTTCCTCATAATTGACCCATTGCTTGTCACTGCTGAAGGCGTAGATTTGCAGCGGCACGCCAAACTCGGTGGGTTGCATTTGCCTGACCATCATGGTGAGGTTGTGGTTCAGCTTCGGGTTGTTGTTGAGGTAGGCCTTGATATAGGCGCGGAAGACGCCGAGGTTGGTCTGTTGGCGACCGTTCATGATTTCGCTTGTGTCGATGTTGTTGGCTTTGTTGTATTCTGCAATGTCCTTCTCGCGTTCGATGAGGTATTCCTTGACTAAGCCGTAATGCTTGTATTTTTCTATCATCTCAGGCGTGCAATAGCGTACCGTGTTTACGTCGATGTTGATGGTGCGCGCAATGCGTCGTCCGCCCGACTCCGACATGCCGCGCCAGTTGGTGAAGGGGCTGGAAACCATTTGGTAAGTCGGGATGGTGGTGATGGTGTTGTCCCAATTCTGCACCTTCACCGTGGTGAGGTTGATTTCCAGGACGTTGCCATCGGCAGGACCCATCGCAATCCAGTCACCGATGCGAAGCATGTCATTGGCCGAAAGCTGTATGCTGCCCACAAAACCCTTGATGAAGTCTTGGAAAACCAGCATGAGCACAGCGGAAATGGTGCCCAAACTGATGAGGATGGTGCTGATTTTGGTGTCTAAAAGATATGCTATGCTGACCAACACGGCGATGACATAAAGCACAATCTTAATGACCTGCACCAAGCTGGTGATGGGCTTGAGCTTCGACATCTCCTGGGTGTTGTAGATGTCCTCCAAAGTGGAAACTATGGAGCTGAATATCATCGTGACGATGAAGATTTCCGCGATCTTAACCACCTTGAGCAGGGCAGCGGCCGTGTCGGGAAAGTCGGGGAGGACCGAAGGCAGCAATGACGAAATGAGCAAAGCCGGAACAAGCAGACAAACCCGTCCGATGACCTTGTTTTTGATGAGCAGGTCGTCATATTTGTTCGTCGAGCGTTGGACAATTGCGTAAAGGGTTTTCTTCAAGATATACTTGACTAGGAAATAAAGGCCGATGCTGACGAGGATTAGCGACAAAGTGGCTATCGTTTCAGCAATGCCCGTCGAAAGGCCTTCGCTTAATCCTAGTTTTAGGCAAAGGTCTTTCAATAGTTCTATGTATTTTTCAATCATATCCCGCTGATTTTGGTTTTCGTGTATCCTTTTTGAAGCAAAATGCCAAGCACTTTTTCCCTGAAGTCGCCTTGCAACAGTATTTCTCCGTCTTTGACGCTACCGCCTACGCCACAGGCCGATTTCAATTCTTTGCCCAACACGGCAAGGTCGTAGTCAGAGCCTTGGAAGCCCGTGATGAGGGTGACTTTCTTGCCGGCACGCTGTTTTTTGTCGAGCATCACGCGAAGGTTTTGCTTGGCAGGCTCTATGGTGACGGCTTCTTCTTCACCGTAGTCGAAGACAAAGTTCGGGTTGGTGGAGTAAACGGTTCCGTTGTTGTCACTTTTGTGTTTCATTGCAAATGATGTTGAGACTTAATGGGTTGACTTTAAGATGAAGGTCTTTTTCCATCATCACCGACTCGCCGTCAAGGTTGATGACTTCGGCCTTGGGACGGATGATGGTGGCTTCCGGTGTTTGGATGATTTTGACTTTTGGGGCCTTGTCCATCATCCCGTCAAGCATATATCCGCCCATGATGGGCAGCTCAAAAGGATTGGGTTTCTGCACGATGCATAAGTCGACCTTACCGTCCCACAATGAGGCGTGGGGCGAGATGGGGAAGTCGTAGCCCATCTGGTTGGAGTTGGCGAAGGAGATGAAAAACGCCTTGACATCCAAGGTCTCATCAGGCATGACGATGGTGTAAGGCTGCTCCTTCATGGTGATGTAGTTGCGGATGATGTATCTGAAATAGGTCTCGAAGCCTCGGCGCGGGTCTTTGCTGTAGTCCTCGGCCACCTTGGCATCGTAGCCCGTACCCGAAATGCTGATGAAAGGCTGGTCGTTGACAGTCACGGTGTCAATCTTGCGACGATGGTTCTTGTTGATGACTTTCAGGGCCTTGATGGGATCGAGTGGAAGGTTCATGCAGCGCGACAGTCCATTGCCCGAGCCACAAGGAATGACAGCTAAGGCCATGTCGCTACCGATAAGAGTCGTGCCCACTTCATTGATGGAGCCATCGCCGCCAGCCACGGCAAGGATGTCAATGTGCTGGTTGATGGCATCTTTTGCGAGAATGGTGGCATGGCCTGGATATTGCGAGACGAATACCTCGTGGTCGAACCTCGAATGGTCGAGATGCTCCTTGATTTGCTGCGGAAGATGGTCTTTGTGTTTCTTTCCGGAGATGGGATTAATAATGAATCGTATCTTCTGCTTGCTCATAAAAGTCGTTAACTGATGGTTTTAATTCGTTGGAAATCATTCTGTTGTTGTACACCTGCATGAAACGGTACAACTTGTCGTAAACATCGGGACATTGCAAACGGTCGATGAGGTTGTCGTTCAACAGCGAGTCGTTGAGGGGCTTGAAGATGCCGAAAGGGTTCTCGCCGTCGGATTGCACCAAATAGGTGCCGTCGCAATACTGATAGGTGAGGTTGTAGTAGCTTGAAAAAGCCTGTTGGCTGAGTGTGTCGAAGAGGTTGCGCCCGAAGGCGAACAGCGTGTCGTTCACCTCAAGTGCCGAAAGGATGGAAGGCCCAAGGTCGATGTGCTGGGCAATCTCATTGCAGTGTAAAGGCTTGATTTTCTTTGGATAATAGAAGGCGATGGGGATGGAATACATGCCCCAAACATTGCTGTATTCGGGTTGGAAGTGCTCGTTGTTGGAATAATCGGCTGTGATGACAAACAACGTGTGGTCGAACCAAGGTAATTGTGATGCTGTTTCAAAGAAATCCCTCATGGCGCAGTCCACATAGTACACCGTCTTCTCGAAACCAGTCCAAAAATAGCTTTCCTCGGGCAGTTCGAAGTCCTTGGGCACCTTGTAAGGATAGCGTGACGATAAGGTGTAGATGGCGGTGGCAAAGGGTTCTTCGACTCGGCTTAGGGTCTTGGCGGCATATTGCAGGAATGGTCCGTCGTAGATGCCCCACTGACCGTCATAGTCGCTGTCGTCGCCATATTCGATGCGGCCAAAGTATTTGCCGAAGCCGGCGCGACGAGAGAATTCGTCGAAGCCTTGCACACCATTCTTTCCGCCGTGCATGAAGATGGTGTTGTAGCCTCGCTTTTGAAGATGTTGGCAGAAAGCGTCAAAGTCGTTGTCGGCGTATGGCGATCTCACAAAGTCGTTTTCCATCATTGCAGGTATGCTGGCCAAGATGGAAGGCAGCACTTCGAGACTCCGCCTGCTGTTCGACATGCCGTTGAAAGTGAGGCACTCACCAAGCAAGGAATCAAGGAAAGGTGTGAGTTGGAAACGACGGTCGTGGCTGTAGTAACCAAGCATTTCTTGGCCGAAATTTTTCATGATGATGACGACCAAATTGCTCGGAATCGTGTCCATGTTCAATGTGTCGCATTCGATGAAACGGTTGGCGGTCAAGTCTTTATGGATGGGTGAGTAGTCGCTTTGGTATTCCCCGGTCCATTCTTTCAGTTCGGTTTCGTGGGTGGTGATGAGGCAAAACGGCGTGTTGAACAATATAGGCGCATTTTGCGGGTCGGTGTAGTGCATCGTGGTTTCCTTTGAGATGGGGTTGGCATGACTGATGACTTGACCGACAAGAATCGTCAGTACAAGCATGACAACCAAACTGATGCTTTGGCGGAGGTACCAATGCTTTTTTTCTTCGTTTTCAAGCTCCTGAAGTTGTGTGCTTTTTGCTACCACTCTGATAATCAGTGCAAATAAAATGAAGATAACCAACAGATACCAATAGTCGAAAAAGACTTGCTTGGTTACGCCGAACGACACTTCATCGGAACGGCTCAGCATCTTGATGAAATCCACGGTGAGGTGCCTGCCGAAGAAGTGGAAGCAAATGATGTCCAAGAAATTCAGGAAGATAGCAACAGCGTTGCCGACGACGTAAACGATGTCAACGAAGCCTTGTAACGTCTTGTTGTAGATGATGCGCGAGGGGAAACAATAGAAAAGTATGTTCAGCAGGTTGATGGCGAAAACGATGGGCAAGTCAAACTTCATCCCATAGAAATAAAGTATGGTAGCCTGCCCCAAATCCAGTTGGTGGAAAAACTGTATGTTGAACAAATAGAGCATCCAACGGCTGATGCTGAGCGCCAACAAGGTGGCCAACATACGGTAGGCCAGCAGCATGTATGGCGACGAAAGCCAGGCTTGGAATTTCTCTTTTCTCGTTTGACGGCGCATCGTTTTGTTGCTAAATCCGTGGCAAAAATAAGAAAAAAGGTGTATCTTTGCCCAATATTTTAGAAGTACATAATCAAATCAGAATAAAAGACGTCGGACTATGACTTGTGACTATGACAATGACCATGCCGGGCTGTTAGCTATTAGCCATTGGCCTTTAGCTTAAGAGCTACCAAGCTAATTGCTAATGGCTAAAAGCTATAAGCCATTCAAAGCAGTCATGGTCATAGTCAGTGGTCATAGTCAAAAAAACTGCGTCAATAGGTGTTTCATAATATAATAAACGACTTTACGATGATGAAGAAAACTCGTTTTTTAATGGTTTTGCTGGCGTTTGCGGTAACGATGGGCGCCTTCGCACAAGAGTTTCCGAAATACGGTAAGCCTTTGGATATCCCCATTTATTTATCCGCTACCTTTGGCGAACTTCGCCCCAATCATCTCCATGCGGGCCTCGACATCAAGACACAAGGCGTGGAAGGCAAGAAGGTGTATGCCGTGGCCGATGGTTATATCAGCCGCATTGGAGTTTCGCCTTACGGTTATGGTAACGTGTTGTATATCACGCATTATGAAGGATATACGAGTGTGTATGCCCACTTGCAGCGTTTTTCGGGCGAGATTGCCAAGTATGTGAAGCAATACCAATACAAACACAAAAAATTCACCTCCCAGATTTATCCCGACAAAGACAAATTCCCCATAAAAAAAGGTGACTTGATAGCCTATTCGGGCAACTCGGGCGGCTCGGGTGGACCGCATTTGCATTTCGAGATCCGTCACACGGTGAGTGAAAAGCCGGTCAACCCGATGTATTTCGGCTATAAGATTGAAGACGACGTGCGTCCGCTCATTCAAGGTGTGGCGGTCTATCCTGTGGGCGAGGAGTCCACATTGGAAGGTGGCATCAAGCCGAAGTATTACTCGGTGACGGGTGGCGAAAAAGGCAAATATAATCTTCAAGACGGGCAATTTGTCCACGGCAATGGCGAAATCTCGTTTGGCATCCGCACTTACGATCAGGTGGGCACTTCGACCAACAAAAACGGCCCGTATCTTTATGAAATGTTTCTCGACGATGAGCTGGCTTTCCAAGTGGAGGCCGACAGCTTTTCCTACAGCGAGCCGCGTTATGTGAACAGCTTGTTGGACTATCGTCATTACAAGCAGAAGAAATCAAGTTATGTCCGCACCGAGACCGACCCGAACAACAAACTGCACATGATTGAGGTCAAGAATGGCACGGTGACGGTGGAGGAGGGCGACACGGTGAATGTCCGCTTCAAAATCTCTGATTATTCGGGAAATACCTCGCGTATCAGTTTTAAGCTTGTGGGTACTGCACCCGTTGAGGTGGAACGCCCCATGCATCGCCGCAGCGAGTATTTCGTGAAGGCGGATGGCTCACAAAACAGCAACATCACGATTGAGGATTTCAACGTTTCCATGGAGAAGGGCACGCTCTTCCGCGACGAATGGATTCAAACGGGACAACGCGATGAAAAAGGTTGTTGCTCACGTATTTACCGCTTCGGTGATGAGGAGATGACTACCTTCAAGAAGTTCACGGTGCGCATCCGTCCCAACGATGAATGGACGAGTAATTCCAAGCTGTATATCGCTAGTATTGATAAAAACGGCAAAGTGTCTTCCTTGGGAGGAAAGATGAAAAACGGCTGGATGGAGGTCAACACCTTCACTATGGGTGAATACACTATCAAAGTTGACTCGGTGGCTCCTGTGGTCAAAGCATCCAACTTCAAGGAAGGGCAGGCGGTGAGCTCGTTGAAGTCGCTGCGTTTCAAGATTTCCGACGACATGACGGGCATTGAGACCTACGACATTTATTTAGACGATGTGTGGGTGTTAGGCCAATACGACGCCAAAAATGCCCTGTTGTACTACGAATTCGACGAGAAAATCAAGAAAGGCACCAACAACGTGAAGGTCGTGGTGACTGACGGGGTGGGGAATAAGAAAACCTTGAAAATGAAGGTGGTGTATTAATTTCCAACGTACTGATACGCTCCCATATCCGGAGCACCAATCCTTGAATTACCGTCCAAATCGTATGGCACTTCATTGCCATACAACGGGTTGCCCATGCCGATGACGGGAGAGGCGATGCTGTCGATGTGGCAGTCGGGTTTGGCTAGGTTGACAAAGAGCGGGTCGAGGTTAAAGAGGCAATGGCTGAAGCCCGGCATGTCGCCATTGTATTTTTCCGATTTGATGAGGCAGTGGTCGAAAATGTAGGATGAGTCAGCGTCGGGACCAAATACGCCCTTGAACTCGTCCTTTTGCTTGCCGTAGACGATGCAGTTGTCCATTTCCATGTGGAAAGGATAGTAGAAGACCTCATCGTTGGCATCGATGGCGCGGTTGGCCACAAAAATGGCGTTTTTGTTGTCGTCGTGTTCGTCGGCGCTCCAGAAGTTGCACAAGGTGCCGTGTACAAAGCGGTAGTCGCCGCCGAAGGCCCAGAAGTTGCCGTAGCCGCAGTTGGCGATGACAAAGTTCTTGGCCTCAACGGGATAGAGGATGGAATGCAAGCCGTAGCTGCTTTGGTTTTCGATGATGGTGTTGTCGATGCGCAGGGCACATTCGGTCACTTTTAGTGTCGATTGGCAGTTGAGGCCAATGGTGCCGTTGCGGATGATGGCGTGGCTGATGCGATGGTCGGCACCGGCGCGACCGTCCATCATCAGAATCTGTTCCCATTGCCCGGGTATGTCCTGATAATAAGCCTCCAAGCGGTCGCCTTGGATGACAACGGGGTCGTCAGCTGTGCCATCAATGATGAGCTGGCCGTCGCTCCACGAGAAGATGCCACCGCCTTGGTGACAGTAGACTTGGGTGCCTGCTTCGATTTTCAAGGTGCCGTAGCTGTTGATGAGAGCATAGCCGTAGACGACGTAGGGCCGTTCCGGAGTCCAAATCGTGGTCTCAAGGCTGTCGGCGACGATATGGTAAGGATAGGGCACCCCGCCAATGTTCACGACCTTGTCGGCAACGATGTAGTTGGCATTTTGTCCCCAGGCTAACAGCTTGACAATTTGTGTGTTGCCGTTGGTGACAAACTCCAATTCGTCTTCCACCACAAAAGGCGTGTTCAAGTCGTTTGGGTTGATGGTGACGCGCAGGAAAGAGAAGAGGCTGTCTTCGGCAGGGATAATCTTGTCGTAAATCTCAGTGCCACTCTCGCCGTCAAGGTTAAGACGGTAAGGGGAGGAATCGCCTCTGACAAGGCGTATAGAACTGATTTTCAGGTCGTCGCTATGCTTGTTGTAGATTCTCAATTCGTGTGTGGCCGAGCCCAAAGAGGCGAAAACCGTGTCGAAAAGGATGGTGTCAGCCGAGAATTCGAGCTTCAAGTTGGAATCGGGATTGATTTGGCCGTTCTTCTTGCATGAATACCCTGCCAAAAGCAAAATAGTGATTATGAATAAGATATGTCGAGTTTTCATGATAAAATTTGAAAAGGCAAAGATAAACTTTTATTGGATACGAGCGGAAAAGGATTTTATTGTATTTTTGCACAAAATTCACAAAACCGTTCTACAAACTCACTGACTTATGAAACGATTTGCAATCATAGCATCCATGTTTTTGATGCTTTTAGGCTGTTTTGGTAAGGCCTCTGCCCAGTTTCTTCCCGATGTGCCGGATTTGAAGGGGAAGATGGTTTATGGCGGCACTTTCGGCTTTGGGATATCAGGCTATTACTTGAATTTTTCCATTGCCCCGCAGATTGGATATAGGATTTTCAACCCTTGGGAAGTTGGGGTGCGTGGCATTTATAACCTACAATGTTTCTTTAACCGACAAATGGGCAATGAATATGGTCATTACTTCGGTGTGGCACCATATACCAATGTTCAGGTTTACAAGGGTTTGTTCTTACATGTCGAGGATGAGGTTATGTATGGTATCAATAGGTGGAACCAGGAGACCATCAATAACAGATGGCTCAACACTGTCTTTGTAGGCGTTGGCTACCGACAGTATTCCTATACAGGGAGTTTTGCCTATTTTATGGTGCTATACAACCTCAGTTGGAGCATCCTTCCTTCCAACAACTGGGATACCCCGTATAGTTCCCCCATCTCGTTTCGCGTGGGTTACTGCTTCTGATCTGGTTCTCCCAACTCCGATTTGAAGTCTTTCAAGAAATCTTCTCCGCTCATGACTTTGTAGGCACCATCGCCGAAGAAATGGATCATGGGCTCAAATTGCTGCTCGGTTTGATAGCCGCCTATGACCTGCAAGGTACGCATTTCCTCGTTCATGATGACGTAGGAGGGGTACGACATCCTTCCGTTCAGCAGAGTGCGTGCCAAACGGTGTGAGCCTTTCTTGCCGTCTTCGCGGACAAATCCCACATACTGTTGCCCCTGGAAAGTGATGGTGTCTAAAGTTTCGGCATCGAACTTCACGGCATAGAAATGCTCATTCATATACTTGGCTATCACGGGATTGGCAAAGGTCGACCTATCCATGCGCTTGCACCAGCCACACCAGTCGGTGTAAACGTCGATGAAAACCATTTTAGGCTCCTTGGCGCAACGCTCGGCGGCCTCTTCGATACTCATCCAGTTAATCTTTTCTTGCGCCATGGCGCTCATGCCCAGCAGGGCAAATAGGGTGATGATTAGTGCTTTTTTCATTTTAGCAATCGTTCAAAATTAAACTTCAATATCTTTTGACTTCGAGACACGAGACTGCGGGACTTCGAGTCAAAGCCATAGTCAAGTTAATACCTATCCATGCGTTCCAACTCGCGTTTCGAGTCCTTGGTTTTCAGCGTCTCGCGCTTGTCGTAGAAATGTTTGCCTCGTGCTAAGGCGATGTCCAACTTGGCCAAGCCGTTCTCATTGATAAACAAGGTGACAGGCACGATGGTGAAGCCTTTTTCCTGCACTTTGTTCTTCAGTTTGCGCAGCTCGCGGGCGTTGAGGAGCAGCTTGCGGTCGCGCTTCGGGTCGTGGTTGTTGTAGGTGCCTTGGGCATATTCGGCGATGTGCATTCCGATGACAAACAGTTCGTTACCCTTGAAGCTGCAATACGAATCCGCCAAGCTCGCCTTGCCGCCGCGGATAGACTTGATTTCCGTTCCCGTCAGCACGATGCCTGCTGTCAACGTCTCCACGAGGAAGTACTCGAACGTGGCGCGTTTGTTCTTTATCGTGATGTTATTGGTGTTCTTTTTTTCCATTGCGGCTGCAAAAATACAAAAATCTTGCCGAATTTTGTAATTTTGCCCCCATGAACACATTTGGACATCTTTTTAGGCTCACCACCTTCGGCGAATCGCATGGCGCGGCCATTGGTGGCATCATCGATGGCTGCCCTTCGAATCTGAAATTAGATTTCGATTTCATTGATAGCGAGTTGCTTAGGCGAAAGACGGCACAATCATCAACAAGTTCTCAACGTAAGGAACCTGACCAAATCGAATGGCTTTCAGGCTTGCTCGATGGCGTCACTTTGGGCACGCCGATAGCTTTCATGGTGCGCAATGAGGACGCAAAATCAGCGGATTATGAGGCTTTGAAAGACGTTTACCGTCCCTCGCACGCCGATTTCACCTACGAGCAAAAATACGGCATTCGTGATTGGCGTGGTGGTGGCAGGGCTTCGGCAAGAACCACCTTGCCCATCGTGGTGGCGGGTGCCATCGCCAAGCAGATTCTGAAGGGAAAAGGCATCCAAGTCGCTGCCAAGGTGACCTTTATGGGTGATGCGGAACAAGCCAGAAAAGAGGGTGATACGGTTGGTGGTATTGTCGAGTGCCGTATTGTTGGTGTGCCAGCAGGTTTAGGTGAGCCCATGTTCGGCAAGTTCTCTGCGGAGTTGGCCCATGCTATGTTCAGCCTGCCCGCTGTGAAAGGTTTCGAAATCGGTGATGGCTTTGCTTTAGCGATGATGAAAGGCTCGGAGGCTAATGATACCTTTATTAATAAGGACGCGGGACTTAAGGACGCGGGACGCGAGACATGTCCCGAGTCTCGCAGTCTCAAGTCTCGTGTCAATATTACCACTGTGACCAACCATTCTGGTGGCATTCAGGGCGGCATTACCAATGGCAACGATGTTGTTTTCCGGGTGGCTTTCAAGCCGATTCCGAGCATTGCCAAGCCTCAACAAACTGTAAATAGGGCAGGGGAAACTTGCACGATTGCTATCGAAGGCCGGCATGATGTATGTGCCTTGCCTCGCGCAGTTGTGTTGGTGGAGACACTGGCAGCTTTGGTGACGGTGGATATGGAAATGATGTGGAGATAAATCCTTATTCTTCTTTCTCGATCAGCCCATTGTCTTCTAAAATCTTTATCATTTCAGCAGGGGTCACCACAATGGGTTTCCGGGGAAAATGCTTTAAGTTTCCAGTCACAAGATAAGCACCTTCTTTTGACAAAGCAACTTCATAGAAAGCAACGTCTTTGGGGTCTATGACGGGCTCATTGGCAGGTGTCCGCTCGGCATAAAGACCATTTTGTCGAATAGTGCCAATAAGTCCCTCAACTACTTCTCTTTCGAATTCAAATTCTTTACGAGAAAGGACCTCGCAGTATTCTTCAATGATGTCATTGTTGTATACAGGGCAAAATACATCATCGATTAATGCGTCAACCAAGCGGGCTGTAGCGGCTTTCTTGTTTTTTGTCAATAATGATGACACCAAGACATTTGTGTCTATTACGGCATGAATGGTCATTTTCCTCCTGTTTTTGCATAGCGTTCTGTACGAACTTCTGCAATAATTGCGTCTATTTCCTCCATGGTCATATCGGGCGCTTCCCCTTTTTCGGCTTTCTCACGTTGCTTTTTAAATACCTGGCGGGTTTTACGCCGTTGCTCTTCCTTTTCCAAAAACTCAACCCATGGAATGTAAACCAATCTTTCCCACATGTCCATCATCTCATTGAAAGCCTGTTTTCTGCTTAAACCAGATATGGCGCAGAAACGGTCAATCTGTTCTTGCCTTCGCGAGTCCATGCTCACTGTCATTTCCACTTGTGCCATAATGCTCTATGTTTGTTTTACCCTGCAAAACTACATATTTTTTTCAAATCTGCAATACTCACTTTTTATCCTCAGAGTGTTCATACAGCAATACCCCCGAAACCATCCAATGGCTGAAGCTTTCGCCTTCGTCTTTGCCTTGGGGAATGGCGACACGAATCGTGTGTTTTCCTGGTTTCAAACCACTTAGGTCGAAATAGACAGGATTGGTGGCCGTGCCCGGGCACCAACCTGAGCGGGAGTAATCCGACGAAGAAACGCCGTTCCAGAAGTTGCCCGAAACTGGGTTTTGGTCGCGGAAGGTGGCGCAGTCACAACGCCAAGGTGTGTGGGTGAAACATTTCACACCATCAATGTAAATGGCATTTTCTTTGGGGTTGAACTCGTCGCCGTTGTCCCAACCGCCGTGACCTGTGCTGAGGTAGCGCAGCCGAGCGTTCTTGGCGCTGTCGGGGAGCTCAAATTCTACTTCCAAGGTGTCGGTGGCAAACAAACGGCCGTAGTTCTGTCCGCTCATTTCCAAAACATTGCAGGTGTTGAATAACGGAATGGAGTGTTGTTTCAACGGCTTGTCGCTCCATTTGTTGTCGCCCGGGTAGGCGAGGAGATCCAAGGAGATTTTATGACCGCCCTTGTCGTAGTTGCCGATGAAGGCCCCGATGAGCACATCGCCGCGCAAGCGGTCGCGCAACTCGCTGACTTCCATCTTGTAATAGTTCTCTTCAGTCCATTCCAGACCGTCGATTTGCACCTTGTCGTTGAAATGTCCTGCGCCAAACGAGGTGAAGAATCGCACCAACTCGACGGGCGGCAGATAATCCTTTTCCGCCCTGATGCCTTGGTATTCCTTGCCGTCTTTGCCGATAAAGGATGGCAACGCTTCCAAGCGTTGCAAACCATCCTTGAAGCTTTTGGTTTTCTCGGTCGGGATGACGAAGATGGAGGCGGTGCGGTCGTAGGCGTCGCCGTTGCTGCGTTGGTGGATTTCGGCGAAGAGTTGGTAGTGCTCAGGCAGCAAAGGCAACTTCATCCGCTTGACAATCAGCGTGCCGTGGCTGAAATGGATGGTAGTGTCGAAAGGAATATCGCCCTCAAATGGTTCGTAATCGGCAAAATTGATTTGCTCGTCCTCGAAAACAGGGATGCGCACCACGAGTTTGTCTTTCCGCAGTTGAGTCAGCTCTCGCGGGGTCTTGTGTTCGCCTTTGTAGTCGGGAATCAGGTTGAGGAGATTGAATTTCTGATCTTTTACTTCTTCTAAATCAGTGATATAAGAGCCGTTTCGCATACAACGAACCATCACGCCTTTCAAGCGGCCTAATCCAGGCATGGGCGTGGCCTCAAAACTGAAGCTTTCCGTCATCCACACTTCAATGGTGTTGGAATTGATGCTGGTTTTGTATTTCGTGCAGTCATAACCCAAAAGTCTTTCCTTGCCTTCATCGCTGAAAACCACGTCGTTATCAGTCAGTGGATAGGTGCTGTAGTATTTCCCGTCAGAAAACTCCAGGATGGTATACACCGAATCGGCAGCGTAATCCACGTAGGTGTTGCTCTCGGCGAAACCAGGGATAGGGTTGGAGAGTTTCTTTTCTTCGGTGCGGATTTTCAGACACTTCCCGCTCTCAATGACTTGAATGGTGGCCGTGTCTTGCTCTGTCACGCCTTTGGCATAGCTCCGATAAGTGAGTACGTGTTGTGCAATAGCGAAATTGGCCGCCAACGCCACAAGTAAAAAAACGACAAACCTTCTCATATCTACTTGAATTTTAAATCTTTAAATTTTGAATTTTAAATTTTGAATCTTTGAATCTTTGAATCTTGAAATCTTGAAATCTTGAAATCCTGAAATCTTGAAATCCGGCCATAGTGCCCATAGGTTAGTACACAAAGAACCCCACCACCCCCGAAAGCACAATGAGCAATATCGGGTTGGCTTTGAAGAAATACGACGCCACGAAGGCCAAAACGCAAATGATGACACTGATGTTATATTGTCCGCGACCGAAGTCCACGAAATTCTGGGCGTTCATCATGGAGAGACCGGCGGCAAAGATGAGTCCAGCGATGGCGGGTTTCAATCCTTTCAAGGTGTTGTCCATCAAGGCATTGTTTCTTTTGCTCATGAACAACTTCAGGATGAGATACACCATGATGACGGAAGGCAGACAGAGCGCAAACGAGGCTAACAACGAGCCGCCAAAGCCCGCCGTGGTGTAGCCCACGTAGGTCGCCAAGTTGATGGAGATGGGGCCTGGCGTCATCTGCGAGATGGCTACCATGTCGGCAAACTCGGTGGTCGTCATCCAACCATAATGGTCCACCACGTCGTGTTGGATGAGCGAGAGCATGGCATAGCCACCGCCGAAACCCAGCACGCCGATTTTCACGAAGACCCAAAGCAACTGCAAGTAAATCATGACTTGGGCTCCTTTCTTTCTTGAGTGGGGACTGAGGACTGGGGACTGGGGACTTGGGACTGAGGACTTAGGACTTGGGACTGAGGACTTAGGACTTGGGACTGAGGACTTAGGCCGCCCTTCGTCTTCGGTCCTTCGTCTTTCGTCTTTTGTCCTCCGTCTTCTGTCCTCCGTCCAATGACGATAGCGTATATCAGACTTCCCGCGATGGCGGCGAGAACAATGTAGGTGGGCGGGATTTTGCAACACCAAATCAAAAACACTGTGGCAATGGGGATGATGGCGGTCTTCCAGGTCACCTTGGCCGACTTGATCATGCGCAGCGAAGGGGCGAGGATGAGAGCTACCACACAGGGACGGATGCCCTTGAAGATGCGCTCCACCACGGGTTGGTCACGGTACTCACGAAAAACGGTGGCCAGCAGTAAGATGATGGTGATGGACGGGATGATGGCACCGAACATGGCTGCAAAAGCCCCTTTTGTGCCCGCCACGCGATGCCCGACGTACAAGGCCGTGTTGACCGCAAAAACCCCGGGAAGCGACTGCACCACGGCAATCATGTCCCAAAACTCGTCAGAAGGAATCCATTTCTTCTGGTCGACGACGGCTTTCTCCACCAACGACAGCATGGCATAGCCGCCACCAAGGGTGAAAGCCCCGATTTTGAAGAAGGTGAGGAACAGTTGCAGCGGTTTTTTCATGGCGCAAAAATACGGTTTTTCGTTCATTGATTGAAAAATACATTATCTTTGCGGGCATAAATAGCAAAAGTCCAATATTTTTTGTTGCATTATGATTCTTACCACTACACAAAACATCGAAGGTCGTACCATCACGGAATACGTGGGCGTCGTTTCTGGTGAAGCGTTCGAGAACCAAGCGTTTCGTGGACATAGGTCATACGTGCCTACGCTATCCAAGGCTCGAATGATGGCACTCAATCAATTGGAAGAACAGGCCACCAATTTGGGTGCCGATGCTGTGGTGGGTATTAGTATTGATTTCGAGTTGATTGATATGAGCTCGGGAATATTGGTATATGCTTCCGGCACTGCGGTAAAGACGGGATTAAATAAAGTTTAAACCATATAAAATTAGTGCATTATGTTACTTACAACTACACCAACTGTTGAAGGCAGAACGATCATTGAATACAAAGGCGTTGTATTCGGAGAAGTGATTTCAGGAGTGAATTTCATCAAAGATTTTAAGGCAAGTCTCCGCGATTTTGTCGGTGGACGCTCGGGTTCATACGAACAAGAGTTGATCAATGCCCGCAACCAAGCCTTGAGAGAATTGGAGGAACGCGCCCGGCAGTTGAATGCGGATGCCGTGGTAGGCATTGATGTGGATTATGAGGTGCTTGGCCAAAGCGGTTCAATGCTGATGGTCTCAGCCTCAGGTACTGCTGTAAGATTGAGTTGAAAGAACTAATTCACAAATAGTTATTTAAAAAGGAATAGAAATGACACTCATTGATGTTTCCGTAATGACCTTTGACCGGCCCGAGGCTTGGCAATGGTTGGCGCAATTTTGTATCTTGGCGACTGCGTTGCTCTTGGGTAACGTGCTGAGAACTAAGGTGCCGTTCTTAAACAAGAGTTTGCTTCCCTCAGCATTGTTGGGTGGCTTGTTGCTGCTCATTTTCAAGCAATTCCCTAGCTGTAGCCACATCATCAATAAGCCCATGATGGAAATCGTGACCTATCATGCCTTGGGTTTGGGTTTTGTGGCCTTGGCATTGAAAAACAACAAGATAGAATCGAAGTCCACGCCGATGAAGGTGATTGAGACGGGAGCTTTGACGGCTTCCACCTACGTCATCCAAGGCATCGTGGGTCTCATTGTCTCTATTTTGTTCTTCTATTTTGGCAAGAGGCTGTTTTATGCGGCGGGTTTACTGTTGCCGATGGGCTACGGTCAGGGACCTGGACAGGCCTTGAACTTCGGTAAGATTTTCACAGGTTGGGCCAGTCAGCAAGGCATCGACTTCCCAGGTGCAGATTTTGGCCTTTCCATCGCCGCCACGGGATTCATCGTGGGCAGTGTTGTAGGTGTTATCTACATGAATATTCTGCGTCGCAAAGGCGTGCTTTCGCGCAAGAAGATTGCTGACGCTCAAGTGAATACGCTCGAAGACTATGAAAGTAAGGGCGAAATTCCTGATGCCGAGTCCATCGACAAGCTCTCGGTGCAGATTTGCATGGTGCTGTTCGTCTATTTCCTCGTTTATCTGTTCACCAACTGGATTCAAGGCATGGAGTTGGGCAACTTCGGAACGAACACACTGAAACCTATGCTTTGGGGCTTCAACTTCCTGATTGGCACGCTGTTTGGCATCCTCTTCAAGTGGTTGTTAGGTCGTTTCAAGAAGGCCAAGCTGATGAGCCGTGAGTATATCAACAACTACATGCTGAACCGCATCAGTGGCTTCTGTTTCGACATCATGATTGTGGCTGGCACGGCGGCCATCAACTTTACTGAGTTCGGCAAGTTCGTTTTGCCTTTCGTCATCATCGTCACCTTGGGTGCAGTGGTCACCTTTTTCTATGTGTTGTGGATTTCAAAACACCTGTATCCCACTTATAAATACGAAGGCTTCTTCTCGATGTTCGGCATGTTGACGGGCACCGCCAGCAACGGCATGATTCTGCTCCGCGAAATCGACCCGAAGTTTGAGACGCCTGCCGCCAACAACCTTGTGCTGCAAACCCTTTCCGCCATCGTGTTGGGCTTCCCTGTGCTGCTGTTGATGGGCTTCGCTCCTCAGAGCTTGAAAGCCACTTGGATCACCTTGGGCATCATGGTTGTGTTCTGGACCGCATTGACCATCTTCATGCTGCGGACGAAGATTTTCAAGCGGAAGAAAAAGGAGGAATAAGCTTTCATAAAACAAGGCATCCGGCATTTATAGTCAACCGGTTGGTAGTGCGCCATGCGGCCTGAGCCATGAATTCGATTGACAACGTGCTGAGCCTGCGCCGTGAGGTTCATCATGAACAGGTGCTGTCGGCTCCGGACAACGGTCAATAGTGGGGGTTCGGTTCGCCCTACAAATGCGGATGCCTATGGGTCAGATCAGTTCGGTTTGGAAGTTGAGCGACTGTATTTCCATGTCGAGTTGGCGCAGTTGGGCGGAGCATTCGTCCACCTTCTTTCCGATGGCTTTCACGTCGACCACCGTCACCGTTTTGATTTCCGAGCGGGAGTAGCGGTCTTGTCCAGCCGAGGCCGTCTCAAAGATGCTGCGCAAGTTGCTGACGCGCATGGTCAGCACGTCCTTGCGGGCCATCAGTTGGGTGAGAGTGGTGCCGTCGGCACTCTTCGTCTGCATGTTGGTGGCGTTGATGCGCCAGATGAGGTCTTCGAACTGTGTCAGGCACGCGTCGAGTTCCTTCATGAGTTCCGTAGGTTGCTCCAAAGGCTCGTCGCCTTCCTGCACCTTCACGTTGTTCTGGATGCGCTGTCCCAACTGCTGGATGCGCTTCTGCAAGTCTTTTCTGATGCTTAATGCTTCTGCGAGTTTCATGGTGATGAATGATTTTGGTGCAAAAGTAAAGATTTTGTTCGAATTGGAGCTACTTCGCCGCCACCCCACAAAGATGGAACAACACCCTTGCACCCACATTGCCGTCCCAGTCGCCGCCATCGGGTGAGGGCGAGACCTCGCAAAGGTCGAAGCCGATGATGTCCTTGCCAGCCTCGCGGATGCGGTTGAGCAGGTACATCAGCTCCTCGTATTCCAAACCACCTGGCACAGGCGTGCCTGTGTTGGGACAGAGCTTCGGATCTAAGGCGTCGATGTCGATGGAGAGGTAGACCTTTTCGGGCGAGGCGGCAATCATCTCATCCACAATGTCTTTCCACTTGGCACCTTCGTAGATGCGGCGACGACAGTCGCGGTCGAAGAACACCTTTATCCTATCGGGCTGACTCTCGGCCAAGGCTTTCTCTTGGTGGCAGTAGTCGCGGATGCCGACTTGGACAAGCTTTTTCACGTTGCTGAACTTCAACGTGTTATAGAAGATGGAGGCGTGCGAGTATTTGAAGCCCTCGAAGGCCTCGCGCAGGTCGCAATGGGCGTCGGCGTGAAGAATGCCGTATTCCACACCTATTTCATTAAGGTATTGGTGATAGGCGAGGGGACAGCTGTGGTCGCCACCCAACAGACCCACCACCTTGCCTCGTGCCTTCCAGTAGGCGATGCGCTCGCGCAGCCAGGCATTTTTTTTCTCGGTGGCCTCTTCGATCATGGCGTATTGCAGCTCGTAGGCCTTCGGGTCATCGTCGATGGTGCCTTCATACAGCGCGTTGATGATGTCCTCGCTGATGGGTGCCATCTTGTCGTGAAGCTCACGCAGCTCTGTCGGGAATTCGTCTATCCAGATGCCTTTTTGCCACAGGTCGGGATAGTCGTGGTGGCAGAGGTCGACTTGCAAGGAGGCTTCCATGATGGTGGCAGGGCCGTCGACGGTGCCACGGTTGTAGCTCGTGGTGAGTTCCCATTCGACGGGTATGATGATGATTTGCGCCTCTTCGGCGGTGCAAGGCAGGCCGTAAATGCCAGAATTGGCGACGGCTGCGGCGTTGGGATCGAAGGTGTATTCCATGGTATGTTGATATGTAAGGTTCAATTATTTACTACTGTGTTTTTTTCTGGGCTTTTATGACTATGACCATTGACTATGACCATGACCGCTTTGGATAGGCTGTTTGCTTTTAGTCTTTGCTCTTATCTAGGTTGCTTCTGAGCTAAAGGCTAATAGCTAACAGCTCTGCCTGGTCATAGTCATTGTCACAAGTCATTGTCCCATAGTCTCACGTCAGTTAGTAAACTAAATCTGTTCATTTGTTTAAATTTGGTGCCAAAAATAGGGAAAAAACCAATTTAATTTCTACTTTTGCGGCCAAATTTAACTCGGAATGGATCTTTTCTCCTGCCTTTCGCCTTTTGTGTTTTGCAGCTTTGCCTCGGGCAGCAGCGGCAATTGCTACTATGTGGGCAAGCAGGACGAAGGCATTCTGGTGGATGCGGGTGTCAATGCAAAGCAAATCGTTTCGGGATTGGGGAGGAACGATTTAAGCATGAAGAGCATCAAGGCCATCCTGATTACCCATGACCATATCGACCACGTGAAAGGCTTGGAGGTGCTGACGAAAAACACACCCGTCCCGATTTACGCCCATTCCGATTGCTTGCAAGGTCTCGCCGAAGGCAATGCCACGAAAAGAGTCGACACGAGGCTGTTTCATGAGATTGAGCCTATGCAGCCGTTTGAGATTTGTGGCATCACGATCGAGGCATTCCCCGTGATGCACGATGGGCGAGGGGCGGTGGGCTATCACTTTAATTATGAGGGACGTACTTTAACTATTGCAACCGACATCGGGATGCTCGACAAGGTGGTGAAGGAACAGATTCGCAAGGCCGACAACCTCGTCATCGAAGCCAACTATGATGTGGAGATGCTGGAAAAAGGTCCCTATCCTTATAACCTGAAGCAACGTATCGCCGGGCCATTCGGTCATCTGAGCAATGAGGAATCGGCGCGGTTTGTGGCCGAAATCTATCATTCAGGCATGAAAAACATCATGTTTTGCCACCTCAGCGAGAACAACAACACCCCCGAACGTGCCATGCAATGCCTTTACCAACAGTTCCGCAAGAAACATGTCCATCCCGATGTGAACACCTCGATTTTCCCCTTGCCCCGCCACAAGGAAACAGGTTTTGTGTATCTGTAGATTCCCCAAATTTCCACAGAGTGAGCAATTGAATTGTGATTTCCACACCTTTCCACAATGTGTGTATTGTGTGTATTTGACTATAAATATTTGATAAACAAATAATTGATTTTATTTTGCGGTTGTGGCACGGATTGTGCTAAAATAAAACAAGGTATATCAAAAGTTGAATTATGATGCAACACAAAATGACATTGGTTTCATTGCTTTTTGCTGGCTTGTTGGCCACTTCTTGCGATGTGGAACGTTCTGAAAAGTACCAAGCCCTGTTGGCTGAGCGCGATTCCTTGTATACGGAAGCCGTGGCTGCCAAGGGTGGTTTCGACAATGCGTTGAATACGATCAACGAGATTGAGAACGCCTTGGAGTCGGTGCGCGCTCAGGAAAACATCATCATGATGGATAACCAAGAGGGCAACACCAATAAGGCCGTTTCGGAAATCAATGCCATCCAGCAGACGCTGCAGGAGAACCGCACGAAGATTGCCAATTTGGAGAAGCAGCTGGCCGATCAAGGCTCCAAGTCGAAGGCTTTGAACCAAACGGTAAGCCGCCTGAAGAAACAGTTGGAAGAAAAGGATGTGTTCATCACCAATTTGAAGGAGGAGTTGCAGCAAAGCCGTCAACAGATTGCCGAGCTGAACGAACAGGTGTCGGACTTAAATGAAAACATCAACGAACTGAATTCCAACCTTGACGTGATGACGGTTCAGAATGCGGCACAGCAGGCCACCATCGAGAACCAAGACGCCATGCTGAATGCGGTTTGGGTGTGCGTGGCCACCCAGCAGGCACTTGTGGAGAAAGGCATCCTCAGCAAAGGCGGCTTGTTCCAAGCCAGCGAAATCTCCAAGCAGGGCTTCGACAAGAGCCAGTTCACGCAAGGCAACAAGCGTGATATGGAAGTCGTCATGCTGAACACCAAGAAGCCTAAAATCATGACCAACCACCCGGAAGGCAGCTACGAAATTACTGAGACCGAGGACGGCAACAAGGTCCTTGAAATCCGCGACAAGGAAGCTTTCTGGAGTATGTCGAATTATTTGGTAGTATCCATCAAATAAAAATCCGTTTTTTACGGAACTGCTCGTTTTCAATTTTTTAAAATTGCCTCACATTTCCCCAATGTGGGGCATTTTTTGTGTGTAATTTTGTGGAATCGTCGGAAAAAATGTTATTTTTGCGGCATGAAATGTAGAATCTTAGTTGTGGAAGACGATGCCACCTTCGGCATGATGATCCAAACCTGGCTGAAGAAGAATGGCTATGAGGCCGTGCTTGCCTCGCGATACGAACAGGCTAAAATCGAGATTTCCAACGGCGATTTTGGTTTGATCTTAACGGATTTGCGTTTGCCCGACGGCGACGGCATCATTCTCATGACATGGGTCCGTGAGAAGCTGAAGAGCAAAGTGCCCATCATCGTGATGACGGGCTACGCCGAGGTGCAGACCGCAGTCTCGGCCATGAAACTTGGTGCCTTCGACTACCTCAAGAAACCTATCAACCCCAGCGTATTGGAGGAGAAAATCGCCGCAGCCTTGGCATCCACCGACGAAGAGGTTGTGGATACTTTTATTCCGACAAATAAGCAATGGGTGAAAGGCGAAAGCCCTGCCATGCAAAGGCTCTACAAACATGTGGAATTGGTGGCTCCCACCAAGTTCTCGGTGCTGATTCTCGGTGAGAGCGGCACCGGCAAGGAATATATCGCCCGCATGATCCACGACATGAGCCAATACAAAGACGGTCCCTTCATTCCCGTGGATTGTGGAAGCCTCTCCAAGGAGCTGGCACCCAGTGAGTTGTTTGGGCATTTGAAAGGCTCGTTCACCTCTGCCATCGCCGACAAGAAGGGTGTCTTCGAGCAAGCCAAGGGCGGCACGGTGTTCCTCGACGAGGTGGGCAACCTGCCTTACGAGGTGCAAATGCAGCTGCTCCGCGCCTTGCAGGAACAGAAGGTGAGACCTGTAGGTTCGGCCACCGACATCCATGTGGACGTGCGCATCTTGGCTGCCACCAACGAGAACTTGGAACATGCCATCGAGGAAGGGCGTTTCCGTCAGGATTTGTTCCACCGTATCAACGAGTTCGCCATTGAGGTGCCGCCGTTGCGCGACCGTTTGGAGGACTTCGACGAGTTGACCTACTTCTTCATCCGTCAGGCCAATGAGGAGTTGGGGAAGAACGTGAAGGGTATTTCCGATGATGCTTTGCAGCGGATGAAGGAGCAACGCTGGAATGGCAACCTGCGCGAGTTGCGCAATGTGGTGCGCCGCTGTGTGCTGTTTGCCGAAGGCGAGAACATCGAGATGGACGACCTGCCAGTGTTCAGCGCGCCCAACAAGAAGACCGTCATCGCCACCGATGAGGACGACTGGGCTTTGCGTCCCGAGCACGAGAAGGAGCAAATCGAAGCTGCCTTGCAGAAGGCGAGGGGCAACAAGACCGTAGCGGCCAAGCTGCTGCAAATCGACAGGAAGACCTTATATAATAAGATGCACCTTTATGGGATAGAGTTGTAATTGTGGTGAGCAGATGAGAAAAATAGTATACATATTGGACACGAGACTACGGGACTTTTTGACTATGACCATTGACAATGACTATGACCGTTTCCACGGGGATGCTGAAGTTTCATCCCTTGGTTGAAGCTGTCATTGTCATAGTCACAAGTCATCGTTCCGAAGTCAAAAGATAATGCAGTTTAAATAAATAACGTCATGGGAACCTATATCAATCTTGGCAATGCTGGATTCCAAAGAGTTAGGAATAGTGAATATGTTGACAAGTCGGGCTTGATAGCCATTGTCAATAGCACCCTTTTTACGGAGCGCAGTTTTAGTTGTGTCTCACGCAGCCGTCGTTTCGGCAAGTCGATAGCGGCCAAGATGCTGTGTGCCTATTACGACCACTCATGTGATTCCCGTGCACTGTTTGCCGACCTTTCGATTGCCTCCGACCCTTCTTTTGAGAAGCATTTGAACAAGTATCCTGTGATTTTCCTTGACCTGACAAGTTTCATTTCCGAAAGGGATGACAACAACATCGTGGACAAGATGGATGCTACGCTGCTGGCTGATGTCGTCAAGGCCTATCCTGACGTTGCAGCGGAAGATGGCGACAGGCTGATGGACTATCTGCTGCGGGTGACCGAAGCCAAGGGCGAGCAGTTCATCTTTATCATTGATGAGTGGGATGCCATCTGTCGCGAGTATGCGCCTGGCACTGAGGTCATGGACCGCTATGTCGGCTGGTTGCGGCGGATGTTTAAGAGCATGGATGGTGCCCGCGTTTTTGCAGGCGTCTACATGACGGGAATCCTGCCTGTCAAGAAATACAAGACGCAGTCGGCGATGAACAATTTCATCGAGTATTCAATGGTGGAGCCAGTGGATATGGCCCCATATTTCGGTTTCACCAAGGAAGAGGTGCTTGCTTTGGCTGAAAAGCATGGAATGGACTTCGATGAGTTGGAGAAATGGTACGATGGCTATCAGATAGGGGACGAGATGTCCATTTTTAATCCTAACTCCGTGATGCAGGCCATCCGAAGTCGTCGTTGCCGTAGCTTTTGGGCCTCCACGGCCTCATACGATACCGTTGCACATTACATCCAAATGAACTACGAAGGGCTGAAAGACGATGTGGTGCGGATGCTGGCGGGTGAGCGCTGTGCCGTTGACCCCACAGGGTTCCAAAACGATATGTCGGTCATCCAATCAAAGGATGACGTGTTGACCGTACTTATCCATTTAGGCTATCTGTCATACGACTGGAAAGAGAGCGAGTGCTACATCCCCAACAAGGAAGTGGCTGGCGAGATGGTCAATGCTGTCAAGTTGAACAACTGGAGCCATGTCGCCAATGCCATTGAAAAGTCGAAGCAATTGCTGCGCGCTACGATTGAAGGCAATGAGGAGGCTGTGGCCCGAGGTGTTGACGTTGCCCACGACGAGAACACGAGCATCCTGAGCTACAACGACGAGAACTCATTGGCCTGTGTGCTGAGCCTCGCCTACTATTACGCCTCCAACGACTACATCATCCATCGTGAGTTAGCATCGGGCAAGGGCTTCGCCGACTTGGTGCTCATCCCGCGCAAGAACGTCGCTTCACCCGCCATTGTCATCGAGTTGAAATACGACAAGGCAGTGAACACCGCCATCGAACAAATCAAGCAAAAGCAATACCCCGCCAAGGTCTCACAATACACCGACAACCTGTTGCTCGTGGGCATCACATACGAGCGCGACACTAAACAACATAGGTGCTGCATTGAAAAGCTGTTGTAAAGTTGTGTCAATCGGAATATATGCTATCTTTGCAGCGATAAAACATTGATGAATTACAAATCAAAACGATAACGAAATAGTAAAAGGATAAGTTTGAAATAATTACATAGAACAAAAGCGTTTTTGCTTTTCAAGTGGAACGGAAATCGGCAAATTTCTAAATTAACCACACAAGAAAGTGAAACGCTCACGGTATATCCGTGGGCTTTCTTGTTTGTGGTTAAGGTTTTGCCGAACCTCCGTTCCAAACATAAAGTTTCACGGATTTTTATTGTGATGCTTGGAAAGGCGAAACACTTTCAAATAGCATCACATCCCATGCAATACGAATCCACATTTAATGCCATCGACAATATCCTGCGCAATGAGGCGGGATGCAGCACGGAGCTGGACTATATCGAACAGACCTCGTGGCTGCTGTTTCTGAAATATCTTGACGACCTTGAGGCCGAACGTGAGATGAATGCCCAGATGGCGGGCAAGGACTACAAACGACTTATTACGGGCTTCATGCGCTGGAGCCAATGGGCGGCGCCCAAGAAGGCCGACGGTACCCCCGACGACATCAACTGCATGACAGGCCCCGACCTGCAACAGTTTGTAGACACAAAGCTGTTTCCCGAGCTGCGCAAGTTCCAAACGACGGCCAGCAGTGCCAACACGCTCGAATATAAGATAGGTGAGATTTTCGCCGAGCTGCGCAATAAGATTACCAGCGGCTACAACCTGCGCGAAATCATCAATCTCGTGGATTCGTTGCACTTTCAGAGCGCACAGGACAAACATGAGATGACGTTGCTCTATGAGTCGAAGATTCAGCGCATGGGCAACGCAGGACGCAACGGCGGCGAGTACTACACGCCGCGCCCGCTCATTCGTACAATTGTGAAGGTTGTCGACCCGAAGATAGGCGAGACGGTCTACGACCCTGCTTGTGGCTCGGCAGGCTTCCTTTGCGAGGCCTTCGCCTACATGTCGCAGAAAATCAAAAGCTCCAACGACAACAAGATATTGCAGGAGAAGACCTTCTTTGGCAAGGAGAAGAAGCCTTTGCCTTACATCATCGCTACGATGAACATGATTTTCCACGGGGTACAGGCGCCTAACATCATCCGTGGCAACACGCTGGCCGAGAACATGGCACAGGTGCAGGAGAAAGACCGAAAGGATGTCATCTTGGCCAATCCGCCCTTTGGTGGCTCGGAACGTGGCGAGGTGTTGCAAAACTTCGACCTGCGCACCAGTGAGACGGCCTACATGTTCATGCAGCACTTCATCAAGATGCTGAAGGCGGGAGGCCGTGCAGGTATCGTGATTAAAAACACCTTCCTCAGCAATGGCGACGCTGCCCAGTTGCGCAAGGTACTGCTGGAACAGTGCAACCTCCACACCATCTTGGACCTCCCGGCTGGCGTGTTCCAAGGGGCAGGAGTGAAGACCGTGGTGCTCTTCTTCGATAAGGGCAAGCCCACCGAAAAGATATGGTACTATCAGTTGAACCCTGGCCGCAACCTCGGCAAGACCAACGCCTTGAACGAGGATGACTTGGCCGACTTCCTGAAGTTGCAAAAGAACAAAGCCGACAGCGAAAACTCGTGGAGCATTGATGTTTCTGACCTTGGCGACGACTGTGACCTCAGTGTGAAGAATCCCAACAAGGTGGAAGAGGTGGATGAACGCAGTGCAGCTGAAATCGTTGACTCGTTGCTCGGTTTGCATGAAGAATCCCGAAATTTGTTGGATGAGATAAAAACGATGGTGGAATGAAAGAGGGATGGACATATAAGAAGTTGGGGGAGATCTGTCGTATAGAGAGGGGAGGATCACCGCGACCAATTAAAGCCTTTATTACGAATGATACAAATGGATTAAATTGGATAAAAATCGGGGATACTGATCCTCAAGGAAAATACATATATTCAACAAAAGAAAAAATTAGACCCGAAGGATTGAAGAAATCAAGATGGGTGGAAGAAAACGAATTTCTACTATCCAACTCAATGAGTTTCGGCCGACCTTATGTTTTGAAAACGAACGGATGTATACATGATGGATGGCTTGTGTTAAGAGATTATCAGGAATCGTTGAATACTGATTTCTTTTACTACCTACTTATTTCACCTACTGTTCAGCGACAGTTTAAAACAAAAGCACAAGGAAGTACTGTAAGTAACTTAAATACTGATAGAGTTGCAGGAGTAAATGTCTTGTTTCCCACAATAGAAAAGCAACTCTCCATCGTCGCCCGCCTTGATGCCGCCTTTGCCCATATCGATGCCTTGAAAGCCAATGCCGAAAAGCAACTCGCAGAAGCCCGCCAACTTTTTCAAGCTGAACTCGCTGAGTGCATGAGACCTAAAGAGGGTTGGGAGGTGAAAAAACTAAAGGAGGTAGCAAAATATTCGATTGGTCTTACATATAAACCTAGTGATGTGTGCGAAAACGGAACTATCGTGCTTCGCTCTTCTAATATACAAGAAGACAAGTTGGATTTAGCTGATATAGTAAGAGTTTCTTGTCCCATCAAGGAGTCTCTCTATGTTGAAAAAGGTGATATTCTTATGTGTAGTCGAAACGGTAGTGCTAGATTGGTTGGTAAGGTGGCTTTAATACCTAAAACTGAGGAAAGAATGACCTATGGAACATTTATGATGACTATTCGTAGTGAATTTAACTTGTATTTGTTCAATTTTTTCAAATCAGAAGATTTTAGGAATCAGATCAAACATGGTGAAGCTAATATGATAAACCAGATAACGCGGTATATGCTTGACGATGTCATAGTGAATATTCCTCCGCTATCCGCCCAGCATTCCATTGTCTCCCGTCTTGATGCCCTTTTCGCCAATATCAAAAAGTTGGAGAAGTTGCAGCAGAAGACTTTGGCGGAGTGCGATGCACTAAAACAAGCGATGCTTAGAGAAGTGTTTGAATAAAAACGAAAGCTATGGACGAATCAGCAACCCGACGGAAAAAGATAGACCCCAAACTCTATGAGGTGGGTTGGGAACAGGTGCCCGAGAGCGAAATCCTTACGGAACAGCGGGCTTACATTGCACCTGGTCAAGTGAGCGCACTGCCCCAAAATCGCCATCCCAAGAAGGTGGACTATATCTTGGAATACCGCAAGCAGAAGTTAGCCGTCATCGAGGCCAAGAGCGATGAGAAACACGTCAGCGAAGGGGTGGAGCAGGCAAAGAAGTACGCCGAGTTGCTGCACATCCGCTACACCTACGCCACCAATGGCGACGAGATTTGGGCCATCGACATGGGCGTGAAAGATGCGCAAGGCAACTATATCATCCCTTCAAAGGAAGGTCCCGCCGACAGGTTCCCTTCGCCGCAGGAATTGTGGACGATGACTTTTGTGGAGGCCAATCCTTGGCGCGACAAGTTCAACCTCTGTCCGATGAATCGTGGTGGCGGTCGTGAACCTCGCTACTATCAGGAAATTGCCATTAACAAGGTTCTGGAAGCCATTGCCAAGGGCGAACAACGCATCCTGCTTACCATGGCCACGGGAACGGGCAAGACCTATACTGCCTTCCAAATCTGCTGGAAGCTGTATCAGACCAATTGGAATACACGAGGCACGGAGCAAAAGCCTCGCATCCTGTTCATTAGCGACCGCAACATCCTCGCCAACCAAGCCAAGAATGACTTCGAGCAGTTTCCCGAGGACGCGATGGAGCGCATCACGCCCGACCTGCTTCACGACAGCAAGCACCATGACCGTGTGCCTAAGGCGCGGCATCTCTATTTCACCATTTTCCAAACCATCATGTCGAACGACCCGACGGGACAGCCTTACTACAAGCAATATCCGCCTGAGTTTTTCGATTTCATCATCATCGACGAATGCCATAGGGGAGGAGCCAACGACGAAAGCGAGTGGCGACAGCTGATGAATTACTTCGAGCCTGCGGTGCAGCTTGGCATGACCGCCACACCGCGCAGGACGGTGAACGCCAACACCTACAAGTATTTTGGCGACCCCGTTTATTCCTATTCGCTGAAGCAAGGTATCGAAGACGGCTTCCTGACACCTTATCGCGTGAAGATTTCGAGCAGCAATATTGACACCTACCAGTTTGACCCCAACGACGATGTGGAGGGCGAAATCGACCCTGACAAGACCTACACCGAGCAAGACTTCTACAATGGCAACATCGAAATCCGCCAGCGCGATGAGCACCGTGTCAAAGAATTGCTTGGACAGATTGGCAAGGACGAGAAGACCCTGGTGTTTTGCTGCACCCAACTCCATGCGATGGTGATTCGCGACATGATCAACCAATACAAGAAAGTGCCCGACTCCAACTATTGCGAGCGCGTGACCAGCGACGACGGCAAGGAAGGCGAAGCCAAGCTGAAACAGTTCCAAAACAACGACTACCTGCGCCCAACCATCCTCACCACCTCGCAGAAACTGTCGACGGGCGTCGATGCTCGCAATGTGCGCAACATCGTTTTGATGCGTCCGGTGAACAACATCGTGGAATTCAAGCAGATTATGGGACGAGGCACGCGCTTGTTTACCGATAAATACTATTTCACGGTGTACGACTTTGTGGGTGCTTCAAAAAATTTCAAGGATGCCGAATGGGATGGCGACCCGTTCTGCCCGGTGTGTGGCAATTATCCTTGCACCTGCAACAAGCCGAAACCCTATCCCAACGGCGAAGAGAATGGAGACAGTGAAGCGCATGAAGGCAGTGGCTGGAAAATGCCTCAACCTTGTCCTATTTGTGGCCACCTGCCATGCACCTGCCCAGGTGGACATCAAAAAAAGACGGTAAAAGTGAAGTTGTCACCGACGCGCGAACTGACCCTGCACACGGACTGGGATGAACGCATACAGTTTGGTGACGAGTTGATAAGCATCCAAGAATATATCCAGAAACTCTTTGGTATGTTGCCGCATTTTCTTGCTGGGGAAGAAGACTTACGCAAACGTTGGTCGCAGCCCGACACCCGCGAGCAACTGCTTGATGTGTTGGCCCAAAGCGGTTTTCCTGAGGACAAACTGGAAATGACGCGCAATTTCCTTGAAATGGAGAATTGTGACATGCTGGACGTGCTGGCCTATCTCGCCTACAATACAACGCCGATAGACCGCCGACGCAGAGCCGAGATTTTGAAGGAGCAGGCACGGAAGAAGTATACCGCCGCGCAATTAGATTTCGTAAACTATGTCATGGAACTATACGTGCGTAATGGCTTTAAGGAACTGACTTCGGAAAATCTGCCAATGCTCATCGACATGAAATACCACTCAGCGACAGATGCAGTGAACCAACTCAATATGCAGCCTGAGCAGATTAGGGGATTCTATCTGGGTATGCAACAGATGTTGTACAATTGGCACGGAAGAATTAGCGCTTAGAGATGTCTAACACAAGCTAACAAATTGACTAAAATAGATATGATGTTTGTTAAATGAAAAAAATGCATACATTTGCATCGTCATAAGTAGATTACCATGAAACATGGTAATCTAACAACCAAAAAAGAAAAACAAATTCAATAAGAATTCTAAATAATTATAAATTCAAAATAGTAAATATGAATATCTTACATATTTCCGATTTACATTTCGATGGAGAAAACCGAAAACTGGATTCTGTTCTTTTAAATATTGTGAAAGTAATAAAAAAAGAAAACAAAAATGTTGATTTTATTGTTTTTACAGGCGATTTGGTACAATCCGGGACGGTAAAAGACAATTTTATTGCTGCTAAAAAACGATTGTTTGATTATCTTTGTTCAGAATTAAATGTTGTCCCTGAAAACGTTATTTTTACTTCAGGTAACCATGATATTGATCGGCAAGCAAAACATCTTGCAATTGGACCATTTTTTCAAATGAACATCAATTCATCAAAAGAATTGGATGCTTTTTATAACAAGAAAGATAGAGTTTTTCAAGACTCGCTACTTCCTTTGGAATCATATAATACATTTTTAAAAACTTATCATACGGCCAGTGAAAGTAATATCATCAAAGAATTGTATAGTATTCATTACCGTACATTTAATAATAAAAAAATTGCATTCGTATGTTTGTCAACGGCATGGCTTTCTACTTTATGGGATGACAAGGGGGAGAAAGATATCTACAATCTATGTTTTCCAGTGTCAGCATTAAACGAAATCATTAAAACTATACATGGTAAAGTGGATAGGGCGATTCTTCTTATGCATCATCCAATTGCACATTTAAAAAACGAAATTGCATTTGATTTAGGGAATAGCATATATGACAATTTTGATATGCTTTTTATTGGACATGTTCATAAAATGATGAATACTGTTAGATATAATGGATGCAACGGGATTTATGAACACACGGCAAAAGCAACATTAGCAAAAGGTGATAATTTGGGATGCTCATTTATTGAGAATGACGAAGTTCAAGAGAATAAATACTATGTTAGTGAAATCACCTATGTTAAAGACTCAAACGAATGTCACTTCGGTTCAGCAACAGAAATCATCATTCCCGTTGGAGAAGAAAAAGCTGAACAAATCAGGCTTAGAGGGAAAATACACGAACTAATTCCTATCGCAAAAGATGAAGCCAACAACCTTCTTTTAGTAAAAAACGAGGATGAAAATAATAACTTTTTGTCATCTTTTAACGTACCGTATATAAAAACACAAAAAGAAGATGCCTTGAACTCTAATATTGCTAATATAGTTACAATGCAAGAATTGTATGATGCAAATACTAATTTTATTCTTTTTGGCAAAGACAAATGTGGAAAAACTTCTATTTTAAAAAGGATCCAGCTTGAATATTTGATGCATTTTTCAACTTACCAAAGAATACCACTTTATCTTGATGTTAAACATGAGGAAGCAATTATTAGTGATGATTATGACATAGAGAAAGTGTTGAATAGATACTTGCAAGTTAATAAAACTTTAGCCAAAGGGATTTCTGAATCCGAACGATTGGTATTGCTTGTAGATAATTTTAGACCTTCAGGTGGTTTTTGTAATTATTTGCGAGAATTCACAAAAAGTCACGATAAATGCGTGGTTATTCTAACAACGGAGGATAATACTAGCAATAGTTACGAGGTAGAGAGTCTGGATTTTGTTAAAAATGGAAACTATAGAAAAGTGTTTTTCCATGATCTTCGAAGACAAGAAATAATAAAATATACAGATGCTCAATTGTCTAGTAGTGACAAAAAAGCAGAAATTCAAGATAGGATAATTAAGTTGTGCAAACAAAT
>JAEETH010000141.1 GCA_016290215.1 Bacteroidales bacterium
CGCAGTCGTACCAAAAGAGGGAATTCAATGTAACCAAAAGACAATGAATATTTGTCTCTGCGATAGTGTCCTTCAGCTCCGAAATTCGGTTTAGTTCGAGTGCCTTTCATTGTAAAATTCATGTCCAGCTGCAGCAACATACGTACATTGTAGTTGTCAACAAGTTTCACATTGCCGAATAATCCAGCTGTTATTCCTGTTTTCCAATAACCAGGAATATTATCAGCAGACATCGCGGAAAAAGTATTGCCGAATACAACACCTCCGCCGAAATAGGAATTTTGGGCAGAAACACACAAACAAGATATAGTCAAAACAATAATTAGAGACACCCGCATGACATGTATTTAATAATCGGCGGCAAAAATAAAAAATAATTATCATTTCCCCACCCTTGCCGGAACAAAACTCCCGCCCTTGTCTTTCAACTTTTCCCCGAATTTCGTCCACACAATCTTATCGGCAGCATCAGAAAAATGGGTCGCTTCCTCGGGAAGCACGCCGGAACTCTTCCTTTCACTGCTTTTGTCTTTCTGCAGCTTGCCGTCCACGTCCTTGATCATGGCGTTGTTCATGGATATGAGCGTGAAACGGCATTTGTCGCCGTTGAAACGCACTAAGGGCAGGCTCTCACGCTCTTCACGAAGAATCAAGCCCCACAGCAGGTATTTGTCCGACTGTGGTGGTTCCATCCCTCGATGGGCGTGTTCCACGACCTCCCATCCGGCTTTCTTGAAGTAGGAAATGGCCAGCTGGTTATAGCTCATGGAGTTTAATACATTGGGGTTTCTTGAATCGCCGTATTTGTCGCGGTAATAGTGGATTTTCTTGCAACGGTGAGAATTGTAGTAGTCGGTGAGTTGTCCGCAGAGTTCCTTGATGAGAATATTGGAACTTTCGTCCGGCTTGACATAGAACTCGTTGATGAAGTTTTGACATTTTCTCTTTGTGGCGCAGTTGTTCACGAAATCATAGTTCCTTTCCTGGCACACGCAGAACAATGAAATGGAACTTCCCCAATCTGCTACCACCTCCAAGGGGAGGTCGGGGTTGCAATCCCTGTCAAAAGCGCTGCTCTTGATAGCCAGTTTGTCCAGGTCAAAATTACTTTCTTTGGCCAGCAGCATAAGTCGCTGGTCGTCGAGCCCGTTGTGATAGACGTGTCTGTCATCGTTGATGGAATAGAAGCAGTCTTCCACCTTGTCAAAGAGGAAGTTCATGATTTCCACGAGAAAAACCAAGGATGGAAGCAATTCACGGTTTTTCTTGATGTATGAGAGACCGAGAAACTCCATGTTGTCGAAGGCATTGGAGCAGGTGAACAAAAGCCCGTCCTTGGAAACAAAGGGGCGTATGCGCCGCTTCATCCGGATTATCTCGTTCCAGCATTGTGCGAACTGTTTGGGGTCGGTGATGTCGAGCAGTTCCAGCTGCATCTTGACAATCCTGTTCCACACCTCAAACAGCCTCACTCCGGCTTCTTCCTCGTAGTAGTTGGCGAAGTCCAGCACCCATCTGCCGTCCCTTGTGGGCGGCATAGATGTGGAGTATTTGTAACCGTGGTGCAGGTGTACGGGGTTGCCGGATTTTGCCCCGAAAAACTCAAGGTTGCCGCGGTTTGTCGGCGCAACTTCTTGGTCATATTGTTCTTTGTTGAGTGTCAGCGTCTCGTCCGCAATCTCAAAGTCCACGTTTGCGCCTCGACCGCTTCCGGGCTCGCTCTGCGAGATGAGCGCGAAGCGCGTGCCGTTGCTGATCGATATGACGTTCTCGAACTTGTTGAGTTCCTCGTAGGAGGTTTCAAAGTAGGCTGGCGGACGCTTGCCAATGACATAGTTGGCCTCTTTCTCGTAGCCCATTTGGTTGAGCATTTTGAGAGAGGATGGCAGTGTCCTGGTCAACAGCTGTCCGAAGGTCTTGCCCGTGAGGGCGATGACCGAGCGCGGCATCAGCCTGATGAGTCTGTCCATCCAAAAGCCGATGTCTGCGCTCTTTCCCGTGCCTCGCCCCTCCACGGAGACGTGGCACTTGGGCTGCAGGATGAAGGAGGGCAGCTGGGCGCGGTTGCCGGATAAGTTTATCTGCATGGTGTCAGGAGTTAATGATTTCGTATGCGGTGTCTTCGGTGATTTCGTCGTCGAGGCTGCCTAAGAGCTGGCGGCGTATATCGGCGGGCAGCTTCATCAGCACCTCTTCCGGAATGGCCACGTTCTTGTTGTTGATATTGAACTGCACGAAAATCTGGTTGGCCTCCATCAGCTTGGGGTCAATCTTCTGCGGCGGCAGTTGGGAAAGGTACTTCTGAAGCGTTGCGAGGTTCTTTGCCCGGGCGTTGTCAGAAGAGGCTGGGTCTGAAATTTCTTTCATGATCCAGTCAAGGAACCAGCCCTCAAGGAAGTCCCTGTCCACGGGGTCGTACTTGTTCCACAGTCGGCAGGCGTTGCGAATGTCGCAATAGGCCTGCTCCTTGGATATTTCGGGGAAGCGTGCCTGCAGCTTCAGCGCGGCCACGCTTTTGCGGGGGTACTTGCGCATGACGGCGTGGG
>JAEETH010000078.1 GCA_016290215.1 Bacteroidales bacterium
AAAGCATCTGATTGGGATAAAAACGAGCGTGGGGTATTTGTTTCTTCAGTTCATTTCGTAACGGGTGTTTGGCGATACCTATAGTTTGATGGACTTGACAGAATCGAGTCTCACGCTTTTCTTGTGCCATGACCAATGTATAAAGCCAGCCTTGGTGGGACTTGCAGGCATAAAAAGAACATTATATGCTTTACAGAATCACAGTAAAAAACTCAAAACTCACCAGCGGCATCCGTGTTGAAAAAGGGATGTCCGTTGATGTGCCAAGCAACAGCATGAGCAACCCCGTGACAACCAACGGTGGCCAAGCCGTGGTGGATTCCTTCATGCGGATTTACGGAATTGACATCAGAAAGGCCGGCGCTTTGAGCATGGCATATTTGGATGTGGAGAGGATAGGATAGGATAATTGTTAATCAACCTAAATACTAACTTAATAATTGTAGATTTATGAATGTAAACAGCGAAAGTTTAAAACAAATCCTCGAAATGCTTCGAGATGCACTCGAGCCAATTATCAGAGACAAAATTGAGGAGGTGAAAGTAAAAATCAAGGATGAGTATATCCCTAAACTGAAAAAGTTTGTGGAGGACATACTCAAGTCGAAAAATGTTAAGTACGAATCCGTGGATGTGCTATCAAAATCTGACTTGATTTCGTTAATTAGGCTGAACAGAGTTAATGGCAGTGATGGAGTTGCCGCGTTCAAACAGCAGAAAGACGAAAAAATGTTTGTTTATCTTGCCTATTGCAAGGACAGAGATTTACTCCCAGAGGAGACTAATTGTTACATCGTGATTGAAGCAAATTCTCTAAACGATGATGTTAATGAACTTTTCAATGAATCAGATTTAATCATTCTAAATTAATGTAACATGAACTTAATTAATGACTTTAAGAGTTTTCTTCAAGAAATCATGGATGCTTTAAAAGCGTTCATGGAGAAGGTAAAAGGCATTGTAAAGAAAATCATTGCCAAGATTGTGGATTTTAAAAATCAGATTGTTGATTGGATCAAAAACCATCCTTTAATCAAGGGAAGGCATATCCCATTCCTAATGAACAAAAAGATGTTTGGGAAGATGCTGAAAGAAGCCCCAACAGTTAAAATCCCAAACTTGTTTGGCGAAGAAAAAGTTGGACTGTTCGAAGGTATTTATGACGATCAAACCGATGAAATAACAGACCTTCGGTATATTGCCGCTGATCAATACGATGAACAGACCAAAGGCGTACTTGGAAATGAAGAATTAGTTGTCTTAACCTAAAGAGAAGAGTTGGCGCTATGAGTACATTAGGATGGATAGCCACCGCTGTTGCAATAGGCGGTGCTGCTTACTTGATTTTGAGAAGCAAAACCGTATCGAAAAGCTTTAAGGACAAAATCGAGGAGTCTTTGAGAAAAAAGATAATCTCAACTTCTGAAAATGTGGAGGAACTGCGAATGGCAGATGTCGTTTCGTTTTTCAAAAGCAAAAGTCTAGTGAAAGGTCGTGACATCCCGTTTGTAGCCACCGTTGCTAGTTTCAGCAAGGTTGTTTCTTTGCCTAATAAAGAAAATGGGTATATCCTGGGAATTTATAATGAAGCCAATGATGACCTAACTGAAATCAAACTCATCTATGCAAAAACTGTAGATGAAAAATTCAAGTCTGTCATCGGTAACGAACAATTGGTTGTATTAACTTAACCAAGGTCTGGGGACTATGGGTATCCATAGTCCCCAAAACCGAAATAACAAACAATATGTGGAATGAAATATTAGAAATCCTAGCGGGAGTGTTAATAGGTGCAGGTGCTGCCGCAGCAACGATTTGGATTGCAGACAGAATTATTGACAAAGCCACAATCAAGGCTGAAGTCAAGAAAAAGACGCCAAGTGCATTCAAGGCTTTGATTGAGAAGAAAAAGAAAAATGCAGTTGATGTAGGAATTTTTACCAAAAACGATAATAGAATAGACGGAATAACCCTTGAGTCAGACCAAGGCATTTCAAATGAAATTGAAGTCGGACAAGTTTTGTATATATAATGATTAAAATCAGTGTAAAAAAAGGGAATGTTGACAGGACAGAATTGCTTTTTGCAAGTCAAATTGATCAAGAATTGTCAACATTTGTACGAGAGTATTTAACAAAAGAGAAATGCTCATTTGTTGTCGCGATAAACAGTGAATTGACTGATAGGCGAAGTGATGCGATTTCATTTGACCAAAATGCTTCATTCTCAATTGCAGGAAGCATTGATATGGCTCAAAAAATCAGGGACTATGTTGAACAGAGACCTGATTCGACCATAGTGATGCAACATCATTCGTTGGTTATTCATATTTCTTTCAAAAAAAGCTCAACAAGCAAGATGTCCAATGAAAAATCAACTATGGATAATAAACAAAAAAAAGAAGAAAACGCATTGCAGTTTATTCCGCAACAACCAAGATTCGACTTCAGTCAAATCATTTTGTCTGATTTTGTTAGGAAAGAAATATTTGATGCACTTAAAGTGATAGAGTGTAAGGATGTTGTCTATAATGTATGGGGCTTTTCTGAATGTGATCCAATTCCAAGAAGTGTATTGAATTTTTATGGTGACCCAGGCACAGGCAAGACGATGTGCGCCCATGCTATTGCAAGCAAATTGGGGAAGAAAATCCTTGCATTGAACTATGCTGAAATTGAATCCAAATATGTTGGTGAAGCACCCAAAAATCTTCAGAAAGCATTTGATACCGCCGATGAGACAGATTCGGTTTTGTTTTTCGATGAGGCCGATTCCTTCCTTGGTAAGCGGATTCAGAACGTAACGCAAGGTGCGGAGCAGGCCCTTAACTCATTAAGAAGCCAAATGCTGATTTTACTTGAGGAACATTCTGGAGTCGTGATTTTTGCAACTAATCTTGTAAGCAATTTTGATAGTGCTTTTGAATCAAGAATATTGAAACACATACATTTTGAGTTGCCGAACCATGATGCTCGAATTGAAATCATTAAAAAAATGATTCCGACAAAACTACCATTGTCAGAACCGATTTCCAAAGAAACCCTTGATGAAGCAAGTGACATATTGGAAGGCTTCTCTGGAAGAGAGATAAAGTCAGCGGTATTGGAATTGCTTTTGGGTAAGGCTGAAAAAGATCCGACCAATATTACTTTCAGCAGTTTAGATTTCATAAATGCTTTCAAAAAGAAGAAGATGCAAAAGGAGCAGTTGAAAAATGAAGAAAGAAAAATATTGAAAGAAAAAATCTTACGGAAATTGTCAGAAAAAAGTGAAGAAACTAGACTTGAGAACGAGTTGAAAAATGACAACGAGGTAAAAATTGAAGAATAAAGAAATTGAATATGATTCGAGGCAAAATCCCCTTCCGCTGCACCGACTGCCACAAAATATTCATCGATGTGGATATTGAATGGGGTGCAACCGTTTTTTCAGTTCCGATGAAGTGCCCAAAATGTGGCAGCACACATACTTTGCCGATATTCGCTCCAAAGTTAATGTATAGTGACATTTGGAAAAAGATGTACGAAAACAAATAAGCCAATGCGTAAATCTACCCTCACCTTCACCCAACCCGCCCGTCGCGTCTATACCGCCACGAAGAAGGCCGTCCAACAATGCGGCCAGTTCAAGCGGATTGAATGTAACGACCAGACCTTCACCATCACGGCAAGGCACGGGATGAGTTTGTTTTCGTTGGGCGAAAACGTCACCATCCATGTGGTGGCCACAAGCACCCAGGAAACCGAGGTGAGGATAGAATCGGCCTCGCGCAACTTCCTCAACTTCATCAACGGCGGTGCCAACAAAAAGAACGTCCAAAGCCTCGAAGACTACATCCGAAACGAGGTGTATAAGCTTTGCAGCGATGAGGAAATCAAACTAAACAAACAATAACTATGGCAAAATCAAAGCAAGACAAAGCCCGCGAGGAGGCCATTGAAAACCTCGGCAACAATTTCATCTTTGAAGTGTCGGCTGAACCCATTGCACCGGAGGACAGATTTGAGAACTGGGAACTGAGTCGATTCTTCTTTGCAAACAATCCCTGGTGGGCTGAACCTGGCGAGCCAATGGATGTCCCAGAAAGCATCAGGGATTATGCCATCGACGAGCTACGGAAGCAACTTCCCAAAGGTTATTCCATCGAAGACGACACCATCATCAACCCTTGCAACAACGACTACCTGAAAGAGACTGTCAAACGCCTTCAAGACCTCTTGAAGCATCCCGACAGCATCACCTCGTATCCCTATCCTTTGGGTTGGTGGAAAACGGAAGTGTGCCAATTTCACAACACATTGATTTGCTTCCGCACAGAAGAAGACAAGGAACTATTCACCCTTCACGAGTTTCTGCTCTACATCATTCCGCATCTTGGCGAACGCTACGAGAAGCTCTATATCGGCGGGATATTCAGTTATTGCTATTAACAGAAAGCAGGACAACCCTTGCCGTTTTTCGGAAAATGAGTCTTTTTGCCCCCGAATTGGGTAGAAAGTTTTGCATAAATATTCTACTATAATAATTCTTCATGTTTATTGTCTATTGATGGCGATGCTAACAAGAATAACGTCCAAAGCCTCGAAGACTACCTCCGGAACGAGGTGTATAAGCTTTGCAGCCACGAGGAAATTAAATTGAAAGTAAACCAATAATACTACTATCATGAGTATCATTTCAAATATCCGCTCCCTGTTTGGAGCAAAGAACGAGAAAACCAACCCCATTCCAAATGAAAATGATTTGGATGGCTTGTATGAATTGGCAAGGAAATATCTGTATGGAGACGGACTTAGACAAAATCCTGCATTGGCAATTACATATCTTGAATTTGCCGCCCAAAAAGGACACGCAAAATCACTTCGCACTTTGGGCATTTGCTATTCGGAAGGGATAGGTGTCGAGCAGGACTTTGAGAAGGCTTTCGAATTGTATCAAAAAGCCGCAGAAACTGGCCTGGTGGACGCTTATTTCGATTTGGGCGTTTGCTATCGGCGTGGCGAAGGGGTGGAAAAGAACCTTGAAAAAGCCAAGGAATGTTACCAAAAAGCCATCGATGAGGGAAACGATAATGCCTTGGTAAACATGGGTGTAGTGTATGAGCTTGAGAAAAACATGGACAAGGCTGAGCAATACTATAAAATGGCGGCTGAAGCGGGAAACGCTGACGGCCAATTCTGCTATGGGATGCAGTTTTACAATAGGGAAGAATATGATAAAGCAGTGCCTTGGTTCGAGAAAGCCGCCGAACAGGAGGAGCCTGATGCTCAAACACAATTGGGAATCTGCTATTTTGAAGGTCGTGGCGTTGAAAGCAATCCAATTGTTGGAGCGTGGTATCTATATGCAGCAGCCGATCAAGATTGGCAACGTGCTATCGAACTAATCAATGAGAATAACATTCCCCGCCCGACAGAAGAAGAGTTAGAGGCGCAAATTCGTGATGTTTAGAGATGAAGCTCAAGCTTTGCAGCGATGAGGAAATCAAGTTGCGGCGGTAAGTTTTTTTCAACACGAATGTCCATAAATGATTCACAAATTTTCATGAATTCTTTTTGGTAATTGACTTCGTAATCTCCGATTTCGTGTCCAATTGGTGGCAATTCGTGTTTAAGAAAAACCATCTTTTACTATAATTCACTACATTCCATTGCGCATCGGTAGCGGCACTTTATTTTTGCGACCGTTATCAAAATCAACGCACTATGGGATGCTTCATCTTTTTTGATTGTCTGGTTGGACTGATTATCCTCATCTGTATTCACGCGCCGTGGTGGGCCTGGACCCTCTATGCCGTCAGCGCCGTGGTAGGGTTCTTTGTTTGGGCTGCGAAAGAAGGCGAAAATGACGACAAAAAGAACGGTGGGACAAAGCAGGAGTAGCAGTAAAGACTAATGACGGAGGACAAAGGACAAAAGACGATCCCCCAAGTCCCTCAGTCCCAAGTCCCCAGTCCTCAGTCCCCAGTCCCAAGTCCCAAGTCCCCAGCCCTCAGTCCTCAGTCCCAAGTCCTAAGTTCCCAGTCCTCAGTCCCAAGTCCCCAGTCCTAAGTCAATAAACACATAAGTTCAATTATAATCATTATCATCATGACGAATAAGAAATCAAAAGTGGCTGAGTTTTTCGGCAATGTCGGGATGGCGTTAGCTTTCATCTGGATGTTGCCCGTATTTGCCGTTAAGGGCATCCAGGAGCATTTCGAGAAGAAAAGGAAAGCCAAACAACCCAAGCCAGAACCCATCAAGTTTGTCTGCTCCGAGTGTGGCGAAACCTTTGAGGCCGACAATGTCAAAATGGAGGTGAGAAACCATGCTTCTTCTGATGGCGATTACACCTATTCAAAGCCTCAGTCCTGCCTGAAATGCGGTGGAAAAAGGACGCGCCCGACCGAATCCGACAAGGCTTTTTACCAACGGCTTTGGGATATGGAGGAGACGGCAACGTTCATTTCGCATCTCAGCATCAACTGGGGCTCTAACGACAGCCTCGTCGACAAAGGTCAGCAGGAGTTCAAATGCACCCAGTGTGGAGCCACATTCTCCACCATCGACATAAGGCCTCACCCTTATTCGGCCTCGTTTCCGTCAAGGTGTCCCCATTGCCAAAGCATCAGGACACTGCCTGCCTCAGAGGAGAAACTTGCCCGTCGCTATGAAAGCATCTGGCTGGTGATGGAGCTGGCGGAAAAGGAACGGAAGGAAGACAAAAAAGAAGTAATTTTTGAAAAATTCGTGGCAAATTCATGGTAATTCGTGTTTGAATAATTTTTCAACACGAATGTCCATAAACGATTCACGAAATCGCAGATTCAACGGAGTTAATTGTTCAGAAATTATTTTTGAAAATTGACTTCGTCTAATCTTTGATTTTGTGGCCAGTTCGTGGCGATTCGTGTTTTCTAAAAATAGACCTCTGCCGATTTTCGAAAAATGTGTATTTTTGCACCATACAAATTCAATTGCCATGAAAAAGATTATCACCAACTTACTCGCCCTATTGGGCCTGGCCACCGCCTGCGGCCAGCAAGGTTATGAAAATGCAGAAGTCAACGCGTTTGCTGAACGTATCAAAAGCCCCGATGTTGTTTTGCTCGACGTGAGGACCGCCGAGGAGTTTGGCGAAGGCCACCTCGCGAATGCCCTCAACATCGATGTCAAAGAGGAAGGTTTTGTCGAAAAGGCAAAATCGACCCTGCCAACCGATAAGACCATTGCCGTATATTGCAGAGGCGGAAAACGCTCAGCCAATGCCGCCGCGATGCTCGCCAAGGAGGGCTTCAAGGTTGTGAATCTTTTGGGTGGCATCATGGCATGGAAAAGTGCGGGGATGCCAGTAGTGATGGCTGAAGAAGCCTACGAAGTCGACACCTTCACTACCAAGAGCGGCAAGACGGTGAAGTTCCACGCCTTGGTTCATGCCAGCATCCGAATCGAATACGACGGGAAGGAAATCCAGATTGACCCCGTGGCGAAGTTAGGGGAGAAGACCATCAACTACGCCGCCATGCCCAAAGCGGACTACATCTTCATCACCCACGAACATCACGACCATTTTGACACCACGGCCATCAACCAGCTGACGAGCGACAACACTCAATTGATTACGAACCAACGCTGCGCCGAGATGCTTGGCTACGGCACCGTGATGGCCAACGGCGACACGCTCCAAATTGCCGACGACTTCACCGTTGAGGCCGTCCCCGCTTACAACACTACTGAAGGGCATCTGCAATTCCACCCCAAGGGAAGGGACGACGGCTTCATCCTCACTCTCGATGGCCTTAGAATCTACATCGCCGCCGACACCGAGGACATCCCTGAAATGGCTGAGATCAAAGACATCGACGTCGCTTTCATGCCTTGCAACCAGCCTTATACCATGACCCCTGAACAACTCATCAACGCGGCACGGATAGTCAAGCCGAAAGTGCTGTTCCCTTACCATTACGGCCAGACGGATGTGAGCGGTATCCCCTCACAATTGGAAGCCGATGGGGTAGAGGTGAGGATTAGGCATTATGAATGATTTTTTGCGGCATAGATGAAATAACGATTGAGATGGCAAACAATACAGCATATCAGCGTGTTATCGAAAAGTTTCAGTTGGAGCCACATCCTGAAGGCGGCTACTACCGTCAACTATTCGGCAACGACGACTCAGGCAAAAAGGATATTTCCACCATCTATTACATGCTTACAGGCAACGACATGTCGGCTTTTCACAGGCTACACGGCGTGACGGAGATTTGGTATTATCATGCTGGCGAACCGCTTAACCTCTATGTCATTGATGCCGAAGGGAATTTGGTCGTTCACAACCTGTCGCCCGACGGTGAAATGCAGGTGGTAATCCATCCAGAGCAATGGTTTGCAGCGGAAATCCCCTCGAAAGAGGGATTCTGTTTGGTGGGTTGTGCAGTGGCGCCTGCCTTCACCTTCTAGAACTTCGAGCTTGGAAGCAAAGAGACACTATTACAGCAGTTTCCAAAACATGCAGAATTAATCGAGAGATTATGTTCGGAATAGACAATAGCCTCGCCGGTTTTCCAGCGAGGCTATTAGTTTTAGTGGAGATGGAGGGAGTCGAACCCTCGTCCAAACAAGGAACCCCCATGGTTTCTACATGCTTATTCCGCTGTTGGTTTTCGTGCCGCGCAAGGGAACGAACGCCCTAAACGTGACCTTATCTCCTAAGGCTTCGCCTTGCTGTCGGAGCGCCGACAAGGCTATCCCGAAATTGCTTAGCACCCCGGGCTCAGGCCGGAATCAGGAATCTCCACCTGCGGGATGTCTCGTCCCCTCACCTTGTGAAGGGATTAAGCCAGTAATCTACTGTGCTTCGATTAGGCAGCGAGAGCGTAGTTGTTTTCGCCAATTACTTTTTTGCAGTCAAGATTTACGAGCGTCACTGCGAGGCTCGACATGCTTACATGACAATTCATCTTGCTGTCAAAACCATACATCCCCATTTTTAGTTTAGAGTTTAGGGTTGAGAGTTTAGAGTTGTAGGGCTGTCACACTGTGGCAGCCGTACAATTTGTTCAGTTGACAGTTTTGGTTGTCAAGCTCAAAGAACGGACTGCAAAAATACAGCTATTTTCTTTACCCCGCAAGGGGACTGTGAAAAAAGTGGTAGTAAAGCAGGCTTTTGAAAGCATGTCATTCCTGTGTTGGCTTTTATAGGCCCTTGAAGCTATGTCATTCCTGCGTTGGGTGGTGCGGTTGCAGGGAATCTATAGCTTCAAGGGCCGTATATTAAGGTTAGCCTTATTAACCGCAGCCCATAGATTCCCGCCTTCCCATCTGCCAACGCTGGAATGACATGGGCTGCTGGAATGACATAGAAGGTCGAATGGAAACAACACTATTAATTCAACGGGTTTCCAAAATGAACCACGTCGTCCTTGGTGATGGTGCTGCCGCAGAGGATGACGAGACGTTCCACAATGTTGTGCAGCTCGCGGATGTTGCCCGTCCACTGGTACTGTTGCAAGGCTTCGATGGCGCCTGCCTCGAAGGTGGGGGTGGCCTTGCCCATGTCCTGTGCAATCATTTCGACGAAGTTCTGCACCAACAGCGGGATGTCGTCCTTGCGCTCGCGCAACGGCGGCACATTGATGACGATGACGCTCAAGCGGTGGTAGAGGTCTTCGCGGAAGTTGCCTTTCTCAATCTCTGACTTCAGGTTTTTGTTGGTGGCGGCCAAAATGCGCACATTGACGGGGATTTCTTTTTCGCCGCCCACGCGCACAATCTTGTTTTCCTGCAAGGCTCGCAACACCTTAGCCTGAGCTGGAAGACTCATGTCGCCGATTTCGTCCAAGAAGAGCGTGCCGCCGTCGGCCAACTCAAAGTCACCCTTCTTTTGTTTGATGGCGGAAGTGAATGAGCCTTTTTCGTGTCCGAACAGTTGACTTTCAATGAGTTCTGCTGGTATGGCAGCGCAGTTGACCTCGATGAAAGGACCACTGCTTCTTGGGCTGAGTTCGTGCAGTTGCCGGGCGACGAGTTCCTTGCCCGTGCCGTTTTCGCCCGTAATGAGCACGCGTGCGTTGGTGGGTGCCACTTTGCCAATCATGTCCTTCACCTCCTGCATCGGCTCCGACTCGCCAATCATCTGGTTTTGGATTTTCACGGCTTTTTTCAACACTTTGTTTTCGGTAGCCAAGTTCTTCTTGTCCAAGGCATTACGCAAGGTGATGAGCAGGCGGTTCAAGTCGGGCGGCTTGGGAATGAAGTCGAAGGCGCCTTTCTTGATGGCTTCCACGGCGGTCTCGATGGTGCCGTGACCCGAAAGCATGATGACGGGCACGTCTGACTCGGCTCTGATGGCTTCCAGCACTTCGATGCCGTCCATTTCGGGCATCTTGATGTCGCAGAAAATGGCGTCAAATTCTTGTTCCTTAATATGTTGTAAGGCTTCCTTGCCCGTTGCGGCATCGTCCACTTGATAGCTTTCGTTTTCGAGGATGTCGCGCAGCACGCGGCGGATGGGGGCCTCGTCGTCGATGATGAGTATTTTGGTCATTCTTTTTTATTTTTGTGCAAAGATAGTGATTTTTTAAATGCGGAATGATGAATGCGGAATGATGAATGTGGAATGATGAATGCGGAATGATGAATGCGGGATGATGAATGCGGGATGATGAATGATGAATGCGGAATGTGGAATTTTGAATTTTAAATTTTGAATATTTGAATTTCAAATCGCAAATCTTTTTATTTTTGCCTGCAAATTGAAAAGTGATGAAGAATATTTTACTGTTTTTTGGTGCGCTGTTTCTTATGCAGACGGCATTGTTTGCCCAAGACACGCTTCCTGCGCCTTCTACTTATCAGGTCAACAAGGTGTCATTCAATATGGTACGTGTCGAAATGGGCGGCTTTTGGATGGGTGCCCAGCACATGGACACTGCCGAGTTCAATTACGACCGCATGTCGCAAATCGATGAAGTGCCTGTGCATTATGTGGCCATGAACGAGGATTATTACATCGGTCAGACCGAGGTGACGCAGAAACTTTGGAAAGCGGTGATGGGCTATAATCCTAGCCGTTACAAATGCCCAAAGCGCCCTGTGACCAATGTCAATTACTATGAGGTGCAGGAGTTTCTGAGACGTGTCGACAGCATCACCGGGATGAAGTTCCGTTTGCCTACCGAGGAGGAATGGGAGTATGCTGCTCGTGGCGGCAAAAACACGAGAGGCTATATCTACAGCGGCAGCAACGAGGTGGATCGTGTGGCGTGGCACAATGGCAACGCTAACAAAACCAAAAAGGTTAAGAAACGCAGCTCCAACGAGTTGGGTATCTACGATATGAGTGGCAACGTGTGGGAATGGTGCAGCACTCGATACCGCTTTTTCGACCAGGAACGCAATGCGAAACTGGGGAAAGACGGAGAGATGTATATCATCCGTGGCGGTGCTTGGGAGTTGCCCAAGTCGTCGTGTCGTGTGTCGTGGCGCGGCAAACGTTTACCTGACTTGAAGAACTCGTTTGGCGGTTTCAGGCTCTGTCTGGATGCCAAATATGTGAAAGAAGAAGCTCCAGAAGGGGAGATTCTGATGAAAGAGGGTGAAACCGGCAAAAAGGAATGACCTCTTACGGTGTCAGCCGTAGTTTTTTGCTCCTATAATTAATAACGGCCTTGTAACGTTTCAGCAGGTCGCCACCGATGAGTCCGTCGATGTGAGGCAGGCCGACTTTGCCGTACATGTCGTCAACGATCTCCAAATCCATGGCGGCGGCTTCATAGTTTTGTATTTTCAAATCCCCGATGAAGAAACTCTCGATTTTGAAAGTGATGATTTCGGAATCGGAGATGCCTAATCCGGCACTTAAGCCTTCTTTTTTCTCAAACTGGACATCGTCGATAAAGGTGGAAATGGTCTTGGGATCGAAGACGGAACGCGAAGCACCCGTGTCGATGATGAAAAAGGCTTCCTTACCATGAATCATGCCTTTGACCATGATATGGAAGCCATCTCCTTCGAGGTCAAGTAGTTGCAGCGGAACTTCGATATAGCGTCGCATCAGAAATTAGGCTTGATGGCGTATTTCTTGTAGAAGTCCTTGATGATTTTCACGGCGTCGTCGGCGTTGTCTACCACATGGAAAATCTCAAAGTCTTCTTCCTTGATCATGCTGTTGGTGAGCAATGTGTTCCTGAACCAGTCAATCAGGCCTTCCCAATAGTCTTTTCCGACCAGCACCACGGGGAACTCGACCATCTTGTTGGTTTGGATGAGGGTGATGGCTTCGGAAAGCTCGTCAAGCGTGCCAAAGCCTCCTGGCATGGCGATGAACCCTTGTGCATAACGCATGAAGATGGTTTTACGGACAAAGAAATAGTCGAAATTGATGTTTTTGTCGGAGTCGATGAAGGGATTGAAATGTTGTTCGAAAGGCAGGTTGATGTTCAAACCGATGCTTACGCCACCGCCTTGTTGCGCGCCTTTGTTGCCGGCTTCCATGATACCTGGGCCACCGCCTGTGATGGTTCCGAAGCCGTAATCAGCCAACTTTTCGGCAATCTCAACGGCCATTTCGTAGTATTTGTCGCCAGGCAGGGTGCGGGCCGAGCCAAAGATGGCTACGCACGGTCCGTTTTTTGCCATTTTTTCCATGCTCGTCACAAATTCGGCCATGATTTTAAATACCGACCACGAATCGTGACTTTTGATGTCGGTCCAAGCTTTGGGATGGAAGCTATCGTGGATAATTTGTTCTTGTTTTTCGCTTATTGGCATAAAAATTCAAAAATTTAAGATTTAAGATGTAAAAA
>JAEETH010000079.1 GCA_016290215.1 Bacteroidales bacterium
AACTGACCTTTGGTCTTCTTCAGGATTTTCTTTCTTCTGGCTCTTGAAGCCACTGCATTGACTGATCTTGTCATTTTGTTTGATTTTTTCGTCCAGCGCCTCGCTCCTTTCGAGAACTTTTCTGCTGCGACAAATTACACATTTAATTAATTACATGAGAAGCATTTGTTTCACGACCTTTTCGTCAGCCCTATCAACGAGGGTGGTGTGGTCGAGGTTGCGTTTTCTCTTCTGGCTCTTCTTGGTCAGGATGTGACCATGATAAGCATGCTTTCTCTTCAGATGGCCGCCGCCGGTTACTTGGAAACGCTTCTTGGCAGCGGACTTGGTCTTCATTTTAGGCATTTTACAATTAGTTTTAAAGGTATTAAGTTACTCTAATCTATTTCTTTTTTTATTGGCTTTCAGCTTTGAACCGTCAGCTATCAGCTTGTTAGCTTCAAAGCTTACGGCTTATAGCTTACAGCTTTTATTTCTTCGTCGACTTAGGAGCTATCATCATCTGCATGCGCTTGCCCTCCAACTTGGGCATCATCTCCACTTTTCCAAATTCTTCCAGCTCTTGCGCAAACTTCAGCAACATAATCTCACCTTGTTCCTTGTAAACGATGGAACGGCCTCTGAAAAAGACCTCTACCTTCACCTTTGAGCCCTCCTGCAAGAAACGCTTGGCATGGTTCAGCTTGAACTCGAAGTCATGGTCATCGGTTTGGGGTCCGAGACGGATTTCCTTGATGACGACCTTGGTAGCCTTGGCTTTTTGTTCTTTCAGGCGCTTTTTCTGGTCAAAGACGAACTTTTTGTAATCCATCGCCTTGCAGACCGGCGGGTTGGTATCAGGCTGAATCTCAACGAGGTCAACACCCAATTCTTCAACGATTCTCAAAGCCTCACGCAGAGGGTAGATGTTAGGTTCAACACCTTCACCCACCAAACGCACCATCGGAGCCTTGATTTCTTCATTGATGCGATGGTTGAATCCGTCTTTGTCTTTGTTCGGCTTTTGACCGGGTCTTCCTTTTTGTGGAATCTGTGCTATAGTTTTAGTCTCCTATATTAAGTTTATAATCAGTTAATTAGTTATCTCTTATTCTGTTCTTCTTCAACTTGTTTCCTAATCATCTCAGCGAAGTCATCGGTCGGCATAGTGCCAAGGTCGACTTGTCCATGCTTACGCACAGAAACTTGATTTTCAGCCGCTTCCTTCTCACCCACGATGAGCATGTAAGGATATTTCTTCATTTCGGCATCACGAATCTTACGGCCGATCTTCTCGTTACGCTCGTCAATGAGGGCGCGAATATCGGACTTTTTCAGATACGATTGCAAATTTTTCGCAAAATCAATGTATTTTTCACTCACGGGGAGGATAATCACCTGGTCGGGAGCCAGCCACAGCGGGAACTCACCGGCGCAGTGCTCGAGCAGCACGGCCACGAAACGCTCCATGGAGCCGAAGGGTGCGCGGTGCACCATGACAGGACGATGTTTCTCGTTGTCGGCACCGATGTAAGTCAGGTCGAAACGCTCAGGCAGGTTGTAGTCCACCTGAATGGTACCCAACTGCCACTTACGGCCAAGGGCATCCTTCACCATGAAGTCGAGCTTGGGACCGTAGAAAGCGGCCTCGCCATATTCGACATGAGCGGGCAGACCCTTCTCGGCGCAAGCCTCTTGAATGGCGGCTTCAGCCTTGGCCCAGTTCTCGTCTGTACCCACATACTTCTCGTGGTCGTTGGGGTCGCGGAGCGATATTTGTGCTTCAAAGTTCTTGAAATCAAGAGCCTTGAAGATGATTTCGATGATTTCCATCACGCGGATGAACTCTTCCTTCACCTGGTCGGGACGGCAGAAGATGTGGGCATCGTCTTGGGTGAACGAACGCACACGGGTCAAACCGTGCAACTCACCGCTCTGTTCGTAACGGTACACCGTGCCGAACTCAGCGCAGCGGAAAGGCAGGTCCTTATAGGAACGCGGCTTCCACTTGAAGATCATGCAGTGGTGAGGGCAGTTCATGGGCTTCAGCAGGTACTCCTCCCCTTCTTCCGGCGTGGTAATCGGGCGGAAGCTGTCTTCGCCGTAGTGATCCCAGTGACCTGAAGTGACATAGAGTTGCTTGCCACCGATATGAGGCGTGATAACTTGTTCATAACCATATTCCTTCTGAATCTTGGTCAGGTACTCTTGCAGACGGAGGCGCAACTCAGTGCCTTTGGGCAACCAAATCGGCAGACCCTTACCCACTGTGTCGCTGAACATGAAGAGCTCCAACTCACGACCCAACTTGCGGTGGTCACGCTTCTTGGCTTCTTCGAGCAGCACGAGGTACTCATCGAGTTCCTTCTGTTTCGGGAAGGTGATGCCGTAGACGCGGGTAAGTTGCTTGCGCTTCTCGTCGCCGCGCCAGTAAGCACCGGCCAACGAAGTCAGTTTCACTGCCTTGATGAAGCCCGTGTTCGGAATATGGGGACCGCGGCAAAGGTCGGTGAATGCACCACATTTATAATAGGTGATGGTACCGTCTTCAAGTTCGCTAATCAGTTCTTCCTTGTACTCATCGCCTTTCTCAGTGAAGTACTTCAAGGCCTCGGCCTTGCTCACGTCAACGCGCTCAAAGGTCTGCTTCTCGCGGGCGAGTTCAAGCATCTTTTTCTCGATGGCTACGAGGTCGGCTTCGGTCAAGGTGATGTCGCCCGTGTCGATGTCATAGTAGAAACCAGCATCCACAGCGGGGCCGATGCCGAACTTCACACCTTTATATAATGCTTCAATGGCTTCGGCCATGAGGTGGGCCGATGAATGCCAAAACGTGGCTTTACCCTCAGGGTCATCCCAAGTGAAGAGCTGAATGGTGGCATCCTCGTTGACGGGGCGCATGGCATCCCACATCTTACCGTTCACCTTGGCGGACAGCACATTACGTGCCAATCCCTCGCTCAGGCTCTTGGCGATTTCCAACGGGGTGACACCCGATTCATATTGTCTGACGCTATTGTCAGGGAAGGTTATGTTAATCATAGACATAGTCGATTTTTGAAAACGGCTGCAAAAGTACAAAATTTTCTTTTTCAAATTGCAGGATTTTAGCGTTTGAGGATAATTTTTCCACCTTATTCATAAAATATGCTATTTTTGCGGCAAAATTTCACCGATGAAAAAAGTATCCATACTCCTTGTACTGGTTCTCACCTCTCTTTTACAGGCTTTTTCCCAAACAGCCACTAAGGTCAGCGAAGCATTGGCCCACAAAACCGCTCAAGCTTTTATCGCCACGCATCAAAACTTCAAGGGATTAGAATTGAATTTGGTTTCGGACGAAGGAAACTATATCTACAACATTGGCACACAAGGTTTTGTCATGATTTCGGGCAATACCGTTTTGCCTCCCGTGTTAGCCTGGTCCAATCAAGGTCAATTCCCGAGCTTGGATAATGCACCCGAGAATTTTGCTTCTTGGATTCGGCATTATAAAGAGATGATTGACTTCGCCATTGCCAACGACATGGCGCCTGAAGCAAAAATCCGACAGCAATGGGACGAAGCCGCACAAGGCATTTTCGGCACGCGTGATACACAAACCGTTGACCCTCTAATCAGCACCCATTGGAACCAAGACTGCTTTTACAACGAACACTGTCCCTCCACTGGCTGGTGGGGCGGTGGTCCCTGCGGTCACGTCTACGCGGGCTGTGTGGCTTGTGCCATGTCCCAGATAATGAAATATTGGAACCATCCCGCACAAGGCTTTGGCTCCCATAGTTACGTTCACCCCGATTACGGCACGCAAAGCGCCAATTTCGGCAACACCACCTACCAATGGAGCCAAATGCCTAACGAACTTTGGTATTCTAACGATGCCATTGCCACGCTGATGTACCACTGCGGCGTGAGTGTCAACATGCAGTACTCACCTTCGGGCAGCGGTGCCTATTCGCCTGATGTGGAGCCCGCCTATCGCACCTATTTCGGTTACTGTGGTGCAAAATACATCAGCAAAACCAACTTCCAAGAAGAGAATTGGATGGCCATGCTGAAAGCAGAACTCGACCTCTCCCGCCCTATCTATTATTCAGGGTCGAGCGATGGTGGAGGCCATGCTTTCGTTTGCGATGGCTACGACAGCAACGATCTCTTCCATTTCAACTTCGGTTGGAGTGGTAGTGGCGACGGCTTTTATTCCACTTACGATGTGAATGGCTACAATCAAAATCAAGCCGTGGTAATCCACATCTATCCAGCTGAAATACAAGCCGATGCTAATGGCATTATCTATGTCAGCACCGATGGTCAGGGCGATGGCTCATCGTGGAGCAACGCCACCAACAAACTTGAATTAGCCACTTCTTACTCACAAGCCTTTGGAAACAAAGTTTGGGTTAAAGAAGGCACCTATTACGGCGACATTTCCAATCCTGAAGGTGCGTTTTACATCACGGCTGGCAACCACGTTTACGGCAGCTTCGAAGGTAACGAACCGCCCGACTTTGACCTTTCGCTCCGCGACTTCGACAAGAACCCTTCTATCCTCGACGGACAAAATGAGCGGAGAGTGCTTTTGCAAGAAGAAGCCTTCAACGCCGGAACAGCAGCCGTTTGGGACGGTTTTGTCATCCGCAACGGAGCCACGGGAAGCGGTGCCGGAGCCTACCTTAATAACTATGTCACGCTTTCCAACTGTACCTTCAAACACAACAACGCCACTATGTTTGGCGGCGGTGTTTATATCAACTCAACGGGAGGCACTTCCCGCGTCAACCTCGAGGGCTGCACCATCAGAGACAACAGGGCTTCCATGGGCGGCGGCATCTGCGACCGTAATGGAGCCAACTACACCAACTGCCGCATCAGCAACAACATCGCATCCACCAAAGGCGGGGGCATATACCTTTATAATAATACGGAGCCCGTCTTCAAAAACTGCATCCTCAACAATAACACCGCCAAAAACGCAGGTGCCATGTACGCAAGAGGCCAATTCACCGCCTACAACTGCGACATCGTGATGAACCTCGCCACGGAAAGCATCGGCGGCATCTACAACGAGCAAAGGCACAACAAATACTACAACTGCATCCTTTGGGGCAACATTGCCGATGGCCAGCCCAGCCAAACGGATGGCGTCAGCGACTATGAATATTGCGCCGTGCAAGGTAGCGTTGACGGAACCAACATCATCAATCTATCTGCCGACAACACGGGTCAAGAACCAGGATGCTTTGTGCGGTTCAAGCAACTGCCTCAAGGCGTTGGAGCGGAATACTACAACACCAAATGGAGCCTGCATCCGCGAAGCATCTGCCTTAACGCAGGCAAGCCCAACACTACAGGATTAGGGGGCACTGACATCGCCGGCAACCCACGCATACAGAAAGGCCGCGTGGAGATTGGTGCTTACGAAAGTTGTGCTTCACTTACCCTAATCGAAGATGTGCTTTACGAAAGCGACTTCCCTTATTGGTTCTTTAGCAGCCCATTGACCGAGCCTGGCTACTACACTCACGTCATTGATGGACAAGAGTGCGACAGCGTTATTGGCCTCACTTTGATGGTTTTGGAAGGTGTTAATGAAAACGACGTGAATTCCGTTCAGGTTTGGCCTAACCCAACGAATGGCATCGTTCACATTGAAGCTGATGTTATTAATAAGGTGGAAGTCTACAACCTTTTGGGTCAATTGGCTCTGACTGCTGAAAAGGTTGAAACCATCGATTTGAGCCATCTCGAAAAAGGCGTTTATTTATTAAGCATTTGGGATAAAAGTTGGAATTTGGTTATAAAGAAAGTAATCATTAAATAATGCTTCAGTCCTTATTGCACCATAAACTTACATCAGAAGAAAACGAAGCCATTTCTTCAAACAGAGAAGACTCTTGTACTTCCTCTGTTTTTGGTCTGTTACAATACCTTCCAGACGAATTGTTTTTGAGCATTCTGAAAGATAGTTGTGGTAATCCAGCATCTTTTCCCGATGACATTGGTCAAATCCAGGAAGTGTTGTTTTGGAAAAAGTTTTATTCAGCCCACTTGTCTCAAATACAACAAAAATATGTTGAACCCGATGTGATAATTGAGACTGAAAATTACTCGATCATTATTGAAGCAAAAAAGTACGATGGAATCCGTCAACAGGATGATGCCCAATGGAAGCGAGAATTATTGGTAGTTGAAGACAAACATAAAAAAGACAAAAATTCAAAGGACATTATTTTTATTGCTATTGGAGGTACGAACTATTCACGAAACACTGAATATTTCATTAACAATAAGAACTACAAGATCCACATTACAAGTTGGATTTCTTTGTCGGATGCCATTCATAAAGTTGTTCCCATATTAGCGAACCAAAAAGAATTAAACCATCAATTACGTCTGTTGAAAGATGCCGACAAAGCACTAAAACATTTTGGTCATTTCAAAACCATTTGGTTGAATACGATGCTTCCCTATAAAATCAACGCCATCAATTTATCATCGCTTTTCTATTGGAATTATCATAACGATAAACAATTTGAAGAAAAAGAATACAAACCGCTAAAAGGATTTTGTACAGACAATTACAAGTTATCAATCTTCAATATTTCAAAACTATGGAACAGGAATCAACATTAAGCATATCACAAGAATTGGAAGAGGTTAGGAAAGCACATCGCCTGATACATTCGTTTCAAGGAAGGATGATTTCGATTATAAAATTCATTCAAACGAGACTTGACTTTCCTGATTTTTATGGATACAAACAATTCTCCAATCCCATTAAGATTTATAAGCAAGGAGAACACCAAAATTATATGAAGATTTATCCAGACATGTGGGCTTGGGATTTTATGTATTCATACGTGTTTGAGTATTATTTAGGTGAAGGCTCTTTTGAAAACGGTGGTGATTTTGCTCTGAGCATTATTCAGTATGCTGATACAGGGTATTTTGAAAACGAAAATGATGAAAAAAACAATCCCTTATCTTATGCGCCTATTGATGAATCCACATCAAAACTATTATTCATTTTGGAATTCAAGCCAAAAAAGGTCAAGACATGGGTGTGGAATATTAATGAATTATGCATGACAAAGGAATTTGCCTCAAAAGAGCATACAAATACAGTTATTGAACATCCTAAAGGGAACAAACAATTACTATATTCGATTCCTTTGGAAAAATTTACAGATGAGAAATCTGCATTGAATGCATTGAGGCAATTTGCAGAATACTGCTGCCAAAATGCTGGTTTCGATATGGAAGATTTTAATTTAGATTAATTTCTAATAAAACTGACAAGTTATGAAAAAAGCCTATTTCTCAGCAGGTTGCTTTTGGGGCGTGGAGTATTACTTCAAGCGGCTCAAAGGCGTCACGAAGACCGTCGTCGGATTCATGGGCGGCGACATGGAAAACCCGAGCTACAAACAAGTGAAAACCGGAACGACGGGACATTTGGAAACTATCGAAGTGGAATACGACCCTGAAGTAGTTTCCTACGAAGCTTTAGTGCGCTATTTCTTTGAAATCCACAATTTTGAACAGGTCGACGGCCAAGGCATAGACATCGGAACACAATACCTCTCAGCCATTTGGTTCAACGACACCACTGAGCGCGACACCGCCATCAAGGTTTTTGGCGAACTGATGCAGATGGGCTATCATCCTGTCACGCAGATTCGGACGGTGATGCCCTTCTACCCTGCCGAGGATTACCATCAGGATTACTTGGACCAACGGCAGGAAACGCCGGAATGTCACGTATATCACAAGATTTTCTGAAAACACGTAGGGCTGTCATACAATGTCAGCCGCGCATGGAATTTTGACGCGGCTGCCACGGTGTGACAGCCCTACCCACCTAATTACAGGTTATTTTACCACGGAGACTTGTTTCGTGATGACACCGTTTTCCGTGTTGATGCGCACCATATACAATCCCGATTCGTAATCGGCAAGGCTAATGGTGGTCGTGTCGCCTTCCACAGCAGCATCATAGACCCTCTGACCAAGCATATTAATTAAGGTGACTTGGTTCATGCCTTCGGCCTCAACGGTAATCTGATGGCTGGCTGGATTAGGATACACGTTGGCATTGTTTGCGACTTCCTCAATACCATCCGTATGGGCCGTGACAAAATCATGAATGAGATCAATTGACATCGCTGGTGCCGACTCACATTCACCGCCAACAACCGTGTTGATGGCCGTCACTTGATAATAATAGGTCTCAGCACTGCTGTCGTTATCATCGAAATGCATGTCTGAACCCGTCACGACACCGATCAAGTCGTAGTTTTGACCGTCAGTCGAACGATAGACATTATAACCGTAGGTCTCACTCGATGTGCCAGCCCAAACCACGTTGGTAACCGTGATGTTGTCGATACACAAAGCATAATTGGACATTTGGGTGAAATGACGGAAACCGAGATAAATCTCATATCCAGCATACACTGACAAATCCACAGTGAAAGACTGATACGGGTTTCTGGTATCCCATTCGGCAACTGTGGCAACATTCATCCCGTCGCTCGAAGCAACCGCCACACCGAAATGCTCAGATGAATAAGTCGGGTCAAAGCCTGCTGCATAAAAAGTCATGCTGGCATTCTCCAACACCTTGACCTTAGGCATAAAGGCATAGTTGTCAGGGTGAAGGCCGCCATAATTATTAATATAGGAGAACGAGCTCAACGAGGGATTGTTTCCCGTAGTGTTGACGCTTCCGTCAGAGTTCATGCCACCAGCGGCATAGATGCCGAAATTGAAGCCATCGCCATCGGCATCGAGGAATGTCCAGCCTTGCGGATCTTCTTCAAATCCCGTGTAGATTTCGCGTTCCCACGAAATCCTGACCTTATCGCCCAAGCTCTCTGCTCTCAGGTTCTTCGGGGCAATACATTCCAGTTCAGCCTCGGCACATTGTGGAGCGGCAAGGGCATAATAATCACCCGTTTCCCTGCTGCCCTCTTGGATGATACGGATGCAGTACTCTGAAGCATAGCGATTCACCATGTGAGTGAAGGAAGTCTCACCATGATTGAGCGTAGCTATCAGCTCATCGTTGGCATAAACCAAAGCACCGATGGCAGGTCGGGTCACATCGGCCTCAACACCTTCCACCTTGATGTCGTCGACACAGAGGAAATAGCAGTCGCCCGTCGTGTTGAAATGGCGGATGGCGATATAGATAGGCTGTCCAGCGTAGGCAGAAAGGTCGACGGAATACTCGGTATAGGTACCCGTGCTATTCCATTCCTGCACCATGGTGAAATCAGCGGGATTGGTGTTGCCCGAAGTGGAAACAGCCACGCCAAAATGCTCAGGGTCAGGAGCAATGCCAGGCATGTCGGCATCGCAAGCCATGAAGGAGATGCGGGCGTTTTCGGTAGGAGTCACTCTTGGGGTAACGATGAAATTGTCAGGATTGAGATTGTCGGCACCTGCCATCCATGACCATGAACGGAGACCAATGCCGCCGCCGTAACCGCCATAAGGATAGATGCGGAAGTTCTGTCCGTCATTGTTGGCATCAATGAGGGTAAGGTCGGTGAAAGTACTGTCTGAAAAGTCATAATACAGTCCGTCAACAGGGAAAGGCACGTCCATTTCGGGCAAAGTCCATGATAGCTGTACGATGGAACCATCGCTTTCGGCATGAAGACCGTTGGGCGAGCCTTGGAAATGGTCAGAAGTACGATATGTCCAGGTTTGTTCATTCTGCATCATCGCACCCGACTGATAGACAGCTTGCACGACGGTGGTATGCGTTGAACCATCAGCAAAACCATCGGTATTCAGCAGATAATGAATGCAGTGCTGGTCCTGGGCCACCGTTTGGCCATCAAGGATAATGTTGCACGAAGCCAAGGCATCCAAATCCTGACCTGCGAGAACGACATCGTCAACGCAAAGGCAGAAATTGTCGGTACTGTTGAAATGGCGGATGGCCAAATAGATGTCTTGACCGACATAGTCACTCAGGTCAACCGTGAAACGATGCCAGTTCCCTACCCTATCTGCACTGCGCATTCCACGGACTTCACAACCAGCACTCTTGGCGGTCATCGTCCATTCCTGCACCATGGCAAAAGCGGAAGTTTGGTTATTGACCGTGGTTGAAACGGCGACACCGAAATGGTCGGAAGGATAAGCCTCATCCATGGCACGGGCATAGAATGTCAACGACTTATTGCCATTGGTAATGCTCAGTTGGGGTGAGACAATATAGTTGTCGGGGCTAAGTGCCGACTGGTTGATATTGTCGTATGAATACGAAACCACAACGCCGTCGGTGCTATGGTGGCCATAACCCGTCTCGGCAAACAGTTTCCAGTCGTTACCGTCGCCATCGGCATCAATGGTAGTCCAATTTTGCAGACGACCAGCGGAATAATCTGCTTCAAAGTCAAAAGCATAGCCATCGCTTCCCGTGTAGTAAGCCGGAGCATGGTAAATCAGATAGCCCGAGGCTGATACATAGTTTTCAACGCCCGTTTGGGCTTTTGCTCCGAAGGGAGCAGCCATCAGTAGTGCCATTGTCAGGAATGGCAGAAGGTGTTTTCGCATAAATAATTAATGTGATTTGTAATTAAAGTGAATTTGAAATTGGGCTGCAAAGGTACGGATTTTACCCTGACAATCCAAAATTATTATGCAAAACCAAATAAAAGCCCACTTTCCGCTTTGACCTATAAAAATAATCGTTACCTTTGCACATCAATTCACTAAAACCAACAATCATGGCAAAAAACATCGAAGAAATCAGAGCCGCGTTGACCGCCTACGGCATCACCGGTGTGAAAGACATTTATTATAATCCAAGTTACGAACAGCTTTTCAAGGACGAAATGAATCCCGCCTTGACCGGCTATGACAAAGGCGTTTTGACCGAACTCGACGCTGTCAACGTGATGACGGGCATCTATACTGGCCGCTCGCCCAAGGACAAATACATCGTCATGGATGCCAAATCGAAGGACACCGTATGGTGGACCACCGAAGGCTACAAGAACGACAACCACCCGATGAGTGAACAAGTCTGGGCACAGGTGAAAGACCTTGCCAAGAAGCAACTCAGCGGCAAGAACCTTTATGTGGTCGATGCCTTCTGCGGCGCCAACAAGGACACCCGCATGGCCGTCCGCTTCATCATGGAAGTGGCTTGGCAGGCCCATTTCGTGCTCAACATGTTCATCAAGCCCACGGCTGAGGAACTCGCCGACTTCAAGCCCAACTTCACCGTCTACACCGCATCAAAGGCTAAGGTCGACAACTTCAAGGAACTCGGCCTCAACAGCGACACCTGCGTGGCCTTCAACGTCAGCAGCCGTGAGCAAGTGATTCTGAACACCTGGTACGGTGGCGAGATGAAGAAAGGCATGTTCTCGATGATGAACTATTACCTGCCGCTGCAAGGCATCGCCGCCATGCACTGCTCCGCCAACACCGACATGAAAGGCGAGAACACCGCCATCTTCTTCGGCTTGAGCGGCACTGGCAAGACCACCCTTTCAACCGACCCGAAGCGTCTGCTCATCGGTGACGACGAGCACGGCTGGGACGACGAAGGCGTGTTCAACTTCGAAGGCGGCTGCTATGCCAAGGTTATCAACCTCGACAAGGAAAGCGAACCCGACATCTACAACGCCATCAAGCGCAATGCACTGCTGGAGAACGTCACCGTCGATGCCAACGGCAAGATCGACTTCAAGGACAAGAGTGTGACCGAGAACACCCGTGTCTCCTACCCCATCGAGCACATCGAGAAGATTGTGAAAAACGTGCGTCCCATCTCGGCTGGTCCTGCCGCCAAGAACGTCATCTTCCTTAGCGCCGACGCCTTCGGCGTGTTGCCTCCTGTCAGCATCCTAACGCCCGAACAGTGTAAGTATTACTTCCTGAGCGGCTTCACCGCCAAGTTGGCTGGCACCGAGCGCGGCATCACCGAACCCACGCCTACCTTCAGCGCCTGCTTCGGCCAAGCCTTCCTTGAGCTACACCCGACCAAATACGCCGAGGAACTGGTGAAACGCATGGAACAAAGCGGCGCCAAGGCTTACTTGGTGAACACCGGCTGGAACGGCACGGGCAAACGTATCAGCATCCGCGACACGCGTGGCATCATCGACGCCATCCTCGATGGCAGCATCGAAAAGGCCCCGACCAAGATGATCCCTTACTTCAACTTCGAAGTGCCGACCGCATTGCCGGGCGTCGACCCGAACATCCTCGACCCGCGCGACACCTACGCCGACAAGAACGCTTGGGAAGAAAAAGCCAAAGACCTCTCCTCACGCTTCATCAAGAACTTCGAGAAGTTCACGACGAATGCTGCTGGCAAGGCTTTGGTGGCTGCTGGACCGAAACTTTGATTGGTCTCACGCAGAATTCGCAGAATTATGAGAATGACGAGCCGCTCCGATTGGGGCGGCTTGTTTTGTATTATCCTTGCGCATTGTCAAAGATTTCGGGGATTCTATGGTTGCGCATTGTCAAAAATGCTTATTTTTGCGGCATGATTTTCAAAAGAAAGATATACGCCAAACTGCTCGAATGGAAGCAGTCGGCCAAAGGAACCAAAGCCCTGCTTGTGGAAGGGGCTCGTCGAATCGGTAAGTCCACCATCGTGGAGCAATTCGCCAAGACAGAGTACAAATCCTACATCCTCATCGATTTCAACGATGTGAGTGCCACAGTACTCAACGCTTTTGAGAACTATCTGAACGACTTGGATGCTT
>JAEETH010000142.1 GCA_016290215.1 Bacteroidales bacterium
TCATGGCCGTAGCCATCCTCTTTATCTGGATTTATGACAAATACGTCTCCAAGGACCTCCTTTTGGCGAAGACCATAGGTGAAGCGTTGGAAAGGTGAGCTATGGCGAAGGAGAAAGACAATAGTACCAAGACCTTTCTGCTCCGTGTCGATGCCGAGACGATGGAGGCGGTAGAGCAGTGGGCTGCTGACGAGTTCCGTTCCGTCAACGGCCAGTTGCAGTGGATCATCGCTGAAGCATTGAAAAAGAGCGGAAGGAAAAAGAAATAACAGTTTTTGTTTGGGGATTGATGGTTTTTGCTTATCTTTACGGCTGGAATTGTCACTAAACCCTTCGTTATGGCTGTTAACAATACTCCCAACCCACCTCTAACACCCACCCATCGCACTGATACTCTTCATATTGGCCAAAGCATCAAGGCTGAGTTGTCGCAACAGGGCCGTACCATTACATGGCTGGCTGGCGAAGTGCACTGCACCCGAGAGAACTTATACAAGATTTTCCGAAAACCATGGATGAACACCGACATGCTCTTCAAGATCAGTCGGGCGTTGGACCATGACTTCTTCGCGGATTGCTCAGCATATCTCAAGACGGGGAGATCATCTTCGCGCATCGGTCGATGAGGCCGGGGCAGGATCGGGTCGTCCACCGATAGGTCATTAAAAATAGCGATGGATTGATAAATAGGAACAAAACAGTGAAAAGACTATTCATCATGGCACTGATGGCTTGGCTTGCCGTCAACGCCCATGCCCAGGGACACTGGACATACGATCCCCATGCGTTTCCAAACACCATGACGGTGATCGGGGTAGTTCATATCAACGGGGTCGAGATTCCTCGCGAGACGATGGAGTTGGGTGCTTTTTGTGGTGACGAGTGCCGCGGCAGCGAGATGCTGACGTACTTTGAAGGGCTGGGCCGTTACATGGTCTTCCTCACCCTGTATGGAGCGTCGGGCCATACGCTGTCGTTTCGGCTGTATGACCACGCCACCCAGCAGGAACTGGAGCTGACGCCGCCCGAAACGATCCAGTTTGTTCCCAACGACATCGTTGGCTCTGTCCTTGAGCCGTATGTGTTTTCGTTCACGGGCTCCATCGAGGCAGTGGCCGATCAGACAGTTTCCTGCCCGAAAGTCTATCCAAATCCGATCCGTGACAAGGTCATGGTGGAAGGCGACGCCATCGAGACGGTGAAGGTGTATAACGTTCTGGGCCAGTTGGTGATTGCGAAGGAATGTGGAAATACCGAAAAAGTGGAGATAGACCTGAACCATCTTGCTCCAGGCGTCTACTCATTTTTGATGCGAAATAAAAACGCCTTGCTTAACAAGGTTGTTTTGAAAGAGTAATTCACGATGTTCACGATAAAGAAAAAAAGTTTAAAACTCCATGATATGAAAACACGTATTGTTTCTCGGTTACGGCCCCTGGGGCTTATCCTTCTGGCATTTATTTTGGGGATAAAAACAATGTCTGCCTATGATTTTTCAGCAATGTATAATGGACAGATGTTGTATTATTACATTACAAATCCTACTTTGCTTCAAGCCAAAGTGGTGTATCCCGGAACTTCCAACTCAAACCCATGGGGTAATTATACAAAGCCTTCAGGTCACGTGATAATTCCCGACCATGTTTACAATAGCACTAACTGGCTAACCTACACTGTTACCGCGATTGGTGACTATGCATTTTACGGCTGTTCGGAAATTACGGAGGTGACCATTGGAACAGAGATACAAACGATAGGGAAGGAGGCGTTCCGGGGCTGCAGCGGGCTGACGGGCCACTTGGTGATCCCGAATACGGTGACGAAACTGGACAACTACTCGTTTTACGGTTGCACCGGGCTCACGGAGCTGACCATCGGCACGGGAGTCACTGAGGTGGGTTTTTGTTCGTTTTGGGAGTGTCCGTTGCTGGCGACCGTCCACTTCAATGCGGTGAACTGCACAAAGATGTATAGCTACTACAACTCAAATAGCATCTATTACTCGGTGTTCAATACCGGTACGACCAATGCTGGACCCAGTGCGATCACGACGTTGACGATAGGGACCGGAGTGAACCGGATACCGGACTATGCCTTCAAGAACAGCCCGAGCCTTAACCAGACGCTGACGATACCCAGCGGTGTGACGTACATCGGCAAGGAGGCTTTCTACAATAACATTTTAATGCACGGCACGTTGACGATACCGAACACGGTGACTCAGATCAACGACGGTGCTTTCAACGGCTGCAACGGTTTTACGGGACAGTTGACGCTTTCGAGCCAGCTTGCCACGATAGGGAAGGAGGCGTTCCGGGGCTGCAGCGGGCTGACGGGCCACTTGGTGATCCCGAATACGGTGACGAAACTGGACAACTACTCGTTTTACGGTTGCACCGGGCTCACGGAGCTGACCATCG
>JAEETH010000080.1 GCA_016290215.1 Bacteroidales bacterium
AAACACATCATCTAAAAGTTACAGCCATGGAATTGAAAGATTATAAGAACGTATTCGTTTTCGCAGAACAGCGTGAAGGTAACATCCAATCCGTTGCTTTCGAACTTTTAGGAAAGGCCCGCGACCTCGCCGACACCCTCGGTGAGAAGGTTGTGGCTATGTTGCTCGGCTGCGGCATCAAAGACCAAGCCCAGAAACTGATTGAATTTGGTGCTGACGAAGTCATCGTCGCCGACTGCCCTGAACTGAAGGACTATCTGAGTGAGCAATACACCCAGGTCGTTGACCAGATCATCAAGGAGCGTTGCCCCAACATCGTGCTCTATGGTGCCACCACCATTGGCCGTGACATGGCTCCGCGTATCGCTTCGCGTCTGAAGACCGGTCTGACTGCAGACTGCACCAAGCTCGAAGTCGTCAGCGACGAAAAGAGCAACGGTGAGCCGCAGTTCCGCATGACCCGTCCTGCTTTCGGTGGCAACCTGATGGCTACCATCATTTGCCCCAACACCCGTCCGCAGATGTCGACCGTGCGTCCTGGCGTGATGCAGAAGCGTCAACGCGAGGTCGGCCGTCAAGGCGTGGTCACAAGTTTCGTCCCGACCTTTGACACCTCCAAGTTCAAAGTCAAGCTCGTTGAGACCATTAAAGAGGACAAGACCGTGGTCGATATCGCCGATGCCAAGATCTTGGTGTCCGGTGGCCGTGGCGTCCAGAACAAGGAAGGTTTCGACAAGCTGCAGGCTCTGGCCGATGTCATCGGCGGCGTGGTATCGTCATCACGTGCTATGGTCGACAACGGCGTGATGCCTCATGACCGTCAGGTGGGTCAGACGGGTAAGACCGTCCGCCCGAACCTTTACATGGCTTGCGGTATCAGCGGTGCCATCCAGCACTTGGCTGGTATGGAAGAGTCCGACTTCATCATCGCCATCAACAAGGACAAGTTTGCCCCCATCTTCAGCGTCGCCGACCTCGGCATCGTTGGAGACCTGCACAAGATTGTCCCCATGCTGACGGAGAGACTGAAGAAGGAAGTGGAGAAGTAATTCTCCGAAATGAATTGCCGTTCTTAGTAGAGGCGCGCCGTGGCACGCCTCTACGGGGACGGCGTTTTTTTATAATGATGTTTTTGTTTGGCATGTACTCGTTCAAAACATAAAGATTATAGAGTAATTTGAAAACTTGATTCCATGATAGAGTTATTAAAGAGATATTGTTTAGATAATACGAGGGATACGGGCTTGTTACTATTGGATATGCCAACTGGCACAGGGAAAACATACAATGTCCTTCAGTTTATTAAGAGTTACCTAAAACAGAATCAAGACAAAAAGATATTCTTTGTCACCACGTTAAAAAAGAACTTAGATGATCCGTATAACGATTTGATAAAAGAATTAGATAAAGATTCTGATTTAAAAGACTCTGTTTTTAGAGTTCTTTCTAACACCGAACATGCAATCAAGAATTTTAATAGAATAAAGAAAGACATAAAGATAAGTGAAATACGATTTTCGGAAGAGTTTAGGAGTTTTGATGCTTTAATAACAGCTGGGGTAAACAAGCCCGATGCTTTTGGAGATATAGAAAGAAATTTCAGATACTTAATTAGCAAAACTCTTTCTCGAAAATTCAAGAAAAAATCAGAAAAACTCAACGCCATCAAGAATGACAAAGATTGGCAATGGGTAGGAGAATTGTATCCGGTTGTCTTTTCGGAAGAAAAAAGGGTTTTCTTCATTACGATGAAGAAATTGATAAACAAATACGACACAATCATCGAGAAAAGTGTAAGGCTTTACGAGACTTCCTTTTTTAGAAACTCTCTTGTCTTTATAGATGAGTTTGATGCTACTAAGAAGGATATTCAAGATATGATTGTCCAAAATGGACTAAATAAGAGCATTGATTACATAGACCTATTTCGAAATATAAAGATTTGCCTTGACAATCAAGCATCCATACCATCTAATATTTGGGAAAATATTGAGAATAGACCAAGCCATAGGCATGCTTTAGAAAAAAACATAAGAATCTTTGATGACATTTCAAAAGAACATCATCTCTTACAGCATCATAAGTCTCTTGGATTTGAAGAGAAGCGAGTTGTTTTGTTCTCTGACTTTACCCATAACAATTACACAACAGGAAAAGAAGATGTCGTGGTTGAGTATGACAAGAAAAAGAATTTAAACACATTATCGCTCGTACCAAAAGGCCAATTAGACGATTCTTTATACAATGCATTAAACAAAATCAAAGGAGCCATTTCGCACTTTGCGCGATTTGTTGCCATCTTGGCATATAGTTACCGTAAAAACAAAATACAAAACGAAGAAGATGGTATGTCGTATGGAGAATTTACAGAGTATCATGCCATTGACACGGTACTTGATTCGTTTCATTTGCAGGGAGACAGCAATAGGATTATCCGTGAAATGGCATTGACATATAGCAATCGATTTAGGACAAAAACGAGCAATACTGTTGATATAATTGATGACTTTTCCTTTTATGCAACAGGATTTAGTCATTATGACTTTTGCGATGATTATTCTCATGATAATACAACCATCATAAGAAAATTTGTCTTCGAAGATACGCCTGAGAGTATTTTATTTACGATTTGTACACTTTCAAAAGTAGTAGGAATATCTGCAACTGCGACATTTAAAACTGTATTAGGCAATTATGATATTGACTATTTAGAATGGAAGCTGGGAGAGAACTATTTCAAACCTACTGCTGAAGACAAAGAAAGACTTAAGAAAGACTTTGAAAACCAAACATCAGGATTCGAAAAGGTTGAAATCGTTGTAGATTTAACAGAAACTTCTTCTAAAGATTTGCCAAATTGGTCAAGCATTTATGCGGATAAAGATGTTATTAACTATGCTCATAATAGAACATCTTACAATAATGATATTTATAAAGAAGTTAGATACTTCAAAGCGGTTTTGGCCTTTAAGCAGTTTTTAGATAACAACCTGCAATCATATTTGGCGTTGTTTTCAAAAGCCTTGAAAAAGAACGATGGCGATTTTGATCAAAATACTTTGTTTGAACTATATATGTTATTATACGCTGAAAAGGGCGTTCCTTTTGATGAAAGTATTTGTGCCGTTCTTGATTCAAATAATTTTGATGAGCAGAAAAAAGAATTGATAGATGCTTTAAGCGAAGGGAAAAGAAGATTCATCATTTCTACCTATGCCACAATTGGCGCTGGACAAAATTTACAATATAGTATACCAGCAAATAGGCAAAACGAAGTGATAAAAATCAACAATACAAGGGAAAATAAGTCCGAAATGGATATTGAGGGCATTTATCTAGACAAACCGACTTTACTTGTTTATCAGTGCGATGGGGAAGAAGAAACAGCCATTAATAGAGTGTTTCAAATGGAATACTTGTTTCAAAAAAAGGCTATATCATATAATGATAAGATGAAAGAGATTGTCTTGTCCTACAATAGTTTAAACAAGAGCAATGAAAGAGTTAAATTTTGGAATAAATCGTTTTCAAATCTTCGAGATGTAAAAATCTTCGCCACTAAAACTATTGTTCAAGCGATGGGGAGAAAATGCCGAACTAGCTATAGGGGAAAGAGGGTTTATTTACTTGCAGATTCTGAACTTGGAGATGCGCTGGACAAGTCAACCCTGTTTTCAGAGGACAGAATGTTTAACCAAGAAATGGTTGCGTTGGCAAATAAGTTTGAGTTAAATGAAGATGCTGTGTCAAATGATTATATGGAGGATGCTATTAATATGTCCATTTCATCAAACAAAAGGATACTGCAGCTGCTTACCAGATGTTTTGAAAACAGATGGAGTGACGAAGAAATTCGAAAGTGGAAAACAATGCGAGAATATACATTGCAACATCCGACGTTGACAGAAGAAGAATGGTCGAAAAGTCCATTCAAGTTGCATTATATCTCATTTGGTGAACCAATTAGAAAATACTATTATCAGCATAATAGCGATTATTATTCAATCAATCAAATCGCAAAAGATAGATTCGAGAATGCATATGAAGTTTCATCTGAAGATGCAAATCTTAAGAATCTGTTTGAAACATGGCCTCGTTTAAAAGAATTGTTTATTAAAAACAATTATGCGATAGATTTCAAGGAAGGTGATTATATTCTTTCACCTCCTCTTTATAATAATATATACAAAGGCGCACTTGGGGAGGTGTGTGGAAAAGAAATCTTTGAGTTTTTTGATATTCCTCTTGAGGAATTGAATGCTGAAGAACATGAACTATTTGACTTTAAGGTGAAAGGAAAGCCAATTTATGTAGATTTCAAGTATTGGAAAGATACAACGCAATTTGACGCCAAAGAATATCACAATAAAGTGGCTGAAAAAGCAAATGGATGTAAAGATGTTAGGACAATATTAATCGCAAATGTCAGAGATACAGGATTTGAAGAACCCATAATAACAAGAATTTGCAATATCAATATAATAGAATTGTCGCTAATTTGTAATGCAAAATTGTCACAAAAGGCTGCTAAAAAAATACAAGAGTTGAAGAATGAGTAGAATACAAACAAATAAACTAGTTGCTGACCTTAACACGGGCATTCTTTCTGAAAAATACGAAATCTTTAATGTCAGAACCTCTGATATGTATTTCGGGAAAGGAAACAATGCGGCAAAACTTGTAGACGATTTTACAAATGAAAAATTTGTGTTGTCAGTGGTATACGAACGTGGCAATTCATTTTATATGTTGCTCAAAAAATCAGTTGAGAACCAAAATAACATAAACGAAGCAGTACAAAAACTACATGGAACAGAGAATATTACAGTAGATAAAATGTATGTAGAATCGGTACCTCAAAACATTATTGTGCAATTATTGCTTAATTCTATGGGAACTTATGAAGGCGCGATTCTTGGCTACCATAATGTTACTGGTCACTTCTATATACATCATCCTTCATGGGTTAAGCCGAAAAGAAAGCAGATTGTTTCTTTGGAATTAAGAGTGACTAAGGAAATGCTTTTAGATTGGAATGTTAGGACATTCACTTCCATTACACAACAAAGGTATATCAGATTTGGCAAAAAGAAGTTTAATGAATATCCGGAATATGTTCTTGGAAAGGACAATATTTTGAAACGAATTGAAAAAGGATCTTCGTCTGAAGCCTATATCCTAAGGCAAATGGGGGATGATAAAACCAATATCAAGTTTCTTGAAATTGATTCATTGGAGAAGTTTCAGAAAACCAAAATGGGCGTCATTTGTGATTGTATAGATAAATTCAACACCAAGTTTTCTGGCGTGGCTCATCTTGAATTCGATTCGTTCAATGACTATCAGGAAGAACAAATTTCATCCAAATTCTTGAAAGGAAGTGAGCAAAGAATTAAAGAGAGTGCTTCATCGCATAAAATCGTGTTGGTTGACGGGGTTTTAGACCCAACTTCTCCACTTTGTATTGAAAGGCTTAAACAAAAAATAAAGGAACAATTTGGTTGTGATATCTCTGTATATAAACGACCTAAAGTCGATGCCATCAATATTGTTCTTATTCATGAGGATGATTTCTATAAAGATAATGATGATCCGCATGATAAAGTCTATAAAGATTGTGCAATCCAACATGTGACCATAGAAACAATAGCTCACTTGATGAGTAGTGAAAAAGACAATGAAACTGGTTGGAAATCAATATTGGATTGTATAATGCAAGAGGTCTTGATAAAAGAAGATATTGTGTGTAACCATATTTCAATGGTGAACTGGTCTGACTATGGTTTTATTGGAAATATAGTTTTTGGGATTTGCTATAAAGGCGGGGATGATTGTAGGCACTTTTATTTTATGACGATTTCGCCCAATGGTGATTTTACAATTGCAGAAAGAGAAAATACTATATTTGAACATGACGAATACCAAGAATGTATTGATATTTTCGATAACGAGGATGTCGTCGGAGTCGTGAAATACGGAGATGATGTTAATGTCATTCGAAATACTAGATTAAAAACAATCCCGGAGATTGAACATATAAAAGAAAGGTTACAAAATAATGATAATAAAATACGCGATAAAATAAGCCGAGAGGAATTGTTTCCTGCAATAACTGATATAAAGTGCTTTTCCAACAACAATAACTCAATGTTCTATTTTTCAGGAATAATTGGAACTGGAATGCGAAGAGTAATACCGACAGCTGCCAATATTAGATTGGTTGATACATGGCAAAAAAGCAACTTGTTTTTCGAAAAATTGTTAAAGTTAATGGCTGTAACTTTTGTAAGAAACGGACAATTAACAGTTGTCCCGTTCCCTTTTAAATACTTATTAGAATTTGCTAGGACTAATGCATAAAGAATATCTGGATTATTATCTTTGAAAAGTAATTAAGCCTAATACAATAATCGTATTATTATTCCATAAACCAAAAGAATTCATTATCTTTGCACTATATAAACAGCAAGATACATGCCCGACAAACAAAACAATATCATCCTTTACACCGACACCGATGGCAAAGTAAACGTAAACGTCCGCTTTGCTGACGAAGACGTTTGGCTGACACAAGCTCAACTAGTGAAGATTTACCAGACGAGCAAATCTAATGTAAGTGAACATCTTAAGCATATTTTTGCTGATGGTGAATTACAAAAAGAATTGGTTGTTCGGAAATTCCGAACAACCACTCAACATGGTGCTATCGAAGGTAAAACGCAAACCCATGAGGTGAGTTTTTATAACTTGGATGTTATTATCGCCCTCGGCTATCGCGTCCAGTCGCCCGTGGCAGTGCGTTTCCGCCGTTGGGCTACTCAACGCTTGCACGAATACATCCAAAAAGGCTTTGCCTTGGATGACGAGCGGCTGAAACAAGGCGGCAATCGCTATTTCAGGGAACTCTTGCAGCGCATCCGCGACATCCGTTCCTCAGAGCGCAATTTCTATCAGCAAGTGACTGACATCTATGCTACGGCTGTCGATTACGACCCACGCAGTGAAATGACCAGAATGTTCTTTGCTACCGTACAGAACAAACTCCATTACGCAGTACATGAACAAACTGCCGCTGAAGTGATTTACAATCGTGTGGATAACGAAAAGCCTTTTGTCGGAATGACCAACTTCAAAGGCAATTATGTCACCAAGGACGATGTGAAGATAGCCAAGAACTATCTTTCTGAATTAGAGTTGCAACGCCTTAACTTACTGGTTTCTGGCTTTTTGGATTTTGCCGAGTTCCAGGCCCTTGAAATGAAGCCCATGACCATGCGGGATTGGATAGAATCGCTTGACAACCAAATCCTTGCCAACAGAAGAAAAGTTTTGGAAGGTAAGGGGAGTGTCTCGCACGAAGAAGCCATTAAAAAGGCAGAACAAGAGTTTGAAATCTACCGCAAACGCGAGATGGAACAACTTGAAAGTGACTTCGACCGTGCCATAAAACAATTGCCAAAACAATGACCGACAACCAAAAGACCCTCGACCTCGCCTACGAAGCCGGTTCCATCCTCTTGGAGAATGGCGCCGAGATTTCGCGTGTGGAGGAGACCATGAAACGCATCGCCAGCCACTATGGCGTTGAGGATGAGAGTTTCTTCGTGCTCAGCAACGGCATCATGGCCACGGGCAAGGACTACGCCCGCTCCAAGTTCATTCCTATCAAGGGTGCAAGTTTGGATAAAGTAGTGGCCGTCAACCAACTCTCGCGCGAGGTGGAGCAGGGGCAATGCTCCTTGGAACAATTGGAGCAACGACTCAAAGACATCCGCGCCATGAAAGCCAAACCCGCGTGGGAGCAGATTTTGGCTTCAGCTGTGGGTAGCGCTGCGTTCTGCATCATCTTTGGCGGAGGCTTCATGGATTGTTTGGCCTCTTTTGTGGCAGGGTTGGTGCTATGGATCTATATGCTGTTTGTTGCCTCCAAGCGGCTGTCACGCATCGTGGGTACGGCCTCAGGAGGATTGTTGGCCACCTTGATTTGCTTCGGTATGTACCGCCTCGGTCTTGGTGAACATCTGAGCAACATGATTATCGGCGCCATCATACCATTGATTCCTGGTGTGGCTTTCACCAACGGCATCCGCGACATGGCCAATGAGGACTACATTGCTGGCACCACGCGCCTCCTTGACGCCATGCTGTCTTTCTTCTGTATCGCACTAGGTGTGGCTTTGGCATTCATGCTTGACGAGAACATTTTCGGAGCGATGCATAAACTGGAAGGTCTTGTCGCCGACCCGCAGACCTCGAATTTTGTCGTGCAACTCCTCGCTGCCTTCTTGGGCACGGTGTCGTTTGCCGCGCTCTTTGGTGTGCCGCGTAAGTATTATCTCGATGCCGGTTTTTGCGGAACAATAGGATGGCTGCTTTATCTCGTCCTGACGCGTTACACCGCCATGTCGCCTGCCGAAGTCATCTTCTGCGCCACGGCCTTAGTGACGCTCACTGCCTTATTGCAGTCAATAGGGCGGAAGTGCCCGATCACGGTGTTCCTCATCAGCGGTATCTTTCCCTTGGTACCCGGCGCAGGCATCTTTTGGACGAGCTACAACATCGTCTCCAACCAGCTTCCCGATGCCCTCCACACGGGTTTTGCAGCACTCAAGGCCACTGTTGCCATCGCTTTCGGCATCCTTGCCGTGATGGAACTCAACGGAAAGGGTAGGATAGGGAAGTGGTTCAAAAAGAAGAAATAATCGTCGCCAAACAAAATAGGCATTATTATTGCATAAAATTTTATTCATATCTAATATCATATAGTACAATATTATGAAAAAACTAATCAAAAGTATCATAGTCCTGGTTATTCTTGCAGGTGTTATGTTATTTACCTGTCCCGAAGAGGAAAAGCATATCGAAAAGATGACTCAAGAAATCGTGAAGTCGTCACAAGAAAACAATGAAGATGTCGGCTTGCTGGAAAGCATCGGCAATGCCATTGCTGGCACCATCAGCGAAGCGGTCGTGAAAGTCTATGTGAAAAGCCAGCTTAAGGTGGATAATTACTATGTTTTGAATGTCGGCAAGATGTATTATGACGGCGAGAAGCGTGTTGTTACCATCGGCGCTTTCAACCATGTGTTTTGTCTGGTGAAAGCATACGATTTGTTGGATGATATTAAGGCGCAATGAAAACCAACGTCACAAACCTCGATTGTATATCTTAATTATTGAATTTAAAATCTAAAACCTACTATGAAAAAACTAATCGCTATCATTAGCTTTATCGCCTTGGCCACCGCTGCCATGGCACAAACCGCAGAAGAAATCGTCTCTCGTATGGAAGCAGAGATGAGCAAACATGACGAAAGCGAAGGCTTCGTTATGACCATGGACGTGAAGATCATCATCATCGGAACGATATCATCCCGGAGCTATGTCTTGGGAGACAAAATGCGTATCGAGGCAAGTAGGGATGGAAATAATTTTGTCACGTGGAGCGATGGGAAAACGGATTGGAACTACGATTCCGAAAAGAACGAAATCGAAATCACGAATGCAAAACCCAGGGAGAAATCGGAGACCGAGGGTGACACGAAGCTGTTTAAAGGCATCACGGACGGTTATGACATCAAAATCGACAAGGAAACTGCCACCGAGTGGCACATCCGCTGCAAGAGGTCGAGGTCGAATCCCGACAAGGACGCTCCCAAAAGGATGGACTTGGTTGTTGCCAAAGAAACGTATTGGCCTGTCAGCCTGAGCACAAGCGTCACTGCCGCATCGGTGACAATGCGCGACATTTCCTTTGGCGTTACCGAGAAACAAGTGACTTTTGATGCCAAGCAATATCCTGGCGCGACTATTGTTGACAAGCGATAAACCCAATAACGATGGTCAACGTCTATGAACAATACTTCTCTGCCAAAGCTGAATACAACAGTATTCCTCGCCATGCGGCTTTGGTAATGCTCATTGCCGATTCCGAGGCTGGCAACATCAGATATGAAGCTGCTGTGACTTTCTTTCCTCATAACGATGAGGAAGATTATGCCGTTTCATACGACGCCTATTTCAGCAAAGTGCTTTATGAGGCCAAAGGTCGACGCTCGAAGAAAAGAGAAGAAGCCCTAATGCAAAAGTTTCAACAGCACATCGATGAACTTGCCCAAGAAGCAAACGGGACTATTTATTGGGAAAAACCTTTGCGCGAGGCTAGGAGGGGCTGATATTATTAGTTGTATAGAATCAAAAAAGGCCTGAACCGAAATTCAGGCCTTTTTGCTTGTTCGATTATTCAATTATTCGAAATAACCGAAGCCGGCGATAGCTTTCAGCATCTGGTCCACATAGTCCCATGAGGTGCTCGACCAACGGAAACCAAGACGATACAGCACTTGCGTGGTATATTGGTTTTCAGCTGGGATCATCATGGCTTTTTGTCCGTGTGCCATGTCTTGGTATGCCAACAGACTGGAGAGGCGTTTGGCCTTTTCGGGGTCTTGCTTGGCGGTTTCCAAAGCCTCGTTGAAGGCTTCGGCCTCCACCTGACGCGGACCCTGAGTGACCTTCGAGAGTTCCTCCAAAACATCACCGAAGTGGACAAAGTGGTTGTTATAAGGATGGAACAGGCAGCACTGTTGCGGTGTTTCCGAAAGTGTCACGATGGCTTTTGCCACCTCGTTGATGGGTGAGAACTCCATCGGCGCGTCTGTAATGTCGTAGGGATAGCAACCCAACATCTGATAGACACGGATACGTCCCATAGCACTGTTGGTCTGGAAGTTAATCTGGAACTCACCATCGGTGGAACGCGGCGCCAGGTTACCCACACGCATCACCTTGGCGTTGAGTTTGTGCAAGGCCACAGCATCGAGGACGACACGCTCGGAGATAAACTTCGAGTGTACGTATTGGTTGTCAAGGTTCTGACCAAAATAGAGTTTTTGCTCGGTGTAAACCGTATCCTCTGGCGGCATCCCATTGATGGACATACCTGCAGTGCTGTAGGTGGAAACATGAATCAGTCGGGCGTTGTTTAGTAAGCAGAACTGGACGCAGTGCGCTGCGCCGCCCACGTTGACATCCTCAATCTCGGTGCCTTTGGAGAAGTGCTTCACCACGGCAGCACAATTGAAAACGGTGTCGACTTTGCCATCCACCTTGATTTCTTGTGTCACATCTCCGTTGATGACACGCAAACGACTGCCAAACAACTCATTATAGTTGTTGCTGAAGTAGTAATACAGCATTCCTTTCAGACGGCGTTCGGCTTTTTCCTCGTTCTCAGCCCTCACCATGCACCAAATGGTCGGCACATCCTCGCGGTCGATGAGTTCCTTGAGGACATGGATGCCCAAGAAGCCCGTGGCTCCTGTAAGCAACACGTTTCCAATGGTTTGACGCTCGCCATCACGGAAGGCGTCAAGCGTGTTGCCTTCAAGGATATGGTTGATGGGGCCGTAGTTGTACTTGCGAGCCTCTTCATCCTCATCAACGGTGCCACCCGTGAGGAAGTTGGATAACATTCGCGGTGTCGGGTTGGCGAACACATCACCGTAGGCGATATGATGACCAGCCTTGTCAGCCTCGATGATGACGCGCGTCACCATGAGCGAGGTGCCACCCAACTCAAAGAAGTTGTCGGTCGCGCCAATCTTGTCCATCGAAAGGATGTCGCTGAAAATCTTGCAGAACAGTTTCTCGACGTCGTTGACAGGCTCTACATATTCGTGGTCAGCCGCTTGAATGACGGGTGCAGGCAATGCCTTGCGGTTCACCTTCTGGTTCTGGTTCAGCGGAATGGCGTCGATTTGCATCGTGGCCGCAGGAATCATATAAGGCGGTTTCTGCTGTCCGATGAAGGCGTTCAGTTCCTTGATGTCCACCTTCTGGTCACTAACAATGTAGGCGGCGATGAACTTTCCACCATTCTCGTAATCAAAGGCTTGTACTGTAGCATCCTTGATACCCGGGAATTGGCGAATAACGGCCTCCACTTCCTTCAACTCAATGCGGAATCCACGAATCTTCACCTGACCGTCCTTACGTCCCACAAACTGGATGTTGCCATCGGGGAGGTAGCGTACGATGTCACCGGTACGATACACACGACTGTGCTTCGGGTCATCGCTGAAAGGATTCTTTATGTAGGTCTCAGCAGTCTTTTCGGGGCGGTTCAGGTAGCCACGGCTCACTTGCGGTCCCGTGACCCACAACTCGCCCATGGCACCGATGGGCAGTCTATTGAATTGCTTGTCAACGATATAGAGTCTCAGATTGTCCAATGGCTTGCCGATGGGGATGTCCAATTCGTAATCCTTCACCCAGT
>JAEETH010000143.1 GCA_016290215.1 Bacteroidales bacterium
GAGCAGCACATCGGAGTTAGGCATCATTGAGTTGGGGGCATCCTTGAAAATGCCACAGACCATGCTTTCGATTTTATCATCGAAATAGGTGATTCGGATGGGCTTGCCGACGGCGTCGCCGTTGAAGGCGCGATTGGCAAGCGACTCGGAGATGAGGCAATGCCCTTTGATGCGGTACTCGTCCATGCTGCCGTCGATGAGGGTCAGGCTGGGAAAGAGTTCGAAGATTTCGGGGTCGGCCTCGGTAATGACGGCACTGACAGGCTGCTCGTCGCCGACGGTGATGTAGCCGTCATAGTCAGAGCCAGAAATGCGGGCCACAGTTTCGGCTTCGGGAAGTTTGTCCTCAAAAACGGCCTTGTCCCACCACGAGAGCGACATATAATCTTGATTTCCAACGGCATAAACCCTGTTTCGATAAGGGTTGCCGTAAGCCACGGAATACTGTTGATACACATAATTGCCAATCAAGATGACGAAGGCAATGGAAACGATGAGACCGATGGCCTCGATGACGGTGTAGAGTTTGTTTCGGGAAAGGAATTTGATGTAACTGCTCATTATTGTTGAATTGTTGATTGTTGAACTGTTTAATTGTTGTGTGTCGTATGGCATAATCTATGCCAAAATCATAAAACAATACGAATCAACAAGATACACTTTTACCCTATTGTAAAAGTGTAAAGTTTCTTTACAGTGGGTGTAAAGAAACTTTACAGTCGCAAGGATTTTCATGCCTTACTTCAACATATAAGTGCAGTATTTCCCTAACAGGTGCTCCATAGGCAGGTCGCCTTTCTGATAGCGCTCAGCATCCAAAGCGAGTAGGCGTTCCCTCACCTTGGTCTTTCCGTCGAGGATTGCAGTGAGATAAAAACCTCCTTCCTCCTCTTGTATGGCTATATCACTGAAACGTTTCATGATGTCATCCGTCGCGCCACCGTAATTGATGGAATAACTGGGGCGTTTGGCTCCAGGGATGTCTATGATAAGGATATGCTTCTCCAACAAGTCCTGGATATCACGAATAGCAGTGTCTTTTGAGCATTTGCTCAAATTCGCCCATGTTTTGGAAGTGATTTTGGCTTCATAACCGTCGAGGAAAAGATTCAGTGTGTTGGTCTGTCGTTCTGTCATCGGAACGCTGGCGAAACGCATCCAGAAGAAACTCTTGTTGAGCACAGTGCTCACCGTGGCCGAAGCCTCACGGATGGCGGCTAAAAGGGTATGCAGATACCAAACGACCCACTCCGTGATGTCGCCGTCACCGTGCTGTACCCGTTCCAGGATGTCGTAATAGTGGTTCTTGTCGCGATTGATCTCCGATGAGATATTGTAGAAACGGAAACGGCTGTTGTCGCCTCGTGCAAGGTACATGTCGCCAAGGATGCGTGCCAACCTGCCGTTGCCGTCCTCGAAGGGGTGAATGGAGACAAACCAAAGATGCACTATGGCCGAGTGTATGACAGGAGAGATAGGCTTGTCGGCATTATACCAGTCAATGAACTTGACCATTTCCTGTTCCACTCGGTCGGGAGAAGGTGCCATATAATGCACCCGCTCGTGCTCCCACAGCCCTGAAACGACATGCTCTTCATGGGTACGGTACCGGCCCACCTCAATGGCGGCGCCTTCGCTAAAACCCGACGGGAAGAAAGCCGACTGCCATCCACAAAGCTTCTCCTTGGTCAGAGGCTGGTCGAAATGTTCCATCGCATCGAGCATCACGGCCACCACGCCATCGACATAATGCGATGAAGGCGTAAACTTCATACCCTCAATTCCTAAACGGCGGGCTATGGACGAGCGCACCTCATCCACATTGAGCCTTATGCCTTCTATCTCGGAGGAATAGACCACATCTCGGGTCAAGTTCTCGGCCATGGCCTTCAGTTGGCTGTCGAAGCCCAAGTTACTCAATCGGCCAACCAGTTTCCCCTGTTCGCGACAGACTTCGTCCAAGGGCAAAGCCACCGCTTCGGGCGACCAACGGAAATCCGTCCAGTTCTCATGTTCGTGTATATACATGTTTCTGTGTTTTTGCGTCGTTATTCGGTCAATATCGTCGCATATTTTGCGGCAAAATTACAAATAAATTGTCGCAAACAAAGGAAAAAGAGAAGTTTTTGTGACAACGATTCATTCCTTCTTCAACGCTATCACCAGACTCATCCTCTCATTTGTGCTTTTTGCAGAAAGCATTTTTTCCTGAATTCTGCTCATTACAGAAAGCAAAACCAAATATTCTACTTTACCCTCTCTGCAACACCTCTGTAATTCTCTTGCTGCAAATGGCCTGCACCACTCCGGAAACTATCAGCGAGAGGAGCAGGAAAGCCGCGAAGAACGACAACAGAGCCACGGTCAGCACGAGGGAAACGG
>JAEETH010000144.1 GCA_016290215.1 Bacteroidales bacterium
ACCAGGGCTACCGCCACTGCTGCATGATTGATACGGACGAGAAGCGTATCAAGGCATTGAAACTATATCCCATTGATGAAGTCTGGGGCATTGGCCGACGTTATGCAGCACGTCTTGAAGCCCTTGGTGTGAAGACAGCCTATGACTTTGCAGAGCACAACCAGAGTTGGGTACATGCAACATTCAATAATGTTGTCATTGAGCGCACTTGGCGTGAACTGAACGGTGAAGACTGTGTGCCCAATGAGGAAATGGCTAAGAAGAAATCCATCTGTACCAGCCGTTCTTTCAATGGTATGATTACAGACCTTGACGGCCTCCGTACCCATGTGTCGAACTATGCTGCCCGATGTGCTGAGAAACTTCGCCAGCAAGGTACAGTTGCGTCCATCGTAGGCGTATTTCTCAACACAAATGCTTTCCGTGAAGACCTGCCTCAATACTGGAACTTTCAGGAAATGCGTCTTCTTACCCCCTCTAGCTCGACTGTCACCATTGTCAAAGCAGCTAATGAAGTTCTTCAGAAACTCTACCGTCAAGGTTATCACTATAAGAAAGCAGGTGTAATAGTCATGGGAATTGGGCCTAACAGTCCAATTCAGCAAGACTTGTTTGACACAAATGCAGAACAGTTTGAGAAGATGAAGCGACTGGATGCAGTCATTGATCGCATCAACAAGGTCAATGGAACCGAGACCATTGTGCTTGGCAGTCAGCAATACACTCAAAAAGATGGCAAGGGAAAAGCAAATGTCTTTGCTAATGCCATCAAGCATGATTTCAAGAGTAAAAATCCAACGACTCGTTGGAGTGATATTATTGTTTTGAAGTAAGGTAAAGAAGGATGAACATAGAAGAGTATCGTGAATATTGCCTTTCATTAGGCAAAGATGTGGAAGAGAAACTGCCTTTCACAGCTTTTCACTATGCCAGTGGCGTGTTGGTGTTCTACGTTCATGGCCATATGTTTTCATTCTTTGATTGTGATAATTACAGCGTGATTACGCTAAAATGTCAGCCAGAGCGCATTGAGGAATTGAAGGCAAGGTATGATTGCATAGGCAAGCCGTACAACGAATCACCCAAGTACTGGATTGGCATTGATGCAAACACTGCCCCTGATGAACTCCTACAGGAACTGACTCGAAACTCATATGAGATAGTAAAAGCCAAATATAAGAAGCATGGGTGAAATGTGGAATCTGTGGCATGGATGCCATAAGAAGAGCGAGGGCTGTCAGCACTGCTATGTGTACCGTCGCGATGCGGAGTTTGAGAAAGACTCCAATGTCGTGACGAAGACTGCCAGTTTCAATCTCCCCATACGTCGAGACCGACAGGGGAACTGGAAGGTTCCATCCGGCTCGCTCATGTGGACGTGTTTTACTTCGGATTTCTTCATCGAGGAAGCTGATGAATGGCGAGAAGACGCATGGCTGATGATCCAGCGACGGAGTGACCTTCATTTCTTCATGATTACCAAAAGACCAGAGCGTATCGCCCAATGTCTGCCAGATGACTGGGGCGATGGGTATGAAAACGTCACCATCTGCTGTACGATGGAGAATCAGCGGAGAGTAGATGAACGTTTGCCACTTTACCGTGAACTTCCCATTCGCCATAAGTCCATCATCTGTGAACCATTGCTGGAGGCCATTGATTTCCACGACGGACTTGGCTCCTGGTGTGAGCAAGTGACAGTTGGTGGCGAGTCAGGACGTGATGCCCGTGTCTGTGATTATGACTGGGTGCTAAAAATCCGTGAGCAATGCATCAAGTCAAATGTCCCGTTCCACTTCAAGCAGACTGGAGCACATTTCCGCAAGGAAGGCAGATTGTATAATATACCAAGAAACCAGCAGATGGCACAAGCCCATCGCGCAGGAATAGACATCAAACAATGAATACCAAACAGATAACAGCAGCCAATGCTGACGAAAAGATAAAACATCTGTATGAAACGGCATTCCCTGAAGACGAACAAATCCCTTGGAAGGACTTGATGCGCCTGGTTGAGGAAATGCCGTTGGATTTCACTGCATATTACGATGGCGAAGACTTCATTGGCTTCACCATCGTCTATCCACGTAAGTCTATCAACTGGTTCTGGTACTTTGCCGTGTGCGAAGAGTTGCGAGGCAAAGGCTATGGTCAGAAGATACTGACTCAGATGATAGAACACTATAAGGGACAATCCTTTGTCCTGGACATGGAAAGCCCAACGCAGGTCAGTGAGAACATTGACCAACGCAAACGCCGTCAGAATTTCTATCTTCGCAACGGCTTTAGGGACACAAATGTCTATCGCACCTACAACGACATCACCATGACAATAATGATGAGG
>JAEETH010000081.1 GCA_016290215.1 Bacteroidales bacterium
CATGCCTGGCAACCGTTATGGCGGAACCTTGCCCAATCACACCGAACTCGACCTCGTGGCCACAGGCTATGTGAAAGCCCTTGCCAAAAGTGACATCAGCAAACTCAGCCCCGTGTGGAAAGAAGGCCTACAAGGCATTTATGATGCCTATCTTGGAAAATGTCCTGAAAAGGTGAATGGCATGACGCCACAAGAATATGCCAAGTCGTTGGGCCTCGAAGCCGACAACTACATCACTCTCACCTCTTTCACACATCATCCTTTTTATGAGCCTTTTGCACTTGAGATCGAGGACAACTGGCGTGGCTGCCCTTATTATAACCTGCCTATCGACGAACTGATGGAGGTCATGCAATATGCCATCGACAAAGGCTACACCTTCCAATGGAGTGCCGATGTCAGCGAGCAAGGCTTCACTCGCGATGGCATTGCCGTCTGCCCCGATGCCGAGAAAGCGGCCGAACTCTCAGGCTCCGACATGGCACATTGGTTGGGCATGTCGGCGGCAAATCGTCGCAACGAACTGACATCCAAGCCAATGCCAGAGATTGAAGTCACACAAGAGATGCGTCAGGAAGCCTTTGATAACTGGGAGACTGGCGACGACCACGGTCTGCTCATCTTCGGCAAGGCCAAAGACCAAAACGGCAAGGAATACTTCATGGGCAAGAACTCGTGGGGCGACAGTGGCAAATACCATGGTATCTGGTATGTCTCTGAGACTTTCGCCAAATACAAGACCATGAACATCGTCCTGCACAAGGACGCACTTCCTAAGAACATCGCCAAGAAACTCGGTGTGAAATGACACGCTATAGAAGCGCTCAATAAAACGCAAAACCCGCTGAAACCAGCGGGTTTTGTTGTTGGTGGGACGTACTGGACTCGAACCAGTGACCTCTGCCGTGTGAAGGCAGCGCTCTAAACCAACTGGGCTAACGTCCCGATAACCGCTTGGGGTTTAGAAAAGAGACGCATTTAATGCGTCTCTACGGTGGGGCGAACAAGGATCGAACTTGTGACCTCATGCCTGTCAAGCATGCGCTCTAAACCAACTGAGCTACCGTCCCAAATGCGGGTGCAAAAATACGGCTTTTTCCGAAACCCACAAGATTTTTTTCCTCTTTTTTCAAAAAAATTCTACCTTTGTGCAATCAAATCTATTTGTTATGAAGTTTAAATACCTATTAGTCAGTCTGTTCCTTGTCATTGGAACACTTTCGGCTTCGGCCCAGGAAAAGAAGAATTTTGATTTGGGAGACCTCTATCAACGCGGAACGTTCTATGCCAAGAGCGTCCGTGGCATGAATTCGATGAAGGATGGCAAGACCTACGCCTCCTTCGAGAAAGGCCAACTCAACATCTACAATTACAAAACAGGTAAGTTAGAAAAGACATTGTTCAGCTTTTCCGACCTCACCATGCACCCCGATTCGCTTCCCATCGGTCTTCAAGATTATGAATTGAGTGCCAATGAGGATAAGATGCTGTGCCTCACTGACATGGAGAGCATCTATCGCCATTCCTTCCATGCCAATTATTATGTCTACGATTTCAACACGAAGACCTTGCAACCGCTTTCGGAGAATGGCAAACAACGTCTGGCTACTTTCTCGCCCGATGCCACCAAAGTGGCTTTTATGCGCGACAACAACCTGTTCATCAAGGACTTGAAGACAGGAAAAGAAAGCCAGTTCACCAACGACGGCCTCTATAACCACATCATCAACGGTGCGCCTGACTGGGTCTATGAGGAGGAGTTCAGCTTCTCGCAGGGCTTCTATTGGTCGCCCGACAGCAAGAAGATTGCTTACATGAAGTTCGACGAGTCGAATGTGCGCGAGTTCCAAATGGAAGAGTTCGAGGGTCTTTATCCTGATTGGTACAGCTTCAAATATCCCAAGGCGGGCGAGGACAATTCCATCGTTGAGATTTATGTGTATGACCTCGAAAGCGGCAAGACTGTAAAGATGGACACGGGCAAAGAAACCGACATCTACCTGCCTCGCATCGCTTGGACCAAGGATGCCAATGTATTAGCCATTCAACGCCTCAACCGTCATCAAAACCATTTGGAGATTTTGGCCGCCGATGCCACCACGGGCAAGAGCCGCGTGTTCTACGATGAGACCAACGACTACTACATCGACATTACCGACGACTGGCACTTCCTTGAGGATGGCAAGAACTTCCTGATGACATCGGAGCGGAGTGGCTATAACCATGTTTACCTATGCAGCCTCGATGGCAAGCAGGCCAAGCAACTCACCAACGGCTCTTGGGACGTGACGAAAGTGTATGGCTTCGATGGCAAGGAAGTCTATTTCCAAGCTGCCAAGAACACGCCCGTCGACCGCCAGATTTATGCCGTTAACCTGAAAGGCCAAATGCGTGAGGTGATCGGCCGCCCTGGTACTAACGATGCGCGTTTCAGCAATGACTTCAGCTACCTTATTAATATAAATAGCACCATTAGCCAGCCGCGCCAATATGAGCTTTATACCAATAAAGGCAAGTTGGTGCGCGTGTTGGAAGACAACCATGATTTTGCCGAAAAGCTGGAAACCTTTAATCTCGGCGAGAAGAAACTCATGAAGATTAGCGATCCTGCTTTTGTGTTGCCCGATGGCACCCAAGTCGACATTGACGCTTGGCAGATTCTGCCTCCCGACTTCGACCCCACCAAGAAGTACCCTGTTTTGATTTACGTGTATGGCGGTCCTGGCCATCAGACGGTCAACAATTCATGGGCCGACAGCGACTATTGGTGGCTGCAACTGCTTGCACAGCACGGCATCATTAGTGTGTCCATCAACAACCGTGGCAGCGGTGCTCAGGGTGAGGTGTTCAAGAAGATGACCTACCTGCAACTTGGTAAGTATGAGACTGAAGACATGATTACCCTCGCCAAATATATGGCCAAGCAGCCTTACGTAAATGCCGACAAGATTGGCATCTACGGCTGGAGTTACGGTGGCTTCATGGCCGCTAATGGTATCACCAAGGGCGCCGATGTCATCAGCACGGCGGTTTCGGTGGCTCCCGTGACCAACTGGCGTTATTACGACAACGTCTACACTGAGCGTTTCATGCGTACACCGCAGGAGAACCCCGACGGCTACGACCTCAACTCACCCGTTCACAACACGGAGCTCATCAAGGGCAACTACCTGCTCTGCCACGGCAGCGGTGATGACAATGTCCATTACCAGAACGCCATGGAGCTCATCAAGGCCATGATTTCGAACGGAAAGCAGTTCGACCTGATGATTTATCCCAACAAGAACCACGGCATCTATGGCGGCTACGAATACGGTAGCGGCGAATGCCGTATGCACCTCTTCAACAAGATTGACAACTTCTTGTTTGAGCATCTTCTGGGAGAATAAGCCGATTTGGATTTGATATAAACGAAAAAGAGAGTGACGCCGTCACTCTCTTTTTCGTTTCATATAAAAGCTCAAATTATAAGGTGAAGCCGAGGCCAACGAAGAAACCATTGGTTTTCATCGTCATGCTGTCGGTGCTCTTAAGAATGTTAAGCAGGCCCATGCGATATCCACCATAGAGGTTAAAGCCTCCGAATCTCACATTGCCACCAAAAACGGCATAGAGGTTGAAGCGTTTGAGGGGACCGCTGAGGTAGTAACTGCCATCTTCACCATACCAATTGAGGTCGGTATTTCTAAGTTGCGTGTTTCCTGCCATCACTTTTGTATTGGTTTTGCCAACGGCGGCAAAAGAAACCATCGGACCGACAAAAGGAGTGATGGCGAAATTGTTGTTGATGTTGATGTTGTAGTTGATCAAAACGGGAACGTCAATGAGCAATTGGAAGTCTTTGATTGTTGTCGTGCTACCCAAAAGCGATTCTTTTTTTTGCTGCATGTTCATGCGGACTTGGGCGCCAGCACCGATACCGAGTTCCTGAACTAATTTGACGTTGGTGACGAAGCCGAAATGGAGACCTTGGTAATTGTCCTTAATGGAATTACTGCTGTAAGTGGTCTTGAAGGTCTCTGGTGAATAACCAATGTTGACGGTGGTTTGTGCCTGTGCGTTTCCAGCAACGAACATGGCGGCTACGAGAGCCAGGATTGCAAATGCTTTTTTCATTGTGTTTAGATTTTAATTGTTGATTTTTTAATGGTCAATTTGATAAATTCGTTTTCGGCGGCAAAAGTACAGAAATATTTAATACGATGGTCGTGTCGGGGAAAAACCAAAGCATGTGGCATGGCGCAAATGGGGAAACCTCATCCTTCCTTTGGCTCCACATGTACAGCCACATGGGTCTCTTCACCATAGTGCTGACGAAGCAGCTCTTCCACTTCCGAAGCCTTGTCGTGGGCTTCCTTGAGGCTGATGTTGCCGTCCATAAGGATGTGTAACTCAATGGCATAATGGTTGCCGATGCGTCGAGTGCGCAGGTCGTGAGGTTCGCTGACGCCATCAACACTTCTTGCCAAACTCAAGATTTCGTTCTCCACTTGGTCGGGCAGCGACTGTTCCATCAGGTCGCCGATGCCGTTTTTGAGCAAGTCGAAAGCCACCTTGACGATGAAGGCACCCACCACCACAGAGGCAATAGGGTCGAGGATGACCCAACGCTGTCCGAGGAAGATGGCACCTCCGATGCCCACCGCCGTGCCGACGGACGACAATGCATCGCTGCGATGATGCCAGGCGTTGGCTTCCACGGCTTTTGAGTTCAGCTTTTTGGCTTTGATGATGGAATAGCGGTAAACGCCTTCTTTCAGCACGATAGAGACGATGGCCGCCCAGAACGCCAGCATCCCTGGTGCCTCAAGAGTCTCCCCATTGGCCCATGACGCAATCTTCACCGCGCCTTTCACGATGATGCCAATGGCGACGGCCATCAAGGCGATGCCGATGATGGTTAGCGCCAAGGTCTCGTATTTTCCGTGACCGTAGTCGTGCGACTTGTCCTGCGGCTTGTTGCTGATCTTGACGAAAACCAACACGATGATGTCCGTCACGAAGTCGGAGAGCGAGTGTACGGCATCGGCAATCATGGCTGAGCTGTGACCGATTACCCCTGCCACAAACTTGAAAAGCAGTAGGATGACGTTCACAGCCCCGCCAACGAGGGTAACTTTGTAGATTTCTTTTTCCCTGTTCATGTTTGCCGTAGGTTAAGCAATCACATCTGCTTCAGTTGCTCCACATAGTCGTCGATGCGGTGCAGTTCCTCCGGAATGTTGATTTCCTGAGGGCAGTGGTCGGTGCATTGGTTACATCCGATGCAGTGGCTCGCCTGACGCATCCCTGGTATGTTGCGGTCGTAGCCGATGAGGAAACGCTTTCTTGCTTCCCAAAACTTTTTCGCTTCCCGATTACCCGTCGGCATCTTGCCTTGAATGACGCTTTCGTTGTAGTAGCCAAACACGGCTGGGATGTTCAATCCGTAAGGGCAGGGCATGCAGTAGTTGCAGGCGGTGCAAGGCACGGTCTTCAGCTTGATGAACTGTTCGGCTACGCTCATGAGGAACTCGTCCTCCTCGGGCGTGATGGGACGCAAGGGAGAATAGGTCTCGATGTTTTGTGAGAGGTGCTCCATATAGGTCATGCCGCTTAGCACGGTGAGGATGCCTTCAGGGGTGCCAGCATATCGGAAAGCCCAGCGGGCAACGGGAGTCTCCGGCTCATGCTCTTTCATCTGCTTCACGATATGGTCGGGCTGTTTGGCGAGACGGCCTCCAAGCAACGGTTCCATGATGACCACAGGGATGCCACGGCGGTGCAGCTCCTCGTAGAGGTACGACGAGTTGACGCCTTCACCGTCAATTTCGGCGAAGCTCCAGTCGACGTAATTCATCTGGATTTGCACGAAGTCCCAATGATAACGGCCTTCGTCATGCCACTGCATCACGGTGTCGAACAGCTTCGGGTCGCCATGGAACGAGAAGCCGAGGTTGCGGATGCGACCGGCCTTTTTCTGTTCCACAAGCCAATCGAGGAGACCGTTGTCGATGAAGCGGGTGTTGAACATCTCGTGGCTTCCCAATTCCTTCGAACTGCCTCCGATACTATGCAGCAGCAGGTAGTCGACGTAGTCGGTCTGCAGCTGCTTGAGTGAGTTCTCGAACATGGCTTGTGAGGCCTCAAGGCTCCAAGTGGAGGGCGAAAAGTTAGAGAGCTTGGTGGCGATGTAATAGCTGTTGCGCGGATGGCGCGACAAGGCGATGCCCGTGGAGGTCTCGGAATAGCCTCTCGTGTAAACGGGTGCAGTGTCGAAATAGTTGACACCATGTGCCAAGGCATAGTCCACTTCTTCGTTGACCATTTCCTGGTCGACGCGGGCGTTGGGGTCTTTTCGCATGTCGGCGCCATTTTCGATAGGCAGGCGCATCATGCCGTAGCCCAAAAGCGACACCTTGTCGCCCGAGTTGGGGTTGGTGCGGTAGGTCATCTCGCCTTGGCCGTCGATGACATTTTTGGCGATGACGGGCGCTTCATTTTCGTTGTTTTTGCAGGCGGAGAGCACCACCGAAGTGGCCACAGCCGCGCCGCCTATATGCTTTATGAATTCTCTTCTATCCATTTTTATTCAGTTTGTAGTTTTTAGTTGTTCAGTTTGTAGTTAATAGTTTGTTGTTGGGGTGTCAATTATCGGCTTCAATTCGTTGATAACTGATAACTGACAACTCCCAACTATCAACTGATATGGTGCATTTCATTTCCTTCCACATAAATCGCGCTGAACGGTCGGGCAGGGCAGAGGTTCTCGCAGGCGCCGCAGCCGATGCATTTGTTTTCATCCACGGCAGGCACTTGCACCGTTCCGTTAGGACCTTCGTAGTCCACCATCTGGATGGCTCCCGTCGGGCAATGGCGGGCACAGTTGCCACAGCTGACGCCGTCGGTGAGCACCACACAGTTCTCTTTGATCCACACGGCATGACCCACATGGATACTGGTCTTCTCTTCTCGTGTAATGGGCTTGATGGCACCGGCAGGGCAGACCTCGCTGCAACGTGTGCATTCGGGGCGACAGTAGCCGCGCTCAAACGACATCGTGGGCTGCATGAAGTGCATCAAGTCAGTGGAGGGACGCAAGACGTTGTTCGGGCATGATGAAACGCAGAGTTGGCAAGCCGTGCAATGCTTTTCCAAATGACGGATGGACAACGAACCTGGAGGGGTTACGGGCGTTTGGCGTTTGGGCGCTTTTTTGTCCTCAATGACCGCCAAGCCACCATCCACTTTCATCTCGGTTTGGGCCAAAGCCGCTGAAGTGCTGGCCACTGCTGCACCAACGAGGAAGGCACGGCGTTCCGTGTCGACGGGTTTCGATTCTTTAACGGTTTTCTTCGCAGTATAATGCAAAGCGTCGAATTTGCACTTGTCAAGGCAGTCGCCGCAGACCACGCAACGCGAGTAATCCACCGTTCCGTTCTTGAAGTCGATAGCTTGGGCCTTGCAGTTCTTTTCGCACATTCCGCATTGCTTACATTTGTGCTTGTCGAAACGGACACGGAATAGTGAGAAGCGTGAAAAGAAACTCAAGGTTGTTCCAACTGGGCAAATTGAATTGCAGTAAATACGGCCTTTGCGCCAGGCAAGGAAGCCTAATATTAATAAGGTGAGCAATGCCACCACGAAGGTCGTCACGCTACGGGTCCAGATTTGGACTTCAGTGAAGTTGTAGCGGTCGTTGGCGGCATCGAGGCCAGCGAGCCAGTTGTTCAGCAGGTCGTAAAGTGGCTTGAACAAACTATTGACGATGCGACCATAGGCACTATAAGGCGCAAATAGGGTGGTGAGGGGCGCAAAGCCAATGATGAGTGCTAAGATAAACACGCCGAGGAAGCCATAGCGCAACCATTTGATTTCCTTGGCATAGCTGAAGCGGTTTTTCTTGAACTTTCCGCCAAGCCACGAGAAGAAATCCTGCATGATGCCCAAGGGGCAGACCACGCTGCAATAGAGTCGCCCGAAAAGGAGCGCGGCGACGATGAGCAAGGCCACGACGCCGAAGTTCAAGGCTAAGACAGCTGGCAAAAACTGGATTTTGGCTACCCAGCCCGCCCAGAGATGTACTCGGAAGCCGATTCCGAGCAGTAGTAGGGTCACTAAGGTCATCATGACCACTTGTAGACAGATTCTGATTTTACGTAACATAATGTATTTGAGTTAGTTGTTTGATTTTCTCTTTTTTTTGACGCGGGACGCGGGACTACGGGACGCGGGACAATCCAACGTCTCGTGTCTCGCGTCTCGAAGTCTCATGTCTTACGATTATTATACTCGCTTCATACAGCAAATATATCGGTAACGTCACCAGCGTCAACGTCACCGCGTCGCCGGTGGGGGTGATGACGGCCGCAACGATGGCGATGGCCACAATCGCGTGGCGGCGGTATTTCTTCAAAGTCTCCGCTTGCAACAGTCCAGCCTTGGCCAGGAGGTAGTTGACGATGGGAATCTCGAAGAGGATGCCCATCAGCAGGCTGAGCATGAGCAAGTTGGAGATGTAGGACGACAGCGAAATCTGGTTGTGTACCTCGGCATACACCTGATAGTTGTCCAAGAATCGGAAGGCAAAGGGGAAGATGACGAAGTAATTCATCAGCACGCCGAGGAGGAAGAGCAGTGTGCCCCATATTATTATAGGTGCGGCATGGCGTTTCTCCTTTTCGTAGAGGGCGGGGGCGACGAAACCGTAAAGCTGTACGAGGAGATAAGGCGAAACTACCACAAGTCCCGCCCAAAGCGCCACTTTGATATGCGTCATGAACTGCGCCGCCAATTCCGTGTTAATGAACGATGCCTTGAAGCTGCCCGGACACAGCGACTGCCAACCCGTTTTTTCGCAGAGCCATGCCAGACCTCGGTAGGAGATGAAATCGTCGCGCGAGGGGGCAAACAGCAGGTCGAACAGCGCCGTCTTGAAGCAGAACGCCGCCGCAGCACCTATGCCCCAGGCCATCAGGCAGCGGAGCAGCACCTTGCGAAGCACATCGAGGTGGTCCCAAAAACTGCTGACCTCCCGTTCGCTCATTCGTCGTTTTTCTTTTCTTTGTCTTCCTTGATTTCAGGCTCTTCCGCGCCGTTCATGCCGTCTTTGAAGCTCTTTACGCCTTTGCCCAAGCCTTTCATCAGCTCCGGGATTTTCTTTGCGCCGAAAAGCAATAGGACAATCAATGCGATTAAGAGGACTTCAGCCCATCCGATGGTAAGTAATTGCATGATATTTAAAGTTTTCGTTAATGATTGCGCAAAGATAGAAAAAAAAGCCTTTCATTCAGAGTTTCGGATTTTGTTTCAAAAAAAAGTCTATTTCATGTGAAAAAAGCCGAATAATTCATTTTTTCTCAAATTAATGTCATTGTAAAAGAAAAAGTTGTACTTTTGCGCCCTCAAAACAAATCAATTAGTATTAACCATTTAAAAGAAGGAAGTGTTTTAAAATGATTATTGTTCCTGTAAAAGAAGGCGAAAGCATCGACAGAGCTTTGAAGCGCTACAAGAGAAAGTATGAAAAGACTGGCGTCGTGAAAGAATTGCGCGCACGTCAACAATTCACCAAGCCCTCAGTCATCAAGCGTGCACAGCTGATGAAGGCTATCTATGTGCAGAAACTCCGTGAGGCTGAACAAAATATGTAATTCGCCCGCTTAGGAAAATAATTTTTTTAAGCTAACTTCGCCGTGAATTGGTAATTTATTACTAATTTTACGGCGAAGTTTCTTTTTTATGCTCATCGACCAGTTCATAGCATACATCCAAGCGGAAAAGCGATTCTCACCGCTCACTGTCGAGGCCTACCAACGCGACATGGACCAATTTGTTGCTTATCTGAAAAAAGAGTACGAATTGGAAGACCTTTGTGAGGTTACAACGGTGATGGTGAAGTCGTACATCGTCAGGATGAAAGAGGAAGGTCTGGTCAATAGGAGCATTAATCGCAAAATCTCCACGCTGCGCACCTTTTATAAATACTGCCTGCGCGAAAACCTCATCGAGAAGTCGCCCATGACGGGTATCAAGGCATTGAAGCTGCCCAAGACGCTCGTCAAGTTTGTCACCGAGACTGATATTAATAAGGTGTCGTTCGGCGACGGTGACGATTTCCCGACTTGCCGCGACCGCCTGCTCTTTGAATTGCTGTACCAAACAGGAATGCGTCAGGCCGAGTTGCGTGGCTTGAAGGATGGCGACGTCGACAAGATGGACATGCAGCTGAAAATTCACGGCAAACGCAATAAAGACCGCATGGTTCCGTTATCAAGGGAGATGATACAGTTGATAGCCCAATACCAAGCCATGCGCGATGCCACTTTTACTGACAAGGCCGAACGTCTCCTGCTGAACGACAGGGGAGGAGAGATGACACCCTCATTTGTATATAATAAGGTGCATCACATGCTCGAAGGCGTGACCACGCTGAAGCAGAAAAGCCCCCATGTGCTGCGTCACACGTTCGCCACGCACCTCTTGGACGAAGGCGCGAGCTTGGTGGCCATCCAAAAACTGCTCGGGCACCAAGACCTGGCCACAACCCAGATTTACGCCCACAACACAATAGAACAACTTAAGAAAATTCATAAACAAGCCCACCCGAAAGGGTGATTAAAAGAAAGGAGTTATTATGAAAGTCATGATCAATTCAGTTCACTTCAAGGCTGACCAAAAACTTGAAGACTTCATCACGGAGAAAGTGGAAAAGCTTTGCGCCAAGTACAGCGAAGTAATCAGTGCCGAAGTTACCCTGAAGCTCGACAACACCGACACCCCTGAGAACAAGATTGCCGACATCCGCCTCGTCCTTCGCGGCGACGACCTCTATGCCAGCAAGCAAAGCAAGAGTTTCGAGGAATCCATCGACACTTGTATCGACGCATTGAAGAAGCAACTCGAAAAATACAGAGGCAAAAACACCAAATGAACCCCTGTCGGTTGACCCTTACAACCCCATTGGAAACACAAAGCCGGCCTCAAATGCGAGGCTGGCTTTATTTTGATGCAAAATTAGTATAGAATTATTATATTGAAAATCAATAAAATACAAATAGAAAGAGAATTTTTTTCGAAAAAAAGTAGAAAAAGCATTGTCAATTCAAGAAAAGTGCCTATTTTTGCACACCTTTTCGGAGAGAAAAGGACGGCGAAAAGAAGCCGACAGTTCTTTCACATAGTGCCGGTATAACTCAGTTGGTAGAGTAGCTGATTTGTAATCAGCCTGTCGGCGGTTCGAGTCCGTCTACCGGCTCAGTTAGTGCTGGGGGAGTCGCATAGTGGCAATTGCAACAGACTGTAAATCTGTCCGGGTATCCGTTCGGTGGTTCGAGTCCACCTTCCCCCACAGTCAAGCGGACAAGCGGAAGTAGCTCATTTGGCAGAGCGAAAGCCTTCCAAGCTTTAGGTGGCGGGTTCGAGCCCCGTCTTCCGCTCAGATGAACGACACAAGCCGATGTAGCTCAGCGGTAGAGCACTTCCTTGGTAAGGAAGGGGTCGGGAGTTCAATTCTCCCCATCGGCTCGATTTTTTGTGGATAAGAGTTTATAACCTTAAATAGAAAACAAATGGCAAAAGAAAAATTCGAAAGAACTAAACCGCACGTCAACATTGGTACTATCGGCCACGTTGACCACGGCAAGACCACTTTGACCGCTGCTATCACCCTGCATCTGGCCAAGAAGGGTCTCTCGGAGGTCAAGTCCTTTGACTCCATCGACTCCGCTCCTGAAGAGAAAGAGAGAGGTATTACCATCAATACCGCTCACGTCGAGTATCAAACTGAGAAGCGTCACTATGCACACGTCGACTGCCCCGGCCACGCTGACTATGTGAAGAACATGGTTACTGGTGCTGCTCAGATGGACGGTGCTATCATCGTTGTCGCCGCCACCGACGGTCCCATGC
>JAEETH010000145.1 GCA_016290215.1 Bacteroidales bacterium
AATAGTCCATTAGAACGGAGGTGTTGTAGCCTGTTGACCAAATGGAATCGGGAATGGGGCCCGATTGGACCATGTAAAGGTCGGTGGGATGCTTGCCGAGTTTGTCGCGATAGAAACCATTGATGCTTTGCGAGCTGATCATGAACCATTTGTTATCCTCATGACCTGATGAGATGATGGGACGGTCATAATAGGCGGAATCAGTGGGCGGGTCGCTTTCATATCGGATGGTCTTCTCAACAAAGATACGATATTCGTCCAAATCTCTTGCAGTCACCCGACTGATGGTGATGTCTGCTATGCTGTCGTAGTTTATGTCACAATAGGGGTAATCGGTGGGATAAGAATTTGCTTGATAGGGAGGGTCAGGGATTGTGGTCTGATAGCATGGCCCGATGCTGATATTCAAGTCGTAGTAGCCCGCAAAAATAAGGACAGCGGCAGGTGGAATCGCCCAATTGTTGTAAGCACTTCGGATGTAGTTGCCGATGTTGTAATAGTTATTCCCTCCACATTCCGATACGGTGGCCACTTTCGTCGAGATGCCTTGCTTGGTGCGAAAAGCCTTCAGCGTGTCGGCCCATGCTAAGATGTTGGGGTCGTCAGGAGAGATGATGAGGTATTCCCATCCATCTTCGTCGCGATCTCGAGCCTCTTTGACTAAGCTGTAGTAGTCTACCGAAGGAATCATGTCTTTGTTGATAACGAGATTGCGGAGGATATGCGTCCAGTCTGGGTTGAAATATCGGCTTTCCCCGAATTGCCCGTTGCCGCCTTCGAAACGTACTTCAATGTCCATGTCGTAGATGACTTCTAATGTGCGTTGTACGGGATTGTATCGGAATGGTGTCACGCTGAGCAGGACCACATCGAGGCTGCGTATTTGTTTGGGTGCCGAAAGCACAATGTTCTCCGTTGGAAAATGGGCGTCTTTGCCGAAGATGTCTGTATCCCAGCGCAACTGAATGTCGCCTTCGGCCAAGTCGGTGCGAACGGGCATCGCTGGGAGCAGGTCGATGTCGGTCAGCATGGTGCTGGCATTTTCCCTCACTTGAAGGCTGACGGTGGCACCTTGTGGAACGGCGACGTAACGATTGACGACGGGCAGGTTGGGACGGCCTTCAGCATTGGGTGCAAACTGTCCCTTCAATATGACCTCTTGTCCTTTCACCTCGCCATTGACAATGTCGGCAATGCCAAGCTCTTGGATGGAGTAATGCAGTGACAGATGCGATGCAGTGCTGCTTGTCACACTGAGACCTTGAGGCGCATCGGTACGGAAATGGTAGGTTTCTTGAGCCTTCAGCAAAGCGAAGGTGAATAATAGGCTGAGTAGCAATACGAAGCGTTTCATAGTGATGATGAGTTTTTTCCAAGGCTACAAAAATAAATAAAAGAAAAAATCCGCCAAACATTTTCGGCGGATTTTTTCAAAATAATGTAAATTGCGATTAAATAATCGTTGTTTACTTTTTTAGTCTTTTGCCAAGAACGGATACCCGTAAGCGGCAGCAGGAACGAAAGTGTTCTTGATGGCGCGAGGGCTGGTCCAGCGGATGAGGTTCCACAGACCGCCGGCCTTGTCGTTGGTGCCGCTGGCGCGGGCGCCACCGAAGGGCTGCATGCCAACCACGGCTCCCGTGGGCTTGTCGTTCACGTAGTAGTTGCCGGCTGCATGGCGTAGCTTGTCGTTGGCAATCTTCTGGGCCTTCAGGCAGTTGCCGAAGAAGGCACCAGTGAGGGCGTAAGGCGAGCTCTGGTCGCACACATCCAGCATCTCCTCGAACTTGTTGTCGTCGTAAACGTAGATGGTGATGATGGGTCCGAAGATCTCTTCCACCATGCTCTCGTAGTTCGGAACCTTGGCGAGGATGACGGTAGGCTCCACGAAGTAACCGACGCTCTTGTCGCAGTTGCCACCGAAGACGATCTCGGCATCCTTGCTGGCCTTGGCGCGGTCGATGTAGCCCTTGCAGTTGTCGAACGAAGCCTCGTCGATGACGGCGTTGACATAATTGGTGAAGTCCTTCACGTCACCCATCTTGATGGTGCTCATCATGTCGCCCACGCGGTTCTTCACCTCGTTCCACATCGAGGCGGGGATGTAGGCACGCGAAGCGGCGGAGCACTTCTGGCCTTGGTATTCGAAGGCGCCACGCACGATGGCCACGGCCACCTCTTGCGGGTCGGCGCTGTTGTGGACGAAGATGAAGTCCTTGCCGCCAGTCTCACCCACGAGACGAGGATAGGCCTTGTACATGTCGAGGTTTTGGCCGGTGGTCTTCCACAGGCTCTTGAAGGTGGCGGTGCTGCCGGTGA
>JAEETH010000024.1 GCA_016290215.1 Bacteroidales bacterium
CATCAGGATGGTCATGGTTCGTTGCATAAACGCAAGAGACCATTTGTGACATGTCAGGATTGGGTTGTTCTCCTAAGCAATAACCGTAAGCCCAGAGCTCATTAATGTTTTTGTCAAGCGATTTAATGGTACCGGTAATTTTTGCATAATGTGCCTGAACTATTTCTGGCTGATTGGTCTTGATGGTAACTTTTTCACCGTTTTTGTTGCAACTTGTAAATCCGAAAACGAGCAAAATGCCCATTAAGACTAAAAACTTTGATTTGTTCATGATGTTTATGATTTGTAGGTCGTCGTTTAATACTCAAATGTTCCAAACTCACTCTTAATCGTCAATCTCTTTTGTTCCGATGCCTCCACATGCCCAATAATCTGGCTGTCAATGTTGAACTGTTTGGCGATAGCAACCATTTCATTGGCAGCCTTTTCGTTGGTGTAAATCTCCAAGCGGTGGCCCATGTTGAAGACCTTGTACATCTCGTGCCAGTCGGTGCCCGAAGCCGCTTGAATCATTCGGAACAAGGGCGGCAACGCCAGCATATTGTCCTTCACGATGTGCAGCTTGTCAACGAAATGCAGCACTTTGGTCTGCGCACCGCCGCTGCAATGGATGATGCCGTGGATTTGTTTGCGGAACTCCTTCAGAATCGGAATCATCAGCGGGGCGTATGTGCGGGTGGGCGAGAGGATGAGTTTGCCTACATCCACGCCTGGAACTTCGGTCGGGTCGGTCAGTTTGTGCGGGCCGGAATAGACCAACTCTTCAGGGATGCTGTGGTCGTAGCTTTCGTCGTATTTCTCGGCCAGATAATGATTCAGCATGTCGTGGCGGGCTGAGGTGAGGCCGTTGCTACCCATGCCGCCGTTGTAGCTTTCCTCGTAGGTGGCTTGTCCGTAGGAAGCGAAGGCCACGATAACATCGCCTGGCTGCAAATTATTCTCAATCACTTCGTCGCGGCGGATTCGGGTGGTCACGGTGCTGTCGACGATGACGGTGCGCACCAAGTCGCCCACATCGGCGGTTTCGCCTCCTGTGAGGTAAATGCCGATGCCCAAGTCACGGAGCTTCTGCAAGAAATGCTCTGTGCCGTTAATCAAGGCGGAAATGACTTCTCCAGGGATCAGGCTCTTGTTGCGTCCGATGGTGGAGGAGAGCAGCATATTGTCGGTCGCGCCCACGCAGATAAGGTCGTCGGTGTTCATCACCACGGCGTCTTGTGCCACGCCTTCCCACACGCTCATGTCGCCGGTCTCTTTCCAATAGAGGTAGGCTAGAGAGGATTTCGTTCCTGCGCCGTCGGCGTGCATGATGTTGCAATATGCGGGGTCGCCGCTGAGGATGTCGGGGATGATTTTGCAGAATGCGTTGGGATAGAGCCCCTTGTCGAGGTTCTTGATGGCGTTGTGGATGTCTTCCTTTTCGGCTGAAACGCCGCGTTGGCTGTAGCGATTGTCCATGTTTTCTTTTTACTATGGCTTATGGCCTATGACTATGGCCTTCTTTCATTGGCCAACAGGCCATAGGCCATAGTCATAAGCCATAGTCTAATTATTTGAATTTCAGTTTCTGTTCCTTAGTATCAAACTCAAAGTTGCCGAGCTGCTTCATGTTCTTTTGGCCGATAACCCAGCGTTCAATCATGCGGCTGACGACCTTGCACTCCACGTTATAGAGCGAGCGTCCGGCGATTCTCACTTCCTTGACGACGAAGACTGCCTCATTGGCAATGCCTCCTGTGGTGAAGATCTTTTCCGGGTCGCCTTTGAAGTCGTCGGCGGTGATGCGCCCGTTCTTGAGCATCTCCAAAGCATAGCTCTCGCTGACGCAGAAGTCGGCATTTTGGCTGTAGGTGACAGGCTCATTGTAGCCATCCACGTTGGCGACGAAGTTGAAGTAGCCTTTTTTGTCGACGGTAAATGTCAGGATTTCGTCTTCCTGCGGGTTGATGGCGATGTTGACAGTCTGGTCGTCGCTGATGTTGGTGCGTGGCACAAAGTCCTTGCTCAAAATCCTAAACTCGGTACGACGGTTCATCTGGTGTGCAGCTTCCTTAACCTCAGTGTTGGGCAGTTTGTTGATGAAGTCTTCGGTGAGTTTGGTACCTGCCTTGAAAGTGTAACCCTTCACGGTCATGTCGTTTTGGAGGGTGCGTGGCACACGCTCACCGTAACCTTTTGCGGTCAAACGCAGCGGGTCGATGCCGCGGATGATAAGGTAGTCGACCACACTTTGGGCACGCTTTTGCGACAGGATGTCGTTATGCTCGTCGGTGTCGCGGGCATCAGTGTGCGAAGCCAACTCAATAGTGATGGTCGGATTGACTTGCAGCGTCTCAATCAGACCTTGCAGCGAGTCTTCAAACTGGGGTTTGAGGTCCCATTTGCCTAAGTCGTATAGGATGTCGGGCAGCATGATGGGCTCCTGCGGAATCGGTTCGATGTCGTAGTCTTTTTCAATGTCCTTGCTGAATTCTAATCCAATGGTGGTCTCCTGTGTAGCCAAAGTGAAGTAGTTCTCCTTGTCGATGGTGATGTCGTAGGTCGTGTTCTTGTTGATTTGGCTGTCGCTGAAGTTGAAATAGCCTTTGTCGTTGGTGCGTGTCATGATGCTTGAACCATCACTGCCCACCAATCTGACGGTGGCATTGTTCACAAATTGCTTGGTTTTGGCGTCTTTGACCGTTCCCGATAAAGTGAACAGGATAGGCGGCTCTTCAAAATAATAGATGTTGTCCAAACCACGCGTGTTGCCGCGGTTCGACGAGATGAAGCCACGTTCTTCAGTGGGGTGGAACACGATGGCGAAGTCGTCTCCAGTCGAATTGATGGGATACTTCAGGTTGCGTGGTTCGCCCCAGTTGCCAGCAGTGTCCATGGACGAAACGAAGATGTCCAAACCTCCCATGCCGCCATGGCCGTCAGAAGCAAAATACAACACGGTGTCGTATCTCAAGAAGGGGAACACCTCATTGCCAGGGGTGTTGATTTTATCACCGAGGTTGAAAGGATGCTTGAAAGATTCTGTTGCGTTGTCGCGCATGGCTACCCAAATGTCGTTGCCGCCGAAGCCACCTTTGCGTTCGGCAGCAAAGTACATGATGAGCTCGTCGCTCGAAAGGGAAGGATGTCCGACAATGTCCAAGGTATCGACACCGGCAATCTCGACGGGGTGAGCTTCGGAGAAAGCGCCACCGCTCTTGCCTGCCACCATAATCTGGCAGCCATTCTTCTTATGGGCACCGTTTTGGCAACGGGTGAAGTAGAGTTTCGTGTATTTTGAGTTCATGAAGGGCGTGCCTTCGCTGGCCGTGGTATTGATGTTCTCACTTTCGTCAGCAAGCACGGGTGTGCTCCAGTCGCCTTTGCGGTCTTGTTTCGAAGTGAAGAAGTCGGCAAACTCTTGGCCAGTGATGCCGTCTTTTTCCTTGCCGGTGGCAGCATCGCGGGTGGAAGTGAATATGATTTCGTTGTAGTTGTTGTTAAGCCAGGTGGCTGCGTAGTCAGAGTCTTTGGTGGAGTTGATTTTCTTCAAGAGGGTAAGCTCGTATTTCGACGGGTTTTCTTTCCATTCTGCAATCATGGCTGTGGTTTCTGCGCCAAGTCGTCCTCGTGGGTCGTCGGGCACTCTTTGTGCGTAGGTTTCATACATCTCGATGGCCTCCTTGAACTTTTCATTGGTTTTGTAGGTCTCGGCTAAGTAGAGATAAACCTCGGGATGGGTGTTGGGATATTCGGTGTTCAGCAGGCGCTTGTAGAAAGGCTCAGCTCTTTTGGTGAGTCCGATAAGACGATAGCATTCAGCCATTTGAAAACTGATGCGGTTGCGTTCGTCCTTATTTCGACGCACCTTGCGGTAGGCTTTTTTGTAACGGTCGGCGGCTTCGATGTATTGCTTGCGGCCAAAGGCCAAGTCGGCGTTTTTGGCAGGGTTTCTTCTTTGCGCGTAAAGGTCGCTGCTCATAAAGATGAACAGGGCCGACATGATGATAAGGATGTATCTTTTCATAGACAATATTTCTCTTTTTCCAAACGCTGCGAAGGCGTTTTTATTATCGGACAAAAGTACAATAATTCCTTGAATTGGAAAGGGAAGAGGCAACAAAAAAATCCCGCCGTTTCCAGCGGGATTCTTTGCAAGCAGTTTAGAAGGTTAATTATGATGTTTTATCATTTCTTCTTGGGAGTGTCTTCAATGTCCTGGTCTTTCTTGTTGCCCTTCATTAAGACGTAGGCGAACGGCGACGACAGGAACACTGACGAGAAGGTACCGGCCAACACACCGACCAACAGGGCGAAGATGAAGCCGCGGATGGTGTCGCCACCGAAGATGAAGATGGCGAGCAACACGACCAAGGTAGAACCTGAGGTGTTGAACGAACGGGTCAACGTGCTGTTGACGGCGCTGTTCATGTTGTCCTTCCACGAGGCCTTCGGGTGCAGGTTGACATTTTCACGCACACGGTCGAAGATAACCACCGTAGCGTTGATGGAGTAACCGATGACGGTCAGCACGGCAGCGATGAAGCTTTGGTCGACTTCCATGGTGAAGGGCAAAATGTTGTAGAACAAGGAGTACATACCCAACACGATGAGGGTGTCTTGTGTCAAAGCCATGATGGATGCCACACCATATTGCCACTTCTTGAATCGGATGGCGATGTAGATGAACATCAAAGCCAAGGCCACGATGATGGCGATGATTGATTTACGCGTAACGTCGCTGGCGATGGTGGCGCCCACCTTCTGGGTGCTCAGGATACCCACGGTTTCGTCTTCTGACGAGAACTGGCTCATGGTCAAATCGTTGTTGTAGAGTCCCATCAAGTTTTCGTAAAGGATCACTTGGATGACGCTATCGACGGCAGGGCTGTCGTTGTTGATCAAGAACTTGGTCGTGATCTTCACTTGACCGTTGGTACCGTAGGTCTTCACTTCAGGCGTTGACCAACCTTCCACTTCTTGGTCTTCTCTCATTTCGAGGGCGCTGTGGATGGCTTGAGGATTGATGGTAACCTTTGATTCGGCCAAGGCTTCACGCACTTGCTCGACCTTGATGCTCGGATCGTCGAATTGGACGACGTAGTTACGACCACCCTTGAAGTCGATGCCGAGGTTCAAGCCACGAATGGCGAGTGAACCCAAGCTGACCACGAGGAAGCAGATGCAGATAATGAACGAGGTCTTGCGAAGGTCGATGAAGTTGTAGTGCTTGTCTTGCAAGAAGTTGCGAGTCCATTCGGTGCTGAAGCTGATTTCTCTTTCCTTGTCAAGCATACGTTCGAAGATCAAACGCGAGACGAAGATGGAGGTGAACAGTGAGGTGAGGATACCGATGCAGAGGGTGACGGCGAAGCTGTGGACAGGACCCGTACCCAAGATGATCAGGATGATACCAGTAATCAAGGTGGTGACGTTACCGTCGATGATGGCGGAATAAGCGTTCTTGTAACCGTCTTGGATGGCGAGCTTGATGCCCTTGCCAGCCTTGATTTCTTCCTTGATACGCTCGAAGATAATCACGTTCGAGTCAACAGCCATACCCAAGGTCAACACGATACCTGCGATACCAGGCAAGGTCAGCACGGAGCCGAGGCAAGCCAGCACACCGAACAGGAAGAATACGTTGACTAACAGGGCGACGTCGGCCACGAGACCAGCCTTCTTGTAGAAGAACACCATGTAAACCAGCACAAGGATGAAGGCGAACACCATAGACCACATACCTTTTTGCACGGCTTCCTTACCCAACGAAGGACCAACCACTTGCTCTTCCAGGATTCTGGCGGGAGCAGGCAACTTACCAGCCTTCAGGATGTTGGCCAAGTCTTGGGCTTCTTCGATAGTCATGCCACCACCGCTGATGGACGAACGACCGTTCGGAATTTCACCGTTGACGACGGGATAGCTGTAGACGTAATCGTCAAGAACGATGGCGATTTGCTTGCCGATGTTCTCACCGGTGAGGCGCTTCCATGCCTTGGCACCTTCGGGGTTCATCTGGATGGTGACTTCCACTTGGTTGCCTTGACCGTAGTCCTGACGGGCATCAGTGATGACTTCACCACCGAGGGCGCAAGTGTTGTCGCGCGACATCTTCAGGGCCACGAGGTCGAGCACTTCAACCGATTCACCGTCGTTGCCGCTGAGCGTTTCGGGTTTCACGGTCCAAGCTAACTTCAGGTTGCGGGGGAAGAGGCTCTTGGTCTCAGCCAGCATTTGGTTGATGGCGGCAGTGTCTTTCACTTGAGCCATACCGACACGAGCTGTGTTGCTGTTCATCACCATCAGTTTGGCAAACAGCGGGTTGTTTTCGGCATATTGGTCTTCGGTCATTTCTTCTTCGGCTTCAGCCTCATCGGTGTTTTCGTTGAGTTGGCCGAGAAGGTCGTCGTTGGCTGTGCTGTCGGCAGCGGCCATGGCGGTGCTGTCGGCGACAACGGCAGTGCTATCAACAACGGCAACAGTGCTGTCGTTAACAGGCTCAGCAACGGGTTCGGTCTCTTCCAAAGCGTTCTTGGCCTTGCGGGTTTGGGCCAGCTTGTTGTTGGCATCCATGAGATACTGCTGAATCTCGGAGAAGTTGTAGGTCTCCCAGAACTCAAGTTGAGCAGTACCTTGGAGGAGCTTACGCACACGCTTCGGGTCCTTGATACCAGGCAGTTCGACGAGGATGCGGCCCGAATTTTCCATCTTTTGGATGTTGGGCTGTGCAACGCCGAAACGGTCGATACGAGTGCCTAAGATTTGGTATGAACGGTCAACGGCACCGTCGCATTCTTCCTTCAAGACCTTCAGCACATCGTTGTTGCTGGAGTTGACGGTGATGCCTTTGTCCTTGAATTCATAGAGGAAAATGGAAGCAAGTCTGGCGTTGGGATCAACTTCCTCAAAAGCTTGGCCGAACAGGGTGACGAAGTCGCCTTCGCTCTTTTCCTGTCTTTGCGTGGCCAAATCCATCGCTTTCAAGAATGTGGGGTCTTGTGAATTGCCCGACAAGGCCTTGACGATGTCTTTCACCGAGACTTCGAGGGTGACGTTCATACCGCCCTTCAAGTCCAGACCTAAGTTGATTTCTCTTTCCTTTGCATCGCGGTAGGTGTATTTCTTGACCAGCAAGTTATACACGTTCACGTTGCTCATCGAGTCTAAATAATAAGTTTCTTTCTCGTCTTTGAGAAGGTTAAACTGTGACTCGTCTCCGTTTGCAAGTTTCGTAGCCTCTGCTTCGGCATACTTCTCGGCCTTGTTTTCCACACGCTTGGTCACCAAGGTGAAGGAAAGCTGGTAGATGAAGATGAGCGCGAAGATAATGGCTATCGTCCTGATTGCTCCTTTGTTTTGCATTGTAAAACTGATTTAATTATTTGACTTTTAATTTATTAAATTTCCAATTATGTCTTTTTACTCAATTACGAGCCTGCAAAAATACGAAATATTTCTATTTATATTTCAACCACTTGAAAATTTCCTTGTAAGTTAGTTTTTTTCCGTACATCAGAATGCCTGTGCGATAGATTTTTGCTGCTATCCAAGTCATCAGGACAAAGGTGCAAGCCAATAGCAGCACCGAAACCACGATTTGCCAGATGGGCACGCCAAATGGTATCCTTACCATCATCGAGATAGGGGAAGTGAAAGGTATCATAGAGAGCCACACCGCCAAAGAGCTATCAGGGTTGTTGACGATGTAGAACGAGGAAATAATGGCTACCATCAACGGCACAGTGACGGGCAAGGTGAATTGCTGCGAGTCGGTGTTGTTGTCGACCAACGAACCGATGGCGGCGTATAAAGTGGCGTAAAGCAGGTATCCTAAGATGAAGAAAATGAGGAAGCATGCGATGATGGTGCTGAAGTCGATGCTGTGAACGATTTGCAGGATGCTCTGCACGCTTTCGTTGCTCATGATGTCGGTGGAGGTGATTTCTTGTGCCATCACGGTGCCCTGCGACAGCATGTCGGGGTGGCTGATGCCGATGAAGGCCGAGAAGCCCACATAGAGTACGATTGTCAGCAGAATCCACATCACAAACTGGGTAAGGGCAACCAACGAAACACCGATGATTTTACCCATCATCAGCTGGAACGGCTTCACCGAGCTGATGATGACTTCGATGATGCGGTTGGTTTTTTCTTCCGAAACGCCTTGCATCACTTGCCCGCCAAAGAACATGATGAACATGTAGACCAGCATAGATAATATGATGCCGAGCGTAAACTGCACCTTGGTAAATGTCTCTTTTTCATTGCCGTTTTCGTCCATGCGCATGATTTGCAGGTTGACATCTGTCTTCACCGCACTGACGATTTCGGGGTCAACGCCCTTCGCCATAAGTTTTTGTTCCTCAATCTCTTTCTCCATCACACTGCTGATGTAGGTCTCCACTTCCATGGGTACTTGCCTGATGCTGTATACCGTGGCATTCGATGGGATGTTAAGTTGTGTGGGGGGCACATACAATGCTATGTCGAAAACGCCCGTTTTCACCATCTCCTTGACCGAGTCGATGGGCTGGCCGGGCATGGTGACGAAAGTGTGTTCTTTGTTGCTGGTGAACCGGTCCTCAAACCAATGGCTTTCGTCGACAACGGCCACGCGCAGATGGTCGGTGCTCGAATTGAGGGCAAGCATGATGGGGATGATGTAGATGGCAGCCATCAGGATGGGCCCCAAGAAGGTCAGGATGAGGAAGCTGCGCTTGCGCACACGCGTCAGGTATTCGCGTTTGATGATGAGTCCGATCTTGTTCATGAGGCTTGGTTTTGGGATTGCACTTCTTGGATAAAGATGTCGTTCATCGAGGGTAGCACTTCCTTATAAGAGACAAGCTCTCCGAATTGCATTAGTTGGCCCAATAGCTCATTCGGTGACGCGCTGTAGGTGGTCAGCTTTATCTCGTTGGCGGCCTCGGTCGGTTCCACCTTTATATTATTATAGGTGTCGCCCAAGGCATAAATCGGTTGCGGTTCTTCCGTTCGGATGATGATTTCCCGTTTGTGGGTGTCGTGTTGCCGCTTGATGTCGCCCACTTTGCCTTGCAGTATGCTCTTGCCCTTGTTGACCAAGGTGATGTTGTCGCAGAGTTCCTCGACGGAGGCCATGTTGTGGGTGGAGAGCAGTATGGTAGCCCCTTTGTCGCGCAACCCGAGGATGGATTCCTTCAGCAGGTTGGCGTTGATGGGGTCGAAGCCGCTGAAAGGCTCGTCGAAGATGAGGATGTCGGGCTCATGGATGATGGTGGTGATGAACTGTATCTTTTGCTGCATGCCTTTGCTGAGTTCCTCGACTTTTTTGTCCCACCACCCATCGATTTCAAACTTTTCAAACCACACCTTCAGCCTTTTCTGGGCCTCCGCTTTCTTGATGCCTTTCAGCTCGGCGAGGTAGATGGCTTGTTCCCCGACTTTCATCTTTTTGTAAAGGCCACGCTCTTCGGGCAGGTAGCCGATGCGGGCGATGTGGTTTTGGCTGAGTTTTTCGCCGTTGATGAGTACTTCGCCAGTGTCGGGGGCAGTGATTTGGTTGAGGATGCGAATGAGGGTGGTCTTGCCCGCACCATTGGGACCTAAAAGGCCGTATATGCACCGCTCGGGAATGTCGATGCATATACGGTCCAAGGCAGTGTGGTCGCCATAGCGCTTTGTGACCTCGTTGACGGATATTTTAGTCATGTGTCAGTTGATGCGTTAGTCTTAACGTCATTGCGAGGAGGAACGACGAAGCAATCTAGGGTTAAAGCTTGTTTTCTGGATTGCTTCGTTCCTCGCAATGACGCGAAGCGTGTCGAGTATTAGTTAAAGTAATCCTTAATCTTACTAAAGAAGCTCTTCTCCTCAGCGGTGGGGTTGGGCTTGAAATTTTCCGACTGGGCGAGTTGCTGCAACAGTTCCTCGTCTCTCTTGCTGTATTTCTTCGGAATCCACACGTTGACGTTGACGAGCATGTCGCCGGTGCCGTAGCCGTTGACGACGGGCAAACCTTTGCCTCTCAGTCTCAACACCTTGCCGCTCTGTGTGCCAGGGGCAATCTTCACACGCACCTTGCCGTCGACGGTGGGCACTTCGGCTTGGGTGCCAAGGATGGCCTCAGGGATGGTGATGAATAGGTTGTAGATCAACGTGCTCTCGTCGCGCTCGAAGTCGGGATGGGGCTCTTCCTCGATGAGGACGAGCAGGTCGCCGCTGATGCCGTTGTGCGGACCAGCGTTGCCTTTGCCGCGTACGGTGAGTTGCATACCTTCGCCCACGCCGGCAGGGATGTCGATTTCGATGACTTCATCACCTTTCATGACACCCTCGCCGCCGCAATGGGTGCATTTCTTTTTGATGACGGTGCCTGTGCCATTACAGGTGGGACAAACAGAAGCGGTCTGCATCTGTCCGAAGAATGAGTTGACGGTCTGCACCACCTGGCCACGGCCATGGCAGGTAGGGCAGGTCTCGGTGGAGCCGTCCTCCGAGCCGCTGCCGTGGCAATGCGTGCAAGCCACATATTTGCTCACCTTGATTTTCTTTTTCGTGCCATGGGCAATCTCCTGAAGGTTTAGTTTCACCTTCACGCGAAGGTTGGCACCACGTTGCTTGACGGTGCCGCCACGGCTGCCACCGCCTCCGAAGCCACTGAAACCGCTGAAGCCGCCGCCACCAAAGTCGAAGCCGCGTCCAAACACGCTGTTCAGGATGTCGTTCAAGTCGAAGTCGCCGAAGCCGCTAAAACCGCCGCCACCGCTGGAGGAGCCTCCATCCATGCCGGCGAAGCCATAACGGTCGTAACGTGCCTTCTTGTTGGCGTCACTCAACACGGAATAGGCCTCCGAGGCTTCCTTGAAGTTCTCCTCGGCGGTCTTCTTCTCGGCGTCGGTGCCGTTCACCCACTTATCGGGGTGCCATTTCAAGGCAGCCTTACGGTAGGCGCTTTTTATTTCGTCGGGCGTTGAGTTCTTGTTGACCCCCAACACCTCGTAGTAATCTCTTTTTTGTGCCATGTTTTTCTCTCCTTTTTCTTTTTTGGGATTGCCTACGGCAAGAAATCTTATAAAATTGTTTTAAAATCTTTCAAAAATCTGATTTTGAATGATTTTTGTTCTGATTTTTGACAGATTTCTCGCAAAGCGATTCCCATATCAATTCCCGACGACAACGCGTGCGAAGCGTATCACCTTGCCGTTCAGCTTGTAGCCCTTTTGGATGACATCCAACACCTTGCCTTTTTGGTCTTCCTCGGGGGCTGGAATCATCGTCAACGCTTCGTGCTCGTCTGTGTTGAACTCGGCTCCCATGGCTTCGATTTCCTCCAAACCTTTCTTTTTCAAGGTGTCTTTCAACTTGTTGTAAATCAAGGTGACGCCTTGCATGTCGGCTTCGTTGCCGTTCTTCTCCATGTTTTGCAAGGCACGCTCAAAATCGTCGAGCACGGGAAGAATGTCCTTGATAACGTTTTCGGAAGCTGTGACTGTGAGGTCGAGTTTCTCCTTGGCCGTGCGCTTGCGGAAGTTGTCGAACTCCGAGAACAGGCGCAAGAACTTGTCGTTCAGCTCAGCATATTTGGTTTTTTCCTCTTCCAAGGCCTTCTCGGCGGCATGACGAATCTTGAACCGCTTCGACTTTTTATCGGAAACATTGTCACTTGTGGCTTCTTTGGTTTCCTCTTGTTTCGGTTGATCATCGGTGGGTTTTGGGGTGCTCTCCATGTCGGGATTGACGGTGTCTTTCAAGGCATCGTCTTGATTGTTAACGTTTTCGTTTTCTTTCATGATATGTTTGTTTTTACTTTTTTCTCATTTTGCCGCAAAGACAATCAAATCCTTTGCCAAAATGAAGGTTTTGACAAAATGGCAGAATTGGTGAGGAATGAGTTTATGAGGTAGGAGGTTGGGCTCCTTCGCATTGTGGGGTGTAGGGTCAAAGCCTTTCGATTTGTGCACCGAGGGCGTTCAGCCGCTTGTCAATGTACTGGTAGCCGCGTTCGATTTGGTCGCTGTTGTCGATGATGCTGTTGCCTTCGGCGGAGAGGGCTGCGATGAGCAATGCAACGCCAGCGCGGATGTCGGGGGAGGCCATTCGGATGCCACGCAGGGCATGGCTGTGGTCGAGGCCGATGACGTTGGCTCGGTGAGGGTCGCAGAGGATAATCTGCGCGCCCATGTCGATGAGCTTGTCGACGAAGAACAGACGGCTCTCAAACATCTTCTGGTGGATGAGCACGGTGCCTTTGGCTTGTGTGGCCACCACTAATACGATACTGATTAAGTCTGGTGTGAAGCCAGGCCATGGGGCATCGGCGACGGTGAGGATGCTGCCGTCCATGAAGGTCTGAACCTCATAATGGTCTTGGGCAGGGATGAAGATGTCGTCGCCACGGTATTCCATCTGGATGCCGAGCCTGCGAAACACATCAGGGATGATGCCCAATTGGGCGATGCCCGCATTCTTGATGGTGATTTCGCTACCCGTCATGGCGGCCATACCGATGAATGAGCCCACCTCAATCATGTCGGCAAGCAGGGTGTGTTCCGTGCCGTGCAAATGGCTCACGCCATTGATGGTTAACAAATTGGAGCCTACACCCTTGATGTCGGCACCCATGTTGTTGAGCATGGTGCAGAGTTGCACGAGGTAAGGCTCGCAAGCGGCGTTGAAGATGGTGGTAGTGCCTTCGGCCATCACTGCGGCCATGACGATGTTGGCTGTACCGGTGACGGAGGCCTCGTCAAGGAGCATGTAGCAGCCTTTCAACCCGCCCCGTTGCACCTCGACTTGGTAGGAATTGAAATCGAAGATGGCTCCTAGTTTTTGCAAGCCGATGACGTGGGTGTCCAATCTGCGGCGACCGATTTTGTCGCCACCGGGCTTAGGCATATAGGCCTTGCCGAAACGGGCCAGCATTGGGCCGGTCATCATCACGCTACCGCGTAGCTTGGAGGCGGTGCTTTGGTAGGCGCTCAGGTGGAAGTAGTTGAAGTTGATGCTTTTGGCTTGCAGGATGATGTCGTGGCGCGTGGGGCGTTCGATGCTGACCCCCATGCCTTCCAACAGCGCAATCAAGTTGTTGATGTCGAGGATGTCGGGCAGGTTGTGGATGGTGACTTTCTCGTCGGTGAGCAGGCAGGCACAAAGAATCTGCATGGCTTCGTTTTTCGCGCCTTGCGGGATGATTTCGCCTTGCAGCTTGCAGCCGCCTTTTATCTTTAGTGAGGCCATATTTTCAGCTTTCAGCCGTCAGCCGTCAGCCGTCAGCAATCGGCACTATGGCTGATAGCTGATGGCTGATAGCTGATAGCTATTTTACATTTTACCCAGTTCTTGCATACGCTTTTTATACGCCGGGTTGTTCGGGTTATTCATGTTGGCCTTCAGGTTCGGCACTTTCTTTTTCTTCTTCTTGCCTTGCTGGGGCTGTTGTTGTTTGGCTTGTTGCTGCGGTTTGCTTGGCATCTCGCCCGTTGAGTTCAGCTTGGTCTCTTCGGAGATGACGAGCCTTCCGCCGCTGATGGTTTTCAGGTCGTCGATGATGACTTGGTCGTTGACCACGCTCTTATTCCATTCCAAGTAGTCGCGTTTCATCTGGCCAGCCAGGGAGTAGGCGAGGGCTTCGCGCACTTCGTCATTGGGTTCTACGGCAGCGGCCTCGATCATCTTGATGAGGTATTGCCCGTAGTGACCATATTTGATGTTGTTGTTTTGGTAGCCGATATGTTGTGGCTTGCTTTGCTGTGCCACTGGGATAGGGGGGGCGTATGGGCTGTCTAAATCCAAGTTGTAGCCTGATATCATATAGAGGTGGTCCCACAGCTTGTGTTCATAGTCGCTCGATTCCTTGATGCTTGGGTTCATCTGTACCATCACGCTGATGATGTATTTGGCGGCTTCTGTGCGCTGCTTGCGATCTTCAATCTCCGGTAGTTTCTTGATCATCTCCTGGACGCAACGTCCATATTGGGTGATGACGATTTGTTCTTTCTCCGTATTATAGGTTAAGCCTATTCTTTCCATAGTTTTCCTAATTTTCGTGCAAAGATAGTGATAATTGTTGAATTGGCTTGAAACACTTGTTGAAGAAAAAACTGTTTTTTTGAGGTGAATGAGTGAATTTTATGGAATTTGTATTATTTTTGCAGTTAGAATCATATACAAATCTATTAAATATGTCTACTACAACATTACAAATTCGTGTCGAAGATAGTCTCAAAGAACAGGCTATGGCATTGTTTGAACGTCTTGGCCTTGACCTTCCGACCGCCATACGCATTTTTCTTAAAAAGTCTGTCTCAGAGAATGGCGTTCCTTTTGAAATCAAGGAGAAACCACGTGTCTCCATAGCTGGTTTGGAGGCGTTGTACGCCCTTAATGCTGAAGCTGTGAGAACAGGGAAGGCTGGGTTGACTGAGGAGGAGATTGAAGCGGAGATTGCATTGGCTCATGCTGAAAATAACTGATGACTATGCATTACGTAGTAATTGACATCAATGTCATTGTTTCGGCGTTGTTGGCACAAGACCATCAACAATCCATTCCTTTTACTATACTTGAAGCTGTTTTCTTGGGGAAGATTACCCCTGTGCTTTCAAAGGATATCGTAGCTGAATATATTTCTGTGTTGAATAGGGAAAAGTTTGGTTTCGACAAAGATAGGGTAAACACAATTTTAGCCGAACTGATGAGCCAAGCTGTAATGGTGAGCCCCATAAAGACGGAATTGAAATTGCCTGACCCTAAGGATGTTTGTTTTTATGAAGCGGCTGCCATTTATAAGGATTTGGGTGTCTTCTTGGTAACTGGAAACATGAAGCATTTCCCAGAATGTCCTTTTGCCGTAACCCCAGCCGAATTGAAGGAAAGACTTGGCCTTTAATTCTCCTTGTTTTTACTTGTAGAGGTGCGTTGTTCGCGTTTTTTACTATGAGAACAAAAAAAAGGTGTGCCAACCGGCACACCTTTTTCGATTAGAATCCGACTAATGGGTTAGTCCTTCTTGTTTCTCTTCGACATGGCGTAGGCTGCGCCAAAGCCGATGAGCAACAGGGCACCACCACCGAGAGGAGCCTCGGGCTCTTGGTCGGCATCCCAGTTAAGATTGTGACCGTGATTGGGAAGGAATGGAGAACCATCGTCTGTCATCTTGTTGAAATCCAATTGAGTACGTGAGAACAAACCAGCTTGGTTTTGATTGTCCTTGTTGTTGTTCTGGAACAGGCTATGTTGAGCGTAAGAACCCATTACGAAACCCATCAGGATTGCTGCTGTCAAAACTAGTTTTTTCATATTTTGTGTGTTTTTAATTCGTTAATAATTCAATTACTTACTCGATTATTCAACCACAATCTTTTGGGCTTTCACATCGTTGCCATTGCTGAGGCGGACCACATACACGCCAGCGCTCAGGTTGAGGCTCTTGCTGTAGCAGTTCTGGATGTTCTCAGTGCTCAGGATGCGGCCAGTGATGTCCATCACTTGCAGGGTGGCTTCACCGCTGTTGTTGATCATGAGTTCGCCATTGCTGATGAAGGCGAAGTTCTCAGCGATTTCGTTGGTGGCTTGTTCGTCGAACACGAGTTTGAAGCGGGTGGCATAGTTGCTGTCATCGGCATTGAAGCTGTACTTAGGCGTACGAAGCAGGTCGATGTCGGTGCCAGTCACGTTGTCGATGAGGTGCAGGTAGCTGCAGTTCATGTTTTCAACATTCACGGTGAGGGTGTGGATACCACCTTCGGTTGAAGTGAAGCAGAGCGGCATGGTCTTGGCTTCGCCAGCATAAACAGCGGCATACTTCTTACCATTCTGAGGGATGAAGATCTTGGTACCTTCCTTGCTCAAGCTGAACTTGTCCAGGTCTTCGCTTTCATAGTTTCTCACGTATGCACGATCTTCCAAAATACCATTGTCGGAAAGAACCTCAATAGTAATCAAACTCTTTGCACTTCTCACATTTGCTTCCTCGGTGCTGGGAACGAAGGTGACGCGTCTTTGAGTAGCAGGATTACCTCCATTAGCTATGATAAGCAGTGAGGTGGCGGGAGCCACAATAGGTTCTTCAACGGCAATCACATCGGATCTGCTTTGTTCGTTCATCATATAGTATCCAGTGATTTTGGTACCTGCGGTGATGCTGGCATTGCAAGGCAGTGGATTACCGACAAGTTGATAACCAGGCCAATCAGAGCCAGCTGCGTTTAACATTGTGTACTGTGGGTTTCCTGAATAGAAAGTACCAGTGAATGACAAGGTTTTGGTTTCCTTGTTGGCATATAGATAGGCATAGTTAATTTGATTACCATCGGTAAAGTTTTCAGCGCCTTCCATTCCGGCATCGGGATCGATATACCACTTGTAGTTTTGCCATTCACCTAACCACCATGTTTCATCATATTCTTCTCCATCAAAGTTGATTTCTCCAGCGAAATCAGGGTTTTGAGTGAAGAAATACAAGTCGTAGTCACCATTCAGCATGCCTGCGGCTTCGAAACCAGTGCCCAATTCGAACTCAGCGACAGGGACAGAGATGAAATAGTAATTACCTCTTACGCTGTTGCCATAACCTTGGATAACTTTTTCAATTGTGCCACTGTATCCTTCGGGAGCGAATAATTGTGCACCGTCTTTAACTGTAAATGGAATCTCGGTGTTGAAAGCATCACTAATGGTGAGGGAGTAGCCAGAATTAATAGTAATAGTAGCAGCTTCACCTTCTTCAGCGACGCAGTTGGCAGCGATGGTCACGTTTTCGACAGCTTGAGGAAGTCTTCCAACCGGTTCACCATCAGCAGTCCAGTTAGCTGCGTTGGACCATTGGTCGTCTTCAAGACCTTCAAAGACCATGTCTTTGGGGGCGATGAAGTCAAGAACGATAGGATTTCTTGCAGTACCATCCACATTATTTGTTACGAATGGAACCGTGTAAGAACATACATAATTCTCAAGTACTTGTCCACTCTCATGGTCATAAATCATAAAGCTCATAATGCTTTGTTCATGTCCTTCGGGATCGCCAGGGCCATAGCCATAGAATGTTACCCAATATTCAGGATAATTTGGATAGGTTGCAAAATATCCAGCGGTATGGCCACCACAGATAACTCCTTCAACATCATTCCATACACCTAATTCAAGGTTTGGATTATCTTGAAGGACACCTTCAATAGAAATCACAGCAATAATACTGGCATTATTCTCATAAAATGGTCCATAGAATTGGCCTTGAAAGTATGAGTTAGGATCGTCTGGCCAAGCTTGAGCAAAAGCAGTTGTTCCGAAAAGCACCAATGCCAATAAGGTAAATAAACTTTTTTTCATTGTTCTCGATTTTTAAGATTATACTTTCTATTTTAATTATTTCACGATAAGCTTGTCAACATAAACATTGCCTTCGGCGTCGGTCACCTTGATGGTATAGATGCCAGGAGCCATGTCAGCGGCGAGTTGTGAACCTTCGGCCATGCGGACGCGCTTCATGGTGCTGCCCAACACGTTGATGACTTCAACAGTGCCTTCGGCGGGAAGGGTCATGTTGACCATTTCGCCACGGTTGACGGGGTTCGGGAAGAGATTCAAAGCGCCAGCGAAGCTGTTCTTGCTGCTGAAGTTCAGAGCGAAGGGTGAACGCAACTTGCCGATCACAGCATCAGCTTTGAAGCTAACGGAAGACTCGTTTGATTCGTAAACATTACCTGATTCATCGAGCATACGGAAGCTGAAAGGCTCGTTAGTTTCACCATACATGGTCAAGAAGACTAAATATTGATCCAAACCTTCAACATAGATGGGACGCACGGCACCACGGCAGGTCTCGCCATTGAACACACCGATTTCAACATTCTCACTACGAAGCTCTTCATTATCCAAGCTGACCACTGCAATCATGTTCATGTTGTCAGGATTGGAGGCCATTTGAGGTTGCCATTCGGTAGGCATAATGGTAGATGTAACCAACTCTCTGCCTTTGGCTGTTACAGTATTGTAGGTAAAATCAACGGTACCTTCACCCGATCTTTTCAGTTTGTAACCCAAACCAGGAGTCAGGGTGAGCAAAGTGCCATTCCAACCAAGTTCTTCATCGTATGTGGCAAATGGGCCATTGGTCTTGAAGATTTCATCGTTTACTGGGCTGGTGTAGTTAGCAAGAGCATCGTTAATTGGTAACTCAATAGCTACAGGATAACCCATCCAGTTCCATCCATTCGAAAGAGAAATGACCGTTTGGTCGGTTGCGGTACGAGAACCTCTTAAAGTGACCTCGGCCGCTTCTGCCATTTGTATGGCATACATTTGTTCGTTCTCAATAGCGTTTAAGGTACCGCTCCATTCTCCATCTGCATAGAGGTAGAAAGGACCAGCGGTTCTAATGGCAGTTGCACTTGTTCCTAACATGTTGGTCAAAGCGTCAAGACCATCTTGGCCGCTGACATTGATGTAGGTCGACCACCAGTTCCAGCCTTGGGCAAGGCTGAAAGTTTGGCTGCCACCCCAAGCGGGTTGGTTGTCAGTTAGTCCATGGCTCTCAGGCAACATAGGAGTCTCCTGTGCAAACGCCATGGATGCGAGCATCACTAAAGATGCCATCGTTAATACTAATTTTTTCATAGCTTGATGAATTTAGTTAATAATTAAAGATTTATTTGTTTACTATTTGTTAATCAAGATGTTATGTTTTTGTGAACCATATTGAGGTTCACTTTTTACAATAAGAACCGCAGCAAAAATAGAAAATTAAATCATACGCAGAACATTTTTTTCCAAAAAAATGCGATTTTTTTTCATTTTTTTTTCATGGCAGAATTTTCAACTTGGCAAATTTCAACATCAGCATTTTCACGCCGGCGGCGTCGAAACGAACCGAAGCTTTCTTGTTGGCCCCAGCCCCATCGATGCTGAGCACGGTGCCTGCACCGAATTTTTGGTGCATCACCCGCATCCCTTCCTGCAAGAGGTCAGGGTTGGAGGGTTCAAAGTTTTGAGGCACAGTGGTTTGGATTTCTGTTGGCCTTGTTGTAGGCGTGTTTTCCAACTTGCGGAAGCCGTGTTGTTGCGGCTCGCTGAAACGACTGAAAGGCTTTCCGCCCATGGGCGAAGTGCCTCTGAATGTGGCTTTTTGTGTCTGTTCAATGAGCGTAGGGTCGATTTCGTCGACGAAACGCGAACGCTCGCTGAGGGTGAGGTTGCCGTAACGGTAGCGTTGCTCGGCATAGCTTAGGGTAAGCTTGGTCATGGCTCGGGTGATGGCCACGTAGAACAGGCGGCGTTCCTCTTCTAATTCTTCGCGCGTGCTGAGGCTGAGAATGCCGGGGAAGAGGTTCTCCTCCATGCCCACGACGTAGACGTAGGGGAACTCCAAGCCCTTTGCGCTGTGTATGGTCATCAGGCTGACGCAGTCGCCGTCGTCATCCTTTTTCATTTCGCGGTCGGTGAGCAGGGCCACGTCTTCCATGAACTGCACTAAGTCGACGCGGGCGGTCTCGCCGGTGGTCTCGTCCACCTGTCGGTCGCTGAACTCCATGATGGCGTTGAGCAGTTCCTCCACGTTTTCTACCCTTGCCACGCCTTCGGGGCTGTCGTCTTCCTTCAACACCTTGATGAGCCCGATGGTGTTGGTGATGTGCTTTGCCAACTCGAAGGCGTTCATCTTTTCTTGCAGGCTCTGGAAACTCTTGATCATCACCATGAAGTCGCGGAAGCGGTTGAGGGTGCCCATATTGAAGTCTTTCGGGTAGATGTCGTTCTCCATGCATTTCCAGATGCTGGTGCGTTGTTCGTTGGCGGTCACCATCATGCGCTCGATGCTGGTTTTGCCGATGCCACGTGCGGGGTAGTTGATGATACGGAGCAGGGCTTGCTCGTCCTCGGGGTTGATGACGACGCGGAAGTAGGCCAAGAGGTCTTTGATTTCCTTTCGGTCGTAGAAGGAGAGACCCCCATATATTATATAAGGTATATTCTGTTTGCGGAGGGCTTCCTCCATGGAGCGGCTTTGGGCGTTAGTGCGGTAGAGGATGGCGAAGTCCTTGTTGGCGAGGTGGCGTGTCATCTTGTAGCCGAAGATGCTGTTGGCCACCATGGTGCCTTCCTCGGTGTCGCTGTTGGCGTGGATGAGGCCGATGAGTTCGCCTTTCTCTTTGTCGCTCCACACCTTTTTCTTGATTTGGTCTTTGTTGTGGGCGATGACGCTGTTCGACGCGTTGACGATGTTTTGGGTGGAGCGGTAGTTTTGTTCCAGGCGGATGAGTTTGTAGTCGGGGTAGTCGTTCTTGAAGTTGAGGATGTTCTGTATGTTGGCGCCACGGAAGGCGTAGATGCTTTGGGCGTCGTCACCTACCACGCAGAGGTTCTCAAATAGGGCGGCGATGCGCTTCACGATGAGGTATTGGGCGTAGTTGGTGTCTTGGTACTCGTCGACGAGGATGAACTTGAAGTGGTTTTGGTATTTGTAGAGCACGTCGGGGTTGTCGCGGAGCAGGATGTTGGTGAAATAGAGGATGTCGTCGAAGTCCATGGCGTTGGCGCGGTGTAGGCGTTCATTGTAGAGCTTGAACAGCTGTGCGATGAGGGGCTTGTTCGACTTGCGGTCGGCTTCCTGGATATCGGCATCGTTGGCATAGTCTTCGGGCGAGTAGAGGCTCGACTTGGCCGACGAGATGCGCGACAGCACCTGCTTGGGCGGGTAGACCTTGGTGTCGATGTTGAGGTCTTTGAGGATTTGGGTGATGAGGGCCTTCGAGTCGTCGGTGTCGTAGATGGAGAAGTTGGGTGTGAAGCCGATCTTTTCCGCCTCGATGCGCAGGATGCGGGCGAAGATGGAGTGGAAGGTGCCCATCCACACGTTGCGGGCGTCGCTGGCGTTGACGAGTTGCATGATACGTTCCTTCATCTCGCGGGCGGCCTTGTTGGTGAAGGTGAGGGCCATGATGCTGAAGGGGTCGATGCCTTCTTGGATCATGTAAGCGACGCGGTAGGTGAGGGCGCGGGTCTTGCCCGAGCCGGCGCCCGCAATCACCATCACGGGGCCTTCTATGGTGGTGACGGCCTCACGCTGAGGCTCGTTCAGGTCTTTCAGTAAGTCAATCATTGGGTGGTAATGTTTGGGGCGCAAAGGTAATGTATTTTTTGCTAAGTAACTAATCAAAATTAAACTACATGTTTTTTGACGCGGGACACGGGACTTCGGGACACGGGACAAAACAAATTGTCTCGCGTCTCGCGTCTCGTAGTCTCGCGTCCAATATGTAAACTAAAACTGCCCGTCTTCTTATTAGAAAAGGCCAAAGATGTGACTGTTTGAATTATTTTTCCGTGTCTGCTTTCTATAGCTGGTACAATCTGATAAGGATTCCTCTCGGTTTTGTCGGATATTGGGTGATTATTCGTCTCGGTTTTATCAAAAAAGTGGCAATTTTTCGTCTCGGTTTTGTCAGAAAGTGTATCATTGCCAGCGAAAATATCGATTAAATCTTTTGAAATGAATATAGAACGACCAATAGACGCTTTGCTTTTGGTATGGAAGAACAGCGGCGTTCACAAACCATTATTGCTTAGAGGTGCACGTCAAGTGGGTAAATCATGGGCAGTGGAGCACTTAGGCGAGACGTTTGAGCATTTTATCGAAGTGAACTTTGAGAAACAACCTGATATGCTGGAGGTGTTTCAGAAGATTCACGATGTGCATGAGTTGACCAATAGGCTGAGCATGTGACTTGTGGCTGGCAAATCAGGTGGTTTTGGGGTATGAAAAAGACCTAACTGATTGGAAAATCAATTAGGCCTATTTTGAAATTGGTGACCCGGCTGGGGCTCGAACCCAGGACCCCAACATTAAAAGTGTTGTGCTCTACCTGCTGAGCTACCGAGTCAACCTTCCCGCTTTTGCGGAATGCGGGTGCAAAAGTACTGCTTTTTTCGTTATGATAGCCTTTTGAGAACAAATTTTTTTCATTCGTCGAGCAAACCTTTGCCTTGACGGATGATAACGATTTCATTATCAGTGCAATCTACTACCGTGCTTTCTTCGTTCTCACCCGCTCCGCCATCGATGACGATGTCCACCAAGTCCTTGTAACGGTCGTAGATTTCCTCAGGGTCAGTGAGGTAGGGGTTGATTTCGTCTTCCTCATCGGCCAACGAAGTGGTCATGATGGGCGAGCCGAACTCCCTGACGATGTTGGTGATGATGGGCTGGTCGGGAATGCGGATGCCGATGGTCTTCTTCTTGCTTTGGAAGATGCGGGGAATGTTGTTGTTGGCTTCAAGGATGAAGGTGAACGCTCCAGGCAGGTTGCGTTTCATCATCTTGAAGACGTCGTTGTTGATGGGTTTGGTGAATTCGCTCAACATGCTGAGGTCGTGGAAGATGAATGAGAAGTTGGCCTTCTCCTTCTTGATGCCCTTGATTTGGCAGATGCGCTCAAAGGTGCGTGGGTTGTTGATACAGCCCCCAAGACCGTAAAGCGTGTCGGTAGGGAAGATGATCGTGCCGCCGTCGGCCAAGCATTCCAAAATCATCTTGACGTAACGGGGATTGGGATTGGTTGGATAGAGTTTGAGTATCATTGACTTGCAAAAAATTTCGGCAAAAATAGATAAAATTGTTGAATTGTTGGGTGTTGAATTGTTGAATTGTTGGCTTTAAGCTTTAAGCCGTAAGCTATAAGCTTGGTTGATGCTGAGCTAATAGCTTACAGCTTATGGCTAATAGCTTACATATTAACTTCGTTGAATTGTTGATTGTTTAACTGTTGAATTGTTGAATGAGGAATGTTGAATGTTGAATCTTTAAATTTTGATTTGTTTGGCTACCAGCCGTCAGCTGTCAGCAATCAGCTTGATGCCAAACTGCTGACGGCTGATTGCTGACAGCTGACAGCCAAATAATGATTTTTTTTTGTTGCAATAAGCTTTTTTTTCCTACTTTTGCAGTCCATCTACAGGGTACTACCCGTGGATGGTTTTTTGTTTATACACCTTATTAATATAATTACAATGGGCGGCTTTTTCGGCACGGTTTCAAAACATCCTTGCGTCAAGGATTTGTTCTATGGCATTGATTATCATTCCCATCTCGGCACCAAACGCGCTGGTATGGTGACTTACGACGGTGACTTGTTTCATCGTTCAATCCACGACATCGAGAACTCGTATTTCCGCACGAAGTTCTGCGACGAGCTGAGCAAGTTTGTGGGTAACATCGGCATCGGCGTCATCAGCGACACGGATGCCCAACCTATCGTGGTCAACTCGCACTTGGGCAAGTTCGCCATTTGCACGGTGGCTAAAATCAACAACTTGGACGAGCTCGTCGACCATTGCTTGGACCAACGCCAGCATTTTGCTGAGTTGAGTTCGGGCGCGACCAACCCCACCGAGTTGATGGCTTTGCTCATCACCCAAGGCGAGGATTTTGTCGATGGCATCAAGAACGTATATGATAAGATAAAGGGCTCCAGCTCGATGATTATCATGACTTCTGACGGCATTATCGCTGCCCGCGACTATTACGGCCGCACGCCTATCGTGGTGGGCAAGGGCGAGTCGGGTTATGTGGTGGCTTCCGAAAGCCATAGCTACATCAACCTCGACTATTCGACGTGCTACAATGTCGGTCCCGGCGAAATCGTCAAAGTGACGCTCGACGGTGTGCAGCAGCTGTTGCCGCCCAGCCCGAAGAAACAGGTTTGTTCCTTCCTTTGGATTTATTACGGTTATCCGGCAGCCGACTATGAAGGCATCAACGTGGAAGAGGCGCGTTACAACGAAGGCCGCGAGATGGGTAAATACGATCACACCGACATCGACTATGTGTCGGCCATCCCCGACTCCGGCATCGGCATGGCCTTGGGCTATTCCAATGTGCGGATGACGCCCTATTTGCGCGGCGTGGTGAAGTACACACCTACTTGGTCGAGGAGTTTCATGCCGGTCAACCAGACCCAACGCGAACATGTGGCCAAGATGAAGCTGATTCCCAACCGTGCCTTGTTGGAAGGGAAGAAAGTGGCGTTTTGCGATGACTCTATCGTGCGTGGCACCCAGTTGCGCGACAACGTGAAGATGCTCTATGATTACGGTGCCAAGGAGGTGCATGTGCGCATCAGCTGCCCGCCCTTGCTGTTCGGCTGTCCCTTCCTTAATTTCTCCGCGTCAAAGAATGTTTTGGAGCTCATCACGCGTCGTTGCATCAAGGAGATGGAGGGCGACGACAACCGAAACATTGAGAAATATTGTGACCCTACAAGCCAGGAATATGCCAACCTCGTTGAGATGTTACGCAAGCATGTCGGCGTGGATACATTGAAATTCAATACCTTGGAAAGCGTAGTGAATGCCATAGGCCTGTCCAAGTGTGAGCTTTGCACGCATTGCTTCGACGGGTCGAGCTACGGCCACGAGTAAAAAATTTCGGTTTTTGCTTGCCAATCCAAGAAAAGTCCGTACTTTTGCAACGGGTAAGTCTTATACGACCAGCTCCCTCTGAAATCCCCCAGGACAGGAATGTAGCAAGGGTAGGAGGTTGTAGCGGTGCGATATGAGTAGCTTACCCTTCTTTGTTTTTGGACGCGAGACTTGAGGACGCGAGGCTACGGGACAAGGTCCCTGAGCTTGTCGAAGGGCCACCCCGAAGTCCCGAAGTCAAAAAAAATGCTGAAAACTATATTAAACAACTGATAAAATGAAAAAACTGATGATTTGCATGGGAATGGCTGCCGCTCTTGTGGGCTGCGCACCGAAGCAGGAGGAAGTTGTCGAACAACAACCTCAGCCCAAAGAGGAATTCAAGTACTTGGTGGACGAGTTCGCCGACTTGAGAATCATGCGTTACCAAGTCCCCGATTGGGACCAGCTGACGCTGCAACAGAAAAGCTATGTCTACTATTTGGGTGAAGCCGCCAAGTGTGGCCGCGACATCCTCTTCGACCAGAACTTCAAGTACAACTTGAAAGTCCGTAAGACCATCGAGGCTGTGCTGAACTCGTATCAAGGCGACCGTGAGAGTGCTGCTTTCCAAAATTTTGTGGTCTATGCCAAGCGTGTGTTTTTCAGCAATGGCATTCATCACCATTATGCTGAGGATAAGTTCTTCCCCGAAATCAGCGAGGCCTATTTTGCCGACTTGGTGAAAGGCAGCGACGCTAATTTGTTGCCGCTCAACGAAGGTGAGACTGTCGAGGACTTCATCGCTTTCCTCACGCCTGTCATCTTCGACCGTGACCTGTATAAGAAGCGCCGTAGCAGCGAGGACGACATCATCGCCAATTCGGCGGTGAACTTCTATGAAGGCGACATCAAAAAAGCTGAAGTGGAAGCTTTCTACAATAAGATGCGCGTGCCCAACGATGCCACACCGATTTCCTATGGCTTGAACTCCAAGTTGGTGAAGAAAGACGGGAAACTGTATGAAGATGTTTATAAGGCTGACGGCTTGTATGGGGATGCCATCAAAGCCATCATCGTCTGGTTGGAAAAGGCCAAGGAGGTGGCTGAGAACGAAAGCCAACGCAATTATACTCAGAAACTTATCGACTATTACACCACTGGCGACCTGAAGACTTGGGACGAATACAACATCGCTTGGGTGCAGGATTCCCTCTCCCATATCGACTATGTGAACGGTTTTATTGAGGACTATGGTGACCCGATGGGCTTGAAGGCCACTTGGGAGGCCATCGTTGACTATAAGGATATTGAGGCCACCGTTCGCTCCAATATCATCAGCGAGAATGCACAGTGGTTTGAGGACAACTCACCCGTTGACCCGCGCTTCAAGAAAGAGGAGTGCAAAGGCGTGTCGGCAAAGAGCATCATCGTCACCACCTTGGGCGGCGACTGCTTCCCCTCGCCTCCGATTGGCATCAACCTGCCCAACGCCGACTGGATTCGTAAGGATTATGGCTCCAAGTCGGTGACCATCACCAACTTGATGGAAGCCTACGACAAGGCCGCCGACGAATGCCCGAGAAGTGCTTTGGCCGAGTTTGCCTACTCGCAGGATGAAGTCGCCCTCTGCAAGAAATACGGTTCCGATGCCGATGTGGTTCACACCAACTTGCATGAGTGTCTGGGCCATGGCTCGGGTAAGTTGTTGCCTGGCACGCAGCCTGGTGCCTTGAAGGAGTTCAGCTCTACCTTGGAAGAAGCCCGCGCCGACCTCTTTGGCTTGTATTACACGGCCGACCCGAAGATGGTGGAGTTGGGCGTGATGCCTGATGCTGATGCGTATAAGTCCGAGTATTGCGCCTATATCCGCAACGGCATGATGTCGCAGCTGGCTCGTGTCGAGCTTGGTAAGGACATCACCGAAGCCCACATGCAGAACCGCAAGCTCGTTTCCGAGTGGTGCTATGAACACGGCAAGGATGCCAACGTCATTGAAAAGAAGGTGGAAAACGGAAAGACCTACTTCGTCATCAACGATTTTGAGGCGTTGCGCAAACTCTTTGGCGAGTTGCTTGCCGAGGTGCAGCGCATCAAGAGTGAAGGCGACTATGCTGCTGGCAAGGCTTTGGTGGAAAAATATGCCGTCAAAGTCGACCAAGACCTGCACAAAGAAGTCTTGGAACGTTACAATGCCCTTGGCCTGAAACCCTACGGTGGCTTTATCAATCCTGAAATCGTCCCCGTTGTGGAGAACGGCAATGTCGTTGACTACAAGATTGAATATCCTTCTGATTTTGTGGCGCAACATCTCAAATACGGTAAAGAATACAGCTTTTTGAAATAATACGGCCCTTCGACAGGCTCAGGGACCTTTGCTTTATGTAAAAGTCGAGGGTCATTGAGCCTGTCGAAATGCCCGTTTTATCATATATAAATCTTAGTGAGAAACACACAACGATGAAAAAGGTCCATTTTATTGCCATTGGCGGCAGTGCCATGCACAACCTCGCCATTGCCTTGCACCGCAAGGGTTACGAAGTCACGGGTTCAGATGATGAGATTTTTGAGCCATCCAAGTCACGTCTTGCCAAGGAAGGCATCCTGCCGCCGCAGTGGGGCTGGTATCCCGAGAAACTCGACAATACCTATGACGCTGTCATTCTCGGTATGCACGCCCGCATCGACAACCCTGAGCTGGTGCGTGCCCAGGAACTTGGTTTGAAGGTGTATTCTTATCCTGAATATCTCTACGAGCAGAGCAAGGACAAGACCCGCATCGTTATCGGCGGCAGCCATGGAAAGACGACCATCACCTCGATGATTCTCCATGTGTTGCAAAAGGTGGGCATTGAGACTGATTTCATGGTTGGCGCCCAATTGGCAGGTTTTGATGTGATGGTGCGTCTCAGCGAGACGGCGAAATACATGGTCATGGAAGGCGACGAATATCTTACTTCGCCCATCGACCGTGTGCCGAAGTTCCATCACTATCATCCTCATATTGCGGTGATTAGCGGCATCGGCTGGGACCATGTCAATGTGTTTCCGACCTTCGACAACTATCTGGAGCAGTTCCGCATCTTTGTCCGCACCATTGAATCTGGCGGTTGCTTGATTTATGACCAAACCGACGTGGAGGCCGAGAAGATTGCCCAGGGCGCACAATGCCAGACTTTTGGCTATGGCGTGCATCCTTTTGAGAGTGAGGGAATCAAGACGACCTTGCTTTTGCCTGACGGCAGTAGGAGGGAAGTGGGTGTGTTTGGCAGCCACAACATGAAGAACATCAATGCGGCGCGGTTGGTTTGCAAGCAATTGGGCGTGACTGACGAACAGTTTTATGAGGCTATTGCTTCGTTTAAGGGTGCAGCCAGACGTCTGGAGTTGCTGTTCGACAATGGCGACAACTACGTTTTCCGCGACTTCGCCCATGCGCCTTCGAAGGTGAATGCCAGCGTGAAGGCCTTGCGTGAGCAGTTCCCTGAAAAACATCTGATTGCGGTCTTTGAGTTGCACACCTACAGCAGCCTCAGCGAGGTCTTTATCGACCATTATCGTGATGCCTTGAAATTAGCCGACCGAGCCATCGTCTTTTATGATCCACATGCCGTTGCCATCAAGAAGCTGGAACTGATGCCTGACGAGCGCATCGTTGAAGGTTTCGGTCGCAAGGATTTGCAGGTCGTGCACAACAAGGCAGAGCTCATTGCCTTATTAGAAAAAGGCCAACGAAATAATGTCGTTGGTGCTTTCATGAGCAGTGGTGACTTCAATGGCCTCACGACGGACGACCTAAAGGCGTTGTACGCATAGATCTCTGTCCGTGCCATACTGAAATCGGCTGCCTCGATTGGAATCATAGGCAGCCGATTTTTGTATTATTGTGCTTTATTAAAACTGGAACGTTTCCTTATCTATCGGCACATCACAGATGACATTTGAGATGACGTAGGTGTCTTGGTTGTCGCTATAGTCGTACAATACAATCTCCTTAAGCAACAAACTGTCGGCGTGGTATTTGAACACAACCGTTTTGTAGCCAATCCCAAAAAGTTTCCTTTTTATTATGGTTGCGGTGATGATGTGGCAACCGTCTTCGGTATGTGTCGTTAGGTTGTAGCCGTTTTCATCAGCCAAATCTTGTGTGCGACCTTGGAAGCCATAAAGGAAAATCCTGCTTAACGATTGCATCATGCCCCCATCCTTCAGTTTGAAGGTCCCGTGAAACATGCCGATGTCCATTTTGATTTTTTTCTCGTTGACAATCATGTATTTGCCATTGGTGAACAAGGCGGCATATTCGTTGGGCTTGACGAAATAAAGCTTGCCTTCTTGCGTTCTGGTCGTCTTCGGCTTGACCATAGTATTCTTTACGTCAGCCTCAAAGGATTGTATCTTTCCGTTGGCGGCTTTGATGCGGTTGAGCAAGACGATGTCTTGGGCCGGCATCTGTGCGGCTAACAGAAAGAAAACAAGAAAGGCAAGGGCTTTTTTCATTATTTATCCAAAGTCATTAGGAATTCTTCGTTGTTGATGGTCTTGGCCACACGGTCTTTCAGGAACTCCATGGCTTCGACGGGTGTCATGTCGGAGAAGTGGTTGCGCAAGGCCCACACACGAGCTAAGGTGCGCTCGTCGACCAAGAGGTCGTCGCGGCGCGTGCCCGAAGCCACGATGTCGATGGCAGGGAAGATGCGCTTGTTCGACAAACGACGGTCGAGTTGCAGCTCCATGTTGCCGGTACCCTTGAATTCTTCGAAAATGACTTCATCCATCTTGGAACCTGTGTCGATGAGAGCGGTGGCCAAAATGGTCAGCGAGCCACCGTTTTCGATCTTACGGGCGGCACCGAAGAAACGTTTGGGCTTCTGCAAGGCATTGGCTTCAACGCCACCAGTGAGCACCTTGCCCGAGGCAGGCGAAACGGTGTTGTAAGCGCGTGCCAGACGGGTGATGGAGTCGAGTAGGATGACCACGTCGTGACCACATTCGGTGAGGCGCTTGGCCTTTTCGAGGACGATGTTGGCAATCTGCACATGTTTTGATGCAGGCTCGTCGAAGGTGGAGGCGATGACCTCTGCATTCACGCTGCGCTGCATGTCGGTGACTTCCTCTGGACGCTCGTCGATGAGCAAAATAATAAGGTACACTTCGGGGTGGTTGGCGGCGATGGCGTTGGCCACCTCTTTCAGCAGGACGGTCTTACCGGTCTTGGGCTGAGCCACAATCAAGCCACGTTGGCCTTTGCCGATAGGGGCGAAGAGGTCCATGATGCGGGTCGAGATGGTGCAGCCTTTATGCCCCGTGATGTTGAACTTTTCGTTGGGGAACAAGGGCGTGAGGTAGTCGAAGGGGATGCGGTCGCGCACTTCCTCGGGCTTACGTCCGTTGATGAGGTCGGTCTTGATGAGCGGGAAGAACTTCTCGCCAGCCTTGGGCGGACGGATGACGCCTCTGATGGTGTCGCCGGTCTTCAGGCCCAACAACTTGATTTGCGACTGCGACACATAGATGTCGTCAGGGGAAGGCAGGTAGTTGTAGTCCGACGAACGGAGGAAACCGAAGCCTTCGGGCATGATTTCTAACACGCCTTCAGCGACTACGGTACTGTCGAATTGGCTCAGCAGGTCGTCGCGGCGGGGACGTTGTTCGAAACGCTCAGTTTTTTCCTGCTTTTCGATTTTTGGAGCAGCAGGCTCTTCAATGGCCACGGTAGTCTCTTCAACGGCTTTTTCCTCTTCGGGTGCAGGGACTTCTTTGGGAGTCATGTCGTTGTTTTCGCGGAGGCGCTTGCGTTTTTGCTTGAAGCTTTCACGCTTTTCGGCAAAGGGTTTAGGCTCGGCGGTAGCTTCGTTAGCCATGGTTTCTGCTGTCTCGATGGACTCAACAGGAGCAGGCTCGGCAGGCATCTCTTGTTTGGAGACGGGTGCTTCGACAGGAGCTGTTAGCGTGTCTTTTTGCCAATCGCTGCCATTGCTTTCACCGTTTTTAGTGATGCGCGGACGTCTGCCTCGCTTGGCTGGGTGCTCGTCGTTGTTGGGGTTTTCTTTTTCTTCCTTGATAGGGGCAATGGGCTCTTTCACAGGAGTTTCCGCTGGTTTTATATCTTCTTTAGGCGTTTCCGCTATAGGCTCGGCTTGAGGCTCGGGTTTATCTGTTTTTGGGCTTTTTTGCTTTTTATTCTTTTGTTTGACAGGGGCTTTTTTGATGTCGGGGTGGTCGACCTGATGGTCGATGATGTCGTAGATGAGTTGGGTGCGATCCCTGTTTTCATCGTCAATGCCCATTTCGGTTGCAATGATTTTAAGGTCGTCCAACGACTTCTCATTGAGTTCAAAAATGTTGTACATAAATAATTGATGTGAAATTTCCCGAAGGAAAAGGATAAATAGTAACGTAATTTGGTTGGATTACTCTTTTTATGAAGCCAAACTTAGGCTTGGATCGAAAAAGTGTTGCAAAAGTAGTGTTTTTTTTCTGAACGGCAAGTTTTTGTTGCAAAAAAACGCTGTTTTTGCTGTTTTTCTTTACTTTTTACCCTCGTTTTATGTTTTTCGGGCAGATGTTGGGGGTAAAATCGTATTTTTGCGGCAATTTAAAAACGAATTATTATGTCTCAAAGATTTCAACCTGTTTTCTACTTCCTTTCGGCACTGTTTTTAGCCTTGTTGTTTTTTCTGCCTTTCGCCAGCTTCTACGGTGATTTTCACACTTTTGACTTGTTTGGTTACGGTGTCACCTCTCCCGACAATTGGGATAATGGTGCCTCTCCGTTCAGTATGACCTTCTCGTTGCCCATCCTGATTTTGACCATTACCGCGATGGTTTTGGGTGGTTATTTGGCCATGGGCTTGTTCAGAGCAGTTAAATTGGCCCAGTTCCAGAAGTTGCTGAAGACAGCGCGCATCGCTATTATCGTTATGGTGGCCTGCGTTGCCGCTTATCTTGGCTATTCTTATTTCATCATCCCCAAGATGGCACAATCGGTTGACATTACCATCGCTCAGCCTACTTTTAGGTTTGGTGCTATCCTTCCTTTGGTTGCTTTACTGCTGATGTTTTTGGCGACTTCAGGTTTGAAAAAGGATATTAATAAGGTGCGTGCCACCGACCGAATCCGTTAAGGAAACCGAAATGTAAAACGAAGGCCGACTTCCATTGGGGAGCCGGCCTTTCCGTTTTCAGATGACCTTGTAGCGGTCGAGTTCGAAGATTTCCATGTCCTTGAACGTCTTCCCGTCTATGACCATTCGGATGAACGTTATTTTTTTGTGAAAGCCCGAATTGCCCGCTGCACCAGGGTTGACGTGAAGCAGGTTGAGTTTTTTGTCGTAGATCACCTTTAAGATATGCGAATGGCCGCAGATGTAAAGGTCTGGCTTTTTGTCCTCCAAAATGTGTTTCACCTCGGGCATGTAATGGCCTGGATAGCCGCCGATGTGGGTCATGTAGACGTTGACGTCTTCCACGTGGAAAAACAAATCCTCTGGATATTGCATCCGCACCATAAAATCGTCGATGTTGCCATGCACGGCACGCAAAGGTTTGAAATGCGCCAAGGCATCGGCGGTTTCAATGTTGCCGATGTCGCCCGCATGCCACAGCTCGTCGACGTCCTTGAAGAAGTCGAAGAGCTGTGGGATGAGGGTGCAATGCGTATCAGATAGGATGCCGATGCGTTTCATTCTTTATTTCAAATTTACCATAAATCCAATGGCCAGCACTTCCTTGAACTGGACTTTGGAGCCTTTTTCGACGTCCGGGAAAGGAATGTCGTAGTCATAGATGAGGTGGGTGGAGAGATTGGCGTTGAGCCAGTCGTTCACCTTCAGCACGAGCATGTTCTGCCAGTCCACATCGATGCGCTCGGGGTGGTTGAGGTAGTTGGAGAAGAGCTCAAGTTTCGAGCTGAAATCGATGTTCTTGGCCAAAGGATACTGGAACTTGGCCACGGCGCGGGCACCAAACTCGTAGCGGATTTTGTTGACGGCATGTTGAATAGTGTCGTTGGCGTCCAGGGAATTGACACCAAAAGCCCCAATCTCGGCAAGATGGTCGTCATTGACGATGGTCATACGGCCAGTGATGGGCGAGAAGTAAAGAGAAAAGTGAGGGCTGGGGACCCATTCGATACCAAGGCCGAGGGTGACATAGGCAGGGGCAAGGAACTTTGAAATGTAATGGGTCGAGTCGGTGGCATAGTCAAAGCCTTTGGCGAATTGTGAGCGGAAGGCCAACTCAGCGCCATAGTTGAGATGCTTGGTGGCTTTCAATGTGGCCAACGAGGTGAATTCAATCTTGTCGTCCATCTTGACGGGCTTCTTCTTGAAGTCGAAGATGCTGTAACCCAAGGCGGTGTTCAGCGTGTTGTCCCATTTGAACTTGTTTTTTAGGTAATGGATTTCGTAGTTGAACATGGCCTGTCCAGTGATGGAGCTCTGTCCACCAGCAGCCCAGTTGGTGAAGTAATTCTGCCCGATATTGAGGCCGATGTTACCTTTGTGGGTCCAACCTTGTGGCTGTTCGTCTTGTGCAAACGCTGCGATGCATAGCATAAATGCCAATGCGCTAAGTAATACTTTTTTCATTTGTTGATGGTTTAAATGTTTAATTGTTAGATTTCAAGATTCAAAGATTTAAAATTCAAAGATTTAAAAATTCCGCATTCCTCATTCATCGTTCCTCATTCCGCATTTCGCATTCAGCATTCCTCATTCCGCATTCCACATTCCTCATTCCGCATTCCACATTCCGCATTCATCATTCCGCATTCCTCATTCATCAAACCTCACACCTCATACCTCCAAACTCCTAACTGAACAACTCCTAACTGAACAACTCTCAACTAATAGCTGTTCCCGTCCTGAAAATTCCTATTCCCAATGCTAAACGTAATGTCCTGCATATTATGACTGCGCACATATTTCCCATTCTTTTCGGCAGGAATCCATACCGTCTCCTGGATGAGTCGGATGGCCTCATTATCGCAGCCGCCGCCCACCGAGTTGATGACGACGATGTTCGACACGTTGCCGTTGGTCTCCACCACGAAGCTCAGCCTCACAGTGCCTTGAATCTCGCGTTCTTTGGCTGCGTCGGGGAATTTCAGGTTGTGGGCGATATATTTCCCCATGTTGCTGCCGTCGGCGAAGTAGGGCTTGGCCACTTCGTTCAACTGCTTGTATTCGTAGATGTTATACGAGGTGTCGGCTTCTAATGTGAGCGGTGCAGTAAGGCGCTCGTGACGTTTCCAATAGCGCTTGTAGCTCTTGGCGTTGAAGTCGACCTCGTATTCGTAGTCATATTCCATGGGGATGCCGATGTCCAAGGCGGGTTTCCAGAGAATGGTTTTGACCAAGTGCATGGCAATAGGGGAGGCAGCCTCGCTGAAAGTTGACTTCACCGTATGTTGGGTGGCATTGCCTTTCTCGTCGAGGTGAAAACCGATGACGACGGTGCCGCTGTTGCCTTGCTCAAGGTCAGATTCGGGATAGACTAGGTTTTGCGTGATGTATTCCTTGGTCAAAGGATGGCCTGCAAGAGGCTCTGGCAAAGTGATTTGCGCGCTCAATTGCAATCCCGTAAATAGAGCGGCTAATGCGATAATAAGTATCTTTTTCATAGCGATAATGGTTTTGATGATGCAAAAGTAATTATTTTGTTGAATTAACTACGTTGAATCTTCGATTTGTTGAATTGTTTATTTAACTTTGTTGAATCTTCGATTTGTTGAATTGTTGAGTTGGCGGTAACTTTGCAACAATTAAATAGTTCAATACCTAACAATTGACTTCGTTGAATCGTAGATTTCAACATTATACCTATTTTTGCCGAAAATTTAAGGCCATGGAAGACAACTACAAGAACAATATGGTGTTTGGTATCCACCCCGTGTTGGAACTGATTCGTTCCCAAAAAGAGATCGAGAAGGTTTATATACAAGGCGGCACGCGCTCGCTCGAGATTGCAGAGATTGCCAACACCTGCCGTGCCAATGGCGTGCCGGTGCAGTTTGTGCCCGTCGAGAAGATGAACCGCCTGACGCGCAAGAACCACCAGGGCGTGGTGGCCTTCATCTGTCCGATAGAATATCAGCCTCTTGAAAAGGTCGTCCAGATGATCTTCGAGGACGGCCGCGACCCCTTCGTCCTGATGCTCGACCGCGTGACCGACGTGCGCAACTTCGGCGCCATCGCCCGCACGGCCTATGCCGCCGGCGTGGATGCCATCGTCATCCCTGCCCATGGCTCGGCCTCTATCAACGGGGACGCGATGAAGACCTCGGCAGGAGCCCTGTCGTTGATCAACGTGTGCCGTGTGGAGAACCTGAAGGACGCCATCGACTTCCTGAAGGCCAGCGGCCTGCGTGTGGTGGGCTTCACCGAAAAGGCGCAAGAAAGCCTTTGGAAATCCGACCTCACGGGTCCGCTCTGCGTGATGATGGGCTCGGAGGAAGACGGCATCAGCCCTGCCTACATGAAACGCCTCGACGACCATCTGATGATTCCCATGCCTGGCGACATCGATTCATTGAATGTCTCGGTGGCCACGGGCGTGGTTTGTTTTGAGGTGGTGAGGCAGAGGAATGCTGAATAATGAATTAAGAATGCGGAATGAACCTACCGTAGGCAGTCATTCCGCATTCCTAATTCCGCATTCCTAATTCCACATTCCTAATTCCACATTCCTAATTCCACATTCCTAATTCCGCATTCCTAATTCTGCATTCCTAATTCCGCATTATTTCAGGTATTTATCCAACCAATTGTAGAATCTGCGTTGCCAAAGCACGCCGTTCTGCGGTTTCAGCACCCAGTGGTTCTCGTCGGGGAAATAGAGGAACTCGGCAGGGATGCCGCGTAGGATGGCGGCGTTGTAGGCCTGCATGCCCTGCGTGAAGCAGATGCGGTAGTCCAAGCCGCCGTGGATGACGAGGATGGGCGCGGTCCACTTGTCGACGAAAAGGTGAGGTGAGTTGGCGTAGGTCTTGCGCACGGTGGCGTCGTTCCATTGCCAGTAAGGGCCGCCGAGGTCCCAGTTGACGAACCACATCTCCTCGGTCTCAAGATATTGCGCCTCTAAGTTAAACATGCCGTCGTGGGCGATGAGTGCCTTGAAGCGGTCTTCGTGGTGACCAGCCAGCCAGTACACGCTGAAGCCGCCGAAGCTGGCACCCACGGCACCAAGGCGATTCTCGTCGATGTAAGGCTCTTTCTTTAGTTCGTCGATGGCGCTGAGGTAGTCTTTCATGCACTGCCCGCCATAGTCGCCGCTGATTTCCTCAAGCCATTCCTGACCGAAACCGGGCAAGCCGCGACGGTTGGGGGCGACGACGATGTAGTCGTTAGCAGCCATCATCTGGAAGTTCCAGCGGTAGCTCCAGAACTGGCTCACCGTGCTCTGCGGTCCGCCTTCGCAGTAGAGCAGGGCAGGGTATTGCTTGTTGGCATCGAAGTGAGGCGGGTAGATGACCCAAACGAGCATGTCTTTTCCGTCGGTGGTCTTCACCCAGCGCTCCTTGACCTCACCCATGGTGAGTTGGGCGAAGATGTTGTCGTTGATATGCGTGATCTGTTCGGCTTCTCCTGTGGTGGGGCTGACGGCGAACAGCTCCGTCGGGTGGCTCATCGACTGGCGACCGGCAATTAGTTTTTCGCCGTTGTAATGCACGGAGATGTAGTTGTGCTTGCCCGTGGTCAGCTTCTTGATTTCGCCGTTCTCGAGGTTGAGGGCGTAAATCTGGTCGGTGGCGTAAGCATCGCTGATGAAATAGAGCATTTTGCTGTCGTCGGCCCAGCTGAAACCTGTGCAGCATTGGTCGAACTTAGCCGAGTAGTCGGTCTTCTCGCCGAGAAGGAGGTCCATCACGAAGAGGCGTTGCTTGTCGCTCTCATAGCCGTCGCGTTCCATGCTCTCCCAAGCCATGTAGCGGCCGTCGGGCGAGATGACGGGGTTGAGGTCGTAGCCCATCATGCCTTCGGTGAGGTTCTTGCACTCGCCGCTTTGGATGATGTACTGGTAGATGTCGGTGTTAGTGGAGAGGGCGTAGTCCTTGCCGACCTTCTTGCGGCAGCAGTAGACGAAGCTCTGTCCGTCGGGCAGCCACTGCACCTGCTCCATGCCGCCGAAGGGGCGCACGGGGGCTTCCCATTGCTCGCCCTTCATGGCGTCGAAGGCGTTTTCGATCTTGCCGTTGCTGAAGTTACCCACGAAGATATGGCCATAGGTGTCGACCCATTGGTCCCAGTGACGGTACATCAGGTCGTTGTTGATGCGGCCCGACGATTTGTCGAGGTCGGGATAGATGTCGGCCACGGTCTCTTTCAGCTTCACTTCCTTAGTGAACAGCACTTGAGCGCAGTCGGGCGAATAGAGGAAGCCGTTGATGTCGTCGGCCTCGTTGGAGACGCATTGGCGTCCCGTGCCGTCGGGGTTGATTTCCCAAAGTTGCATCACGCCGTCGTCGTTAGGGGCGAGGAAGCCGATTTTCTTGCCGTCGGGGCGCCATTGCGGGCTGTATTCGCTCACGTTGGAATCCGACAGCACGTGGTTGTTCGAGCCGTCGGCGTTCATAATATACAAGGTGGAGCCGCTGCGGTTTTCGGGCACGCTGTAGTAGGTCACGTTGTAGACGATTTGCGAGTGGTCGGGCGAGAGACTGTACTCCCCGATGCGGCCCATGGCCCATAGCACTTCGGGCGTCATGATGTCCGAAGTCAGGGTGAGTTCTTGCGGCCCGATTTTGTCTTTGCCTTTGGGCTCTGTCTCAGGCTTTTGTGTGTTGCACGATACGATTGAACAGGTAATCATGGCTAACAGGAAAAGTTTGGTTTTTCTCATATTGATAGGGTTTTGAATTTGGGTGTAAAAGTAGGAAATTTTCTGATATAAGGAGCTGACTGGTGTTTTTTTATTATGGTATCAACCAATTGGCTGCCGAAACGATACGGATGGTGAAACCATCTTGTTCCACCTCCTCTTGGTTGTCAAGGGTGACAAGAGTCAGGTTGTTGCAATGCAGTTTGTTGGCGGCTTTTAGCAATCCATTCAATTCGCGTCGGCGGGTCTTAGGGCTGCTGATGTCGTATGAGACTTGAACCAACTCGATGACTCTGCCTGCTTGGGCAACAACGAAGTCACATTCATAGTCTTTCTCCCTGAAGTAGAACACATCAGCGTAATTGGGTCGGTGGCGGCGAAGCAACTCGATATAGACGATGTTCTCTAACCGCCAACCGAGGTTTTCGGTCTGAAAGGTGTCGTTTCGTTCCGAAATGAAAGCAGGATCAACGACATACACTTTTTCGTTTCGGATGCGACTTTTGCTTTTGAAGGAAAACTTGCGTACACTGAAAAGAAGAAAAGCCTCTTGCAGGTAGTGAAAATAGTTCTCTGCCGTGTGGTCGGTGATGCCAAATAGTTTGCCAATCTCATCGGCCTTAAACTCTTGACAAAAATTGTCCATCAGGTAGGCCGCCATGCGATATAGCACGTCAACATGGCGTAGCTTGAAACGCTTTGCGATGTCGTTGCGGATGATATTGTCCAACAGTGCCATGATATAGCTTCGTCGGTTTTTCTCGTTCAGCAATTCAGGAAATCCCCCTTGGGTTAGGTAATCCGTCAAAGCAGCTTTTCGCAAGGCTTGCCCTTTTACCGAGAGAGAGGTCGTGTCCACATTGCGGAAGGCGCAATATTCTGAAAATGAGAAGGGATACAACTCCACTTTATTGTGACGACCCGTAAGATGCGTTGCCAATTCCCCACTCAACAGTTTGCTGTTGCTGCCCGTAAGGAAAATGTGGATTTCTTGCCTGAGCAGGCGGTTGACAAATAAGTGCCATTGCTTCACGTTTTGGATTTCGTCCATGAAAAGATAGTGGAAATCTCCGTAAAGCCTGTAAAGTGCTTCAAGTAGGGTGTCAAGGTCTGCAGTTTTGAATGAGGCCAATCGGTCGTCGTCAAAGTTGACGTATGCTGGAGCGATTTTTCGGCCGGCGAAGTATTTGAGGCATAGGGTCGACTTGCCACTTCTTCGTACACCAATGACCACTTGAGCTAATCTGCTATCCAATGAGAGCTGGGATTCTTCCATGCGAGTGCATAGATTCCTCTTGCTAAAACGCTGAAATTCTTCCTTTTGATCTGATAAAACTTTTACTAAGTCTTGTATATTCATATCCGATTATCCTATTTAAACTACGATAAATAAAGATTTTTACGCTACAAAAGTACGATAAAATCCGAAAATATCAATAATAAAGTACGATAAAATCCAATTTTTTATATCGTAAACTACGATAAAATCCAAAATTTCACTCTGAAAACTACGATAAAATCCAAATTTAGCTAAGACAATAACACTTTTTTTCATAAATCCTTTGCCATTTCCCTGAAATCCACTACCTTTGCACCTTCATTTCATTACCTTGGAATTGAATTTTGAATTTTAAATCTTTGAATCTTAAATATTTAAATCTGAAATACCTATGTTAAGTCAAGATGTAAAGATTGGAAGTGCCGTCCGTTTGGATGGAAAGATTTATTTCTGCATTGACTTCCAACATGTTAAGCCTGGCAAGGGCAACACTATCATGCGTATCAAACTGAAGGATGTGATGAGCGGCAACGTTCTTGAAAAGCGCTTCGACATTGGCGTGAAGCTGGAGGATGTCCGTGTGGAACACCGTCCCTATCAGTACCTCTACAAGGAAGGTGAAGACTACATCTTCATGCACACCGAGACCTACGAACAAATCCCGATCGCTGGCGACAACATCACGGGCGTGAAGTTCATGAAGGAAAACGATGTGGTTGATGTCATCGTCGATGCCAGCACCGAGACCATCCTCTTCGCCGAAATGCCGGTGAAGACCGTGCTGCAAGTGACCTACACCGAGCCTGGTGAGAAGGGCAACACCGCCACCAACGCTCTGAAGGAAGCCACCGTCGAGACCGGTGCCATGGTCCGCGTGCCGTTGTTCATCAACACCGACGACATGATCCGCGTCGACACCCGCACGGGCGAATATTGCGAACGCGTGAAGGCTTAATCGTCTCTAACCGAAAGGATCCTAAAGATCCGAAGGTGTGTTTCTGCAGGATTCGGATTCGTTCGGTTTGAGATAAATAAAACAGAAAAGTGCAAGGTTTGTTGACTTTGCGCTTTTTTTGTATTTTTGCAGGCGAAGTTTATTACACGCAGAATGCGCAGAACTATGTGAATCGCAATGCGACGCAATGTTTGACACCGGCAGGCTTCTGCGTTTTAACTGCGTTGAATGCTTTGCATTTCAGCGAATTCTGCGTGAAATAATAAGTGTTTTTTGCGTGAAATAATTGTTATTCAATCAATTCATAAGCCGATGAAAATACAAAAGACGACTCTTAAAACTATTGCGGAACTCATTGGTGCCAAATACGTTGGCCCCGCCAACTTCCCCATCACGGGCCTGAACGAAATCCACAAGGTGGAGGCAGGCGATATCACCTTCGTCGACCATCCGAAATACTATGCCAAAGCACTTAACTCGGCGGCTACGGTGGTGCTTATTAATAAAGAGGTGGTTTGTCCCGAAGGGAAAGCATTACTTCTTCATGACGATCCCTTTGACGCTTTTTTGCGTATCATGCGCCATTTTCGTCCCTTCGAGCCGCAGACGCAACCCATCAGCGACAGCGCGACGATAGGCGAGGGGTCGCTGATTATGCCTGGGACTTTTGTGGGCCATCACACCGTCATCGGGAAGAATTGCCTCATCCATCCCAACGTGACCATCTACGACCACTGCGTGATTGGCGACAACGTCATCATCCACTCGGGCAGCGTCATCGGGGCTGACGGCTATTATTTCCAACGCCGCAACGAAGGCTTCAAGAAGTTCGAGTCGTTTGGCCGTGTGGTCATTGCCGACGATGTGGAAATTGGCGCCCTGTGTAGCATCGACCGTGGTGTCACCTCGGACACCATCATCGAGAGTGGCACCAAACTCGACAACCACTGCCAGATTGGTCACGACAGCTACATTGGTCACAACTGCCTCATCGGTGCCCATGCCGCCATCGCTGGCGTGACGCGCATCGAAGACGATGTTATCCTTTGGGGCCGTGTATGTGTCAACAAAGACCTTGTAATCGGTACGGGGGCTGTGGTCTTGGCCACTTCCGCTGTCGACAAGAACATTGAGCCTGGCAAGGCCGTCTTCGGTGTGCCTGCACAAGAGGTGAGGAAACAATGGCGCGAACAAGCCGCCTTGCGCTCCCTGCCTGATTTTCTGAAAGAATACTATAAAACACATCAATAACAATGGTTGATGGCCGATGACTATGGCCTGCTTTGACCGACAGACTGGCCATAGTCATAAGCCATAGGCCATAAGCTAAAACTCTAACAAGATGAAAAAACTCACATCTTTTCTGTTGCTTCTGTTAATGGTTGCTACCCAAAGCGCCTTTGCGCAGGACATGAAGACGTACCAGTTTGCTGAGCGCGACACACTGCAGCTTTACCTTGATTTCTACACTCCCGAACATGTCCATGACAGCACGATTTGCATGGTTTATGTTTTCGGAGGCGGCTTTATCGGGGGACATCGTGATGGCGATTGGGAGAAGGCCTATTTCAAACAATTAGTCGACGAAGGCTTTATGGTGGCCTCCATCGACTACCGCTTAGGGCTCAAGGGCGCTAAAAACTTGAGCGTTTTCAATTCCGAACCGCTTAAGATAGCCATTGATATGGCTACGGAGGATGCCATTTCTGCCTTAGTTTACCTTCTCGAACATGCCGCTGAGCTGAAGGTGAACAAGGATTGGATCGTGATGATTGGCTCCAGTGCGGGTGCCATTACCTCCTTGCATGTGGATTATGCGCTTTGCAACGGCTTTCTGAATAGCAACATTTTGCCCGAGGATTTCCGGTTGGCAGGTGTGGTGTCGTATGCGGGTGCCATCTTCTCCAATGAGGGTCCTGTAGTATATCGTAACCATGCTCCAGCTCCGACGATGATGTATCACGGCATGGCCGACCGATTGGTGCCCTACAAGAAAATCAGTTTCGGGAAAATAGGCTTCTTTGGCACCGATGCCTTGGTGAATCGCTTCGAGAAGTTCGACTATCCTTTTTTTGCACGTCGTTTTGATGAGTATGGCCATAGCATCGCATTGGCTGGTCCGCTTACTGTCGACGACTTGCTGTGGTTCTGCAAGCATTACATTTGGAAGAAGCAACGTCTTCAAGTGGACGGCACCTATCATGAGCTTGACAAGACCCAGTTGCCGCCTTTTGATGTCTATACGCCAGGGGATTTGTACAAGTAAAAACAAAAAGTCCGCCAGTGTTGATGTCTGACGGACTTTTTTCATGTTTAGCGCAAAGCCTTATCTCTTTGCAGCCTTATTGGCCGGAGATTTCTTAGCCGCACTCTGCTTGGCCGTGGCTTTGCTGACAGCGGCTTTCTGAACAGACGCAGTCTTCTTGCTGCCAACGGCTTTCTTGGCTTGAGACTTATGTTCAGGTGCTTTTGTGCGCGTAGCCTTCTCGTCAGCAGCCTTTTCTTCGGTTGCTTTCTTAGCTGTCGCTTTCTTGGTCTCCTTCTTGGCTGCTTTTTGGGCTTTCTTTGCTGCTGCCTTATTTACGGTAGACATTTTCTTTGGCTTAGGCATGTCAGCAGTCGCAGGCACGTTCTTCAAGATGTCGCACATGAAGTCCCAGAACATCTGAACGGTTGCGATTTCGCAACGTTCGTCGGGTGAGTGTACACCGCGCAGGGTGGGACCGAAGCTGATCATGTCCATGCCCGGAATCTTGTCGCCGATGAGGCCGCATTCCAAACCAGCGTGGATGGCTCTGACTTTAGGATCCTTGTTGAAGCGTTTCTTGTAGCAGTTCACTGCGACGTCCAAGATGGCGCTGTTGGGGTTGGGTGCCCAGCCTGGATAGCCGTCAGTGTGCTCCACATCGGCGTCGGCAAGGCTCCACACGGCTTCCACCATGTTGGCGATGTCCTGCTTCGACGACTCGATGGAGCTGCGCTGTGAGGTCTGGATGAAGAAATAGCCTTCCTTCTTCTTGCAGGAGGCGAGGTTGGTCGAGGTTTCCACGAAGTTCGGGATGGTCTGCGACATGGCGATGACACCGTGCGGGCAGGCATAGAGGCCGTTCAGCAGGTTGAACTGCGACATTTCGTCGATGACCACATCAGGCTGTACTTCAGCCACTTCAGCCGTGACTTTCAGGTCGGGTTCGGTCACTTGATACTCTTGCTTGAAGTGCTTCTCCATGTCCTTCACATAGTGCATGAAGTCGCCCACGCTCTCGTTCGGGATGAAGGCCACAGCCGTGGCTTCGCGAGCGATGGCGTTGCGCAGGTTGCCGCCTTGGAAGTCGTAGAGTTGGAGGTCAAACCAAGTGGTGGCTTGCCAGAGTATGCGAGTCAAGAGTTTGTTGGCATTGGCCAGATTCTTGTTGATGTCGTCGCCGCTGTGGCCACCTTTCAGACCGCTGACCGTGATGCGGTATGCCGTGGCCTCTTCCGGAGCAGGTTCCAGTTCGTACCACACCTTAATAATCGTGTCCATGCCGCCGGCGCAGCCGATGAAGATTTCGCCTTCGTCCTCGCTGTCGAGGTTGAGGAGGATGCAGCCCGTGAAGTCCTTCGGGTCGAGTTTCATGGCACCGGTCAGACCGGTTTCTTCGTCAACGGTGAAGATGCACTCGAGTGGACCGTGTTCCACTTTCGGGTCGGCAATGACGGCCAAGGCTGCTGCCACGCCGATGCCGTCGTCGGCACCGAGGGTCGTGCCGTTGGCGTGAACCCACTCGCCTTTGATAACCGCCTCGATGGGGTCTTTCTCAACGTCGTGCTGCTTGTCGTTGTTTTTCTCGCAAACCATGTCCATGTG
>JAEETH010000146.1 GCA_016290215.1 Bacteroidales bacterium
GCTCCTCGGCTAATATCTCGTTGATTTGCTCCATCACACCCGTTGATGAGTTCTCGTAGCCCTTGCGCTGCTTCCAAGGCTTCAGCTGCACATAAATGAAAGCACCGTTGCTGCCTGCGCCGACACCCACCACGCCGCCCACAGCTTCGACGGCAGGCAATTCCTGTATCTGGTCGCTCACGCGGTTCATCACCTCCCGGGTCTTTTCCATTGTATAGCCTGAAGGCGTGCTGATTTCCACAAACAGGTTGCCCATGTCCTCGTTGGGGACAAAGCCCGTGGGAACCATCTTGAACAACACCACCATCAGCACAGCAGCGACGGCAACGCTGACTGCTACTACCCATTTGAGACCGAGCAGCCAATGCACCATATCTGCGTAATGTTTTAACAATGCGTTGAATGTCGTTGTGTATGCGGTACGAATCCACGATTGTAGAGACGCGCCATGGCACGTCTCTACAGCAGACGGTTTTAAAAACAACGCACACAACGCCGGTGCCAAGGTCAATGCATTGATGAACGATATGCCCACAGCCACCGCCATCGTCAGGCCGAATTGCTTGAAGAAAATGCCCGTGGTGCCGCCCATGAACGACACAGGGATGAAGATCACCATAAACACCAGGGTCGTGGTGAACAGTGTGACAGCCAACCCCTTCATGGCATCGACAGAGGCTTTATAGGCCGATTTATAGCCTGAATCAAACTTTGCCTTCACTGCCTCTACTACCACAATGGAATCGTCCACCACGGTTCCAATGACTAGAACCAACGCAAACAGCGTCAGCAAATTGACGGAAAAACCTGCTACCTTCATAAAGGCAAAGGTACCGATGAGTGACACCACGATGCCGATGGCGGGAATCAGCGTGGCGCGGAAGTCCTGAAGGAAGAAAAAGACCACCACCAATACCAACAAAATGGCGATGATGAGTGTCACCACCACTTCGCGGATGGAGGCAAAGAGGAAGTCGTTGGTGTTGTCGAAGGTGACGATTTTGATGTCCTTGGGCAGCGACTGTTCCACCTCGCTGATGAGTTTGTCGATTTCGAGGTTGATCTTGGTGGCATTGGAACCCGCCACCTGATGCACCGCGCCCATCACGCCCGGATGCCCGTTGATGCGGTTGGTGAAGGCATAGTCTGACTGCCCTAACTCGATGTCTGCCACATCTTTCAGTCGTAGTTCCTCGCCAGTGGAGAGTGAGGTGATGACCAGATCCTCAAACTCGGGAATCTCGGTTTTGCGTCCCGTGTACCTTAGCGCATATTGGAACACATTGTCTGAGTTCTCGCCCAAGGCACCCACTGAGGCCTCGATGTTTTGCTCGGCCAGCACCGCGCTGATGTCGCTCGGCATGAGGCCATGACGTGCCATCACATCGGGTTTGAGCCAGATGCGCAGGGCGTATGGTGCACCCCATACCTCCACCTTGCCCACACCGTTGATGCGCAGTATGGCAGGTCGCAGGTTATTGTAGAAGTAGTTGCTCAGGAAGTTCTCGTCGTAGGTGCCGTTAGGGCTTTCTAATGCAATGATACGGAGCTGTCCGGGTTGCTGTTTTTCGGTGGAAACACCGATTTGCAGCACCTCGGCAGGCAATTGCCCTTGTGCTTGGATGACGCGGTTTTGCACATTCACCGCCGCCATGTCGGCATTGGCACCTTGCTCGAAAAACACCGTGACGCTCGCCGAACCATTGCTCGCCGACGACTTCATGTAAGTCATGCCCTCCACGCCGTTGATGGCCTCCTCCAAGGGCGTCACCACGCTCTTCTGCACCGTTTCCGCACTCGCACCCGGATACGATGCCCACACATTGATGGCTGGCGGCGCGATGTCGGGATATTTCTCCACCGGCAGCGAAGTGAGCGCAATCACGCCCAACGCCACTATGAACACACTGATGACGATAGAGAGTAAGGGTCTGTCTATAAATGTTTTGACGGTCATAATCAATTCGTTTTAATGGTTGTACCCTCTTTCACAAACCCCGCACCTTTGGCGATGATGACCTCACTGGCTTTCAGCCCATCAATCACAACGTATGATTTCCCGTCAGTGGCGGATTCCACCTGAATCATGCTGGCAACCGCCTTGCCCTCGACCACTTTCACTACATAGACTTTATCCTGAATGTCGTAGGTGGCCTCTTGTGGAATGACAATGGCGTTATGAAGCGAGGTCGGTAAAATGACCTTGCCCGTGCCGCCGCTAAGCAACATCCCGTTGGGGTTGTCGAAGCGGGCGCAGACCGAGACGGCACCTGTGCGCTCGTCCACCACGCCGCTGA
>JAEETH010000147.1 GCA_016290215.1 Bacteroidales bacterium
GCAGTTTTGCGCCGGGGGCGGCCTGAGGAATTTCGAAGTTGCCGTCGAAGTCAGTTACTGCACCGGTGGTGGTACCCTCGACGAGGACGGAAGCGCCAGCGATGGGTTCGTCGAACTCATCCAGTACCTGGCCGTTGATGCCGGTGGTATTCGATTGTGACTGTGGTGCCGTTGCACCCGCTGCCATAGCCTGAGGAGCGGCGAGTGCCATGGCTCCTGCAAGCATCAACGAAAACGAAAGTTTAGCGGTCTTTCTGTTCATGATGGTTGGTTTTTTGTTGTTGTGTATATATTTTTATGATATGATTTCCCTTTCGGCGCTGCAAAGATAAGGCAAAATTTTCATCGTCTTTTCACCCAAAAAACCACAATTTTTTACTTTTGGACGGAAAATGCATTTTTCTCCTTTTTGCCCCCTTTTAGTTTGTTCCAAAAGGAAAACCCTTTCGACCTTTGGTCAAATTTTTCACATAATAACATCTGAAAAACTAAATCTTTTTTTGCCCTTTTTCATCTTTTTCACCCCAATTACGCATTTTTTTGCAAAGATTCCGTCATTTTTTTTGGTCTTTTTCCAAATCTTCCCTATCTTTGCATCGCTATTCCTCCTCGCGATACCTGCTAACCGATAGTATCGTCCCTTAATATCTCTTGATATCCCTAAGAAAAAACATGTACAAGCAGCCGCCCAAAAAGACCATCACCGACTTCAGTGTTGAAGACCTCGCCAAGACAATAGTGCTCGACTCCATCGGCACCGACTTTATGATCAACGACAACCTCGATGTCGATCTCGACTTCGACAATCCCAAACTGGTTCAGATGCATCAGAAAACCACCAAGATGGTCGGTCAGAGCAGCCTGTTCCTGTGTGTCGAGGGAGAAATTGAGATGGTGTGCAATTCGCAGCCGTGCATCATGCATCGCATGGACGTGGCATATGCCCAGTCGGGACATATAGGAGAGATTAAAAGGTTCTCGCGCGACGCTCGATTCTGCCTGCTTGCATGCAGCGACAATTTCTATATGCCTCCGCTCACGGGTGTTGAGGCGGCAGCATTCCGTCGCGAACTGGTCACTCATCCTTTGGCGCATCTGAGCGAAGCGCAGTTCAAGGCGTTCGATGTCATCTACAAGATGATTCGCAATTCATTGCGAAAGCGCGACGAGGTGCATTTCGTGCGCCGCACGGTGCAGGGCTTCCTGCAGGCTTTGTATTTTATGGTCTTTTCAGCCTATCAGACCGAGGCAGGTGCCACTTCGCAACTCGCCACCGCCCGACAGGAGGAGATTTTCCATCGCTTCATCAAACTCGTCGAGAAGAACTATACTGTCGAGCGCAACATCGGATTCTATGCCGACAAACTTTGCATCACGCCCAAGTACCTTTCGCAACTTATCTACAAGGCATCAGGCATCTACGCCGGCGATCACATCGACAATTATGTGATTGCTGAAGCGAAGACGCTCATCAAAAGCCGCAAGTACACGATTGCCCAGGTCAGCGATATGCTCAACTTCACCTCCCAGGCTTATTTCGGCCGTTATTTCAAGAAACACACCGGGATGACCCCTCTCGAATTCGCAGACAAGGGATAGCTTCTCAAAATTAATCTTTATTTCTCAAATTCGTGATAAAAGAAAAATCACGATTCTCTTTGGCAAAATTCTTCGAAAATTCTTGACCAAGGCAGCGCCTTGCATCGCTCCATCAAGACTAGCTCTTCATCCCTCATCCCATTGATTTCGTACCCATGTAGCAACGACGTGGGTTCGAGCAGTGCGCGCAGCATGCATTGCTGTGCTGTGCGGCCCCGAGCAACGAGTGTCTCTGCACGACGCCCTGAGCGAGCAGCGCCATCGAGGACGAAATGCACGCGTCGCATAGCACCGCTGCGCACCACTTCGTCAAAGACTTCCGGCATTGGATCGTCACCTAGGACGAGCACCACCCCGGGTACATGGCACAGCATGGCTGACACCTTGTCGGCCATTTTTGTTGCGTCGGCAGCACAGTGGCCTGTGTCGAGGGTCAGCATCTTGCGATTTGCCACGGCATAGCCGAAGCAGAAGTCCTCAGTGCCGCTCCCCCTTGCGTCGCGCCGCGTATCGGTGCAGCGTGGCATGAGGCTGTCCCTCATCCATCGGTACTTGCGGTCGAAGAGCTGATCGAGGCTTTCGCCGAGTAGGTCGCGGTAGAGTGAGCGCTCCACGGTGGGTTCGGTCGAGGCGTCGTTGATGTGGATGTTCACCACGCAGGGGCTTTGCTGGGCTGCTCCGATGGCATTGGCTTTCT
>JAEETH010000082.1 GCA_016290215.1 Bacteroidales bacterium
CTGTCAAGACATTGGGGATGCCTGACTTTTACGAAGAGTTGAGCGACATGGAAGAGACGGGCAACCGCTCCATCTTTTACGAATACGACGAACTCGAGACCAACATCTATTTCGAAGGTGTGACCAAGTCGGTGGTGGCCTGCTTTGAAACGGAAAACACTGAGGCAACGCTTTATGGTGAGCCGGTGTTCGACCTCACGAAAGAGGAAATCATCGACCTGATGAAGAAGCAAGGTTTCAAGGAGTTGGAAGAGGAGACCGAGGATGAAGAGTTGCGCGTTTCCTTCGAAGATGCCATGGTAGATTTCTTCTTTGACGAAGATGAGTTGACTGCCGTGAGTTGGGGCGTTCTCGTCGACGAGCAAGGGGATATAATATAGTTTTACTATGACCATTGACTATGACTATGACAGCTCACGCCCTGGGAGGGATGGTCATAGTCATTGTCACAAGTCATAGTGTGATGAGAAGCTATGAAACAGACAAAAATCCAACAGAAATACGACGCCTTTGTAGCCTATTTTGAGGAGCACATGCCCATAGCTGAGTCGGAGTTGCATTACAATGACCCTTATCAGCTGTTGGTGGCGGTGATTTTGTCCGCACAATGCACCGACAAGCGTGTCAATATGACTACGCCTGCTTTGTTTCAGCGTTTTCCGAAGGCACAGGACATGGCTGCTTCTACGGTTGAGGAGATTTACAGCTATATCAAAAGCATCTCCTATCCCAACAACAAGGCCAAGAACCTGTTGGGTATGGCGCAGACCCTCGTGAGCGACTTTGACGGCATCGTCCCGAACAATCTTGATGACTTGCAGAAATTGCCCGGTGTAGGCCGCAAAACCGCTAACGTGATGATGGCTGTGGCTTTCGACCAACCTGCCATGCCAGTGGATACGCATGTGTTTCGTGTCTCCAACCGCATCGGCCTGACCAAAAACTCCAAGAATGTGTTGGAGACAGAAAAGACCCTCGTGGCACATTTGCCCCAAGCGGTGATTTCGAAGGCGCACCATTGGCTCATCCTGCACGGACGCTACGTCTGCCTCGCCCGCAAGCCGAAATGCGAGGAATGTGGCATCACGACAATCTGTGATTTTTACAAGAACAAACAAAATAAATAATAATTACTATGGAAGAAGAGTATTCAGAAAAACCCAAAAGAGGAATCGGAAAAAAGATCCTTACGGCATTAAGCATCATCATTGTGTTGGCCGCTGCGGCTTTCATTTTCTTCAAGTTCTTTTTCGTTTTCGGTACCGGCGTGAAGGCTGGAGAATTGAACTTGTTCGTTTATAAGGGCTATGTCTTTAAGACCTACGAAGGCAGGCTCATTCAGGCGGGCTACAATTCGAAAAACACCACCAATACCATCCAGTCAAACGAGTTCAATTTCTCTGTGAAGGACGAGAATGTGGCCAAACAGTTGGAGCGTTGCACGGGTAAGATGGTCGAATTGCACTACAAGGAATACCTCGGCACCTTGCCATGGCGCGGCATGACCAAGTATGTGGTCGACAGCGTCTATTCGGTAAGCTCGAGTAATGGACAGACGGAAGTGCCGATTGCAGTTCCTACAGAGGTGCTTTAATTACTCCTCGAAACCTCCAACTTCCCAATCTCCACCTCGTTGTTCTCGGAGATGATTTCAATCCAGGTGTTGTCTTCGCTGAACCACTTGTACTGTGAGCCGATGCGGAAGATGAAGGTCTTTTCTTCTTCTGTGGCAGCGATAGGCAGCACGAAACCTCCATTTTTGCCACCTTCACCGCCGAAGGAGACAATCATCGGGAAGGTCTTCTCGGGATGCGGGTTACGCACCTTGATGATGATGTAGTTGGAACGACGTACAGCCACTTCAATCTTGTTGAAATCGAAGCGCTTGGCTTCACCAGCGGCTAGCAGCAAAGGCTCGCTGTTCAACTCATAGAGTTTGTTCTGCTCGATGATTTCGCTGATGCGTGCAATCATCTCGGAGGGGTAGGTCTCCAAGCCAAGTTCATCGGCTTTGGTGTAGGCTTCGATGGCTTTGTCGAAGGTGTTGGTCTTGAAGTTGGCATCGCCTTCCTTGACGAATTTGTCGTATTGGCTGCGCAACGCGGCGAGGCGGTCATTTTCGGCTTTCGTGGCGGCGGCTAATTGTGTCGTGGCAGTGGGGTCTTCAGGTTTGAAAACCAAAGCCGATTGATATTGCATGATGGCATCGGCAAATTTCTCTTCACTCATGGCTTGGTTACCGGCAGTCATGGCCTTGTTGTAGTTGGCTTCCAACTCGGCTGCCATTTGCGCTAAGATGCTGTCGATTTCATTGATTTTAGCGGTGGCAGCGGCGTTGCCTTCGTCGAAGGCAACGACCTCTTGGTATTTCACTTTAGCGTTGGCATAATCCTGTTGGCTGAACAAGACATCAGCGGCATCCAACATGGTTTTAATTGTGGCTTGACGTTCGGCCTCGGCAGCAGCGAGTGCAGCCTGACGTGCAGCTTCTTCTTCAGCAGCGATACGTGCAGCCTCGGCTTCGGCGGCCAAACGTGCGGCTTCTTCCTCGGCTGCGATACGTGCAGCCTCTTCAGCTGCCAGACGTGCGGCTTCCTGCTCGGCGGCAATCCTTGCAGCCTCTTGTTCGGCAGCGATACGGGCAGCTTCAGCTTCTGCGGCCAACCTTGCAGCCTCGGCTTCGGCAGCCAAACGCGCAGCTTCTTGTTCGGCGGCGATGCGTGCGGCTTCTTCGGCATCCTGTTGGGCGATGAGTTGGTCGAGGCGGGCAATCATGTCGGTGGCGTAGGCATCGCCTGCCACTACTGCCAAGGCACCTTGGTATTGGGCTTTGGCCTCCTTGTAGGACTTGTTTTCATAGAGTTGGTCGGCCACGGCGATGATGCCGTTGTATTGGTCGGCAATGCCTTTGGCGGCTTGGTATTCGTTGCGCTTGGCATTGGCTTCCATGTCGTTGGGGAAGAGTTCCAAGGCTTGGTCAAGCTTGCCGATGGCAGCCTCATAGTTCTTTCTCAACCCAAACTGTCGGGCTTCTTCCATGAGGTTGTCGAAGCGCGTGACTTTCTCGTTGTAGAGTTGTTTCTTCTGCTTGGCTTCAGCTAATTTCTCTTTGGGCAGTTTGTCGGTGGGGAAGATGCTGCTCGCTGTTTCAAACTGCATGATGGCAGCATCGAAGTTGTCTTCTGCCAAAAGGCTCTCACCTTGGCTCATGGCCGTGTCGAAAGCGTCTTGTTTGTCTTGGCGCTCCTTGAGGATGGCACGCACTGCGTCGGCCTGACCGCCCACATATTTGTCTTGAGGGAAGACCGTCAACGCCGATTCGTATTCTCGCAAGGCTTCTTCGTATTTCTGCTGGCTGTAGTATTGGTCACCGGCATCCAAATGAGCGTAGAACACCTCCTGGCGGGCGCCGTCTTCTTGGATTTTTTTTACGGTTTCGTCCAATTTCTTTTTGGCCGTCGGGTCGTTGTTTTTTTGCTTCAAAGCCATTTCGAAATAGGTCTTGGCACTGATGTAGTCCTTGGCGGAAAACTTGTCGTTGCCTTTCTTCATCAACGATTCGTAGGATTCGGCGTCTTGGGCCATGACAACATTGGCACTCAGCAACAACGATGCGCCAAAAAGTATAGTAAAGAAAAGTCTCTTGTTCATGAACTTCATATTTTAATCAACCTAACGAAAAAACGTTTTTATTATTGTTTGTTAATTCTTCAACTTTAATCTTTAAACTCTCAACTCTCAACTCTAAACTAATTTCCTGGATTAACTCCGTTGAATCTTCGATTTGCTTCGTTCCTCGCAATGACACGAAGTGTCAACTCCGAACCTCATACCTCCTACTTCATACCTCTATAACTGTCAACTGCAAACTCTAAACTCCAAACTCTAAACTCTAAACTCTCAACTAAATCCTCCCATCCTTAATCGTAATCGTCCTATCCGACATTGCTGCCAACTCTGGGTTGTGGGTGACGATGACGAAAGTCTGTCCCATTTCATCGCGGAGGCGGAAAAAGAGCTTGTGCAGTTCCTGCGCCGACTTGGAATCAAGGTTGCCCGAAGGTTCGTCGGCAAGCACCACGGCAGGCTGGTTGATGAGTGCTCTTGCTACGGCCACCCGTTGTTGCTCACCACCCGAGAGCTGCGAAGGCTTGTGGTCTTTTCTGTCGCTCAGATTCAGATAGGCAAGCAATTTTTCGGCTCTTTCCGTGGCTTCCTTTTTTCCCATGCCGCCAATGAAGGCAGGAATGCAGATGTTTTCGATGGCGGTGAACTCAGGCAGCAGGTGATGGAACTGGAAGACGAAGCCGATTTTTTGGTTACGGAAAGCGGCCAATTCAGTGTCGTTCAGCTTGTTGACTTCGGTGCCATCGATGCGCAGTTGTCCACAGTCGGCCTTGTCCAAGGTGCCGATGATGTGGAGTAGGGTAGACTTGCCCGCTCCCGAAGCCCCAACGATGCTCACAATCTCGCGCTTGGCGATGTGAAGGTCGATGCCTTTGAGCACTTCGAGGTTGCCGTAGGATTTGTGTATGCCAGTAGCTTGAATCATACCTTGTTTTGATTTGGCTGCAAAATTACAGAAAAATAATATGCCGAAAACCGTTCTTATTCTTGTATTTGATTTTTGATGTAAACGCGTGTAGATGAATCTGGATTTCATATAATTGGGACGTGGAAGTCCGAGTATTTTCGTGCCTTTTGTTTTGACTTTTTTTTCCACTACATTGCCCGTTTTGGGCAGCTAACTCTTATTCGTCAATAATAATTCTTTACCTTTGTACTTTAAATCAATATGAAAAACTTTAGCTTCATTATTATTATTTTTGTTTTGGCTTTTATCCATGTAGGTTGTTCGCGCAATGGTAAAACTACAGAGGGAAGCATGGGCGAGAAGACGAGAGTCTCACAATCGTCTGACACCTTATATACAGAAAAGGCGGCGTTGAGTATTTACGGCACACAGCCGGAACGGGCCTTGCAGATTATCGATACTGCGGAATTGTTGGGCAACCTTACGGAGACACATGCCGATTTTTTGCGCGCCATGGTTTATTCCAGGGCGGTTGAGTCCTTGCGTTATGACTCCGCAATCCTGATCGCCGAGCGACTGATGCTGACAGAAGAGGTGCAAGCTGACGTTGACTTTAAGGAATCCGTTCTTGAAGTCTTGCTGAATGCTTGCAGGATGAAAAATGACAATTTGCAGGGTCTGCACTGGGCAACCGAGTTAGGCAATCTTTATCGTGAACGTGGTGAGGAAACGGAGGCCTTGCGTGTTGATGCTGAAATAGGAGGCCTTCTCGTCAGCGTTGGGCTACAGGAAGAGGGTTTTGCTAAAATTGACAGCGTCATTCATAAGCTTGACGGCCTTGCCAAAACCTTCAACAATCTTGATGCCTCCATTATTGCCATGAAGCGCAAGGAGGAAGCCTGCCTTGAAGAAGGACGGTTCCTCGAAATGATACCCACCGCCCAACGTATGATGGATCTTCTCAGTGACTATGAGCAACACCCCGCCGACTTTCATGATGGCAGCCCTCGTGAACCTTCAGACGAAATGCGCCCCCAATACATTGATTTCTACCGTGGCAAGGCCTACGCTTACAAGGCAAGGGCATACGCTTCGCTTCATGAAAATGCTGAAGCTAAAAAGTACGTTGCCCTCTATGACCAAACGTTTGCCAGCCAAAGCCTTTCAGGTCGTTTGATGATAGCACCGACGTTAGGGATGCTTGGAGAATACGACCGCATGATGGCTATTTACGACGAAACGGAACATAGTTTGGGAAACGATACATTGAATGACTATTACGCAGAGGTGTTGATCAAGCGTGCTGTTGTTGCCGAGGCGCAAAACCGATTGGCCGATGCCAACCTCAATATGCACCATTATATTGACCTTAAGGAACAGATTCACAAAAACCTTATGCATGACATGGCTTATCTTTATGCAGCCCGTTTTCAAGTCCAAGAGCAGCAGCGTGAGATAGAGCGACAACGTGAGACCGCACGCAATGCAGAAAAGTCACGCACGGTAATTGGATTCATAGGTTTACTAATCCTTTTGTTTGCCATAATGGCTATCGGGCAAGCGCGCAAGACCCGGAAGCGCAACCGCATACTCGCCCGACAGATTACCGATGTCGTTGAGTATAAGGACAAATACTACAAGCTGAAACGTTCCCTTGAAGCCGATGCTGAAAGGAATATGGAAGCGCCGGCTCATGACAGCCTAATGAAGAATCAGGATGAACTTAAGGGGAAAGAGGCCGATTCTACGCTTGCTCCCCGGCCACTTTCCACTTTGTCGGATGCCGAACTTTTCGACTTCCTTCGTAATCTCATCGAAAGCGAGCAGTTGTTCCTTGACCCTAACTTTGAGCGTCAGACGCTCATCGAGCGTACCGGCCTGACGAAGGAACGCATTGGTGCCGCTTTCTCCCAAGCGAGCGATTATGAGAGGATGACTACCTTGGTGCGCGAGTTGCGCCTCAACCACGCTGTCCGTCTCCTAAACGAAAAGCCAGAGCTTACCATAGAGCAAGTGTGCATGGCAAGTGGCTTCTCTAATACGGTCTCTTTCAATCGTAGCTTCAAGGCAAAATACGGGATGACCCCTTCGGAATTTCGGGGAACGAAAGCTTGAGATGGTAAACAATTTGTCTGTTTTACCAAACAATCCGTACCCCCCCCCGTAAAACAAACTATCTATTTTTTATACAAACAATTGGTCTGTTGAACCAACGGTTTAACTATTTGTCTTAGGCTTGTTAACCATTTGTCTATACTTGTGCGCGTGTGATTACTCTTTTTTATTTTTGCGCCCCGTAAAAAGTAAAACCATAAAGCGTGGAAACGAACATTGTCATAGGAAATCTCATCCGAGAAGAATTGCGGCGTCAGGGCAGGACTAACCGATGGCTGGCCGAGCGTATTAGTGTGAATATTCGCACCGTGAACAAGATTTTCGAAAAGGTCTCCATCGACTCGCAACAACTCATGCTCATTTCTAATGCTCTTGGCGTGGATTTTTTCCAATGCTACTCCCGAGTGTTCGAAGAAAGGATGAGGCTTCAGTCGAGTAACCAATAAACGAATGGCTATGCGGCAAAATCTTAGCAATCCCATGTCCTGCCTTAAGTACTGTGATTTTGGCATTTTTTGATTGATTTTTTTTTAAACAAAACGAGTAGAATGAAACGAAAACATTTTCCCAATTTTTTGGCATTGTTTGCCTTATTGATGTTTTTACTACCTTCTGTAGGCAAGGTGTGGGCACAAAATGTCCCCACTATAACGACGGGTGATTTGACAGATATCACAGCCGTTACCGCAATTTGTAGTGGCAATGTGACCACCCCCAATGATAATGTGGTTTTGACCGAACGAGGCATCTGCTGGGGCACGGCCAACAATCCTACCATTGCTGGGAATCACCTTGACAGTGGTGATGAAACGGGGTATTTTACCATTGAAATGGGGAACCTTACTCCCACCACGACTTATTATGTGCGTGCTTATGCCAGTTATAGATATAATAATGGTAATGTTCAAACAGTTTACGGAAACCAAAAGAGTTTTACTTCTCTTGCCTTTGAAATTCCTTCCGTGGTCACCCTCAATGTCATTCACATCCAGAACAATTCTGCTGTGGGCGTGGCCCGTGTGACCGACCAAGGCAACGACCCCAACATTGAGCGAGGCGTTTGCTGGAGCAGAAGGTACCCCGATTCTACTACCGATCTTACTATTGATAATGCGGACGGTAGTGCCATCAACGGTATGGGTGAAGGCAACTACTCCGTTGAAATGACGGGTCTTACTCCAAATGCTACTTACTTCATGCGTGCATACGCCAAGAATCGCTATGAACCCGAAACAGTGGTTTATGGCGATGTGTTGTCCTTCCATACCCACGTTCACATGCAGAACGGAACCATTGTGGTAAATAACGCTGGTTTTACTTTCACCGATAGCGATGTCGATGACGGGTGGTACGACCACTTTGAGGACTACTCCTTGGTCTTCGTTCCGGAAAATTCGTCTGACGGTATTAGGATTGTGTTCGACTCGTTGCTTATCAACAACGATATGTTGTATTTCTATGATGGCGACATTTCCCCCAACAACCTTATTGGCGTGTACACCTGCAATGATTACCATGCCTATAGCCACGGCGCGAATCAACAAGTCTCTGTCTTCGGTTTGGGTGGCCGTATCTTTAGTGTAACTTCACACAGTTACATGACCGTACGCTTCGTCTCCGACTACCACTGGAGAGACTTCGGTTGGTCTGCCCTTGTCACCCAGGTGCCTTACGCTCCCCAACCTCCCACTGTGGCCAAGTTGGCCTGCTCCGACAACAGCTTTGTGCTGTTGCCCACCAGCAAAGGACAATATTCCACAACGATGATGTATTCATACGCCATCAACGGCGCAGAACCTGATGATAATTATGAAGAAAATGATGGTACACCTATTATAATTAATGAGGCTTTTACTTCGATTAAGTTTAAGGTGAAAACGGTAATACAGGAAAGTGCCGGTGCCGCATCTGACAGTTCCGCTCCGAAAGAGTATACTTTCGGTACAGAATCGTTAGTTGTACCTCCCATCGCGCCAACTATTGTTCCCAATTATAGTAATTCAACAGTGACCCTCAGCGTGGTGCGCCCCGCCGACCTCAACGATACTTGGAGCATATTATACACCCTTGATGGAACCGACCCCACAATTTCGGCGACAGCACAAGCCATCACCACGCGTTCCGAAGACCAGACTACTCACGAAGTGACCACGTCGGGCACTGTGGCTCTTCCCGACTACTGCACGGTGAGAGCGGTGGCTCAAGGTATCACTTGCCAAATGTATTACTCAGATGAGACAGACTTTATATACGACAATACACACGACTTCCATCTGTCGCCACCAACCATTACTTTCATTGGCAACGGAAGTACGGCTCCCGCTATCATTACACCACCCACCTCAGGTTGCACGATTTATTACACAGTGAATGGTGGGGCACAGCAAACCTATACTGGCCCATTCCAAGTGAGTACCAACGACCGCGTGGAAGCTTGGGTACACAAGAATGGCGACAACTATGTTGACTCCCCCCATGCCATTGAGACCTATCTTCCTGGCATTATCAACCCGGGTGGCGGTTCTGGCGTGTATGGCCGTGTGGTTTATCTTGACGACCGCGAGCCCCACAGCTTGAGCTACTACAAAGACGAAACACAACCCGTCCATAGCCTCAACCCTGTCGACGTGAAGATTACCTATTTTGGTAATGGAATTGGCAACATGACCAACGCCAACGAAACCGAAGATGCCCCCACCTCCTTCAGCGCCAACGCTACGGGCGCAATGGTGAACATAGATGCCCCTGAGAACCAATTCGTTTACTACAAAACCTTAGAAAGCGGTGAATTTGATGCTACTGATGAACCCAATGGATATGTTCACTTGGTTCCCGACTATGAAGGGGAAAGCGGTAAATATCCCTACACCACGATTCCCAACCCCTTCCAAGTGAGGCCTGTCTTCAATCCGAGGGGAAGCATGGGTGACTATGACCCGAACACCCCCCAATCTGGAAACAACCGTGATATCTTCACGGAGACCTTTGAAAGTTTCAATGTGGGATCGATACCCGATGAGTGGTGCAACAACTGCGTGCAAATCTCAGGTCAAAACACCACTTATAGTCCTTCTGTTTCATCTGGAATCCAGTATGGAGATTGGTGGAACCCACAAGTTTTTAACATGGGAGAAAACAATAAGTTCTTGTTGTTTAGAGCCAATGGCTCCAATGGATTCGGCAATGCAATCATAGTACTGCCTGCATATCCTGAAGTTGCCTCCATCGGGTTCGACTATAGATATAATGTAACCCCCAACAATAACAATTGCATTCGTGTGGGTTGTTATTATGAAAACCAAGCTTACTCAGCTGATTTCGAAGTGAGGTTTTTTAATGAAACCAATACTGACATTCATCATGCCTTGTTGAATCCAACAACTAATCCAGAATTGTTCGAAGCCATCAACAACGGAGGAAGAATTGTTTTCAGATTATTCAACTATGCCAATAATGATATGTATGCTGGTATTGACAACTTGACAATTAATTATGTTGCCAATGCTCACCCCTCGAATCCTGTTTTCGACTACCCCAACGGTCACATGTTTGAGGGTACATCAGCATCCGTTATGATTACAGATGAGACTCCCAATGTCACCCTCTATTATACCCTCGACGGGAGCGAGCCTGACCCGACGAATGCGGGAGGCAACAATCCAACGCAAATAGTTGCCAATGGTGGTACGGTCACAGTGGACATCACCCATCCGACGCTGAAAGCCGTCGCCGTAAGGAATACCAATTCAGATTTGGTCAGTGCCGTGACAACGGCCACATACGGTTTCAACCTGAGTACTCCACGATTCAACCCCGATGGTGGTGTGATTAGAGGTACAGGATCGCAGGTTGTTACGATAACGAATCCAGATGCTGGCACCACCACCGTCTACTACACTTTGGACGGCAGCATTCCAACGACAGCTTCGCCTCATTTCATTGGCGCAGACACCACCGTCATTGTTGATACAGGACATTCGATATTGCGAGCCATTGCCATACATAACGAAGACCCTGAGCTTACCAGCGCATTGAAAACGGCTACCTATATCTTCAAGCCCAACAATCCGGTCATCTCGCCTAATGGTGGTTTGGTTTTCGACCCACTATCCGTATCGATTTCGTTAGTGGGCGAAGGCACCATCTACTACACCACCGATGGCAGTGCGCCTGACCCAGAGCATTGGGGTGACGGTTATCCAACGCAACAATACGAAGGCCCCTTCCAAGTAAACACCACCACCACGGTAAGAGCCATAGCCCATGCCGAGTTTGGCGACAGTGATATTGTTGATGTGGTGTATGCATTTGGACAGAACGTGTCCAACATCAGCCAATACCGTGGCTTCTACAAATGGCGTATTGAACGCATTTCAGGCGGTAAGGTTTATGACGCTTACGGCAACGAGAAGAAAGCATACAACACATCTGGTGCGACCTTTGCTCAATACACGGTGAACGCCGAAGAAAGGCTTGTATTTGAAGCAGATTCCGAGTACGGCATGGAGGTGGATTTTGTTGCCTTGTGGGCGCAAGCATACATCACCACTCGAAACTACGAATATGATCTTGATAATGGTGTATCATACGAGCGTAACTTTGTGGTTGGTGCGACACAAGTAAATGCCTTTGCTCGCCCTGCCACTTACAGCAGTTATTATCCTAATGGAGCCCCTTCAGTTAATTCCACAAGCACTGTGACGCTTATCCCCAATAATAATGATAACGATAGGTACTTCTGCAGTGCTGATACGAAATTCGAGAACATGAATTTCAGCTACACCCAACGTATCGTTGGCAACAACCATAACCTGTGCTTTGGCCGTGGTATCAACTCGGTTAGTGTTCCTTATGGCCTTGAAGGTATTAATTCAACTGAAAACAATGGTATCGGACCATTAGACTATACGATTCGTATTGAAAGTGGACGATTCGACATGTTGTCTTTCCTACTTGATAACATCACTTATGCTAACGG